>MAAY01000106.1 GCA_002162795.1 Rhodobacterales bacterium 56_14_T64
GCAGGATCGCCAGAATTTGGGGTTCACTATATCTCGTCTTCTTCATCAAAATCTCCTCAGTCATTCTTGCCGAGAAAATTCTACTTTCGCATCCCCTTAGTTCCGGGGGGGATTACCCACCGACCAATGTGGGTTTTCTGATCAAATCAAGCCCGGGGGCACCATTGGCCCCAGAACGAATTGCCTTCGCGCAATCTCCCGCTACCTCAAAAACCAGAAAGACCGGCCAACAGACCCCGGCCGACATCCAGACCCCGGCCGACATCACATGGCATCGCAACCAAAGGTGATACAATGCCCGACGAACTTCAAACGCTCGAACGCAAAGTCCAGAACCTCGAGAAATCTCTTGTGGCCAAGCTGCAGACCAACAAGCAAGAAGACGCAAAACGCGCGGCCCAGATCGTAAGTCAGGCGGATCAATCTGCCCAAAACGTGCAAACCCTGGTGAAGAAATTCAACGAGATCGACAGCCATCTAAAAACCAACGACAACCAGATCAAAGCCAATACCAATGACACCGAAGGCAATCGTCAGGCGCTGATCCGCGCCAAAAAATATGTCGATACCGAGGTCAAAGGCATGTCCACGCAGATCAAGACCACCGCCGCCGAGGCAGAGGAAAACCGGCTGGCCCTGATGCGGGCCAGAAAATACGTCGACGATCACGACAGCACGTTGGAAAAGAAGATCACCGAGCTCAAGAAAATCATCTCGGACATGGAAACTAGGCACGTCAAACTGGTCGATACCCAGATCAAGAACTATGACAAACTGATCCGCAAAGTCATCTCGCAAGAGATCGCCAAAGTTGCCAAGGGAAAACGCTAAGAAGACACTGGTGTCACTCGGCCATCACTTGGTCCAGCCAGTCGCCCCTGCCCCGGTTCAAAGCCAAACCCACTCAGACCGAGGCAAGGACGATACTCTACATTTTTTCCTGAGTGTATTTCTTCAGTTCAACCCGCGCCACTTGCCGACGGTGCACCGCATCCGGGCCATCGGCAAGACGTAGCGTGCGCACATGGGTCCAGGCCTGTGCCAGCGGCGTATCTTGCGAAATCCCCTGACCGCCAAACATCTGCACCGCCTCGTCGATCACCTTCAGCGCCACGCGTGGGGCCACCACCTTGATCTGGGAAATCCAAGGCGCGGCTGCGCGGGCATCTCCCTGATCCATGTACCAGGCCGCCTTTAGGCACAGCAGCCGCGCCATCTCGATCTCCATCCGGCACTCGGCGATGATATCGTAATTGGCCCCCAGCTGCGCCAGCTTCTTGCCAAAAGCCTCGCGCTGCAGCGAGCGGCGACACATCTGCTCCAGTGCTATTTCAGCCTGACCAATCGCGCGCATACAGTGATGGATGCGTCCCGGCCCCAGGCGGCCTTGGGCAATCTCGAAGCCGCGCCCTTCACCCAACAAAAGACTTTCGGCAGGCACCCGGACATTAGTAAACCGGAGATGCATATGCCCATGCGGTGCATCATCATGGCCGTAGACCTGCATCGGTCGCAGCACCTCGATACCGGGCGTATCGGCTGCAACAACAACCATTGACTGGCGCTGGTGCTTGGGCATTTCCTCACCGGCTGTCTTGACCATCACGATATAGACCTTGCAGCGCGGATCGCCCGCGCCACTAGCCCACCATTTCTCGCCATTCAGCACATAGTCGTCACCGTCGCGCACACAGGACATCGAGACATTGGTGGCATCCGAGCTGGCCACATCCGGCTCGGTCATCAAATAGGCCGAGCGGATCTCACCAGCCAATAGTGGCTGCAGCCATTGCTGCTTCATCGCTTCCGAGCCATAACGCTCGAACACTTCCATATTGCCAGTATCTGGCGCCGCGCAGTTGAACACCTCGGCCCCCAGCGGCGTCTTGCCCATCTGTTCGGCAAAATAAGCGTATTCCACGGTGCTCAGGCCAATGCCCCTGTCACTGTCGGTCAGCCAGAAGTTCCACAGACCGGCGGCCTTAGCCTTGGCCTTCAACCCTTCCAGAATCTCAGCCTGACGCGTGGTATAGGTCCAGCGATCCCCC
Source organism: Rhodobacterales bacterium 56_14_T64 (assembly GCA_002162795.1). Taxonomy (GTDB): domain Bacteria; phylum Pseudomonadota; class Alphaproteobacteria; order Rhodobacterales; family Rhodobacteraceae; genus Parasedimentitalea. Next base: position 2,049 of record MAAY01000106.1, read on the forward strand.
TTGGCGATCTCGCCGTGATACTCATCTTCCAGCGGCATCACCTCGTCCCGGATCATCTCGACGACCCGATCCAACAATGCCCGGGTTTCATCCCGCATGCCAAAATTCATATCCATCAGCCTGTGCCTCCCAACATTCGCCATATGCGTGCCAAGAGCATGTCCCACCCGCTGCACACTGTCCACCAAAGTGACGAAACGTAACGTTCAGGAGCCAGAGTAAAACCCTCTCACCAAAGCCTTCTTCTTGTTTCAAATACCTTCGCCGAAGGCCCGCCCCTTTGCCTGCAAACGGGCACAAAAAAGAGGCGGACCCAAGGCCCGCCTCAATCTTCTAAATCAAACCGGTTTTACAGGCTCTCAGCCAATGAATTTCTGATACTCAGCTTCATCCATATAGTCATCCATCACCGACAGATCCGAGGCTTTGATCTTGAAGAACCAAGCGCCACCCTGCGCGTCTTCATTGACCAGACTCGGCGTATTCGCCAGCGGATCGTTAACCTCGACAATCTCGCCGTCCAGTGGAGAGAGGATATCTGAGGCCGCCTTGACAGACTCGATCACCACAACCTCTTCATCCTTGGTCACTTCCATCCCTGCCTCGGGCAGTTCAATGAACACAACATCACCCAATTGCTCGGCAGCATGCGAGGTAATGCCAACCACAATCAGATCGCCTTCGGGCAGCAGCCATTCATGTTCTTCGGTAAATTTCATCTTCAGTTTCCTTTTGACCCAAGGATTATACGTTGCGCTTAGGCTATCAATCGCGCCTTGCCCGTTCAAGCCTCAAACGCCCAGACTGCAGCGCTGAAAATGGTCAATACAGGTTGAAATACTCTGCCTGTTCCCATTCGCTGACGGTGTTCAGATAGCGATCCCACTCAAACCGTTTCAGGTGCAGCAGATAGTCGACAAAATCCTCGCCCAGCATACGGCGAAACAGTGGTGACGCCTCAAACGCCTGCAATGCATCCCCCAATGAACGCGGCAGTTGCACAGCGTCGCCGTCATATGGCGACAAAGTCGGAGCGGGTGCGACGCGACCCGTGGCGATCCCCTCGCCCCCGGCGATCAACTGCGCTGCCAGCGCATAATAGGGGTTAGCGGAACTGTCCGGTGCCCGGTTCTCCACCCGGCTGGCGCTGTCGCCCTCCTGCAACAAGGCGCGCAGCATGGCGCCTCGGTTGTCCTCGCCCCACTGGATGCGGTTCGGGGCCAGCTGGAATGGCAGATACCGTTTATAGCTGTTCACGCTGGGCGCAATCAGTACCGAAGATGCAGCCGCATGCTTCAACAACCCGGCGATCCAGCCACTGGCCTGCGGCGTCAAGCCACCGCCTTCATCCGGCATCAGCAAATTGCGACCCGTGTTCAGGTCCAACAGCGACTGATGGATATGCCAGCCATTGGCGCAGGTGTTCTCGAGCCGGGGTTTAGCCATAAAACTGGCGTGCAGCCCCTGCGCCGCGCAGACCTGTTTGACCATGGTGCGAAACATCACCATGGCATCGGCTTGGGTCATTGGGTCGGCAGGGTCAAAGGTAAATTCAACCTGACTGGGACCCATTTCCACCTCGACCGAGCGCACAGCCAGTCCCAGCCCCTGCGCATTGCGCCGCAGAGTGTCCAGGATCGCTTCCATCTCACCATATCGGGTTTCGGTCAGGTACTGATAGCCCTGCGCCAGATTGCGGGTTTCCACTGGTGCCCCCGGCATACCCGACTGCCCGTGGTTTGTGGCGTTATCAGTGCGCTCAAAAATGTGGAATTCGACTTCCAGGCCAATGACGGCCGCCATCCCCTGATCTTCCAGACGATCCATTGCGCTGCGCAGCACATGGCGCGCACTGAACGGGATCGCAGAGCCATCGCGAAACACCACATCGCAAAAGATCCAAGCCGAGTGCGGCGACCAGGGCAACACTCGAAAGGTCTCGGGGCACGGCACCAGCAGCACATCACCCGCCCCCCGCATCGGTCCAGCCTGATTGCCACTATCGCGCGACCAGACATCAAATGCGGTGCGGTGCGAGGTATCCTTTAGCAACAATGTCGAGGGCACAGCCATGCCGCCGTCAAACACCGAAGCAAATGCGCTGGCGACGATGGTTTTGCCGCGCAAAATGCCGTGTTGATCGACAAACAACACCCGCACGGTCTCGATGTCTTGCGACTGCACCTGCGCCACCAGCTCTGCGGCCTTGGCACAGTCATCAGGCGACAATAGCCCTTTTTGGGCCAGTTTCCCGGCCTTGAATGTCTCACGCATCATGCGCTCCTAGCGGTAGGTGACTTTAGATGCTGGCATCCCAAGGGCAAGCGCTGCGGCGTGCTTGGTCTGACTCGCCCGTGGCCTTGCTCCAGTCACCATCTTTGGCAATGGCATCGTTGGACACTGGGCCAAACAGGGTGGTCAGGTCCAGAGCATTTCGCATCGGCAAGTCATCCTCGCGTCCTTCTTTGACCGCAGCAATGGCCGCACGCAGCATGCGACGATAGCGAATGATCGCTACATCCGTCTTGCCAAGGTGCTCTTGCGTACGATCTTGAATCGCCCCCATGCTTTCAACGGCCCACTGATCATGCACGTTGATATCCAAACCCATGCCGGTATAGGTCTCGCTCTCTTGCTCACCCGCATCATAGCCATAGTTGTTCGAGGCATTCTTAAGCGGCGCATAGTCCGGCAGGCTGTGTTCTTGCAGCCTCTGATCCCGCATCCGATCCTTGTCCACCGGCGCGTCATAGCTGGTAAACATTGAATACCAATAGCAATTTTCATCATCAACAGGCACATGCCACTGAGTGATGGTCATCTCACGCGACATTGGGATACAAATTGCTTCGGGAAAGATCTGATTGGTCACCCGCACATGGGTCTGCCCGCTGTCGAGATGGCGCAGTGCGGTCAGTTTCAGCCCGTAGTCCGTTTCCTCTACCTGGATCTCAGGCCGGGGATAATCCCGCAGCAGTTTGGTCATCGGGATTGCGGTATCTGCTGCCGTGTCGCGAAACTGCTTCCCATAGCTGTCAGCCGGGTTTTCATCTTGCAGGAACCGATGCAGAAACGAAGCATGCGCCGGGTCAATCCCCACTTCCATCGCCTGCAACCAGTTGCATTGCCACAACCCCTTAAAGGCAAAAACATGGGTGCCCGGAGCCCGGAAACAGTCGAAGTTGGGAAAGGCTGGCGGCTCGCCCGGGCCCATATAGGCCCAGATGATGCCGTTCTTTTCGACCACCGGGTAAGACGTCGATTGGACCTTTTCAAACATCCGACTGCCCTCGGGCTCACCTGGTTGTTCAACGCATTGGCCGTTGCGATCAAAATGCCAGCCATGGAACGGACAACGCAGCCCGTTGTCCTCAAGCCGACCAAAGCACATGTCCGCACCGCGATGTGGGCAATGACGCCCGATCAGGCCCAACTCGCCAGCGCTGTCACGGAACAACACCAGTTCCTCGCCCAACAGTTTCACAGGCACCACCGGGCGCCCCTGTTCCAGCTCATCCAACAGTGCCGCAGGTTGCCAATAGCGCCGCAACACCTCGCCGGCATCGCTGCCTTTGCCCACACGGGTAAGGCTGTCATTCATCGCTTGGCTGATCATGCTGGCTCCTGTTCGCTGGCTGATCGATTTGCGCGGGCTTGACTTTGTTCAAATGCCGCACTAATTGATCTCTATTCGACCAAACTTGCAAAGGACCTGTCAGTCTGTCAAGGCTGCTCGGACCCAAAAAGAGATTCAGCCATGTCCGCCACCGAACAGGACCGCAACATTTCATCCAGTTTTGCCAAGGGCCTAGAGGTGCTGGCAGTATTTGACGCCGCCACCCCCAGCATGAGCCTGGCCGAGATTGCCCGGCGAACCGGACAAGACCGTGCCACCGCGCGCCGCGGCGCGTTGACTTTGGTAAAAGCCGGATACCTGCGCCAGGACGGGCGTATGTTGTCATTGGCACCAAGGGTGCTCGAGCTGGCCGGAGGTTTCTTGCAAGCGAACCAATTTGGCCTCAGGGTGCAGCCGCTTCTGGATCATCACGCCACCAATCTGGGGGCCGCAATCACGCTGGCAATGCTGGATCGTGAGCAGGTCTTGTTGCTGGCGCAATCCACTGTCGGCCATGGTCCGGTGACTTACGGCTTCACTGCCGGCGCGCGTATCCCCTTGATACACACCAGCTTGGGCCGCATGCTGCTGGCCAGCCTGCCAGCCGATCAGGCCGAGATACTGGTCAACAGCGTCAAGATTCCCAAATATACCGAACAATCGTTGCAAGACCGCGCAGAGATCCTCGAACGGATTGCCCAGGCCCGCCAGGACGGCTTGGTGATCACCGAAGGCGAATTTGAATCCGGCATCATTGGCTACGCCGTTGTGGTCTCGCTGCCGGGCGATACACCCGTGGTGGTGGGCAGCTCGGCCCCACGCGGCCTGGGTGCACAGAAACAGCCCGAAACAATCCTGCAAGAACTCCAGCAATGCGCAGCAGGATTGCGTCAGGCCGGGGTCATCGAAGGGCTGTAACCTCTCCCAACGCGCCAAAATTCTTCAAAGAATTTTACTCGGAAAATTCGAATTTTCCGGAATAGTTTACAAAGGCAGTGACCAAATCCGCTGTACAAAGCGTTGCGCCCTGAAATCTCAGGGCTGCAACACCCAGACTCCATCGGCGTTTTTGCAGCGCCGGGTGTGGATCAGCACCGGCTTGTCCTTGCCGCCCGCCAATGCCTCATGGCGCAGCAACACACACTTGCCTTTGACCTCTTGCAGCGTCACCGTCCCCGATGCACCGCTGTCACCATTGGCCCACTTGGCCGAGGCCCCGTTTTTGGGGCTGCCACGTTCGTACAGGCCAGCAGCATATTGCCCCATCAAGTCAAAATCCTCGCTGCTAAGTCCCGTTTCCGCCAAAATGCGCGACAAAGATTTGGCGTCAGCCGCGCCGCTCACGGCAATCACAATGGCGCAAGCGCTAAGAAACGTTTTCATAAAGAACCCTCAATAATACAATGCCGCATAGGCGGCGCTCCTGCAGCAGTACCCCCTGGATCCGGATTTGTCCAAAGCCCGCCCGCCGATATTCAAATTTTTACGAAGAAAGCTATTGCGCCAGGCCACCTTTCGGCGCGGCGATGACACTCGCATAGTTGCGCCAAACACATGGAAAGGATCGCATATGGCATCGCCCACCTATCACACTCCCCATGGTGGTCACCCAGGGCAGGACCAGCTGCTGACCGATCGCGCCATGTTCACCGACGCCTATGCGGTGATCCCCAAAGGCACCATGCGCGATATCGTGACTTCGTTCCTGCCGGGCTGGGATAGCATGCGGATGTGGGTCATCGCCCGCCCGCTCAGCGGGTTTGCCGAGACTTTTTCACAGTATATCGTCGAGCTGCAGCCGGGCGGTGGCTCAGATGCACCGGAAAGCGATGCAACGGCACAGGCCGGTCTGTTTGTCACCCAAGGCACACTGCAGCTAACCGTCGACGGCACGGCCCATACATTAACACCGGGCAGTTTTGTCTATGCCCCCGCAGGCGCAGACTGGACTATCCGCAACACCAGTGACGAAATTGGCGCATTCCACTGGATCCGCAAACGCTGGCAATCCGCACCGGGCGTGCAAAAGCCCGCATCCTTTGTGGTCAACGAGCAGGACATCGCCCCCAACGTGATGCCCGACACAGAGGGCCGCTGGTCCACCACGCGTTTCATGAACCCCGAAGACATGAGCCACGACATGCATGTCACCGTAGTCAGTTTTGAACCCGGCGGCGTCATCCCCTTCCTGGAGACCCACGTCATGGAGCACGGGTTGTTCGTGCTCGAAGGCAAAGCGGTCTACAAGCTGAACCAGGACTGGGTCGAGGTCGAGGCCGGCGATTTCATGTGGTTGCGCGCCTTCTGCCCGCAGGCCTGCTATGCGGGCGGCCCGGGCCGGTTCCGCTACTTGCTGTACAAAGACGTCAATCGGCACATGCCGTTGGGCTGATAGCCATTGCATGTGCCGTAGCCTGCGCTAGGGTTGCGGCATTAGCATTTAAGCGGAGATTTGTCATGATGAAACAATTGACCCTGGCCACCGCGCTAGGACTGGCTCTGACCCCTCTTGCTCAGGCCAAAGGCGTTGCGGGCAAGCAGGTTACTGTTTTGGGTCGCAATTGGATCGTGACAGCCGTCGAGGACGTGCCGGGGCGCTACCGTGCCGAGCGATTGAATGTCGAGCTTCTGCCCTTTCGCCCACCAGCCATGATCGGCTCCCGTCAGGCTGCACGTGCCTTCAAGGCCGCCACCGGATGCAGCGCCAATATCGATACCATGGTGCAGTCAATTGACGGGTCTTACTTTGCCCAGATGATCTGCCCAAACTAAAGGGCCGCAAGTCAGTCACGGCCAGTTGATAAGCTAGGCTGCATTTTGGGTTCGACACGTTCGAACCTGAAATGATCCCCCGGATCATTTCCAAGACGGTTCTCACTTCACAAAATGTGATCAAATTTCACCCCAAGGTGGATTGAGCCAACTCACAACCCCTGCCATAGCTTAGCCATGAGAATTGCAATCAACGGATTCGGCCGCATTGGCCGCGCGATCTTGCGCCAAATCCTGACCTCGCCACGGGGCGCGGGCATCGAGGTGGTGCGGATCAACGACATCGCCCCTTTGGACATGTGCGCCTATCTGTTTCAATACGACAGCACATTTGGCCCCTTCCCCGAAACGGTTGAACACGGCGACAAGATGCTGACCGTGATGGGCCGCTCCATACCGATGAGCCATCATGCCGACTTAACGCAGGCCGACCTGAGCACTGTTGATGTGGTGCTGGAATGCACCGGCATAGCGCGCACGTCGGATGTCGCCGAACGCGGCCTGGCAGCGGGGGCACGTAAGGTGTTGATCTCAGGTCCCTCGCCCGCTGCCGAGCAGACGGTGGTGCTGGGCGCCAATGACGACATGCTGGACGGTGCCCGGATCATCTCCAACGCCTCTTGTACCACCAACGCAATGGCCCCGCTGGTCAAACTAGTGGATCAGATCGCTGGTATCGACACCGCGCATATGACCACCATCCACTGCTATACCAACTCACAGCCCATGGTCGACGCCCCCCGCGGCGACTTCGCCCGCTCCCGTGGTGGCGCGCAATCGATGGTCCCAACCAGCTCTTCTGCAACCCACCTGATCGACACGGTGCTACCTCATCTGGCAGGCCGCATCAGCGGCGCCGCAGTGCGCGTGCCCAGCGCCAGTGTTTCAGCGGTGGATCTGGTGGTGCGGCTGTCGCGCCCCTCCGGCGAAAAGAACTTTATTGCCACCTTGAAAGAGGCTGTTGCCGCCTCACCCGTGCTCGGCTGGACTGAGATGCCGCTGGTATCCTCCGACCTGCGTGCACGCCCTGAATCTCTGGTGATCGCCGCCCCCGAGACCCGCATGGTGGGCGACCGCCAGGTGCGCATTTTTGGCTGGTACGACAACGAATGGGGCTTTTCGGCGCGAATGCTGGATGTAGCACGACAGATGGCAACGAAGTAACATCTGCCAGCCGGCCCAATATCAACAGGGACCGCCTCACACAGCAGCCCCCGTTCTTCTTGTCTAAAATACCTCGGGGAGCGCGAGGGGCTGGCCCCTCGCACCTTAATCTTATTCGCCAGGCAGCGACCCCTCGCCGTGGCCGGCATGACCACCCGATACTTCATCCGTGGATTCATCCGCCAGGTCCAGCGGCAAGACCAGGTTCAGCACAATCGCCAGCAGCGCCGCAGGCAACAGACCTGAAGTCATCAGGATCCGCAGCGAGTCAGGCAAGTATTGCACCGCACCGGGCTCCATCTGCAGTCCCAGGCCAATCGACAATGAAATGGCAAAGATCACCATATTACGACGGTTCCAGTCCACGTCAGACAGCATCGAAATACCGGCTGCAACCACCATGCCAAACATCACGATGACACCGCCACCAAGTACTTCGATCGGGATGGTGCGGATAATGGCGCCAACCTTGGGCACCAGCCCGCAGATGATCAGGAAGATGGCACCAATAGTCACCACATGGCGGCTCATCACACCGGTCATCGCAATCAAGCCAACGTTCTGGCTGAACGAAGTATTTGGCAAACCGCCAAACAGGCCTGCAATTGCCGTGCCCACACCATCGGCATAGGTGGCACCAGTGATCTCTTTGTCAGTGGCCTCGCGACCAGCACCACCCTTGGTGATTCCGCTCACGTCACCAACGGTTTCCACCGCAGACACAAAGGCCATCAGGCAGAAGCCCAGAACTGCAGCCAGCGAAAACTCAAAGCCATATTTGAACGGCATCGGCAGCGCAAAGGTCGCAGCGCGTGACCAGCTGGTACCAATCGCCTCGACAGTGACCATGCCCATCATCAGCGCATAGACATAGCCCACGGCAAGACCCAGCAACACCGCCGAGATCGACAACATTCCACGGGCGAAAAACTTCAATCCCAGCGTGACCACAATCACCAACAATGCAGCCGACCAGTTCAACAGAGAGCCATATTCAGCAGCCCCTGACATCTTAGCAGGCACACCACCGGCAGCATACTGAATGCCAACCTTGACCAACATCAACCCGATCAACGTTACTACCAGTCCGGTCACCAGCGGCGGCAGAGCAAAACGGATTTTTCCGATCACAGTGCCCAATGCTGCATGGAAAATGCCGCCAATGATGACGCCACCATACAGGGCCCCCAGCGCATCAACGCCCTTACCCGCCACCAGTGGGATCATGATCGGTAAAAACGCAAAGCTGGTGCCCTGAACAATCGGCAGCGCAGCGCCCACCGGGCCAACCGTCACCGTCTGCAGCAATGTTGCGACACCGGCAAACAGCATCGACATCTGAATCATATACAGCAGCTCGGGGAAATCCGGCGAGTTTGAGCCAAAGCCAAAGCCCGCCGCCCCGGCGACAATAATCGCAGGTGTCACGTTTGATACAAACATTGCCAGCACATGCTGGATACCCAGCGGGATCGCCCGCGACAGGGCGGGCGTATAGTTGGGATCGCGCAATTGCTGCGGCGACCCGATGCTTCCATTACTCATTTCATCGTCCCTATTGTTGGTTTCTAAGTTAGTGAACCGCCTCTTTGGTGGGCGGCTTTGATCTTAACTACGTGATACGGTAAATGGCGTCTCAAACCAGTGTTCTTCCAGGTTGAGACCCGGGCCAATCCGGTCAACAACGGCAAACAACCCCGGCGCCTGCAGAGGTGTCAACACCCCGTGCCAGATGCCTTGATGCAGGTTTATCCCCTGTCCCGGTGTGGTTTCAAACGCCAGAGGCCTCCCCGGTTTTCCATTTTCATCTGGCGCAACAATCACCAAAAAACGGGACTGCGACATCGGAATAAAGGCCTGTGACCCATCGGGGTGACGCTCGACCATCTCCAGCTTGTACGGCAGGCTGCGCGGCTCGGCGTCAAACAGCGAAATCCCGGCACGCCCGCCCGAAAACGCCAGCGTGGCCAGATCGTGATGGCGACCGCATTGCCCCTGATTAATCAGCTTATCGGGTTGGGCCTTCAACTCCAGCACTTCGCCGAAGGGGGCGAAACTATCAGCGGTCAACTGGCGGATATTGATTTGGGTCATGATGGCAAAACATCCCTCAATCGAAACTCGGCAATCCGCTCGACCTGTTTGCAGGCCTCGGCAAGCTCCACCTCGCGGCTGTTGTCTATGCGGCGATGAAACGCCGCCAGAATGCTGGCCTTGTCGTAGTCACGCACCGCAATGATGAAGGGAAATCCATGTTTGGCGACATAGTCACCATTCAACCGCGTGAAACTCTCACGCTCATTGTCGGTCAGCATGTCCAGCCCTGCCGCTGCCTGCTCACCGGTACTCTCGGCCGTCAACCGCCCGGCCGAGGCCAGCTTGCCCGCCAGATCCGGGTGTGCCGTCAGCACGTCCAACCGCTCATTTTCACTGGCAGAGCGGAATATCCGCGCCAGCGCATTGTGCAGCCCACCTGCCGTGTCATGTGCAGGCCCCAGCTCCAGATCAAAGGCGCGCTCGGCAATCCAGGGCGAATGTTCAAAGATCGAGCCATACTTGCCCACAAACGCCGCCTGATCCATTTGGCTGGGCCGCTCATAGCGCTGATGCGGATGGGTCTTGGCCCAGTGCTGTGCGACATCAATGCGACGCGGGCACCAGACATCGTCAAAGCCCTGAATATAATCGATGAACCGCTTCAGCCCAGCAATCTTGCCCGGCCGACCTATTAGGCGGCAATGCAGCCCGATTGACATCATCTTAGCCGCCCCTGCCTCGCCCTCGGCATAGAGCACGTCAAAGGCATCCTTCAGATACGAGAAGAACTGCTCGCCGGTAGTATATCCCGGTGCGGTGGCAAAGCGCATGTCATTGGCTTCCAGCGTATAGGGAATGATCAACTGATCCCGTTCGCCCTGCTCACGCCAATACGGCAGATCATCGTCATAAGTGTCCGAGATATAATCAAAGCCACCTTCCTCGGTCACCAGACGCACCGTATTGGTGCTGCATCGCCCGGTGTACCAACCCCGAGGGCGCTCGCCGACGACCTCGGTATGCAGGCGCACCGCCTCGGCAATCGCCGCGCGTTCCTCGTCTTCAGCCATGTCCTTGTGCTCGACCCACTTCAGGCCATGACTGGCAATTTCCCAGTCTGCTGATTTCATCGCTGCCAGTTGATCCGGGCAACGCGCCAATGCAGTGGCAACGCCATAAATAGTGACCGGAATATCCGCCCCAGTGAACAACCGGTGCAGCCGCCAAAATCCGGCCCGCGCGCCGTATTCATAGATCGACTCCATGTTCCAATGCCGCTGCCCCTGCCACTGAGCCGCGCCGGGAATGTCAGACAAAAACGCCTCAGACGCGGCATCGCCATGCAGGATATTGTTCTCGCCGCCCTCTTCAAAATTCAGCACAAATTGCACCGCCACTTTGGCGCCACCGGGCCACTGCGCATCCGGTGCATTTGCACCATATCCAATCATGTCGCGCGGATATCTGGTCATAGAGCCTGGCCTTTCAACCTATTGGGTTGCCTCTTACTATGGCAGAAGATGAAGGCGGTTTATCAAATTTTCCCGAAGGCACTGTCAAAGCCGCCAAGTTTGCAACCTCTTCGGGCATCGTGCAGGACTATGATGCGAATTTAGGAGACCTAAAATATGACCGGCTATCTGACCACTCACGTTCTGGACACGGCGCAGGGTTGCCCGGCGGCAGGGCTGAAAATCACGCTGTATCGCGTCACCGGCGAGACCCGTACGCAACTGGCACAGATGCAAACCAACAGTGACGGGCGAACCGACACGCCGATCCTGCCGCAAGAGGGCTTTGCCATCGGCAATTACGAGCTGGTGTTTCAGGCCGGCGATTACCTGCGCGCCAGTGGTCAGCCCTTGGTCGAGCCGCTGTTCCTGGACCTGATCCCGATCCGCTTTGGCATCAGCGAGGCCGATTCCCACTACCATGTGCCGCTACTGCTGTCGGCCTTTGGCTACTCCACCTACCGCGGCAGCTGATCGCTAGATCAACGGTGTTCTCCCGTCCGGCAGGCGCTGCATCACAGATGCTGGTCTGCCCGTTGGGCATGGCGCCTGCGGCGAGCCTACCCTTGGCGATCAAGTTACATCGTGGCGCGACAGTCAAAGTTTGGGCGTTAAGGCCTGCCGCTGACTTTGGGTGGCTAACCGGGTGGTCAGTGCATCCAGCACCCCATCCAACCCGCCTCCGTCCTCGATTTGCGGTAACGACGGTGTCACATCCAGCTCAGCGTCCCGAGCAGCAACAGTTTTTGCTACCATCTCAGCGGCCTCAATAAAGTCGAATGTCTGCATCACCGCCCTTTCAATGGAGGCCGCGCCCCAATTCGTGAACACATTGCTGTCGTCACATCCGAACGAGTTTCGATCTGCGCCCGAGGCGGTGAGGACAATCTGTATTGGGGCCTACAACTCACCAATGAACGACCCGGAATAGCTGGCCGAAATGAAGGCGATTGCATTCCGAATGCCCGTTGCGTCCGGCGCTACCGCCCCTTCAGACGCACAAAGGTCGTTGCAATCGCCATCGGTAGATACCACGCCGTCCCCTAGCTCAGCCAAACCTGAAAACCATTGATAGAGAATACAACATCCCCCTAGAAATAGCTTCGCCTGCCAGCAAAATGGGCAACCAACACATCCTGCAGCCGCCCGGTGATTGCCAGGCTGGGACGCCTGAAAGTGACAAGATGTAAGGCGGTAATTTCATCGAGAAATGGATTGCGCAGCTTTCGTCAGGGAAGATCAGCAAAATACGTCATGCGCCACGACCTGTTGAAGAATGCCGCCAAAACCAAGGCAACTATTAACCACCTTAATCTATGGCTCGGGCAGTATTTGCCACCACAAACCAGAGCCAAAGACCCACCTTCTAGTGAAATCTCGGCACCTGCCGGGACGAGGGACATGATGAAGAAGTACTGCGGCTCGGATCATGCGCTGATCAGATGATATCCAAATTCAGCACTGCGCCGTGCTTGGCGCCATGACCGCTGGCCTTGTCCAGTTTCTTAGCTGCTGCAGTGATGCGCTCTGCAATTTTCTTACCTCTGTAACTGGCGACATAAAGCTCAATGAAGGCTGCTTTTCCAGCCTCAAATGCTATGTCCTCGTCATCGCCCAAGCCGACACCTTCGATTTTCATGATTTCAACACCCATGGTCTTGGCCAGTTTCTCGGTGTCTACCAGGTGTTCGCGCTCATGCTTGTCCAGCTTGGACATAAACCGATCCCATTCCTTTTTGGCGGTTTTGGACAGGCCGGTGCCGCTCAACTTCGGCAGCTTGATCACGCCTTCGACCTTCATCGTCATATTCTTGACGCCAACGCGCGTTTCAATCTTGCCGGTTGTCAAACAGCGACCACCCCGTGTCTCGGCATCCCATTTATCAGCAACAATAATGGTGCATTCCGTCAACGCCGCGACCTTTTTATTGTCATTGGGATCTTTGGGACCAACCTTGAGAACATTGGTCCAGACCTCTTTCAGAGTCTTGCCTTTGACAGTGTAGGTGGTGATTTTTGGTTTATTTTAGGTAACCTTGTTGCCCATAAAAACCTCCAATACTCGTTAAAAACAAAGCGCACACAACATGATGCGCAGGCAAAAGCCTGCCCGTTCACAGGTGCATTGCAAGGGGAAATCCGCCCCCGTCTTCACCACTTTGCATCGCCAAGCTCGTCAACTATTAGCCGGTTCACTCAGGCAGAGCGCCAGCTAAACGCGCGTACCTTTGGTATTCCCACCCAACCAAATGAGGCTTCACCCTAGCTCAGAAAATCCCCTGGAAGATCACCATGACAACTACGCTGGCAACCCAGTACCCGGCATCCGTGGCGCGCGCATAGTCGCTGTTTTTGCGGAACAATCCGCCCGCGTAGCCCATCACGGAAAACGCCACCACCGCCAGAATGATCGTCAGCAAAGCCTCCGAGACCGCGGTCACTCCGACCAGCCAACTGACAAGAAACAGCCCGACAATCTGGCAGATCATCGCCGCCTTGGGCATCTCATCCGCCGAGCCCATCTGCACCCCAACCCCTTCGGCCCATTTCGGACCAAACAGCTTGGGCGAGTACCAAAGCCAGCCAAGCAAGAACGCCGCAATTGCGCCTGAAAATACCCCAGCCCAGCTAACACCCTGAAAAAGTTCTGCCATGGATTGTCCCCTTGTGATGATTTGTCGCGTTCAACTAAACGCTACTTAACCATAAAGTTAACTAAGCCGTCAACGCATAGCTGCATATGGCGTTGTGCAGAGATGTTCAAACTCAAAACACATCGTATTCCCAAGGGCCATTGGTCGTCCACACCTTCGCGAAACTCGGTCTTGCACCGCGCATTGCGCGGTGCCACGCCCAAACGCTGCAATGCGCCGTCAGGCGCCTTCAGGGGCGGGAGCCTTCCTTTGCAACGCGAGTTTCAGCCTCGCGTACTGCCCGTGCCATGTGGTCGGACATGAAGTCCATAAACAGGCGGGTTTTAGGATCCTGATGGCGGCGATGAGTATAAAGACAGGCCATTTGAACCGACACTGGTGGGGTTTGTTTAGCCACCGAAATCAGGGCGCCTGAGCAGAGATGCTCGGCAACTTCGAACACCGGCTTTAGCGCAATACCCTGCCCAGCCAGCGCCCAATCAGTCAGCACATCTCCGTCGTCACATTCGTACCGCCCCGACACTGCATAGCGTTTGGGGCCTTCGGCTGTCTGCAGCATCCACTGAAACTCGGCCGCGCCGGGGAAGCGCAGGTTCAGACAGTCATGGCTGCCACTAACCAGATCCGCGCCATTATTGGGAGTGCCCTGACGCGCTAGGTATTCGGGCGACGCACAGAGCACACGCTTGCAATCGGCGATCTTGCGGATGCGCAAGTTACTGTCCTCGGGCTGGCCCAGGAAAAACGCCAGGTCCAACCCCTCGGTGGTCAGATCCACCGACCTGTCCGTCAGCCGCATCCGAATGCTGATCTCGGGATACTGGGCCAGAAACTCGGGCACTTGAGGTGCGACCAGCCGTCGCCCTGCCCCCAAAGGTGCTGCGACAAACAGCGACCCACGCGGCACTTCGGTCAGATGCATCACCTTGGCTTCAGCCGCATCCACCGTCTCCAGCACCGCCACCGCGCCGCTATAGAACGCCTTACCCTGCTCGGTCGCGGTCAGATTGCGGGTGGTGCGCTGGAACAGTCGCACGCCCAAATAATCCTCGAGCTGCGAAATTCGCGCCGATGTCACCGCCGGTGAAATCCGCAGATCCCGCCCCGCCGCCGACATCGAGCCGAGTTCATAGACCCTCACAAAGGTCCGGATGTTATCTAGATAGGACATTGTTCCATTTTTTTTGATACAGTTTGATAATATGCGGGAATACCGAATAATCCACCGCTTGCCTAGACTGGGGCAAACAACATTTACGAGGCGCTTATGTTTGAAATCTTGATGATGTGGGATTGGCTGGCTTTTGCTCTGCGCTGGCTACACGTAATAACGGCGGTCGCGTGGATCGGTTCTTCCTTTTATTTCATTGCCTTGGACCTAGGCCTGCGACAGGCGTCGGATCTGCCAGTCGGGGCCCACGGCGAGGAATGGCAGGTCCATGGCGGCGGGTTTTATCACGTGCGCAAATATCTGGTCGCACCGACCGAGATGCCCGAGCACCTGACCTGGTTCAAATGGGAGAGCTATTCGACCTGGCTCAGCGGTGCCGCATTGCTGATGGTGGTCTATTGGGCTGGCGGCGAGCTGTTCCTGATTGATCAGGCCAAAGCTGATCTGGCACTGTGGCAGGGAATCGCAATCTCGGCGGCCTCGCTGTCGGTGGGCTGGCTGATCTATGACCGCTTGTGCAAATCCGGCCTGGCAGAACGTCCTACCCTGTTGATGGTGCTGCTGTTTGTTCTATTGGTTGTGATGGGCTGGGCGCTAAACCAAGTCTTCACCGGTCGCGCCATGATGCTGCATCTGGGCGCCTTCACCGCCACCATCATGACGGCAAACGTGTTTTTCATCATCATGCCCAATCAGCGCATCGTGGTGGCGGACTTACAGGCCGGGCGCACGCCGGACGCCAAATACGGCAAGATCGCCAAGCTGCGTTCGACCCATAACAACTACCTCACCCTGCCGGTGATCTTCTTGATGTTGTCGAACCACTACCCACTGGCCTTTGCCAGTCAGTACAACTGGTTGATCGCCGCTCTGGTGTTCCTGATGGGCGTCACCATCCGCCACTACTTCAACACCCGTCACGCCCGCAAAGGCAACCCGACCTGGACCTGGCTGGCCACCGCGCTGCTGTTTCTTGGCATCATTATCCTGTCTACGGCCGGGCTGGAGAGCGACGGCGACGATGAGGAACAGGCCGCCCTGCGTGGCACAGCGCTGATCATGTCACAGACCGAGGGCTTTGAAGAAGTGCACGACTTGGTCATGGGTCGTTGCTCAATGTGCCATGCCCGCGAGCCGTTCTGGGATGGTATCCGACAGGCCCCAAAGGGGGTCTTGTTGGAAAACGAGGCCGATGTCGCCCGTCAGGCCAGCGCCATCTATCTGCACGCTGGGGTGACCGACGCTATGCCGCCTGCCAATGTGACCTTCATGGAGCCAGAGGACCGCGCGGTCATTCGTCGGTGGTTCCGCGCGGCGCAGATGTAGGACTCGCGTGGCTTTTCGAATAAAGGCCAGCGCCTGACCTTGGGAATTAGGCAGTCCTCAATAATCCCTCTTGAAAAACAGCCCGACACCAGTGTCACCGTCACTCTCGACAGTGCCGGTGACAGTCACATTATCACTGACATCCAGGTTGATGTTCAGCTCACTTTCGCCACGGGTGTTGACGTTGAAATCGGTATAGATGTTGTCAGCGACATAGCCGCCAAGCCCCAGTCCGTCAAAGCTCAGCTCGGCCTCGTCGGCACCTGTTCCATCCCGCAACGAGCCCTCAGTCTTGCCGCCACGGCCGCTGAGTTCGCGCAATGAACCGGCCATGCGTGCCAGTGCAAGTGGCGACAGGTCCTGGATATTGTCGCCAAACAGCAGTAGCGCCAGGGCCTCTTCGCTGGGGCGGGCGGGGTCCGAGTAGACCTTGATCACTGGTGCGTCGATCAGCCCCGAGATCTCCATGGTGGCCGATCCCTCGGATGTGCTGGCGGTGGATTTGAAGTCGAGATAGGGCACCAGGTTGCCCTGCAGTGTCACCTTGCCTTCGTCGAGTTCTAGGCGTCGGCCCAGCAGATTGAAATTTCCACGGATCAATCCGATCTGACCCGAGGGGGCCACATTGGCGGTGCTGCCGCGTACATGGATCTGACCGCCCATCTCGGCTTGCAATCCGCGCCCACGGGCAAAGATATGTCCGGGGGCATTGATCATGATATCCAATGCGATGTCGGGGCCGCTGCCGGGTTTTGCCTGATCGATCAGCCCAGCACGGGCGCGGGTGCGGCGCGAGGCACTGGGTTCATTGACATGGCGAATTGGCGGAATCGGCGCAGAGGAAACCGAGCCGCCCGCTGCTGCCAGGTTGATATTGGTCTCGCCAACGTTGATATGTCCGGCCAGTCGGCCATCGCCCGCCAATGGACCGGTATAACCCAAGGCTCCGTCGAGGATGGTTTCGTAGATCAGGCTGTCGGTCAGCACCACGCTGTTTAGCGCCACCTGTATGTTGCCATCAAACGGCGCGGTTAAGGCGACAGGGCCGGAAATTCGCACGGCTCCGCCCCCGCGCGGGCTGGCCGAGACCTGAATATTGGCGCTGGATTGCGCAATCGAGATGGTGGCGGAAATTCCCTCGATTTGTTGTTTGGCGGCAGGAATGGCCAGGGTGGTGCCCGCCGTCGAAATGGTGCCGCTGAGCGAGCCCAGAGCAGGCGGGCCGCGCAGGCTCATGTCAAACTCGGCCAACCCACGTACCGAGTTGGGCTTGATGAACAGATTGGCTCCATCCAGTCGCAACCGACCTTTGGCTTGCAGGTCGGCGCTGGACTTGGCCTCGTCCCAACTGCCGGCGACGGTGGCGTCGATGTCTGCGGGGCCGGTCAGATTACTGTCGATCTGCCAGACACCAGCGCGGCGGCTGGCGGTGCCCTTGGCGGACAATTGACCGGCCAGTTCGGGCAGGAAGCGCTGCAAATCCTGAATCGCGGCATCAAAAGTCAGATCCGCCGCGCCGCTGCCGTCAATGGACCCGTCCAGCACCGCGTGCGAGGCATTGGGGCCAAGCAGTTCAACCTTGCCCGACAAGGTATCACCGTCGCGGGTGATATCCGCCCCCAATTCCAGCGGGCCCGAGGTTTGCGGCACCAGTGGGGCGATATCGTTTAGTCGGGCGGTCAGGTTCAAAGACCCGGTTGTGCTGTCCAATTTCCCGTGCGCCTGCGCAGCCAGGGCGGGATTGCTCAGTTCAAAGCGATCAACGTGCAGTCCTGTGGTATTGCGCGCGGCCTTTACTTGCAGGGTGGTGACCCCGGCAATCAGCGGATCCAGTTGCGCGATATCGGCACTCAGGTCCTCGGCCCGCATCGCTAGGTCAATGTCAAACATTCCCGACAGTGGAACGGCATGGCCTACGATTTCCGCGTTGACCGCGCCGCCAAGGGGCCGTCCTGCCAACCCCGAGAACCGGGTCAGATCAGCCGCGCCAACGTGCAGGTTGGTGGTGATTTTCAAGCCGCTGTCCAGCCCTTCGATTTTCACATCTCCACTGGCGCGGTAGTCGTTGCCACGTAGCGCCATGTCACTGATCCGCAAGGCTCCGTCGCCCTGTGTCGCCAGTGTCCCGTCAAAGGTAACCTGCCCGCCAAGTGCCTGCGCCAATGCTGGATCGGCAGGTTTGATACCGGTGAGGGACGCTTTGATGTCACCACTGATGGCAAAGCCGTCGCTTTGGTCCAGCATTCCTGCTGCAGTCAGTTCCGCCTTAGACAGGGACAAGTCGGGATGGTTCAAACGATCCAGCAAAGCCTTGATCTGCCAATCCGAACCGGCGGTTTTATGGGCCGTGAGTTCAACCCCGGCCAATGTGATAGAACCTCCGGCAACGGGGAGAAGCACCGCTGCCTGACCTTTGGGCGGCGTGATTGCCGCCTTGATGTTGGCAGTGTCGAGCACATTTCCGGGGGCCAGCGCCAGAGCGCCGGTGAGTTGCATCGCCTGTGTGCGCAGCACCAGATTATCCAGTGTGATGCGCCCGTCCGGGTCGTTGTGACCTTTCAGGTTGGCGCGAATGTCGGGGCCAAAGAAAGGCCGATAAGGTGGTGGTAGCAGCGGGTCGATGTCGCCGCTTAGATCCGCCGAGAAAGTGATGCCTTTTGGGGCTTCAGAGTCGTCTGTGGGCAGGGCCGACAGGATCAACTGACCACCCAGGCGCCGAGTGCCGTTGGTGTCGAGCTCAAGATTGGCATTGAAATTATCAACCGGGCCGGTGCCCTGCACTGACAATCGCAGGGTTGGGCGTCCGGGCAAGTCCAGTAGCGAGGCGACCAGACCATTGGCCGATTCCTCCAGTGCCAGATCCAGCGAGATCACACTGGTTTCATTGACAAATGACGCAGCCAGCCGCAGCAGGTCGCCGGGCCTGTCCAGTCGCGCCACCAAAAGGGAGCTGTCCAGCGCCCCATCCGCCAGTTTCAGCGAGCCATTCAGCGACAGGCTGGCGGCGGTGCCCATCAGATCCTTACCCAGTTCGATCTGGTTCACCCGGATCTCGCCCAGCTCTACCGCGACGGGGAGTTCGGGCAGCTGAAACGGGGTTGCTTCGGGGGATGGCAGCTCAGGGTCCGTTAGCGTGGGGTTGGGCGCGCGCTCAACCCGGATGGCATCGGCGGTCAGCGCATTGACCGAAAACTTACCTTTGATCAGCGCCATCCGGTTCCAATCCAACACCGCGTTGTCGATGGTCAACCAGATGCCTTCGTCGTCTGATACGGTGATCTTTTCGATGGTGGCTGACGACGACAGTGCGCCTTCCAACCCGATCACACTGATCTGGCGGTTTTCGCCTGACAAGGTGTCCTCAAGAAAGTTGACCAGAAAGCCGCCGGCCTCTTCGCTGTCGCTGTCCTGCGCGGCCAGTGGCGTGGTGGCCAGAACTGCGGCGAGGGTATATGCGATGAACCGGTTCAAAATGCCTGTCCTATACCAATATAGAATTGCAGCCCGTCGCTGCTGCCGCCCTCTACCGGATACGCCAGATCCAGCCGCAGCGGGCCAATGCCGGCCACGTCATATCGTATCCCAAGCCCGGCACCAGCGTGGCGTTGCGACGATCCTGAGACGAAGCTGTTTTCATCCACCAGGCCCAGATCATAGAATCCGACCAGCGAGATCTTGTCGGTGACCTTGCCACGTATCTCGGTTGACAGCGCCAGATAGCCCTTGCCGCCTGCGATGCCGCCGGGCACGGGAACGCCCAGCGATTGATACTCTTGACCGCGCACCGATCCAGCCCCACCCGAGAAGAACAGCATCGCCGGTGAGGCTTCACTGAGCGCCGGGCCGATCACCGATCCCAGTTGCAACCGTCCGGCCAGTACAACGGAATCGGTGCTGCCCAAGGCATAATAGATGCGCCCATCCAGTTTGATCTGTGCGCCGGATTTGCTGCCATCAATTCCGATGAAAGGCAGGAAACGGGCGTCCAGATAGTAGCCGTCAGTGGCGCTGACCCGGTTATTACGCGCATCTTTTTCGGCCCGCAGGTTGCCTTCGATGTATTTGAACCGGCGCTTGCCAAATACGTCTTCGGCGAGGATGGATTCAAACCCGATGGACCCTTCGGCAAACAGCGTATCCGAGAATACCCGCCGCACACCAATGGCGCCCAGACCACGGGTGGCCTTGTAATGTTCTTCGTCCAACCGCTCGACCTCGAGCAGGTAATAGGTGTTGTCATCCGGACCAAGGGTGGCGGGACGGTCCAGACGCAGGCTGATGCGCCCGTCCAGATCGCTGGCGCCGCCAATGCCGCTGAGCCGAGTTTCAAAGCGCAGTTTTTCGGCGTTACCAAACAGGTTTCGGTGCATCCATGTGCCGGTCAATTCCAATCCATCGCTGGAGCTCAGCTCGGCCCCAAATGTTAGGCGTCGTTGTGGCAGGTCTTCGAAATTGGCGGTGAAATCTAAGGTGCCATCGGGATTGGCCTGCTGCGCTTCGGTCAGCGAGACTGCCGAAAAGGTGCCGGTGCGACGCAGGCGAGTGCCGACCTTGGCGAGGTGTTCCGGGTGATAGACTTCGCCGGTGGGGAACCCGGCAATGCGGCGGATGGCTTCGGGGTTCACTGCGGTCTCGCCGGTTTGCTGCAACTGACCAAAGCGAAGCTGGGGACCGGGCGACAGGCGCAGGGTGGCATCGATACGGGCCTGCGCATGATTGGCGGTGATGTCCTGATCCTGCAGGGCGACCTTTGCATGGCCGGCATGGCGCCAGGCTCTTAATCCGGCATGGCTGGCATCGCGGATAGCGGCTGTGCCGGCTGGCTCCCCGGTGGAAAATTCTTCGGGGATGTCCACTTCGCTGGGATCAGGCAGCGGGGTGACAAGGGCAGTGCCAAAAGTGAACCTGGGCCCAGGTTTGACAGTGATGGCGACCTTGGTGATGGAGCGTGGCGGATACAGAGGCTGAATTGAAGCGGCTTCGCGTCCGTCAATGTGGATGTGCACCTCGGGTGAGAAATACCCACCGTCATAGAGAACCTGCACCAGGGTGTGGTAATCCGACAAGGCCGTGGCCAGCAATTCCTGAACGCCGATATCTGTCGGGACCGCCAGAACAGCCGAGGCACCGCGCAGGCGCTCGGTTAGCTCTTCATCTGCGCCCGGAGCCGCCAGAGAGGAACTGGCAGCAAGTGTAGCGCCGGGAAAAACCAGCGAGAGGCCGCAGAAGCAGAGCAAAATGGCGCGAAATAATGAACGCGGGTCACGAAACAAATACATCGGCGGGCTCCGGGGCTGCCTTTAAAAATCCATCCGCTCTGAAAAAGTCAGAGACTCGTGGGTTGGTATCAGGGGTAACACACTAGAAGTGGTGGTAGAAGTCGTGAAATCGTCTGTTGAGAGCTAGATTTTGGGGTGAGCGCCGCCTTAGAAACGATCCGGAGGATCGTTTCAGGCGCGAACGGGCGGAGCCCCGGGCAAGCAAACAGGCCGAGCTCTGATCGAAGGCCGTGATGCGCAACAGCACGCACGCCCCTTCCAAGGTCAGGCGTGCCCTTATTATTTCAACAGAGGTTTTGCCAAAAAAGCGTTTAGGCAGAAAGTCCCGAGCCCGCGGCTTCCAAGGCCACACGTGCGGAACCACTTACGCCAGCGGCATCGTCAGTGATCACCCACAACGGGATCTTTTGGCACTGCTCCTGCAACAACCCTCCCCCCTGCGAGAACCCCTCAAGAAATTGCGCCTGCGCGGGTGAGCTGAGCACCGCACGCGCCACGCTGCCGGCAAAGAACAAACCCTGACCCGGCATGTAAGTGGGAACCAGATTGTAGGAAAACAGGCCCAGCAGTTCAGCCCAGACCTCAACCGTGCGGGCTGCGGCGCTGTTTTTATCAGCCAGATATTCCTCCATGAGCTGCTTGCCACCTGCAATCGCTTCACCGCTCATCGCCTGATGAAACCGAACCAGCCCATGGCCCGAGAACAGATCTTCGTTGGTATCAAAACCCTCGGGTTCACGGCCCAAGGCTACAACCAGTTTTTTGTAAACCGAGCCCGGCAGATCTGCGTGTCCCAATTCCGCCCCGGCCGTGTGATTGCCAGCAACCAACGATACGTTAAATCCGGTGCCCAGTCCCACCACCAGTGACTGATCGCCAGCCTGAGGCCCGGCCCGCAACGATGACAATTGCCCCGGGCTTAGCACCGGCAACGCGTGACCCAAGGCAGCCAGATCATTGATCAAATCCATCCGCGCACCCTCGGGCAATTGCAGCCGCGCCGCCAGCGAGGTGGTATCCCCCTGCCAATCCCGGTTGGTCAGCCTATATTCATTGCCATAAACCGGCCCGGCCACCGCGATGCAAGCCCCCTGAAACACCGGCAGATCGGGCTGAGCACGATAGGCGGTCAGCACATCCTCGAGGCAGGTAAAGCTGTCGTTGTCAAAACTCTTCAGCGCGGTGACGCCAATCTCAGGCCCAGCCAGCGCCAACCGTGTATTGCTACCGCCAACATCGCCGACCAGTACCGTGACATCCGTGTTCATCCAGCTGAACCCTTTTTGTATTTATTCCGCGCAAATGGTGCTGCATATGTATCCCAAATGCAAATGCTCAGGGTACAAATGCTTGCAGCCACGGGCCAATTGCCTAATTTGGCGTCAGTAGTCAACAACGGGCGCCCGACACGATGGACAACACCGGTAAATCCCTGTGGCAGAGTATACGCGGAAAACTGGCTCGGATGGCGCACCAACGCCAGCTGTTGCAATCCATTCGACATTTACACGGCCCGACCGAGGCCTACGCCGGCCCTGAAGATGTGACAGTGGTGGTAGTGGTCAAAAACGGGTTGTTTTATCTGGAAGAATTCTTTCGCCACTACCGCGAGTTGGGCATTCGCCACTATGTGTTCCTGGACAACGGCTCTACCGATGGCACTATTGATCGCATTCGTCAGGAACCTGGCGCGGTGATCCTGCAATCCTCCCTGCCAACGGCTAAGTTCGAAAACGATTTCCGCCGCTATACTGCTAAACGTTATTGCCAGAACCGCTGGTGTCTCTATGCGGACATCGACGAGTTGTTCGAATTCGAGGGTCAGCAAGACATCGGCCTGCCGGGGCTGCTGCGCTATATGACTGAGAACGGCTATAACGCCCTGATGGCGCAGATGCTGGACCTGTTCTCCACCCGGTCGCTGCGAGACGAGGCCACCACCCCGTTTGATCAGGTGATAAAAACCTATCAGCACTATGATCTCGAAAAGATCGAAAGGGTGCCCTACCATCAGAGCAACCATCCCCTGACCCAAGGGCTCAACTACTATCTGCAACATAACCAAGTCCCAAACGAGCAACTCGAATTTCTGTTCGGCGGCATCCGCAACAAGATGTTCTCCGAGCTGTGTTGCCTGACAAAGCACCCGCTGATCTTTCTCGACCCCAAGGTCGAACCCGGCCTGCACCCGCATTTTTCGGCCCATCTGCGCGTCGCAGATTTCTCGGCACTGCTGCGGCACTACAAATTCTGCGACAACCCGATCCAGCGCGATAGGGACTCTGTCACTGGCGGTGTTCTCTCCCACGGAGAAGACAAGCTACGGATGTCTGTGGTGCAGCAAAATGCCAACCTATCCCTGTACACGCCTCAATCACTGACCTTTACCGGGATACAGGCGCTCTATGATCAGGGGTTCCTGGTCAACTCGCCACGCTACTCTGCCTTTGTGGCAGAGCAGGCAAAGCAGGCCTGATCTGACTATGACCAACACAATCGTCGATGCTGTGGTGATAGGCCGAAACGAAGGGGATCGCCTTCTCGCCTGCCTAGCCTCTTTGCACGATCAAGCCCGACAAATTATCTATGTCGACAGCGGCTCCAGTGATGGCTCGGTGGCTGCTGCGCGGGACTTGGGCGCCAGAGTCATCGAACTCGACATGTCCCTGCCCTTCACCGCCGCCCGCGCCCGCAACGCCGGGATGGCGGTTTTGGCGAGGGATTGCGCGCTGGTGATGTTTGTCGATGGCGATTGTACTGTCGACCCCGGCTGGATCACCGCGGCCACCACCTTCCTAGGCGATCACCCGGACATAGCCGTGGTCTGCGGACGCCGACGCGAACGGTTCCCCGATAATTCCGTCTACAACCATCTTTGCAATGAGGAATGGAACACTCCGGTGGGCGAGGCGTCGGCCTGTGGCGGCGATGCCCTGATGCGGCGGGCGCCTGTACAAGAACTTGGTGGATATCGTGAGGATCTAATCGCCGGCGAAGAACCAGAACTGTGCCTGCGCCTGCGCGCTGCAGGTTGGCGCATCTGGCGACTGGACGCCGAGATGACGTTGCACGATGCCCAAATGCTACGGTTTGCCCAATGGTGGACCCGTGCCCGGCGCGCCGGATACGCCTTTGCCGAGGGCGCAGCACTCCACGGCGCGCCACCGCAACGGCACTGGGTCAAGGAAACCCGCCGCAGCCTGATCTGGGGATTTGCGCTTCCACTGGCGATTGCTCTCGCCTCGCTGTTCAGCTGTTGGCTGCTGTTGTCTCTGCTGGTTTATCCGATGCAGATCCTTCGCCTATCGCACCGAATGGCAACGACATCCGCAGTCTTTTCCGTGCTGGGCAAATTCCCCGAGGCTCAGGGCGCGCTAGAGCATCGTTGGCTCAGGATCACTGGCCACCGACGCGGGTTAATCGAGTATAAGTGATCTTCTAACGGAGATTACAGCCGGCGCTGCTTCAGCGCCAGTCTCACCTGCCCCGGCAGGATCGCAAGACAACGAGCATAGCGCGGCACCATTCGCACCGGGCTGCTCAGCGCACGCCATAGCCATTCCAATGCCAGCCTGCGCATCCACAGCGGCGCGCGGTGCTGGTGACCGCCCAGAAAATCCAATCCAGCTCCGATCGAGGCAAAGCCAACACCCGGTGCCATCTGTCGCCCACGTGCAGCCAGAACCTCTTGCTTTGGTGCACCCAGCGCCAGAAAACACAACCCAATGCCTTGGTCATGCAAGTGCTGCAGGATCTGCGATGCTTCATCTCCGCTAGGGTCAAACACCCCGGACGGCGCTTCAAGCAGGCTGATCTCCAGACCCGCAACCTGCCCCTGCAACACAGCCGAGGCATCCTCCAGCGCATCTTGCGTACTTCCCACCAGCGCCACCGAGACATTGGCACGCGCCGCCATCTCGCAAAGTGGCACCACCATGTCCGATCCGGGCATCAGCTCGACCAACTGGCCCGCCAGCCAGGACAGCCAGACGATGGGGCGGCCATCAGCCACCACCAGATCCTGCGCTGCATAGGCCTCCAGAAACGCAGGCGAGTCCGCCATCTTGACCAGATGGTCCAGGTTCACAGTCGCCAGAGCAAACCCCTGCCGCCGCGCGAATCGATGCTGAATTTCAGCCTCCAGCGCGCTGCGGGTTGGCATGTTGACCTCAATTGGCTGACCGTGGAATACAAACTGCACGCGCATCTCTCCGTGGGAAATCGTGGTGATCGTCATTTTCGCATAGGTTGCCACGTCTCTCATGGCCAGACGACCCTCATTAATGCCTCTATGACCGTTGTTTCCTTGCCATGTCCGCGCAGGCTCTCAGGAATAGGCTGGGATTTGGCCACTAACAGCGGTTAAACTGCCCTGAAAACCCCTCAAACCAGCAGGTTGCCATTACTGATGCCTAACACTCTGGCCTATATGATGCTGATGATCTGGCCGCTGGTCACCCTGTGGCTGTTTCGCCGTCTAAGCATCGAGCGCGCCATCCTATGGAGCATTCTGGCAGGCTATCTGATTCTGCCGCCGCTGGCGGAATTCGACCTGCCGCTGGTGCCCGACATGGACAAATTCACCATCCCGTCGGTTGCTGCCTTTCTAGTATGTGTGCTGGTGATGAGAAGACCCGTGCCGCTGTGGCCCCGGCATCCCGTGGTGCGGCTACTGGTGGCCGGGTTTGTGCTCAGCGTCATTCCAACCGTATTCACCAACAGCGATCCGATCTTGTTTCAAGTGATCGAAAATTCAGACCCGATCATCTTTCTTACCGATTCCCTGCCGGGACTGCGCTGGCGCGATCTTGGCTCGGTCATGATCAACCAGATCATTGTCTTGTTACCGTTCTTCATGGCGCGCCAATTTCTGTCGACCGAAACTGGCCTGCGCGAGTTACTGCTGGCACTCATGCTGGCCGGGCTGGCCTACACAATCCCCTCACTGATCGAAATCCGGCTCAGCCCGCAGACCAATGTTTGGATCTACGGCTTCTTCCAGCACAGCTTTGAACAGATGATGCGCAGCGGTGGCTTTCGCCCCATCGTGTTTCTGCCGCATGGGCTGTGGCTGGCGTTTTTCATGATGTCCTCGGTTTTGGCTGCCACGGCTCTGGCGCGTGCTGCGCAGGGGGGCGAGCGGCTTCGGCTGGCGATTGCGGCTGTTTATTTGTTCTGGGTTTTGGTGCTGTGCAAAAGCCTTGCATCACTGGCCTATGGGCTGGCCTTTGTCCCGGTCATCGCTCTGGCGCCGCTGAGATGGCAGATCCGCATCGCGCTGACCCTTGCGCTGGTCGCCATTGTGTACCCGATGCTGCGCAATCTGGGACTGGTGCCGACCGATGCCATTCTGGCCCAGGCCGAAGCCATCAGCGCCGAGCGAGCGCAATCGCTGCAGTACCGGTTCGACAATGAACGGGTGTTGCTGGCACGGGCCGCTGAAAAACCATGGTTCGGCTGGGGCGGTTGGGGCCGCAACCTGATCCGCCATGTTGAAACAGGTCAGATCCTGTCGATCCCTGATGGTCGCTGGATCATCACCTTTGGCGCCTTTGGCTGGGTTGGCTACATCGCCGAGATGGGTCTGTTGGCAGCACCGCTGGTGATGTTAAGCGGTGAAGCCCGGCGTAAAGGTGTTCTGGAGATTTCACCCTATGTGGCACCCATTGCGTTAATACTGGCAGCCACGATGATGGATATGCTGCTCAACGCCACTCTGATCCCTTTCACCTGGATCTGTGCCGGAGCGGTGCTGGGATACGCCGAGCGGCTGCGATACCCTGACTTTGATCACCCAAATCGAACTCTATTTGGCGGCGCGCAGGCCATGGTTACTCAACCTTCAACCGGACGACGCAGCGTGATGTGATGCCGTATTCTTTCCGCTTTTGTGGCCAAATTAGCCACATTATGTTCATACCCGGGCCGCATATATTTCCGATATTTGACCCAAGTTGAGGGGAGTTAAATACTGGGTGTAACACCGCCTTAATTTCCACATGCTTGAACTTCAGCTGGGGGTAACCCCAACAGCGTTAATATAATCGGTCCTATGGGTTGGTCGCAGCAGCAGTGAATACTATGTTCGTGACGGATGCGTGGGCACCTTTGCAATGGGTCACTTGGTCTGGTTATGACGACACATGATACTCATCTCAACTCTGGCGCTCCGGCTGCCGGAGATATTGCCATTGTCGGGCAATCCGTTTGTGTGCCTGGTGCAAATTCATCCGCCGAATTCTGGGACAACCTAAAAAACGGCATTGAATCGATCACGGTGCTGGATGAGCAGGCGCTGCTGGACGCTGGTGAGCATCCACAAACCCTGGCTGATCCCAACTATGTCCCCTCGGCAGCGCTGTTGCAGGGCTTTGACCAGTTTGATGCTGACTTCTTTGGTTTCAGCCCCAAAGAGGCAGCGATTCTGGACCCACAGCACCGCAAGTTTCTGGAAGTTGCCTGGTCAGCGATGGAAGATGCCGGCCACCCGCCCGAGAGCCTCAATGGCTCGGTTGGCGTCTATGCCGGCTGCGGCATGGGCAGTTATTTCTATTTCAACATCTGCTCGAACCCAAATTTAGTTGACGATGTGGGCATGTTCCTGTTGCGCCACACTGGCAACGACAAGGATTTCATGGCCACCAGGGTCAGTCATGTGTTTGACCTGAAAGGCCCCTCTATCAACATGCAGACTGCCTGCTCCACCTCACTGGTGGCGGTGCATTACGCCTGCAAGGCGCTGCGCGAGGGCGAGTGTGACATGGCGCTGGCCGGTGGCTCGACCATCGAACTGCCGCAGGGGCGCGGCTATCTGTTCAAGGAAAACGAAATCCTGTCGCCCGACGGTCATTGCCACGCCTTTGACCACCGCGCCCAGGGTACGGTGTTTGGCTCTGGCGCGGGCGTTGTGGCGCTGCGCCGTTTGGAAGACGCCATTGCCGATGGCGATCATATCTGGGCGGTGATCAAGGGATCAGCGGTCAATAACGATGGCGCAGCCAAGGCAGGCTATTTGGCGCCCTCGGTCGATGGTCAATCCGCAGCGGTGCGGATGGCGTTGAAAGCAGCGGATGTGGCAGCGGAAACAGTGGACTACGTCGAGTGCCACGGCACTGGCACCTATCTGGGCGATCCGATCGAGGTGACTGCCCTGACCGAGGCCTACCGCGATACCACCAGTGACACTGGCTATTGCCGCATTGGATCGGTCAAAACCAACATCGGCCATCTGGACACCGCCGCCGGGGTGGCCGGGCTGGTGAAAACCTCGTTGGCGCTGCACCACCGCCAGATCCCACCCTCGCTAGGATACGAGGCTCCTAACCCGGCGATTGATTTTGATGATAGCCCGTTTCGGGTGAATGCCGAGTTACGCGACTGGACCTCGCACAAAGGGCCGCGCCGCGCCGGGGTCAACGCGCTGGGTGTTGGTGGCACCAATGCCCATATGTTGCTCGAGGAAGCCCCCAAACGTGCCGCGTCCGAGGAAAGCGACTTCCCGTTCCACATCCTGTGCCTATCCGCCCAATCCAAAGGTGCCTTGGACGGCAACGCACAGGCACTGGCCGCACATTTGCGCGCCAATCCGGATCTGGATTTGGCTGATGTTGCCTGGACCCTGAAACAAGGTCGCCGTGGGTTCTCCAAACGTCGGGTTCTGGTAGCGGAAACCACAGCCGAGGCAGTCACCCTTCTGGAAGACACCAACCCGCGCCGAGTGTTCAACCACGAGCATCTTGGCGACGCGCCCGAGGTGGTGTTCATGTTCCCCGGCGGCGGCGCACAGTATGCCGGTATGGCGCGGGATTTGTACGAGACTGAGCCCGAGTTCGCCGATTGGATGGACCGCGGGCTAGAGCATCTGCAAAAGCAGCTCGACTATGACATCCGGGCGCTGTGGCTACCTGAAGACGGCGACGAGGACGCGGCAAATGCGCGTCTGCAACAGCCCTCGGTGCAACTGCCGCTGATCATGATCGTGGAATATGCGCTGGCCAAGCTGTGGATCAGTTGGGGCGTCAAACCTGCCGCTATGGTCGGCCATTCCATGGGCGAAAACACCGCCGCCTGTCTGGCTGGGGTCCTGTCCTTTGAGGATTGTATCGATCTGGTTCTGCTACGTGGACGTCTGTTTGACACCGTGCCTGCCGGCGGCATGCTCAGCATCTCACTGCCGCTGGATCAAGTGCAGGATTTGATCGGCGATGACACGGATATCGCATCAGTCAATGCCCCCAACCTGACTGCCGTGTCCGGACCACAAGCAGCGCTCGATAAATTGTCGACCGAGCTAAAGGCCAGCGACATCGACCACCAGCGTATCCAGATTGATATCGCCGCACACAGCCGGATGCTGGACGGCATTCTAAACGACTACAGCAAGTTTCTGGACACGCTGACCCTAAGCGCCCCACAGATACCGATTATGTCCAACCGCACCGGCGTTGCGCTGACCGACGCGCAGGCCACCGACCCCGACTACTGGGCTGGTCAGTTGCGCAACACGGTGCTGTTTGCCGATTGCATCAACACTCTGGCAGTCGTCCCAAACCGGGCTTTCCTTGAGGTCGGCCCCGGCAAGGCGCTCAGTTCGCTGACACAAATGGCCCCCGATGTGGCCCCCGCCCAAGTGCTCAGCAGCCTGCGCCACCCCGATCAGGACGTGGCTGACGATGCTTATTTCTTTGGCATCATTGGCCGTCTATGGGCCTGCGGCGTAGAGGCCGACTGGGGGCAGATCTGGGGCGAGGCCAAGCGTAATCGCCTGCCCCTGCCCACTTATGCCTATCAACGCAGCCGCTATTTCATTGAGCCCGGAAAACAAGCACAGGCCGAAGACGCCCCCCTGCCCGTCCGTCATGAAGGCATGGCCGACTGGGGTTACCGCCCGGCGTGGCGACCACGACTGGCCGATTGCGCGCTGGACGTTGAGACCGAACTGGCATCAGACCCGCAAACCTGGCTGTTCTTTGAGGACGACACAGGGGTGGTGGCCGCTGCCGCTGATGAATTACTTGCTGCGGGTCACCGAGTGGTACGGGTGCGCCCCGGTGACGGCTATGCCAAACTCTCGGACAGCTCATACGTGCTGCCCCCCGAACAAGGACGGCAGGGCTATCAGGCGCTGCTGGCAGATTTGATTGAAGCCGATCTGTTGCCGACCCGGATTGGCCATTTCTGGCTAGTCACCAATACTGAGGATTTCCGCCCCGGATCATCCTTCTTTGACCGTAATCTTGAGGTCGGGTTCTACTCTCTGACCGCGCTGGCGCAGGAGCTGGGCTCTCTAGAACTGCCCGGTCCCCTGCATCTGAGCATCTTCACCACCGGCGCTGCACAATTGCGCGACGAGCCGCTGCCCTACCCGGAAAAGGCGATAATCTCTGGCCCCGCCGGAGTGATCCCACGCGAGCTGCCCGGCCTGACCTGCTCGACGGTGGATATTGAATTGCGCAGCACTGCCAAAAGATGGCGCAGCCTGCTTGCCGCGCCGGAAGTGGAGGATATCACGCCCCGCGTGCTAGAGGAATTGCTAGCCGCACCTGAAAACCTCACCGCCATCTGGCGTGGTGACAAACGCTATGAACAAAACTGGCGCCCTATCCCTTTGAATACAGCCGAGGATCCGGTGTTCAAATCCGAAGGCCACTATCTGATCACCGGCGGATATGGGGGTATTGGTCTGACCATCGCTGCGGATCTGATGCGCAGCCACAACGCCAAGGTTGCGCTGATCTCGCGCGATGGTTTGCCACCGCGCGACACCTGGGCCCACTACCTGCACAGTCACAGTCCTGCCAACCGCACCGCGCAACGTATCCGCGCGGTAATGGCGCTAGAAGAAATTGGCAAAGGGCAGGTGCTGCCACTTGCAGCAGATGTCTGTAACAGCGACCAGATGCGCAAGGCGGTCGGGACTGCTGAGGCCCGCTTTGGCAAACTGACCGGCGTCATTCATGGCGCGGGACAGATCAATGACGGCCCCATTTTGGCCAAGACAGAACAACAAATCGCCGAGGTCTTTGCGCCAAAGATCAGTGGCTTGCGGGTGCTGGACGGGTTGTTCCCCGATGGCACTCTGGATCTGATGGTGCTGTTTTCATCATCCTCTACCGCGACCCGACCTGCTGGGCAGATTGACTATGTCGCGGCAAATGAATTCCTCAACGCCTGGGCCAAGCACCGCATGGGCGGCAAAACCCGTGTGGTGGCTGTGGATTGGGGCGTCTGGAGCGACACCGGCATGGCGGCCGAGGCAATGACGGCGCGCATGGGCGGTGATGGGCCTTCGGACCGTGTACCCTGTGACCAACCGCTGTTGCAGGAACAGGGCTTTGATGCCTTCGGTAACCGTATCTTTGCCTCCAGTTTCACCGGTACTGGCGATTGGCTGCTGAACGATCACCGCACGCGCGACGGCACCGCGCTGGTCCCCGGCACCGGCTATATCGAGCTAGCCGCCGAGGCACTGGCTGCGCAGGGCGCGGACGGATCCTATGAAATTCGCGACCTGTATTTCCTGCGTCCACTACGCATCATGGATGACACCGCGCGCCAAGTGCTGGTGCGGCTTGAGGCCAATGAAGACGGCTATGGCTTTGCCGTGCACAGCGAGGCTCAACAAGGTTATGCGCTGAACGCTCAGGCTTCGCTGGTGCTGACACCCGATGCGCCCCAACCCGAACCGCTGAAACTGTCATCCATCGCCGCACGTTGCCCACGGGTGACATCGGGCGGCGGTGACCGCTTGCGATCGCCACAGGAGCAAAACTTAAAATTTGGCCCGCGCTGGCATGTGCTGGAGCAAACCGCCTTTGGCGACGGCGAAGGGCTGGCCCATCTGCGCCTACCTAAGATTGCTGAAAATGATGGCGCGTTGTTGCATCCTGGTCTGCTTGACCTTGCCACCGGCTGGGCGATTGATCTGGTGCCCAGCTATGGCGGCGCAACCCTGTGGGTGCCGGTGTCTTATCGCGGCATCCGGGTGTTTGCACCTCTCAGCCACGAGATCCGCAGCCATATGCGGCTGGCCGACAGTCAGACCGACGGGTTTGCCACCTTTGATGTAACCCTTAGCGATGCCACTGGCACAGTACTGGTAGAGATCGAAGGTTTTCAGATGAAACGTCTGGATGGCGCACTGGATTTCTCGGGCGCCGAGGAAGCCGATACCAGTGCTGCCAAACTGGGGCTGGCCGCCACCAGCAACACCCAGCCGCTGTCCGCCGAGGAACAAAGGTTGCAGATGAATATTGCGGGTGGCATCCCCGCCAAGGATGGGACCGAGGCACTGTCCCGGGCGTTGGCAACTGGATTGCCACAGGTGGTGGTTTCCTCGTTGGATCTGCCCGCACTCATCACTCAGACCGAACATTCCACTGCCGCCGCTGACGGCGAGGCGCCAAGTTTTGAGCGGCCCGAATTGGACACCGATTATGTCGCCCCGCGCAACCCTGTTGAGCAGGGACTGGAACGCTGTTTTGCCTCTCTGCTCGGCGTGTCGCAGGTCGGGATCGAGGACAGTTTCTTTGACCTGGGCGGTCACTCGCTAATCGCGGTGCGGCTGTTTGCCCAGATCAAACGGCAATTCGACGTTGAATTCCCGATCTCGGTGTTGTTCGAAGCGCCAAGCGTGGTCAAACTGGGTGAGTTGATCATCCAGCGTACTGGCGGCGGTGTGACTTCAGACAACCCAATGTCCGGATCCGGTGGCACATCTGAAGCCGCCCAGCAGTTCAAACACCTTGTCACCCTGCACCCCGGTGACGGCACTGGCCGCAGGCCGTTTTTCCTGGTTGCTGGCATGTTTGGCAACGTGCTGAACCTGCGTCATCTGGCGCAGATGGTGGGACGGGATCGTCCGGTCTATGGTTTGCAAGCCCGTGGTTTAATCGGGGAAGAACCCCCCCACACCCGGATGGCCGAGGCTGCGCGCGACTATCTGGTCGAGGTGCGCCAAATCCAACCCGAAGGGCCCTATCTGCTGGGTGGCTATTCAGGCGGCGGCATCACCGCCTATGAAATGGCCCAACAACTAAAAGATCAGGGTGACGCAGTGGCGCAACTGGCCATGCTCGACACGCCGCTGCCCATGCGCCCCGAATTGAGCCGCCGCGACAAGGCGATCATCAAAGGCCACCTGTTGCGCGAGAAGGGCCTGGCTTATCTGGGTGAATGGATCGTGGCGCGGGTTCGTTGGGAGTTCGAGAAACGTCGCCCCAAGCCGACCGATGCAAACCCCAGTGTGGACTTCAACAACCACAAGATCGAGGCCGCTTTCCGCGAAGCTCTGGAAACCTACGACCTGAAACCCTGGACTGGGTCAATGACGCTGTACCGACCGTCGCTTGATCAGCACTGGAAGGTGTCTGATGACCAGTGGGTCAGCGAAACCCGTGAATATGTCTATGACGACAACGACTGGATCAAATGGGCACCGCAAACCCATGTGGTTGAGGTGCCGGGCGATCATGACAGCATGGTGCTGGTACCCAATGTGTCAGTGCTGGCCGAACAGCTACAGCAACAAATCAAGCGCGCCGAAAATCAGCAGGCCAGTCCGGCAACAGACGCCCCCGATTGGCACCCTACCGCAGCTGCTGCCGAATAACTTTGAAAGCGACTATGACCAACCCGACGATCCTGACCATCATTCTGAATTACCGCACTCCGGAGCTAACCCTGCGTGCGGCCAAGGCGGCACTGCAAGAGATGCAGGATCTGGCAGGCGAGGTGGTGATTGTCGACAATTGCTCGGGCGATGGATCGTTTGAGATCATCCGCGAAGAGGCCAAAGAGCGCGGATGGCTGGACGGCCAGCGGCTCAGGTTACTGCAATCACCCCGCAATGGCGGCTTTGGCGCCGGGATGAATTTTGGCATGTTCGCAGGACTGTCGAACGGATCGCGGCCCGACTACTATTATCTGCTGAATTCGGACGCCTTTCCTGAGCCCCATGCGATACAGCGCCTGCGAGATTTCCTGCAAAGGAATCCCAAAGCCGGGTTGGTGGGATCTTTTGTACGTGGCATCGATGGCACGCCCCATGCCACGGCCTTTCGGTTTCCGTCCATTGCCGGCGAATTCGAGGCCGCAGCCCGCACCGGGGTGTTCTCACGACTGCTGAAATCCTCCATTGTCGCGCTGGATATTCCCAAGAAGGAAACGCAGGTCGACTGGACAGCCGGTGCCAGCCTGATGATCCGCCGCCAGATGATCGAGCAGATCGGCGGTTTTGACGAGACCTTCTTTTTATACTTTGAGGAAACCGACCTGTGTCGACGCGCCGACAAGGCTGGCTGGCACACCCACTACCTGCCCACCAGTGAGGTGCAACACGTCGGATCAGCCTCGACCGGGATGAAGGACTGGGCGCGCGCACCGTCTTACTGGTTTGACTCGCGACTGCATTATTTCATCAAGAACCACGGCGGGCTCTATGCTGCAGTGGCAACGCTGGCGCTGTTGGCGGGCGGCTTGATCTGGCGGCTGCGACGATTGCTGTCCAACAAACCCCGACGCGACCCTCCCCATTTTCTGCGGGATCTTATCTCGCATGCCCTGCGCAGCCTGCTGGCGTCAGACCGTCGCGCCTCTTCTGAACCCCATTTGACCGCCGTTTCGCCGGAGGATTTGAAATGAGTCATTTTTCTTGTGTTGTCATCGGCAATGAATCTCTGCTTATCGGTTGCGCCGAGACCCTGTTGCGACGCGGGCACGACATCCGGGCGGTGGTCTCAACCGACCCCGTCATCCGGGCCTGGGCAGCGGATAACGGACTGCTTCAACACGACAAAGCCGCGGGTTTGACCGGCGGGTTTGACTGGCTGTTCTCGATCGCCAACCTGACCCTGATCCCAGATTCCGTGCTGGCGCTGGCAGCGCGCGGGGCGGTCAACTTTCACGACGGACCATTGCCACGCTATGCCGGGCTGAACACGCCAAACTGGGCGTTGATCAACGGCGAGGTCGAACACGGCATCAGCTGGCACATGATTGAAGGCGGCGTTGACGAGGGCGACATCATCGCCCAGCGCCTGTTCAACTTGGACAAGGATGAGACCGCATTCAGCCTGAATTCCAAATGCTACGCCGCCGCAATGGACAGCTTTGGCGATGTGGTAACCCAGTTGAACGATGATGCCTTGCAACGGCAACCACAAGATCTGATCCAGCGTCGCTATTTTTCCCGCGCGGACTGTCCGATCGCTGCTGGGCGGCTGGATTTCTCCCGCCCAACGGCAGAGCTGTCGCGGCTGGTGCGTGGGCTGGATTTTGGCGGTTATTGGAACCCGCTCTGTGCCGCCAAGGTCGAAATCGATGGCCAGGTTGTGCTGGTGGGTGCGGCCACGGCGGCTGATGGCTCTGGTCCCGCAGGCACGGTGCTGGAGATGACAAAAGACACGCTCACCGTCGCCACCAGCGATGGCGCGCTGACATTGAGCGGCTTGACCCTAGCAGACGGATCAGCTGTCGAATTAGCACAACTGTGCCAATCCGGTGATATTCTGCCAGCCCTGACCGCCGAGCAGGGCAGGGTGCTGACACAGCAAATGGCCACGACCCAAGCGGGTGAAACCCACTGGCGCCGGGCGTTGAAGACCATGCAGCCGGTGCAAGTGCCGCTGGCACGGGATCGGGCTGAATGTGGGTATGAAACACTGGATATTCCCATAGCCCAGACGCTGACGGTGATGCAGGTACAGGCTGCAGTGCTGGCCTGGGCAGTACTGGGCTCGGGTGAAGACACCGTCGATCTGGCGCTGTCCAGCGCCAATTTGACAGCAAAGGCCGTGCTAGGGCTGGTTTCAGGCTGGGTGCCGCTGCAGGCGCGCCGCGATGAGACGCTGCCCGACCTGTTGCCCCGGCTGGAGATGGATCTGGCCAAGGTTTCCAAATATGGTGGCTTTGCCACAGACCTGATCGCCCGCGACCCTGAGCTGGCACCACAGCGCATGCCCGATCTAGGCCTGATGCTGGACGCTGACGCCCCGATCAATGGGTGCGCCGCAACTCTGGCCCTGACCAATGACAGCGCTAGATTGCACATCGACTGCGCCCAACTGGGCAAGGATGAGGCAGCGCTTCTAGCTGCCCGCCTGAGTAAAGCCCTCACCGAAATTTCAAACCTTGATGACCAACCTCTGTCAGCAGTGTCGATCTTGCCGGAAGGCGAACGCCGCAAGATCTTGACCCAATGGAATGCCACGGCCCGGGATTACACCGCAGACCTGACCATCCACGCCGCTTTCGAGGCGCAGGTTCGCCGCAGCCCCGAGGCCACCGCGCTGGTCTATGAGGATCAGAGCCTCAGCTATGCGACACTGAATGCCCGCGCCAATGCACTGGCTGCGCAGCTGCAAAGTCTGGGCGTCAAACCCGGCAGTCATGTTGGTCTCTATGTCGGGCGCTCATCTGAATTGGTTATTGCCGCACTTGCGGTGATGAAGGCCGGTGGTGCCTATGTGCCGCTGGACCCGGCCTATCCTGCTGATCGCATTGCCCACTATATCACTGACAGTCAGGCGCAGGTGATTATCACACAGTCCGGACTGCGCGACAGTCTTCCTGCATCAGGCGCGCAGGTGGTTGAGATCGATAGCAATGCCACAGCCGACGTCAATCAAGCGGATGTGGATGGCGGGGCAACAGCACAGGATCTGGCCTATCTGATCTACACCTCAGGCTCGACCGGGACGCCCAAGGGTGTGATGCTGCGTCACGCCAATGTGGCGAACTTCTTTGCCGGCATGGATGACCGCATCCCGCACCGCGCAGGGAATATCTGGCTGGCACTGACCAGCTTGTCGTTCGACATCTCAGTTCTAGAACTGTTCTGGACCTTGTCACGCGGTTTGAAACTGGTGCTGTCCAGCGATGAAAGCCGGTTGAACTTGTCAAACGGTCCCATTGCAATGTCCAACCGCAAGATGGATTTCAATCTGTTTTATTGGGGCAATGACGACGGGCCGGGACCGAAGAAATACCAGCTGCTACTGGATGGGGCCCGCTTTGCCGATCAGAACGGCTTTAACGCTGTGTGGACGCCCGAGCGGCATTTCCACGCCTTTGGCGGTCCCTACCCCAACCCGGCAGTGACCGGCGCGGCTGTGGCGGCGGTCACCGAAAACATCGGCGTGCGCGCTGGGTCCTGTGTCGCCCCCCTGCATCACCCAGCCCGTATCGCTGAGGAATGGTCGGTGATCGACAACCTGACCAATGGCCGCGCCGGGATTGGCTTTGCCTCGGGCTGGCAACCGGATGATTTCATCCTGCGCCCGAAAAACACTCCGCCCGCCAATAAACCCGCTTTGTATCAGGCCATCGAAACCGTGCGCAAACTGTGGCGCGGCGAAGAAGTCGAATTCCCCCGCCAGGATGGCACCAATCATGCGGTGGTGACCCAGCCGCGACCAGTCTCCAAAGAACTACCGATCTGGGTGACGACCGCAGGCAATCCCGACACCTGGCGCGAAGCCGGTGAGATTGGTGCCAATGTGCTGACCCACCTGCTGGGGCAGAGCATCGACGAAGTGGCCGGCAAGATCCGCATCTACCACGGTGCTCTGCGCGCCGCCGGACACAACCCGGATGATTTCACCGTTACTCTGATGCTACACACCTATCTGGATGACACCCGCGAACAGGCGCGTGCCATTGCCCGCGAACCGATGAAGGATTACCTGCGCGCGGCCGCCGGGCTGATCAAACAATATGCTTGGGCCTTTCCCGCCTTTAAGCGCCCCAAAGGCGTAACAAACGCCTTTGAAATGCAGTTGGATATTCTCAGCGAGGATGAGCTGGAGGCGATCCTTGAGTTTGCCTTTGAGCGGTATTTTGAGGACTCAGGGCTATTTGGCACCGTGCAGGACGCAGTGGCACGGGTGGAACAGCTGAAACGCATCGGAGTGGATGAGATTGCCTGTCTGATCGACTATGGCATCGAACCTGCAGTGGTGATGGAGGGGCTGAAACCGCTGGCCGAAGTGTTGCGCCGGTCCAATGCGCCCACTGAACTGGCCGCGGATGACTTCTCGCTGGCTGCGCAGATCATACGCCACGATGTCAGCCACATGCAATGCACTCCGTCGATGGCGCGGATGATTTCGATGAACGACGAGGCGCGGATGGCGCTGGGCCAATTGCAGCAGCTGATGATCGGCGGCGAGGCGCTGCCGGGGGATCTGGTGGCCACGCTGCGCCAGTGCACGCAGGCGCAGATCCACAATATGTATGGGCCGACCGAGACCACCATCTGGTCCACAGTGCAAACACTTGATGCAACCCCGTCGGGCACCGCCTCGATCGGGACGCCGATTGCCAATACCAGCGTTTATGTTCTGGACGATACCTGCCAGCCCATGCCCATCGGCGCTGTTGGGGAATTGTTCATTGGTGGCGATGGCGTTGCGGCGGGCTATTGGCAGCGCCAGGACCTGACCGCCAGCCAGTTTGTGCCTGATCCCTTTGCCGGCGGTGACGCGCGGATGTATCGCACCGGCGATCTGGTGCGCTGGCGCGGCGATGGCTGTCTCGACTTCCTTGGTCGCAGCGACACGCAGGTGAAAATCCGCGGCCAACGGATTGAACTTGGCGAGATCGAAGCTGCTTTGGTTGATTTTTCCGGGGTCAACAGTGCTGTGGTCGTTGCGCGCGAGTTGGGCGGCAACGAGCAACTGGTTGGCTATATCACCACTTCCTCCCCAGTGGACGATTTGGCCTTGCGTGGCAGTCTGGCGTTGCGTCTTGCCGAGGTGATGGTGCCCGCGCATATCGTGACGCTGGATGACTTCCCGTTGACGCCAAACAAAAAGATCGACCGCAATGCCTTGCCCGATCCATTGCCTGCCCATGAAGTGACTGCAGTTGATGCGCCTTCTCCAACCGCTGGGGCGCAGGCGCAAATTGCTGCTATCTGGGGGCGTATTCTGGGCGTCGCCAACGTCCGCGCGCAGGACAATTTCTTTGCGCTGGGTGGGCATTCTCTGCTGGCGGTTCAGGCCCATCGCGATATCCGGGCCGAAACCGGCGCGACCAAGCTGTCGATCACCGACATCTTCCGCTTTCCAACCCTGTCCGGCCTCGCCACACATCTGGAGGGATTGACTGGTGGTGGTCCTTTGGTCGAAGACAAACCTGATGCCGAGGCATTGGCCGCAACTGAAGCCGCCAAGTCGGACACCATGTCAAAACGCCGCGCGATGCGGGCAAACCGCAAAGCAAGGACCGGATGAGTACAGCCCCAACGACGCAGATTGCGGAACGGTTAGCCCTAGCCCGACCGCTGTTTGGCGCGGATGTGGCGCTGGCGGTGAGCGATCCACTGGACAACCCACCTGCCCCGTTTGCAGCGGAACTGGCCTGCCTGTCGCCAAATGCAGTCGACAAACGCCGCCGCGAGTTTGCCGCTGGCCGCGCAGCCGCCCATGCGGCGATGGTTGATCTGGGACGTTTGCCGCACCCCATTTTAGTGGGCGAGAAGCGCGCGCCGATCTGGCCTGATGGCTTGGCCGGCTCGATCACCCACACTCGCAGCTGCGCCATGGCTGTGGTTGCTCATAGCAGTGATCTCTGCGCTCTGGGCATTGATGTCGAGGAAGACACACCACTGGCCGACAATCTGCTGTCAGCAATTTGCTCAGAGCAAGAACAGCACTGGCTACAGACTCAGGCCAATCCTGGCCAGTTGGCCAAGGTGATATTTTCGGCCAAAGAAGCCGCCTATAAATGCCAGTACACTTTAAGCGAACGGTTTTTCGGCTTTGACGGCATGGAATTGGTGCTAGATTTGGAGCAGGGTAATTTTCAGGCCTACTTCACCGCCGAGCAACCGCCTTTTGCTCAAGGGACCGTGATTGAAGGGCGTTTTGCCATCGGTGCTGGGGTGATTGTAACCAGTGCTGAGATGCGCAGCTAAGGAGACGCCGAGATGAGGCGACAGCAATGAAACGACGGGGATTTCTGGCCCTTCTAACGTTACTACCCGCCTTTGGTGCGGCTGCTTCCACGGTACCAGTGCAGATACTGTCCCCACCGGCTACGCCGCTGAACGTCTTTCATCTGGGGCATTCTTTGGTCGGCAGTGACATGCCGCACATGTTGGCGCAGCTAGCAGGTGATGGGCACCGCTGGAACAGCCAGCTTGGGTCAGGCACCAGTCTGAAACAGCACTGGGAACCGAGCGAGGACATCCTGGATTTTGACAAGGTCAACCCTCCCCCGATCTACCGCGACGCGCATGAGGCGCTGGGGTCAGGCGAGTATGATGCCGTGGTGCTGACCGAGATGGTCGAGCTGCGCGACGCGGTGCGCTATCATGGATCGGCCAAATATTTGCGCAAATGGGGCAATCTGGTGCGCGAAGCCTCACCCGATACCCGTATTTACCTGTATGAGACATGGCACCGACTGGATGATCCTGCAGGCTGGCTGGATCGGATCGACAACGATTTGGACAAATTGTGGCTGGGCAAATTGGCGGGGTCAGATACGCGCCGAAACCCAAAACGCCCGATCTATCTGATCCCCGGCGGCCAAGTGATGGCCGCTGTGGCACGTGCAGCCGAAGCAGGCCAGATCGACGGGCTGACCAAACGCCAACAGTTGTTTGCACTGGAACCATCAGGCAAACAGGACATGATTCATTTCAGCGACCTGGGGGCCTATGTGCTGGCACTGACACATTATTCGGTTTTGTATCACCGCTCGGCTGCTGGCTTGCCGCACAAATTGACCCGCGCTGTTGGCAGCAAGGCGAATGCACTGTCTGTCATGGCAGCGCGTCAGGTGCAGGATATTGTCTGGCAGGTGGTGACCGCGCTGCCCCGCACCGGAGTCGCACGATGAGCTGGAGCACCATCATAGGGTCGGTGGTGATGATCGGTCACAGCCTGTTTGGTCCCGACAATCCGCAGATGCTGAACCAATTGCTGAACGCCCGCAGCGAGGCCGCTGTTTCAGTTGAGGCCCAGATCATCAATGGGGCGCCGTTGCAGTACAACTGGGACCACGCTGACAGCGCCGAGGGCATCAATGCCCGCATCCGGCTGCGCCAACCCACTGACGCTGTCATCGTGACCGAAGCCATCCCACTGGCCAATCACCTGAAATGGAGCAACACACCGGATGCCGTGACGCGATTTTACTACCTGTCGCTCGCCGCCAATCGGAACACTCAGTTCTACGTGCAAGAAACCTGGCACAGTCTGGATAGCGGCAGCGGCAAGGTGGTCGAGTTTGACGACGGCATGGCCATCCCCTGGCGCGACCGGCTGGCGCAGGACTTGCCGCGCTGGCAAGGCGTGGTCGACAAGGTCAATGCCAACACTGGCGGCACCATTAAGCTGCTGCCCGCGGGTCAAGCCATGGCGCGACTGGATGACGCTATTCAGGCCGGCACTGTACCGGGGTTAAAGCGCATCAACGATGTGTTTTCCGACGATATCCACCCCAATGACATCGGGTTCTATTTCATTGCCCTGCTGCAATATGCGGTGCTGACGGGCGACGATCCCCAGGGCCTGCCCCACCAACTGAGCGATCGATGGGGCGCAGATTACGACGCGCCCTCGCCCCAGCTGGCCAAACGATTGCAACAGATCGCGTGGGAAGCCGCGCAGGGCCACTCAACCCGCACCGCATTGCCACCCGATCCCGCGCAGATGCCGGGCGAACCCGAGGCAACGCGGCTCAACACCCCGTTCTCGGACGTTAAAGCCGCGGTCAACACGGCAACGCGCCAACCCATTGCCATCAACCTGGCACCAATCGCCGACTGGAGCCCGCAGGCTCCGTTTTTGGATCACTTCAAAACCGCTCGGCCCTGGATTGGCCATATCGCGGGCCAATGGGGCGGTGCTGGGCATGATGATTTGGCGGTAGCTGGCTATCTGGGCCCCGACGGCTGGCCCACCGCTATTCCGCCCGAGCTGGGCTCCATCGGCACGGTGATCCTGACCGACCTGCCAGAAACAGCTACCTCGCTGACCGGGCGCTATCTGCTGCAGTTCGAGGGCGACGGCATTATCGAGGTCTCGGGGCGGGGTCGCAACGTGCGCTATGGTCAAGGCCAGGTTTGGTTCGACTTCACGCCCGGCCCCGGCCCGGTTGAGATCCGCATCCAGCGCACTGATCGGGATCACACCGATAACTATGTCCGCAATATTACTGTGGTCAAACAAGAGCATCTGGACGCCCATGAGGCTGGTGCCCTGTTCAATCCTCTGTGGCTGGACCACTTGCAGGGATTTGCGGCGCTGAGGTTCATGGATTGGATGGCCACCAATGGATCGGGCCAGATAGGCTGGGAGGACCGCCCACAGGTCACGGACTACACCTGGGGCCGCACTGGGGTCCCCGCCGAGGTGATGCTGGAGTTGGCCAAGCAACTGAACACAGCCCCTTGGTTCACCATGCCGCATGCCGCAGACGACAGCTATTTTCGCCAGTTCGCCCGGATGGCTGCCGATAGTCTACAGGACGGCCACAAGACCTATGTGGAATACTCAAACGAAGTCTGGAACTGGCAGTTTGTGCAGGCCAAATGGGCCGATGATCAGGCCCGCACGCGCTGGGGCGGTGATGATCTGTGGATGCAGTTCTACGGTGGCCGCGCCGCCGAAATGGCCATGATCTGGGGCGAGGCCTTTGGCGAACATGCCTCTGGTCAACTGGTGCGGGTGATGGCCACCCAGACCGGCTGGCTGGGTCTGGAACAACAGATCCTGAAGGCCCCGCTGTGGGCCGCCGAACAAGCCAACCGCCGCGCCCCCGCCGACTATTTCGATGCTTATGCGGTGACCGGCTATTTTGGCGGCGTCCTGGGTCTGAAAGATCGGGCTGGCGTGGTACGAGCCTGGATCGCCGACAGTGCCGAACGGGCTGAAGACACCGCCAAGAGCAAGAGTTTAAAGGGTCAGGCACGCCGCGACTTTATCAAAGCGCATCGCTATGATGTCGCCAGCGCTCAGGCCGGTCTAGAGCTGCGCGACGGGCTGATTTCAGGCGATCCAACGGATACACTAACCGATCTGCTGGGAACCGTGTTGCCCTATCACGCGGATATTGCTGCCGAACATGGGCTGGACCTGATCATGTACGAAGGCGGCAGCCATGTGGTCGGCATCGGGCCCATGGTTGATGATGCAGCGCTGACCGGGTTCTTCACGCACTTCAACTATACACCTGAAATGGGCGCGCTTTACACAGAGTTACTGGCCGGTTGGCAGGCCCTCGGCGGGCAGATGTTCACGGCCTATACCGATGTCTACACCCCGGCCAAATGGGGAAGCTGGGGCGCATTACGCACCCTTAGCGATGATAATCCCCGCTGGGACGCTTTGGTGGCGGTGCGATGAGCCGCCTGATCTCGGTCCTGATCCCAGCCCATAACGAGGCCGCCTATATCGGTGCCTGTCTTGAGGCGCTGTTTGCTTCATCCGCCTTGCCCGATGGAACAACAGGCGAGGTGCTGGTGCTGGCCAACGGCTGCAGTGACGATACCGCATTGATTGCGGGCAGAGTGTCACCATCTGCAGGCTGGAGCATGCAGGTTTTGGATTTGCCCGAAGGCGGAAAACTGAACGCGCTGAACGCTGGGGACGCATTGGCTAGAGGCGAGGTATTGATCTATCTGGACGCCGATGTGGTGGTCGAGCCGGATCTGTTGCCTCAGATCGCGATGGCTCTCACCGATGATGTGGCCTTCTATGCCAGCGGACGCCCTGCCGTGGCCCCAGCAGTTAGCTGGACTACCCGTGCCTATGGCCGGTTTTGGCAGCAACTGCCTTTTGTCGCTTTGGGTGTTCCAGGATTTGGTCTGTTCGCCATGACTCGTGCCGGTCGTCAGCGCTGGGACCAATGGCCAGACATTATTTCCGACGACACCTTTGCCCGGCTTAGTTTCACACCGACCGAGCGGGCCTCGGTTGTGGCGCGCTATCACTGGCCCATGGTCGAAGGTCTGGGCAATCTGGTGCGTGTTCGGCGACGGCAGAACGTCGGAGTGGTTGAG
Organism: Rhodobacterales bacterium 56_14_T64; assembly: GCA_002162795.1. Lineage (GTDB taxonomy): Bacteria > Pseudomonadota > Alphaproteobacteria > Rhodobacterales > Rhodobacteraceae > Parasedimentitalea. Next base: position 46,590 of record MAAY01000106.1, read on the forward strand.
ATTGCGGAGATGTTTCCCGCGCTGATGCAGAACGACGACAAACCTCGCCTGGGGATAGCCGGACTGCTGCGAATGGCACTGCATGACCCGGTCGGGTTTGCGGTCTATGCACTGGTTTCGCTGCTGGTGAAAACACCGTTGTTTGCGGATAAAACTCGCTGGGCACGCGGACGATAGCTGATCCGATGTCGGGCCCTATTCTAAGGTTTTTCTTCGATCACCTGACGAAATAGCTCTGCCAACTTTCCGGCCTCGACCTCACTGTCATGTCGCTGTAAAACCCGTGCGCGACCCGCCTGCCCCATCTGCACCAAAATATCATGAGGCGCGGCGGCCAGTTCCAACATCGCCGTCACCAGCGAACTGACATCGCCAGCAGGCACCAGCCAACCGGTTTTGCCCTCTTGCACCAGTTCAGGCGAGCCGGCCACATAGGTGGTGATCACCGGGCGCGCAGCGGCCATGGCCTCCATCACCACCATCGGCAGCCCCTCGGCAAAAGACGGCAACACCAGTGCGTGGGACGCCGCCAATTCAGCTCGCACGTCTGCCTCGGACAACCAGCCTGTCAGGGTGATATTATCCTGCAAACCATGAGCTGAAATTGCCTGTTCCAGTTCACTGCGCATCTCACCATCGCCGATCAACGAGAGGTGCGCATCAGGCACATGCTGCACCAGTTCCGCCATGGCCTGCACCAGTATCATCTGTCCCTTCTGCTCGACAAACCGACCAATCGAGGCCAAACGCAGCGATCCGGTGGGAACCGAAACGCGATCGGCAAACTTGTCAGGTTCGATACCGCAATGCACCACCTTGATGCTGTCCCAACGATCAAACTTGGCCCAGCGGCTCAGCTGACTACGGCCAAAGCTACTGATCGCCACGGAAAACGCGGCCCGATTTACTTTTTCCCCCAATGACAAGGCCACAGGTGCGTCAAACTCTTCAGGGCCATGAGTGGTAAAACTGTAGCCCGGCCCACCCAGCGCATTGGCTAGCATCGCGACTGTAGTGGCATTGGTGCCAAAATGCGCATGCATGTGCTGAATGCCATCACTAGCACATCGGCGTTTTACATAGGCGGCCTCAACCAGATAGATTAGGTGCCGCAGTATCCCCAGATCCGAGGTGCGCGCCAGTTTCAACGCCAGCCAAAAAGCCCGCCAGACGCGATGCGGCGCGTATATGACCTCGGCCAGAAAACACAGCACCAGCCGCGCCGCGCCGGTGCGCAGGACGTATTGAGTGCGATCTGCCTCTGCCTTATCAGCAGGATCGACCAGTTTCGCTTCCGAGGCACGCATCGCCAGCCGCAACATCTGAACGCCCTGACGTTCCAGTGCCTGCACTTCACGGCGGATGAAACTGTGCGAGGGCTGGGGGTAGGTGTTGAGAATATAGGCGATTTTCAAAACGGATGTCCGATTGGCATGAGATGTTCGCCGCAGGTTAGCCTTGGTTTACCGGCTTGCAAAGTGCAGGTGCCCCGCAGTCCGTGCATTGAATGCCAATCCTTGCTATAACACAGGATTGTTGCGCCATGGACCTATAATTCGGCGTTCGACACGCGGTTGCCCATGACGATGATTGACGCGATTCTCCGTCGGCAATAGCGTGCCGCTATCAAAGTTCAGGAGACTCCATGGCCCTACTTGCGCCGCTCTTTCAAGGACACGGCCTGATGGCGCGGGTGCTGCGTTCAGCGTCGTGGCTGGTGATCGGTTACGGAGGCAGTCAGGCACTGCGGTTGGCGGCCAATCTGGTGCTGACCCGTTTGCTGTTCCCCGAAGCCTTTGGCCTGATGGCGCTGGTCTCTGTGGTGACGGTAGGGCTATCCCTGTTTTCGGACGTGGGTATTGGCCCGTCGATTGCCCAGAGCAAACGCGGAGATGACCCGGACTTCCTCAATACTGCCTGGAGCATTCAGGTAACCCGTGGGCTATTGTTGTGGGTCCTGACCTGTCTGGTGGCCTGGCCGATGGCGCAATTCTACGGCGCGCCTGAACTAACAGTATTCCTGCCAATTGCCGGCATCACGCTATTGATCGCCGGATTTAATCCCACAAGAATCGAAACCGCGCATCGGCATCTGCTGGTTGGACGGTTGACGGCTCTGGATCTGGCCAGCCAGGTGATTGGCATTGGATCGATGATTATTTTGGCGCTATTAACCCAATCCGTGTTGGCACTGGTGCTGGGCGGCGTGGTGCAGGCGCTGGCCAAGCTGGCGCTGACGCATTTTGGCATGCCCGGTATCCGCAACCATTTTCGCTGGGAAAAAGCCGCCGCCAAAGAGTTGATCCACTTTGGCAAATGGATCTTCCTGTCCACCGCATTCTGGTTCGCGACCTCGCAGGGGGACCGCGCCATTCTAGGAAAATTCGTCTCGCTTGAAGTGCTGGGCATTTATAATATCGGCTATTTCCTGGCCAGCTTTCCCATGCTGCTGGGTCATGCGGTGAACCAAAGGCTGATGATCCCGGTTTACCGCGACAAACCTGTTGAAGCCGCACCGGAAAACCACCGCAAGCAGCGCATATTGCGCGCAGGACTAAGCATCGGCATCTTGTCCCTGCTGTGGGTGATGGCGTGGATCGGGCCGGGTCTGGTCGAGTTTCTTTATGATGATCGCTATGCGCAGGCCGGACCTATGGTGGTTCTGATCTCGCTGGCGCTGGCGCCTGCGGTGATTGGCATGACCTATGATCAGGCCGCGCTGGCGGCGGGTGACAGCCAGGCGTTCTTTGTCTTCACCGCTACGCGCGCAGTGCTGCAGACGTTAATGTTTCTAGTGGGAGTGGTCCTGTTTGGCCTACCCGGCGGTATTGCCGCTTTGGGGCTGTCAATGCTGGCTGCCTATCCGGTGCTGATTTGGCTGGCCCGCAAATATCAGGTCTGGGATGCCTTGCATGACTTGGGATTTGCCGGCATGACCTGTGCCATCGGAGCTGGCGCATTGTGGTATCATAGCGAGAAGATTGCCGCGATGATCAGTGCTTTGGGCTGACAGAGGTTCGGCTTGCACAAACGCCCGCCCCCTTCGGTCAGGCCCGGTCCGCAAATTGCCGTTGTGTTTTAGGCGCCAGCGTCCGGAGTGGGACGACGGCGCCACTGATCCCGCAGGCGTCTTTTGATCCGGGTGTCCAGAACTGGGATCGACACCACCGGGGACAGCCCGGTTTCACGTTGCATCTGAGCAGCACTGCGCAGCACCGGATGGCGCAGTTCTTGCACAAAAGCCAGCACCAGCGCCAACATCACACTGGCAAGTGTTCCCATGATGGCCAAACGTTTGCGCCCTCCCGTGATCGGGTAATCCGGAAATGCAGCGGGTTCGATCACTGTCAAACGTTCGGACTGATGGGAGGTTTCCAGGCGAAAACCCACCTCGGCCTCGCTACGGCGTGCGGTGATGGTGTTGAGCGAGGTCTGCAGCTGCCGCTGTCGCCGCTCAAAAACTTCCAACTGACGCTCAACTTCGGGAGAGATCTCCAGCGAGGCCTCTAGCTCGCTTTTGCGCTCGATCAAAAGGTCGCGCTGTGCCTCTAGCGTCGCCAATTGTTCCTGGAAACCGGCCAGCATTCTTTGCGCTGTTGCCGGACGTTCGGTTGCAGTGGCGTGGTCGGCGGCGCGGCGGATCTCGATCTGCTCGCGGGCGATATCCAGCAAGCCACCATTGATCGTCGCCAGTTCGGAGCGGCGGAATTCGGCATCCCCGGGCGAGGTCAGGTTGTTGGTGGTGCGGAACGTGGCAATCTCGTCCTCGATCGCGCTGAGATCTGCCGCCAGTGCGGCCTCTTGATCCGCAAAAAAGGTCAGGGTTTCGCGGGCCAATTCAATGCGGGAATTGACACTCAGCTCGATGGTGCGGCGGGCAAACTCATGAGCCACTTGCTGGGCCTGCTCGGCGGTGGGCATCTTGGCGATGATGGTGAGAACCGAAATGGTGCCATCATCAGCAAAACCTTCGCGGGCAGCAGCGACGCCTTCGATGGTGATGGATTCGCGCATCAAAGCCACCAATTGGGACGGTTTCAGCTGCGGCCTATCGGCAAACAGGTCGTACTTTTCGACGATCTCCAGCACCGTGCCACGCGCCATCAAACGCTGTTGGATCAATTGCAGGCGACGCGCCGAGGATCCCTCGACGGTAGAGCTGGCAAGATCATCTGCGATCTTGGGCTGGACGATCTGGATCACTTCGGCGGATTGGTATATATGCGGCTGCCGGGCGGCGTACCATAGTGACAGCAGCGCGCCCAAAAAGACCAGCTTGGCAATCATGCCCGCACGGCGGCGCAGCATGTCCACAAAATCTTCGAAAGAGTAAATCGGGCCCATTCAATGTCTCAACGCTGTTATCCTAGTCCTGCCATGGCAGGGATATGCCCTATTCACCATGGCAAGCGGGCAAAACTATGACAAGTTCAGATGGTTGACCGTTTAGATCAAACCGGCGGCGTGACGGGCACGGTTCAGAACAACGCCCAACAATTCAGTATGGCCCGAGAGCATCTTTTCACAGGCCGCCAAATGTGCGGCCGTGGTTCGGGTGCCATCCGAGACCAGCAGGACGCCGTCGACTTGCGGCAGAAACGCAGTCAAATCGTCGTATTCCAGAACGGGTGGCAGATCATAAATCACCACATCCGCGTTGGTGCGATCAATCATATCCGCCAATGTCGCCGCACAGTAGCTGTCGTGCAGGATCTCGGCGGCGTTGCGGTCCGGGGCATCGGTCAGGCCCAGAGCCAGCGTCTCAGCGGGTCGGATCAGGTGTTCCTCCATCGCAACCTCGCCGGTCAGAAAGCCGGACATATCCCCTGGTTGATCCATTTTCAGCGCATCCGACACGCCGGGGTGGCGGTGGTTCAGATCCATCAAAATTGTACGGCTGTGCGGCACCCGCGCTAGGCTGAGCGCCAGGTTGACGGCGGTGAAGGTGGCGCCAGATCCACTGGTCGGAGCAGCAATGGCCACCCGTTTCCAACCGTTTGCCTTGAGCGTATGCAACAACCGGGTCCGCAGCAGATCAAAGGCCTTGGCGGCGGGGTCGTCACGAAAGAAATTCACCAGTGGAGAGCGCGCCAGCTGATGCTCGCGCACGCCAATTGGAACCCGGCGCAGAAGTTCCCAGGGTTCCGGCAGCGGCGCAGGCACTTGCGCGATGATTTCAGGTTGCAGCTGTTCAGGAAACTCTGGCAGTTCGGGCACGTCTTCGATCACCGGATCCTGTCGGCTGCCGCGACGACGGCGGAATTTCTTAAACCCCTGTTCGCTCATCGCAGGTTCTACTTTCCATTGTGGTTGCAGCGCACTTTCGGCGCCGTCCAACTCAGCGGCCAATATTTCTCTCATGCCCTGATCTCCACCCCAAAGGTATCACGTACAGGCGTCGCAGCAAATAGACTGCGCAGCAATTTCCCCCCGCCGGGATTATCACAGCGACAGCTCAATACCCCGTGCCCCGCAGGACCACGCCAACTGTGCGCAGCATAAGGGATAGATCTGCGCGCATCGACAGCTGCTGGCCATAGGCCGCATCAATCTGTGCCCGGTATGAAAAATGGCTCTCGTTGCGGGCAGAAACCTGCCAGACGCCGGTGATACCAGGCTTGAGCGCGAAATAGGCTCTTGGGTCTCCGTAGAGTGGCAGTTGATCCGGCATCATAGGACGTGGTCCAACCAGGCTCATGTCGCCCTTTAGCACATTCCACAACTGTGGAAGCTCATCCAGTGACGTGGCCCGCAAGACCTTGCCCACCCGGGTAATGCGCGGATCTTGTTTCAGCTTTTGGGTCTCGTCCCACTCGCGGCGCAATTCGGGACAGGCGGCCAGACACAGTTCGAGCAGGCTATCCGCATCCCGCACCATGGTGCGCAGCTTGAGGATTGAAAAACGCCCGCCCTGCAGGCCCAACCGATCCTGACGGTAGAATGGCGAGCCACCTTCGATCCAGAGGGCCAGAGCACAGAGTGCAATCACTGGCAATGTCACCGGCAGGGTCAGCAATACCAGTGCCACATCCAATACCCGCTTGCCCGCTTTGGCATAAACCTCAGTCCCCCCGCCCCCCAGGCGCTTGGTGGCGCCGGGTACGGTCTGCGAAAAGGCTGCATTGATATTGGCTGGAATCAACGCAAACGGGCGTAACGGGCGGAGAATCCCTATCGGTATTCCAGTCCCGTCAGCAGCCGTACCCACCTGAGCCATTTGCAGCGAAGAGGCTATACTCCCCTTATGTGCAATATCTTTCATTTCATCCCCCATTCGGCAGCCCAGCCGCCAAGAGAGCACCGCCTTGCGACGTGCCATCTTCAATTTTGTATTGTCCCGGAGCGGCAGCTACCGGGTTTGCTTTCTCGTTGAGTGGATCAGGATCAGGTCACACCCCCATGCGCCACGCCGTATCCATGGCAAGATCTGGCCAAAACGACGCCTGAAAAATGCCACGATCAAAGATAGCATGCGTTTAAACAAATTTTAGGGATCTGCAGCTAAAAAGGCGGTTTCGCCTTCAATTTGACCTAAACTGGCTTTGTTTCCCAACCATCTGGGAAACAAAGCCTTTAACCAGGCAGCATTGTCGCTGAGGGAGGCCGGACTGGACACGGAATCAAGTCAATTCGGCGCGTGCGGCAGGTGCACAGATCGGGCTATGGAAATTGAATTTAGGCCGAATTGTGGCAGAGACGCCGTCATCTTGGATCGGTCAGCTCCCATTGGGTCTTCGAATTACACTGTGCGAAATTGTCCGGGGCTGTGGCCCGTCCAGCGTTTGAAGGCATCATTGAAACTGCTGAGCCCTGAATAGCCCAACAAAAAGGCTATTTCCGCCAGCACCAGATTGCTGTCGCGCAAATAGCTTTTGGACAGCGACTTGCGCAGCTCTTCCAGCAATCGAAAGAAACTGGTGCCCTCTGCGGCCAGTTTGCGCGACAGAGTGCGCGGGCTCATCCCCATACCGGCGGCGACGGTTTCCAGCGTCACCGAGCCTGCGCCCAATTGATCGGCGATCGCCCGTTCCACTTCGACCACCAATCCCGGCATTTGACGCGCCATTTCCGCCAGAACCTGATCGCCGTACCCTTGCAACACTCTCAGTAGTTGCTCGTCGGCCGAGGACAGTGGCAGGTCCAGATCGTCTACAGCAAATTCATAACCGTTACGCGCCGCGCCAAACTCGATTTTGCAGCCAAAATAGGCCTCCATTTCGTCGATCCCGTGCAGCCGATTGTGCTGAAATCTAACCACGCGCGGGGTCAATGAGTTTTCAGAAAAATGGCGTACTGTATGCAGCAGGCTGGCGGCTGAAAACTCGACATATTGGCGCCGATGCAAACTTGGAGAGATCGCATACTCCCATTCGATTACCCCCCCGTCTAACAGCCGCGACATATCGATTTCCAACGCCTGACTGGATACCCGCGAGTAGCGCGCAAAATTCGCCAAAAATCCACCTACAGTTGGCGCTGCAAGCCCAACATAGCACATAAGGCCGATACGCCGGATATCGCGGTCTTTGCCCATCTGAAAACCCAAGTTATCATTTTTGGTCAGCGAAGCGGCCCGTTCAAAAAAATTAGCGCTATCAGCCAGTAAACAGGTTGGGGAGTCTTCTTGCAGCAAGCTGGAATCAAATGCGGTACCGCGGAAGATCTTGGCTGCGTCATAACCGTCATCCACCAACTGTTGAGCCAACATCTTGGCAAAAACTGCAGAGTGTTGTCCGGCTTGGCCTGCCATTTTGTGAAACCTCCTGTACAAATCAACCGCTTAGTGAACATCAAACGCACAGTCTAGCCCCTGACACAGGACGGTCTCAAACTCGGAGTTCTATGTCTCTGCAGACCGGAAAAATAGACGGCCTGGGGATTACTGCGTATAGAACAGCTGCCCAACGGGTCAATGCGTTTATAACTTATTCATACATATGGTTATAAGAGAATTTATTTCAAACTTGCAGCGTTTAAGGTCTTCTACCTGATAGCGTAATTCTATTGACCTGCATTGGAAATCCGTACCTCGGCACGCTGCACAAGCCTATGTTGAACGAAGATAAAACTGTGCTGTGTCCCGTCGCAGTCTTGGCAAAACACTGGTCAATGGGTCGACGTTTGGCTTGCGTCATGTTGTCCGATATTGGCCAGGACTGTAGCCGGTCCACCGCTTAAAGGCATCATTGAAACTGCTAAGCCCCGAATAACCCAGCAAAAAGGCAATTTCAGCCAAAACCAGATCGCTGTCGCGCAAATAGGTCTTGGACAATGATTTGCGCAGATCTTCGAGCACGCGAAAGAAACTGGTTCCTTCGGCGGCAAGCTTGCGTGACAGGCTGCGTGGGCTCATCCCGAGCTTGGCAGCAACAGTGTCCAGCGTTGCCGCTCCGGAGGACAATAGATCGGCAATAATTCGCTCGACTTCAAAAACCAGCCCCGGCACTTCACGGCTTTTTTCAGCCAGGACCTGGTCGCCGTATCCTTGCAACACCTTCAGCAGCTGCTCATCGGCGGAGATCAATGGCAGTTCTAGTTCGCTTGCCGTGAACTCGAAACTATTGTGGTCTTCACCAAAACTGATCTCGCAGCCATAAAACGCTTCCAAAGGGGCGATGTTATCCCGCCGAAGATGCCCAAAACAAACCCTCTGAGGGATCAGGTGAGTGGCGGAATAGTGGCGCAGTGTATTTAGGAATAACGTGCTTGAATACTCAATGTGTTGACGTCGACGCACGTTGGCGGGCACCGAATAATTCCAGCTTACTGTCCCGGTTTCAGGCAGCTTGGAGACATCCACCTCCAATACGTCGCTGACGACCCGAGCATAGCGCGCATAATTGACCAGAAACCCAGCCAGGTTTGGTGCAGCCAACCCAACAAAACACACCAACCCAAGGCCGCGGATGTCCTGTCCCTGCGCAAGCTGAAAGCCAAAAAGATCATTCTTGGTCAGCACCTCAGCTTGTTCCATGAAATTCAGGACATCGGCGGCATCCGCGATTGGAGCCTTCTCGCTTAACAAAGACGCGTCAAAGGCAGTGCCGCGAAATATCGTTTCTTCGGAATAGCCACGCTCAAGCAGGTTTCGGGCCAGCAGCTTGGCAAAGACTGCTGTGTGCTTAGGGGGGGCAGCAGCCATCTCTTAAGGTTCCCTCTATCTGGCGCGCCTTGGTCAGTTGTCTTAGGCCGACACCTCTGTTCCCTCAGCTTTCGCAATGTCGCTCAATAACCGCACGAACGGCTGAAAAAATTTCATTTGGTGGATCATTAGGTAGATCGGTTTCCCACTTCGGCAGTACTTTTGTACACCGCCGGACCCTTATCAGTGCCATTATCACGAGAAAATGACGCTGCCGAGGATCATGTGCGGCAGCAAATCGTTAGACCCCAATCAATGCCTCCCGCCCGTCGCCAAACATCTTGGAATGTTCGGCTCCCGTTTGGCCCGGCGCCGCGCAAGCGCGGCGCCGGGCCCAAGACCGCAAGGGGTATCTGCGTCAGCAGATGCACCGTGCGGGGGCGGGAGTATTTGGGTGTCGGCGAAAGGGTGGGTCAGTTGGTGTTATTGCGGACCAGCAGTATTTGCTAATACTTGCTGCAATTGTTTGGCAACAATCAGCGCCTTTGCTGGCTGCTCCTGCTGTAGGAAATCAATCACGCACGTCATTGCCCGAGGCGCACAGATTGGGTCTAGGTATGCGCTTGGTGACGTTAGGTAGCGACGGCGAATTGAGACGTAATTGACGCGGGTGGCGATTGCACCGTAGCCGAATTTATAGGGCTCATCGCCGTGGCACAGATCATAGGAGGTATAGCCGTTTTCAATACCCCAACGCACAGATTGAGCATGTAACAACGGCCCAATGAAATTGCCTGTCACGGCTTCATCACGTCCTGCCACAATGAAATGTATCTGCCGGTGACGCGGGTCAAGCACATGGCCCAGCACGCCCAGGCAACGGTCCTGCTGCCACAGCACCGGCATCCGCAGCAGTCCTAGATTGGCAGCCTGCGTCAGCATCTTGCGATAGGTATTAACTGATTTTCGGGCCTTGGCCTCGCCCTTGGAGGGGAGCCATTTTACCAACCAGTGGCGCAACAGATGCTCTATCCCTGCCCCGGCGTCCTCGGCGTCAGCCCATGATAGTCTGAGCGCGCCACTGTCGAGATATTTGCGGCTGAAACGACGCATTTTCTGGCGCATATTCTTGCCCAACCCGTCCAGGTAGGCTTCATAACTTTGCGGCAGAGTCACCCGTGGGCAGGCCAGATTGTCGGTACTGCCCGCGTTGATGAAATAGTCTTTGTTACGGCTGCGAAACTGCGCCTCTGGAAAGGCTGCCATAAAAGCAGCGGCCCGCGCAGTGCTGTCTTCATATTTCAGCGACAGGCGAACCCACGGCAGGTTTTGCAGATGCTGTGCAATCTCTGAAAGAGCCGTGTTCTGATACACTGGATCGCAGAGAAAACCGGTGTATTCGGAGTAGATCAACCGCCCGCCTGCCTCGATCTCGGTTTGCAGTTGTTGCCGAGAGTTGCTCCAATGCAGACGCAGTTTCATCGGAAAGGCGCAGACCATTTGGTCTCCCTGCCAGGCAATCAGCACCCGCCAGCGCCCTGGATAGCCAGCAAAAGTGGCGGCAAGCCAGTCCCATGACAGGTAGACGGTGCCTTCGGGGTCGCGTGCCTCCAGATCCTGCCACGCCGATTTCAGTGCCAACATCTGTACCTGGGTCTCGATGCTTTCCAGGCGAAAACCAACATCAGCACCAACAGAAGGTGGACGTGGCTGGAGGGTCATGGATTAGGCCCGCTTGAGCGAGGTGCCATCTCGCAGGATTTGCTGAAACGCCTTTGCCGCGCCTTCGAAATTACGGGTGAGAGGCGCAGTCAGCCGCGACTGTGCAGAAAAATACTGCCCCACCTTGCAGATCTGCACTGCGAACTCGGGGTGTACACCAGCGTCATCATATTTGCGCACCTTTTCCTTTGAGAGCCAGCCACGTTTCTTAGCCTCTTTGATGATCAGCTTGAAGCGTTGCACGCAATGCAGGGTCTGGTAGACCGACAGGTATTCCAGATAATCCGAGATCTCGTGACCACATTCGGGGTCAAAAGCGTCGATCATCACGTCCACCATCTGATCAGGCGCGACGGGCCAGGCCTCATCGCCGATCAGCCAGGCAAAATCCTCGGCGCCGTGGCGCAAGCCGGAATATTCAAAGTCAAACCAGTTCATGCTGTCGTCCGCACCAATTGCAGCATTGCCGGACCGGCAGTCCCATTTGACAAACTGGCGCCCGGGATAAGCCACAGCAGCGGCCACCGCGTTGCGGTCGAAACTGTTGGATATTCCGCGCGAGTAAGGCTGCAATGCATCCACAGCGTCGACAATATTGGTGATCCAGTCGTCATTGGCGCCAAGATGCGGCATCGCGTCGGCCAGATCTGTCTTGCGCGCGGCGGACTGGATGCGGAAAATACCTGCCACTGCCTTGGCAGCCAAATCCAACTGTTTGGCCTTGCTGTGAAGGACAATTTCCTGGTTCAAGCGGCGGTGTCCCACGTCGGATTGAAACATGATTTCGCCGACCACCCCCAGCACCTTGGGAATATTATCGGTATGCGGCGCCAGGCGGTCCAGCACAAAGGCCTCGAGATGGGTGCGACGAAAATTGGGCCGCAAGGTTGCGATCACATCCCGGTCTTGGAAATGCAGCCGAAAGGACGCCCGCCCCTCGCCTCCGGGTGCGGTGACCCGGTCGACACTTTGGCCAAAGTGCTCCTCGGCGGTTTCCACAATGCGATTGATACGGCTCTGGTTGCTGTCTTTCGCCACGGAATTACCTTTCATACTCATCACACAACCGGGCGGAGCCGGTCGGGTTTCAAATCCAGTCTTATCGCTAGTTGGCAATTCCGGCAATTTTCAGGCCCAAATTGCGGCATTGATATTAACTATTCCGATGATTCGAGCGGCATTGATCTCCTGCGGCGCCGCAAATGGGCCGATGAGCGGGGCAATCCCAGCTCAGACCCCGCATTGTTTCCAGTCCTGCAAGATTAAACTCAAAATCAAATAAAATTGAGGCTAAAATTTGTCAGCACTCTAGTTCTCCCCCTAAGTTGTTTGCCAACTGAAAGCACAAGGCTTTCCCGCATAGGTGTCCTGCCAGACGTCGCTGCGGATATTCGGTTTGGTTTGGTATTTGGGAGTGTATGACGATGGCTTGGGGACGTTGGGGATCATATGGAAAAAGCTGGGGAGATACAGGCGGTGACTCCCACGGTGCCAAGGCCAGCGGCACAAAATCCTATCACAATGGTGGTGTCGAGGGCGGCAAGTTTAGCGACTGGTACGACAGATACCTAGCCAAGCACTATGAAGACGACGAGGCGGATGGCTCCGGTTCGGGAGGAACCAAGGGCTCCGGCTCGGGCGGCAGCAAGGGTTCCGGTTCGGGTGGCAGCAAGGGCTCCGGCTCGGGTGGCAGCAAGCGCTCCGGCTCGGGCGGCAGCAAGGGCTCTGGTTCGGGCGGTAGCAAGGGCTCAGGTTCGGGCGGTAGCAAGGGCTCCGGTTCAGGCGGCAGCAAGGGCTCTGGCTCAGGTGGCAGCAAGGGCTCCGGTTCGGGCGGTAGCAAGGGCTCCGGTTCGGGCGGCAGCAAGGGCTCCGGTTCGGGTGGAAGCAAGGGCTCCGGTTCGGGCGGCAGCAAGGGCTCCGGTTCGGGCGGCAGCAAGGGCTCCGGCTCGGGCGGCAGCAAGGGTTCCGGCGGAACGGATTGTGATCACGGTGGAAGCAGTGGTGGTGACGGCGGCAAGTCTTCGGTCTCGTTTACCATGGGCACCGATCCACAGGTTGATGTCTCGGTCACACAGGACGTAAACGGTCAACTGTTCTTCAATCTGACACCAACCTCGTTTGAGGGGGATCTGGCCGATATCGATGGTCTGTTCTTTAACGTCAACGATGATAGCACCCTGGACGGACTGCACTTCTTTCCCGATGAAAACACCCTGCCCGTCACGGGTCACGAAGCCAGTGCCAATGCGGTGAATGCATTGGACAACGGATTTACCGTACCTGCCATGTATGACGGCATGGTGCAGTTTGGGACCTCGGCAGATTCCACTGCAGGTGAGGTGACCACCGTCAACTTCACTCTGTGGTCTGATGCAGGGCTTGCGCTGGAAGATATAGATTTCAGTAGCATGGCAATGGTGATCGATAGCGATGGGCCGAATCCGCAGGTTCTGACTGGCGGAGTACCGGCCGGCGCGGGGGCCAGCACCGGTGACAGCTATCACAATGGTGGCGTCGAAGGCGACGGTCTGGACCAATGGTACGAGGACAATCTGTCCGACCACTATTGTGAGGATGGCTCCGGTTCGGGTGGAACTAAAGGATCCGGCACCGGCGGGACAAAAGGCTCTGGTTCGGGCGGTAGCAAGGGCTCCGGTTCAGGCGGCAGCAAGGGCTCTGGCTCGGGCGGCAGCAACGGCTCCGGTTCAGGCGGAAGCAAGGGCTCCGGCTCGGGTGGCAGCAGGGGCTCTGGCTCGGGCGGCAGCAAAGGCTCTGGCTCGGGCGGCAGCAAAGGCTCAGGTTCGGGCGGTAGCAAGGGCTCCGGTTCGGGCGGCAGCAAGGGCTC
>MAAY01000074.1:0-262 GCA_002162795.1 Rhodobacterales bacterium 56_14_T64
GCCATGGTGTTTCAACAGTTCAATCTGTGGACCCACCGCACTCTGCTGGAAAACGTGATCGAAGTTCCGGTGCATGTGCTGAAAGTGCCACGCGCCGAGGCTATTGCGCAGGCGAAAGTCCTGCTGGACCGTGTTGGACTGGGCGAAAAGGCAGACACCTTTCCCGCCTACCTGTCCGGTGGCCAACAACAACGCGCCGCGATTGCCCGCGCATTGGCCGTGGACCCCAATGTGATGCTGTTTGACGAGCCCACCTCGGCGC
>MAAY01000074.1:315-10049 GCA_002162795.1 Rhodobacterales bacterium 56_14_T64
GAAGGGCGCACCATGTTGCTGGTCACCCACGAAATGAAGTTTGCACGCGAGGTGGCCAACCACGTCGTGTACCTTTTCGAAGGCCGTATCGAAGAGCAGGGCCCACCTGCTGAGGTCTTTGGCAACCCACAGTCGGCGCGGCTAAAGCAGTTCCTCAGCTCGGTCGCCTAACCAATCTCATAGACTCTAAATATGACAACTCAGGGAGAAACGTCATGACACTGAAAACCATTCTTGCCGCCACAGTTGCGGCTGCTACGCTGGCTGCTGGTGCTGCCACTGCTGAACAGGTCAAGATCGGCATCGCTGCCGAAGCTTACCCTCCGTTTGCTTCGGTTGATTCATCCGGCACATGGGTTGGCTGGGAAATCGAAGTCATCGACGCGGTCTGTGCCGCTGCCAAACTGGACTGTGTGATCACTCCGGTTGCATGGGACGGCATCATCCCGTCGCTGACCGGTCAGCAGATCGACGCCATCATGGCCTCTATGTCGATCACCGCCGAACGCGCCAAAACCATCGATTTTTCGAACGCCTACTACAACACACCAGCGGTGATCGTGGCTGACAAGTCGCTGGACATCGATGCCACACCTGAATCGCTGGCAGGCAAGATCATCGGCATTCAGGCGTCAACCATCCACCAGGCCTATGCGCAGGAATATTTCAAGGATTCCGAAATCCGCGTGTATCAGACCCAGGACGAAGCCAACCAGGATCTGTTCGCCGGCCGTATCGACGCCACTCAGGCGGACAGCATCGCCATGGCTGATTTTGTCGGATCCGACGCCGGTGCCTGCTGTGAAATCAAAGGCCCTGTTGCCAATGACGAAGCCATCCTGGGCAAAGGCGTTGGCGCTGGCACACGCCAAGGGGACGACGCGCTGCAGGCGGCTCTAAACGCTGGTATCGCCGCTATTCTGGCAGACGGCACGCACGAAAAGATCACCGCGCGCTACTTCAACGCCAGCATCTACAGCGAATAAGATCTCGCTTTGGAACTGATCCTCGAAACGCTTGGTCTGGCTGAGAGCGCGCAACTGTTGTCGCTCTCGCCGCCGGGCTGGGGTGCCAATCTGCTGCGCGGCTTGGCGAACTCGCTGAAAATCGCATTCGGAGCCTTTGGCTTTGGCTTGCTGATCGGGCTTTTCGGGGCCTATGGAAAACTATATGGCGGGCCGGTCCTGCGCGACCTGCTTGCCATATATACCACTGTGATCAGGGCGGTGCCGGAACTGGTGCTGATCCTGATCCTGTATTACGTCGGCACTGATCTGATCAACAAAGCGTCCAGCGCCATGGGTTATGGACGGGTTGAGATCAGCGGCATTGTCGCCGGCATCTGGGTGCTGGGCATTGTTCAGGGCGCCTATTCGATCGAGGTGTTGCGCGGCGCCATTCTCGCCGTGCCCCCCGGCCAGATCGAGGCCGCCCGTGCCTTTGGTATGCCGCCCCTGATGACCATGTGGCGCGTCACCATTCCCGCAATGATGTCTTTTGCTACACCGGGACTGGCCAACCTGTGGCTGATCGCCACCAAGGATACCGCCCTGCTGGCCATCGTCGGCTTCTCGGAACTGACGCTGGAAACACGTCAGGCGGCGAGCAGCACCCGCGCTTATTTCACCTTCTTCCTTGCCGCCGGCGGCTTGTATCTGATGGTGACCCTGTGTTCCGGCGTGGTGTTTGCCTGGATTGAGAAATGGGCCCGTCGTGGCCAGCCGTCGCTGCGCGAGGGCCGGTCATGACGACGCTGAAATCGCTGATGATCCCGCATCGTATTGTGATGATGCTACTGTTTGCGGCGCTGGCCCTGTGGTGTGCGCTATCGCTGCGCTGGGATTGGATTCCGAAATACGCGCCGCTTGCGCTGGAAGGGCTGTGGACTACCATCTGGATTTTGGCCGTCACCACGGTTCTGGGGTTCTTGCTCGCGGTGCCCCTTGGCCTCGCGCAAGCGATTGGGCCTTGGTATCTGTCGATCCCGGCGCGCA
Organism: Rhodobacterales bacterium 56_14_T64; assembly: GCA_002162795.1. Lineage (GTDB taxonomy): Bacteria > Pseudomonadota > Alphaproteobacteria > Rhodobacterales > Rhodobacteraceae > Parasedimentitalea. The sequence continues at coordinate 2,310 of MAAY01000074.1, forward strand.
CCTTCTGCACCATCATTCGCGGCACGCCGCTGCTGTTGCAAATCTGGCTGCTTTATTACGGCTTAGGGTCTCTTTTCCCGCAATTCCCGTGGATCCGCAGCAGCGAATTATGGCCCTATTTGCGCCAAGCCTGGCCTTATGCGGTGCTTGCGCTGACGTTTTCTTACGCTGGATACGAAGGCGAAGTGATGCGCGGCGCGTTTTCTGGTGTCGCCAAGGGCCAGTTAGAAGCCGCCAAGTCTTTTGGCATGCGCCGTTTCACCATGTTCCGCCGCATCTGGTTGCCGCAGGCGATCCGCAATGTGTTGCCGACCTTGGGCGGTGAGACCATTCTGCAGCTAAAGGCAACGCCACTGGTGGCAACGATCACAGTGATAGATATCTACGCCGTTTCATCTCGGGTGCGCTCGGATACCTTCATCGTCTATGAGCCGCTACTGTTGCTGGCGGTGGTCTATATGGTGATTGCCGGGGTCATCACTCTGGCGTTTAAACGCTTCGAAAATCAGGTTCCCAGATAGAAAGATGGCCTCGTTATTCAACGAGGCCATTTCAACAGTTTTGGCTATTTCCCAGTCCAGACCGGGTCGCGTTTTTCGGCAAAGGCGCGGGCGCCTTCCAATTGGTCGTCCGAACGATACAGCACATCCACCGAAGCCAGCTGACTTTTGGTGATCCGGTTCATCGCATCCTGAAATTTGCTGTCCTCGGCATCGCGAACAATTTCCTTGATCGCCGCATAGACCAGCGGCGGACCACTGGCCAACAAACGTGCCAGTTCCCATGCGCGGTCCATCAATTGATCGGCGGCAACGATCTCGTTCACCAGGCCCCAGCGATGCGCCTCGTCCGCGTCAAACCAACGCCCGGTCAGTAGCAGCTCCATGGCGATGTGATAGGGGATGCGCTTGGGCAGTTTAACGCTGGCCGCATCCGCCACGGTGCCCGACCGAATTTCCGGCAGTGCAAACGAAGCATGATCCGCAGCAAGGATCATGTCGGCGGACAGGGCCAGCTCCAGCCCGCCACCACAGGCGATGCCATTCACCGCCGCAATCACCGGCTTGTTCATATCGCGCAGTTCCTGCAGCCCGCCAAAACCGCCAACGCCGTAGTCACCATCCACTGCGTCACCATCAGCGGCAGCTTTCAGATCCCAGCCGGGGCAAAAGAATTTGTCGCCACCACCGGTAATAATAGCCACCCGCAACTCGGGGTCATCGCGGAAATCGCGAAACACCTCGCCCATGATGCGGCTGGTGACCAGATCGATGGCATTGGCTTTGGGCCGGTCCAGCGTGATCTCAAGGATAGCGCCGTCGCGTTTGGTTTTGATTGGAGACATATGTCAGGCCTTTCGAATGAGCGCATCAACTGCCACGGCCCGATCAGGCGTGCAGAGCAAGGGGTTGATTTCAACTTCGCTGAGTGTTTCAGCGTTGGCAAGAACATAGGATTGAACGCCCAACACGGCCTCGATAATCGAGGTCATATTGGCTGCAGGTTTGCCGCGATAGCCGGACAGCAACGGGGCGCAGTTCAGTGTGGTCAGGGCAGTTTCAATATCAGCGGCCTGAACCGGCAGCAGCATGGAAACCGTGTCGCGCAGGATTTCTGTCAGTACTCCCCCTGCCCCGAGGGTCAGGACATATCCATGTGCCGCATCACGGGTGACACCAACCAACAGTTCGGCCGCGGTTCCTGTAATCATTTCCTCGATCAACACTTCGTCGGTGCCGATGTCGGCTGCAACGTCTGGAGCATCAACTGCATTGACCTCCAACCGCACGGCGGCATGTTCTGATTTATGCGCCAGCCCCACGCCTTTGATCGCAAAGGGAGGGCGCAACTCGGCGGCAACTGCGGCCACCGCGCCCATACCACGGGCCGTCCGGTTTTGCGGGGTGACCACGCCATGCGCTGCTAACGCTTGTTTAGACTCTGCTTCACTCAGAGTGACTGTCGCTTCAGCCGTACCCGGCAGGCAGACCGGCTGCAGCTTGGGCGCGCGCAAATTTGCAGCGGCCTGGGTTGCGGCCAATGCCTCGCGCAGGCCCAGAAACGGTACCACGCCGCCTGCCATCAGCTCTGCCGCGACGTCCTGCGACAGCAACTCTGGCAGGGTCGCCACAACAGCAAAGCGCGCGCCAGTATCCGCGCGCACTTTCAGCGCCGCCCCGGTGGCGCAGATCCAATCGGAGGAATCTGTGGTGGGGTAATCGACAATCGAAAACGTCATCGCGATACTGTCGCCCGTCATACCCGCCCAGGCCCGTGCCATCGCGTCTTGGTCACGCCAGATATAGGTGTGGTAATCCAGCGGATTGTTCAGCGCCACCATCGGCCCCAGCGCATCGCGCAATTGCACCTGCTGGTGGTCCGTCAGCGGTGGAAAGTCCAGCTTGGTGTCGACCGACATATCGGCGATCAGGCTCGCCTCGCCGCCGGAACAGCTGATCGAAGCAATATTGCCGCTAGGCAACGGCCCATAACAATGCAGCAGCTTCAGCGTTTCCAGCAGGTCGGGCAATGCAAACAGGCGCGGAATGCCCAGCCGATCCAGAAAGGCCTGCGCCCCGGCATCACTGCCAGCCAGTGACGCGGTATGAGAAACCGTTGCCTGCTGTGCCTGCTCGGATGCGCCAACCTTAAGCGCGACCAGCGGCACGCCTTTTTTGTAGGCCTTTGCCGCCAGAGCTTCCCAATCCCTTAGGTCGGAAAATCCTTCAACATGCAGGCCCACCGCCGTGACACGCGGATCGTCGATCAACGCCGAGGCAATCTGCGCCTGCGAGGTCTGGGCCATGTTCCCACAGGTCACCACATAGGCAATCGGCAAGCCGCGCTGCTGCATGGTCAGGTTAATCGCAATGTTCGAGCTTTGCGTCAGGATCGCAACGCCGCGATCCACCCGCTGGCAGCCATGCTGATCCGGCCACAACAGCGCCCCGTCCAGCGCATTGACAAAACCATAGCAATTGGGCCCCAGAATGGGCATCTCGCCGGCCGCGGCAACCAGTTGCGCCTGCAACCCGCCGCCGGTTTCGTCTTCCGCCGCAGCCTCGGCAAAACCAGAGGCAAAGCAAACCGCGCCACCTGCACCCATCGCGGCCAATGCAGCGACCAGTTCAATGGTGGCGTGGCGATTGACCCCGATGAACACCGCATCCGGCGCGCCCGGCAGGTCCGCGAGCGATTTGTAGGCCAGGCAGCCGACGATTTCGGTCGACTTGGGGTGGACCGGCCAGATCTCTCCGGCAAAGCCCATGTGTTGCGATTGTTTGATGACCTGCTCACACCAAGCGCCACCACCAATGATGGCGATGGTCTTGGGCTGAAACAGGCGGCTCAGGTCACGGGCAGTGGCAGAAGCAGTGGATGTCGTCATAATCACTCAGTCTGGTGTCGAGGGTCGGTCAATATGGCCCAGATCGCGATCAGGCTCGATCACGTCACGCAGGCGCGTTTTCAGCTCCTTCGCGTCAGGAAAACCGCCATCGCGCTTGCGTTCCCAGATCAGGTCACTGCCCACCCGGATTTCAAAAACACCCCCCATGTCCCCCGGCACCAAAGTGACGCCGCCCAGATCTGTCGAAAAGGTCTGCAACAGTTCTTGGGCCATCCAGCCGGCCCGCAACAACCAATTGCAGCCTGTGCAATAGGTGATTGTAACGATGGGCTTTTCTGCTGAGGCAAGGGTGATGTCGTTCATTTAAGTCAGGCTCCGAGTGGGCGTAAAAGATCGCGGCTGATGATATGCCGCTGGATCTCGGATGTCCCGTCCCAGATGCGTTCGACCCGGGCATCGCGCCAGAAGCGCTCGATCGGGAAGTCGTCCATCAAGCCCATACCGCCAAAGATCTGCAACGTGGCATCAGTGACCTTGGCCAAGGTTTCCGAGGCATAGAGTTTGGCCGAGGCAATTTCACGGTTGGCAGGCAGCCCCTGATCCAGACGCCACGCAGAGGCCAGTGTCAGCCAATCGGCAGCATCGATTTCGGTGATCATATCGGCGATCTGGAAACTGACCCCCTGAAACTTGCCAATTGGCTGGCCGAACTGTTTACGTTCAGCTGCATAGTTCAGCGCATAGTCAAAGCACCGGCGCGCACGGCCCACGGAAAACGCTGCCACTGTGATGCGGGTGGCATAAAGCCATTCGTTCATCACGGCGAACCCACCGTCGACCTCGCCCAGAACCTGAGCGTCTGGCAGGCGGCAATCATCAAAGCTGAGAATGTAGTTTTTGTAGCCCTTGTGACTGACCGAGTTATAGCCTTCGCGCACCTCGAACCCCGGCGTGCCACGATCCACAAGAAAGGTGGTAATGCGGCGTTTCGGGCCCTTGGGGGTTTCATCCACACCGGTGGCAATGAACACGATGAAAAAATCGGCATGTTCCGCGCCCGAGATAAAGTGTTTTGACCCGTTCACCACCCAGTCGCCACCATCGCGCAGGGCCTGACATTTCATGCCGCGCACGTCCGATCCTGCATCCGGTTCGGTCATCGCCAGCGCATCCATCCGCTCGCCACGCACCGCAGGCAGCAGATAGCGTTCACGTTGATCTGCGTTACTGGCCATCAGGATATTCTGCGGACGGCCAAAGAAATGCGTCAATGCCATGGACCCGCGGCCAAGCTCACGTTCCACAAGGGTGAAATCTACGTGGCTTAACCCTGCGCCGCCGACTTCTTCGGGGAAGTTGCAGGCATAGAAGCCCAGATCGATACACTTCTGTTTGATCTCTTGGCCCAGCTCTAGCGGGACCTGTCCAGTGCGCTCGACCTCGGCCTCGTGCGGATAGATTTCTTTCTCCACAAAACTGCGGACGGTCGAGACGATCATCTCTTGTTCTTCGGACAGGCCAAAATGCATTTTGCGGATTCCTTTAACGCTGCGTTTGCAGAAATAAGATCGCGGCTTGCCTTGCTATGACGTGCAGAGTTAGACGTTCACCATGCAGAATTCGCCGAAATTGACCGATCAAACCCAAAGCTTTGACATACTTCTGTTTGACCACTTTTCAAACCACTGTCTGGCCAACACAATCGAGCCGCTGCGCGCGGCGAATACTCTGTCGCGCAAGCCGCTGTATCACTGGCGCTTTCTGACTCTGACGGGTGACCCCGTCTCAAGTTCCAGCGGCATGCAGGTCGCCCCGCATGGCGCGCTGAAAGATGGCGCTGGCACAACGCTGATGGTGATGCCGTCGTATGGATTTCGGGGTCTGGACGGCTGGCAAACCACCAAAGGACTGCGCGCCGCCGCCAAGCGCTATAGCCATCTGGCCGGGCTGGACACCGGCAGCTGGTTGCTGGCCAGCGCAGGGTTGCTGGACGGATATCGCGCAACAATCCACTGGGAAGAACTGACAGGTTTCGCCGAAGCCTTTCCCGAGGTGGACACAGTACGCGAACGGTTTGTGGTGGATCGTGATCGCATCACCTGTTCTGGCGCGATGGCGGCCTTTGATCTGGTCATGCACCTGATCGGCGAGAGCAACGGACAACTGTTAGCCATGGACGTAGCACAGCTGTTCATGACCCGCGATTCTGCGCGCTCGCATTCATCGTCCTCGCATACCAGCAAGACCGTCGACCGTGCCACGTCACTGATGCAGGAACATATTGAGCGCCCGCTGCCCATCGGTGAAATCGCGCGGCGGGTGGGGTGCACACAAAAGACCCTGGAGCACCGGATGCAGGCCGAATTGAAGGCCACGCCACAGGCGGTCTACCGCCGCCTACGGCTCAATCTGGCACGCAAATTAGTGAGTGACACTGACCAGCCCGTATCGGAAATCGCAGGGCGTTGTGGCTATGACAATGCCAGCGCCATGACCCGCGCGTTTCGGTCAGAATTCGACATCACGCCCCGCCTGTTGCGTGGCTTATCCTAGCCTGATTTGCGCAAAAACCACGTGATCCCGATCACAATCTCTCGTGCGTTAACGTGATTCTCATCACTCTGATTAAAATTGCCCCTGACAATTCACTGCACTTAAGAATTAGGGCATAACATGAATGACTGGACCGCTGGCTACGTAGCCGACCTTGACTATACCTCAGACTTTTATCGCGAACTGACGCCATCCATGATGGGATTTAGCGCATTGTCACGCGGACAAAAGCACGGCCTGAACCGCCCAAATTTGAAGTATTGCGAGCTGGGTTGTGGTCAGGGTTTTTCTGCCAATCTACTGGCCGCTGCCAATCCGCACATCGAATTTCATGCCATGGATTTCATGCCGTCCCATGTCGCTGGTGCCACTGAATTGGCTGAAGAGGCTGAACTGGATAACGTCCATTTCTATGAGCAGAGTTTTGAAGATTTCGCCACCGAGTCAGCGCTGCCGCCGGAATTCGATGTCATCGCCCTGCATGGTGTTTACAGCTGGGTGTCGCGCGAAAACCAACAACATATCCTCGACTTTATCTCCAAGCGGCTCAAACCCGGCGGCATGGTCTATATCAGCTACAACGCCCTGCCCGGTTGGGCTGCCGCGCTGCCGCTGCGCCGTATCCTGACAGACCGGGCGACACAGGCCTCGGGCCCGCTGGAGCCACGCATTGGCGAGGCCTTGGAATTTGCGGCACTGCTGGAACAGACGGGCGCAGGCTATTTCTCCAGCAACCCGGCTGTCGGCAACCGATTGGGCAAACTGAATTCCATGTCGCACAACTATCTGGCGCATGAGTTTTTCAACAAGGATTGGACCCCGTTTCATTTTGCCGATGTCGCGGCCGACCTGTCACAGGCCAAGCTGAATTTTCTTGGCGCCGCCAACCCGTTTGATCACGTCGAAGACGTTGCTCTGACCCCGGGACAACTGGCGGTCCTGCAGTCCGAAAGCGACCCGGTTGGGCGCGAAGGGCTGCGCGACATCATGGTCAACGAACAGTTCCGCGCCGACCTGTTCATCAAGGGCCAGTTGCCCCATACCGAACGCGGCTCGGTCGCGACCTGGTTTGGCACCCCCCTTGCCCTGACGCGTCATTACAACGGTGGTGTTGTTAAAATCACCTCGCGCCTCGGCGAAGTGCCGCTGGAACATGAGCTCTATAACCCACTCTTGACCGCACTCGAAGACGGTCCGGCAACGGTGCGCAACCTACTGGAGCAAGGCGTGTTTGGCGAAACCGGTTGGGCCAGCATTACGCGCATGCTAACACTTCTTATTGGCGACGGTCATCTTAGCCCCTGCCTGCCGCTCTCTGAACAGGCGAGCCGGACTGAGCGCTGCCGGATCTTTAACACGGCAATCTGCAAACGCTCGGAAGAGACCGAAACCCTGCGCTTCCTGGCCTCTCCAGTCACCGGTGGTGGCATAGCTGTTGACCGGTTCGAACAGCTGTTTCTGCTGGCCCGCAGTGAAGGCCATGACAGCCCCAGACAATGGGCGGACTTCGTCTGGCGGATCCTGGCCCCACAAGGACAGCGCTTGCAAAAAGATGGGCGCGTTCTGGAAACCGCTGAGGAGAACCTCGCCGTCCTGCGCGCCCGCGCCAGCGCCTTTGCCGCCCACCGCCTGCCGCTATGCGAAAACCTGGGCCTAACGCTTGAGGTCGAGCGTGTTCAGCGTTCAGACCAACATATAACACCGGGGCTCGTTGCCTAAAACTTCTGCACTCAGAGGGGCTTTGTTGCACAAATGGGGCTGAGGCCGGACTTCCCCTTTCGCCAGAGGGATTCAGCCTACAGTGACAGTTTCGGGCATGCCAAGTGCGGTGTATCGAT
>MAAY01000065.1 GCA_002162795.1 Rhodobacterales bacterium 56_14_T64
GATTGCGCAGCAATCTGCCGAGAGGGTGTGTGCCGCGCGTTGGGCCAACATCGATCCACACAACGTCGACTACCCAAAGGCCGAGCTGATGAAGAACGCTTGGTTGCAGACATGATCGAGCTGACGCGCCAGTACGGCCGATATGGCTATCGTCGAGTTGCGGCCTTGCTGAGAGACGCGGGTTGGCAAGTGAATGACAAACGTGTTGAACGCCTATGGCGGCGCGAGGGGCTTAAAGTGCCAATGAAACAGCCGAAGAAGGGGCGGATCTGGATGAACCCTCTCGGGACATTGCTCCGCAATGCCCTGCCGGGCAGTGAACGGATCCTGTGTCCGTCTGCGTCCCGAGTATCGCAATCACGTCTGGTCGTAGGACTTCGTGCATCATCGAACTGATGATGGCAGGGCTTTCAGGACACTGAACATCCTGGACGAGTACAGCCGAGAATGCCTGGCAATCCGGGTGAAACGAAAGCTGAATTCGAATGAGGTCATCGATGCCCTAACGGACCTGTTTATTCTACGCGGTATTCCCGCCTACATCAGGTCTGACAATGGCCCGGAGTTTATCGCCGAGGCTCTCAGAGATTGGATCAATGCTGTTGGCGCGAAGACCGCCTACATTGAGCCGGGATCACGCCCTCTCGGGACATCGCCGTGCGATGCCCTGCCGGGCAGTGCTTGGGAGAACGGATATTGCGAAAGTTTTAACGGCCGAATGCGAGACGAGTTGCTAAACGGGGAAATCTTTTACTCACTCCGTGAGGCCCAGATTATCATTGAACGCTGGAGGAACCACTACAACACGAGACGACCACACAGTGCATTGGGTTATCGCCCGCCCGCGCCAGAGGCCACCATCCCAGTGGACCAAAGGCCAGTCATGCACTAACTTTCAAATTGGACCACTCAAGTGGCGTTGCTCACATCACACTAACCCCAATCGGAGCGTGAACGATCCAAAGCGGACTTTCGATTTCAACTGTTCTCTGCGGTGCAGTTTTTACAATGCAACACTCGCGCGATCTGCTGCAATTTCGATCAATTGGATGACTTTAAGTCGATGACCGGCGTAAAAGAGTCGACAAATTCCCCAACAAGATTTGTAGGCTAGATAGGACTTGCTCAGGATCGCACTAAGTGTATTAGTTCCGACTTGATCTGACATCGCCCCCATTTCAGCGAACTGGAATGAGGACGGCGCATCTCTTGATCGAGATGATGATTGCCCGTTTTGATGGTGGTGCACACCAGCCACAAAACGAGGAAACCACAATGTTGAATACTACCGACAAGATCATCAAACACAAAACCGGTCTGCTGAACCTGGCTGAGGAGTTGGGCAACGTATCGAAGGCCTGCCAGATCATGGGCATGTCGCGCCATCCTCTACCGCTATAAAACTGCGGTAGAGGATGGCGGCGTCGAGGCGTTGTTTGAGCGCACCCGGCGCAAACCCAATCTGGCAAACCGGGTTGACGAGACCATCGAACAGGCGGTGATCAAATCCGCCACGGATTTCCCGGCCAACGGCCAAGCCCGCACCTCCAACGAGTTGCGCAAACTGGGTGTGTTTGTGTCACTTTCCGGCGTTCGATCTATCTGACTGCGCTAAAATCTGGCGAACTTCAAGGTACGCTTGAAGGCGCTGGAGGCCAAAGTTGCCGAAGAAGGTGGCATTCTGACAGATAGAGGCGCTGAATATTGCGGGCAGATCGACAAGTGTAACTTCCAGCTTTTCCCACAATCAACGACTTCGACCATATGAAGACCAAAGTGACATCACCGCAAACCAATGGCATTTGCCAACGGTTCCACAAGACAATCTTGCAAGTATTCTTTTAGACCACGTTCCGCAAAAAGGTCTATCAATCCATCGAGGGATTGGCGGTTGATCTGGATGAATGGCTGCATCACTACAACACCGACCGAACACATCAGCGCAAAAGGTGTTGCGGCAGAACGCGGTTCCAGATCATGATTGAGGGCAAGAAGATCTGGAAGGAAAAGATTGTGAACTGAATTCGACCTGACATACGCCGCCGGAAAACGGCCAACTGTCAGATCAAGTCGGAACCACTACACCCAATGAACAGTGTTTTAGCAACAAAATCTCTGTGCCATTGGTCGCTCGACCCCTTTCACACTACACTTTAGGACCGACCTTTAACCCTTCTAACACCGCCTCCTCTTTAGCCGGACAGACTTTCTTGCACGGATGGACAGAGAAAGTAGCAACAACTCGTTTTGAATATATAGCACTGTAGCTGCGTTTTTGGCGCAGGTCACGTCCAGAGCATTGGAAGCACTTCCAAATCTCAAGTCGCAATTACCCGCCCATTCTTGTTGATGGGTCCTGAGCGAGGATCTGAGGCGCTGCCCGCCCTCTCATTTGATCGGCACTGCACCGGCGTTTTTGGACACAAATAATTGCAATAAAAAGACGGGCAGCGGCTCAAAGCGTTTAAATTGTCGGTTTGGCCAATTCTTTAAACGGTCTTTGAACGGTTTATAAACTCCGTTCAAAAGGTCCGGATCAACAACTCCCACGCCCGCTGGCGGCTTCCTTGTGGGCGACGGTGTAAGTGACCTGAACCTCTGCCATGTGGAACCAGGCAAAGATCTCGCGGATTTCGGGTACATCGTTGATCGGCATCGACACCTTGCCCTTGGCACTTCAAGGCCACACTGCTCAGACCGGCGCGGATCTTGCCGACCATGTAAACGGGGTCAATCGGTCACCAACAGGTCAATGCCGCCATAGCTGGAATTGCAATTACTCGGGCTTGTTCCCTAGAGGTTAGAACCGAGAGGCAAAGAGCGGAGGGAAGGCTCACCGGATAGGATCTTTGGGCGCTTCAGCTCGCAAGAAATTGCGCACGGCGACATCGGTTACGCAGAGCTTGCGGGCGATCTGCACTGTCAACAAACCTTGGGCTTTATAAGCGAGGGCGCGCCAATTTTTGGCCAGCGGGACACGAGGTTGCAGCCGGTCTGATATTCCGGTCAATGCCTTGGCCTTGTCATACCCCAGCAGGGCGACGACGCTAGAGTGGGTTTGGGGGTTGTCCGAAATATAGATTTCGATGCCGGCGAAGGCCTCAATAAACCGCAAGGTGACGTCCAGGCCTAGGACCTCGAAGTAGGGTTTGTCCTGGGTGGTTGGCTTTGGATGAGTCAGGTTAGAAACGGTCATTATGCGACCCCTTTGGAGCTGTTAAAGGGCATGGTGATCACGGGGGGCAGGGGGCGGTCGCCCGGCCCTTGTCCGGTGTCATCGGACCAGAGCTGGGCAGTCAGGGAGATAAATGCGGTTTGTGGGATTTCACTCATGCAGCCATATATTCAGCCGGGCAAAAACGCAGACACCCACAAATAGTTGTGGGTGTGACGGGCCATGAGGGCTTGATCAAGTAGGCGGGAATTTACGCGCCAGTCAATCCTGACGGGTGGCGGCCTCTTCCAGCCAGTCTTTCAGCTTGGCGACGATAGTATCCTGGTTTTCATCCGACAGGCCGATGAATGGCCGGGCAGGGATGGTGCCTCAGGGGATTGAAGACCCGTCTGAAGCCTTACCAAAAACGCTCTTGGCTGCGCCGAACTGCATCACGGTGGCATGAATGGCGTTTGAACCGTATTCAACGTTGCTCTGGGCGGTCTCATAAAACAGGGTGTTGCGCATATTTACCGAGGCATTCATCGGCGCGCCAAAGGTCAGTCTCAGTTTAGCATAACGGTCCAGAGTGGATTGCTTGCACGGAGCAAAAGGCGAGCAATTCGCCAATGGCGTCCATAACCGGGTCATATCGCTCACAGCGTCTGCTACCGCAGCCAGGGGAGGGTCCAGAGTGACGCTATTGTACTCGATGCCGGTCATGCCAATTTCGCCTTTGCTGTTGAGGCTGGCATCAGGCCGCCAAACTCTTTGGCCGAAGCAGTCGGTTCGTCTCATTAGTAACCAATGCTACTATCACCGCAAATGAGTGACGAGGGCGTGGATTGCGGCCAGTCGCCGCGATGATCTCAAATGGCCAGGTTGCGGACAATGCCCTTTTTGTCATTGGTCAAACAGTCAAGGACGGCCTGCTACTGCCCTTCGTATCAAACCCATCTAACGGCAACTTTCAGCCCTTTTACGACATTCGTGCCAGGAGCAACATGAGGCGGCATCTAGAGCACTTGAGCGGAGTCCGGTCATTCGCTACGCTTCGTGCCTACGCTTGCTGTATGGACAAAACTGCCGTTCGGATGAAAGCCAGAAATTCTGGTTATGCTTCTTGAATGCTTCAAAGCCAACTGATCAACGGGTTTGAAATTCCTCAGATTTGTTGAGGATGATCGTCGCGCGTTCAGGGTCGACTAACAGACCAATTCTCGCGAGCATTGCCCTCGAGGGCGTTGTTGCAATTCAAGGGCTTGAGGCGTGTTTTCCCCTCTCCCCATTGAGTTCAAGCCACACGAATGATCTCTGCCGTCCCGAGGTCCGAGAAGCGGTTCATTAGTGCGATGCGGATTTGAATTTCGGTAGTTTGTCGGTCTAGATCTCTTGCGCTGATGCGTTGTCCAATTGCTTTGAGACAACGCATTCTGGCCTCGATCCAACTGCGGGCGTAGTAGCCCGTCCATCGCTTCCAGAATGCCCGGCCAAAGTGGCAAGTGGCGCGCAGGGTCCTGTTACGGGCCTGCGCTGCCGGGCAGTCCTCCTTCCAGAGGTGTCCGTTCTTCCGGACCGGGATGATCGCGGTAGCCTGACGTTCAATGATCATTACGTGACATCTGCAGGTGTCATTATCGCCGTCGGCAGTCACGGTGCCGATCTGTTCATCCTCGGGGATCTGGTCGAGCAGTTCCGGCAAGATTGGACTGTCGCCGTCGCGACTGGGAGTAAACTCCACAGCCCTGATATCGGATGTCGTTGTATCCATAGCCAGATGCACCTTGCGCCACTGGCGGCGGCCCTGGACGCCGTGCTCGCGTGCTTACCATTGGTCGCCCGGCGGGCGATTGCAACGCAATCTGCCGAAAGGGCCCCATCACCCATGAACTTGATGCCGGTGCTGTCCACGAGCAAGTTGACCGGCCCATCCGAACAGCGGTAGGGGACCTGGACAGCCAAAGTCTTCTGCTTGCGGCATAGGGCCGAATAGTCGGGCACCGGCTAGCCAAGGTTCGGCATCCGCAGCAAACTGGCCACCCTGCCGGTCGTTTGCCGCAGGGGCAGCTTGAACAGAACCTTGATCGTCAGGCAAAATTGGATTGCGGCATCGGAGAAGATTGCCGGACGGCCAGGGCAGCCCTCATCGGTGCAAGCCAAGTCATCTCATTGTCCAGCCAGATCAGCAATGAACCCCGCTTCTTTAGGGCGGCATTGTAGCTGGGCCAGTTCGTAGTGCGGTAGCGGGCGGGTGAGGGCTTCGTCATGTAGCCCTACTAAGCTTATGGATTCACGATGTGAATCGCCCGCAATCCAAATTGTGCAACAACGCCGACGGGAACCGCCGAAGACTGCCAGTTCTCTATTCTGTTTTCAGATAGTCGACCAAAGATTGTTCAGACGAATCCCCGGTAATTAGGCTTGCGTGACCCATGTCTGGCAGTTGATGCGCGATGCCCTTGTGGCAATTGATACAGGTCTTTTCGCCGGTAAACAGGAACCTCTCATGGGCTTCAGCTGCCCGAGTACTTTGCCGGGTTATGTCCATAGATTCTTCGGAATGGCAATTTCGGCATTCAAGAGAGTCATTAGCTTCAAACCGGGCCCATTCGTTTTGCGCCAGCGAAAGCCGGTGCGCGAGAAACTTCTCACGCGTATTGATTGTTCCAAAAACCTTGGCCCAAACCTCTTTCGAGGCCTGCATTTTACGCGCGATTTTGCTCGTCCACTCGTGCGGAACATGACAATCCGGGCAGGTTGCCCGAACTCCCGAACGGTTTGTATAATGGATCGTCGGTTTCAGTTCTTCATACACATTATCGCGCATTTCATGGCAACCGGTACAGAATGCCTCGGTGTTGGTCAGCTCCATTGCGGTGTTGAAACCACCCCAGAAAATGATCCCCATGACAAAGCCGCCCATGGTGAGAAACCCGAGACTGTAGTGCATGCTGGGACGGCGAATGGCAGCCCAGGTCCGTTTGATGAATTGCCACATCAGTGGTCCTCCGCCTTGGTGCCCGCGACGTATTCTAGAACTTTGTCGATATCGACAAAGGTGTTTTCGACCAGGTCTGCTGCGTCAGACTGAGGCACGTGGCATTGGGTGCAGAAGTATCTGCGTGGCGTTACAGAGGCGAGGAACTGATTGTCCCGGTTCATGAAATGCGTGATCGAGACCATCGGTGCCTGGCTGATTTCAATCGCGGTTCGGCTATGACATTGCAGACATTTGTTGGCGTTGATGTCGATCTGATAGCCGTCAATTTTATGCGGGATCAGCGGTGGTTGTTCAGGGTAATTACGCACCTGACGAAGATCGGTGTCCTTGACTGTGGCGATCTGGGGCGGCGCGGGATGTTGGTCCAGCGGCACACCAGATCGCAGTGTCGCGACGCTGTCTTGCGCAATGGCAGCCCCAGTTAGGGCGGTGATCAATGCGGCAATAAAAACATATGTCCTGGTCATGATCACGCTCCCAACGGTTCGATTTTGACGGCGCATTTCTTATAGTCGGTTTGTTTGGAGATCGGATCGGTCGCGTCCAGCGTGACCTTGTTAATCAGTTTGCTGGCATCAAACCAGGGTACAAAAATCAGCCCCAAGGGCGGCTTGTTGCGTCCGCGTGTTTCGACCCGCATGTGAACCTCGCCCCGGCGGGAGGACACCCGCACAGCACTGCCGCGACGCAGCCCCAACTCCTTGGCATCGTCAGGGTGCATATAACACAGAGCATCTGGTACTGCGGAGTGCAATTCCGGCACCCTTTGGGTCATCGACCCCGAATGCCAGTGTTCCAGCACCCGACCGGTGCTAAGCCAGAATGGATAGTCAGCATCCGGGCTTTCCGCCGGTGGCTCATACGGCAAAGCAAAAATAACCGCCTTGCCGTCTTTGTGGCCATAGAACTCATAATCGGATCCGGCGGTGACGTAAGGATCAGATCCCTCTTTGAACCGCCACTGGGTTTCCTTGCCATCCACAACCGGCCAACGCAGTCCGCGCGCCTCGTGATAGACATCAAAATCAGCGAGATCGTGGCCATGCCCACGACCAAAGGCGGCGTATTCTTCAAACAGGCCTTTTTGAATGTAGAAACCAAAGTCCTGAGCCTCATGGTTTTCATAATCGGTCGCGGTCTGATCCAGCGGAAAGGCATCTACATTGCCGTTTTTGTACAGTACTTCGTACATTGTTTTGCCTTTATATTCGGGAGAAGCATCGAGAATATCCGCAGGCCAAACCTCATCCGTGGTGAACCGCTTAGAGAACTCGACCAACTGCCAGAGATCGGACTTGGAGTCGCCGGGAGCGTCTACCAACTGATGCCAGAACTGGGTGCGCCGCTCGGCATTGCCATAAGCGCCTTCTTTCTCGACCCACATTGCAGCTGGCAGGATCAAATCTGCTGCCTCGGCGGTCACGGTGGGGTAAGCGTCTGACACAACAATGAAGTTGTCCGGGTTGCGATAGCCAGGCAAGCCCTCCTCCATCATGTTTGGCGCGGCCTGAATATTGTTGTTCACCTGGACCCAATAGCAGTTGATCTTGCCGTCTTTTAGCTGCCGGTTCTGTTCAACCGCATGGGCGCCGTTCCAATCCGGCACTGTGCCCGCGGGCAGTTTCCAAATGTCTTCGGCAATGGCGCGATGTTCTGGGTTCACCACCAACAGGTCAGCCGGCAAACGGTGCGAGAAGGTGCCAACTTCGCGCGCGGTGCCGCAGGCCGAAGGCTGTCCTGTGAGCGAGAACGGCGAATTGCCAGGGGTCGAAATTTTTCCGGTCAACAGGTGAATATTGTAGATCATGTTGTTGGCCCAGACGCCCCGGGTGTGTTGGTTAAACCCCATGGTCCAAAGTGACATCACCTTGGTGTCTGGATCAGCATAAAGCGCTGCAATTTTTTCAAGTGTATCAACTGGAACGCCGGACATCTCCGAGGCTTTTTCAACCGTGTAGTCGGCCACAAATTCAGCGAACTCCTCAAAACTGATCGGCTCGGCACCGCCAGCGTTGTCAGAGTTTTCAGCCGCCATTTCCAGTGGGTTGTCGGCCCGCAGCCCATAACCGATATCGGTGTTCCCGCGTTTGAAATTGACGTGCTTGCCCACAAAATCAGTGTTCACTGCATCGTTCTGGATGATGTGATTTGCGATATAGTTGAGGATTGCCAGATCAGACTGCGGTGTGAAAATGGCCGGAATGTCGGCCAGATCAAAGCTGCGATGAGTGAAGGTCGACAGCACTGCTACTTTGACATGCGGATGGCTAAACCTGCGATCCGCAATTCGGGTCCACAGGATCGGATGCATCTCCGCCATGTTTGAACCCCAAAGCACAAAGGCGTCGGCATGTTCAAAGTCGTCGTAGCAGCCCATCGGCTCGTCGATGCCAAAGGTCCGCATGAACCCAGCCACAGCACTGGCCATGCAATGACGCGCATTCGGGTCGATGTTGTTGGATCTGAACCCGGCCTTCATCAACTTTGAGGCCGCATAGCCCTCCCACACGGTCCATTGCCCCGAGCCGAACATTCCAATGCCACGCGGACCTTTCTCCGCCAGTGTGGCCTTCCACTTCTCGGCCATCAGATCAAAGGCTTCGTCCCAGCTGACGGGTTCGAATTCCCCGTCCTTATGATACTGCCCATCCCGTTTGCGCAGCAGCGGAGTGGTTAGGCGGTCTTTGCCATACATAATCTTGGACAGGAAATAACCTTTGACGCAGTTCAATCCACGATTGACCTCTGCCGCCGCATCACCATGCGTGGCCACCACCCTGCCAGCCTTGGTCGCCACCATGATCGAACAGCCTGTACCACAAAACCGGCAGGGCGCTTTGGACCATTTCAAATCTGTGATCGCAGCATCGGTCACCAGGTTCTGCGCCTCGGCAGACAATGACAGCCCCGCCGCCGCCGCGGCCGCTGCAATGGCCTGTGCCCTAATGACATCTCTTCTGGTTAAATCGGTCATGTTTTCCTCCAATTAGTTTGCCGGAGGCCAAAGGCCAAAGCGGCATATCAATCTGTTTGGTGGTAAACGAGCGAGGCGCTAACGACCCCGTCGATCAATTGCAGTTGGGTCAGCGCGTCGACAATGGCGCCCTGATTTGTGGTCTCAATTATGACGATAATTTTGCCATTGGGGTCGGACACTGGAACCTCAGCCAAATCCACCGCTGCGATACCGGTCAAAACCTGCTCCATTTTCTTCGGGTCTGCCCGAAGCAGCAGGCTAGAAATATGTACAATTTCAGACATTCAATAACTCCGAAACTGTTATTGCAGAAAACGTGCAGGCGGCCACACAGGCTCCGCATCCGGTGCAGGCCTCTTGGTTAACCGATATTTTGCCAACTGGGCGGTGTGACAGGTCGAACTCAAGTGCGCTGACCTCGCAGACATCCGTGCACAACCTGCAACTAATTCCAAAGTTCAAAATACAAGTATCCGAAATGGCGGCCTTAATGGCCCAGGCCGGGCCGCTGACGTCAAACACAGGTTCATTGCAGGCCGTCACGCAGGCCTCACAGAATGTGCATTCCCCGCGTGAGAACGAAACAACGGGAGTGTTGGCCGGGCCGCTTAGCAAAATGCCTTCGGGACAGGCCGAGACACATGCGCCACATCCTGTACAGGCAGTGCGAATTGAAGTTTCTGTAGTCCAGGGAGGGCGAGGCCGTGAGTTTCGCAGCCCTGAAAACAGGGCCCGTCTGGATAAAGTTGACGATTCCGACCTATCCACAAAACTATCCTGTAGGAGGTCCAAAGACCACTTGGAGCATCCAGACTATAAATCCATAGCCGCCAACAATGACGCCTGCCATGAACGGTGCCAAAAACACCGCCAGTATCAGGAACGCCCAACGCTCTTCTGACTTTGTGATAGGTCTTGTTTCTGCCTCAACAGCATCGTTGACCATTAGATCTTCCCAACTTGACAAGTAATTGTGCCGAAATATTGGTAGTTCAATCACCACGATAGTCTAAATGCGCTTGTTGTGAAAGTATCTTTGATGGCAGATCGCTTGCGGTTACTAAACTCTTGTAGAATAGAGATCGACCGATGGATTTTTCCAGATTTGAACATTACGCCTTTGTCGATTTGGTTCTTGCTTAGCTTTTGCATTCTTTGAGCGTCGTAATCGTCCGCTCAGTGGACGACCTCGAATAATGCTGGGATACGAAACTTCCGCAGAGCGTTTAATGCATGTTTTGCGTCGATCAATTGGGACGACCCCGTACAGCAGACGTAGGTGCCACGCGCAGCGAACGGCTCCTAACCGCTCTTCCTGCTTCAGACATCCCCCATGCTGGGGGTAATCCCCCCATTTTTAATTTCCATTCTTAGGTCCAAATCCACCGGCTTCCAGCCGGTCAACTTCAGCTAAAATTGGATAATCTTCTCTCCCAAATTTGAAGCCCCAGAGGGGTAAGGCTTCAAATTTGGGAGAGAAGATTATGACCTATTGTACCGGTAGCCATACCCAAT
>MAAY01000034.1 GCA_002162795.1 Rhodobacterales bacterium 56_14_T64
CTGCGGACATGAATGCCATGTGGAATTCCGGTGAGAATACCGCTGAAATGCTGCCGGTTATCGCTAAGGATTCTGGCATGGATGAAACCTCAACGGCTGAAACCCTGGCGACCTTTGTGTTCCCTTCGGTCGAAGACCAGCTTAGCGACAAATGGCTCGGCGGCGGATCGCAGGCGTTTATGCAAGGCGTGGCCAACGTATTTGTCGAAGCAGGCAGCATCGATTCTGCGCGTGACTCCTATGACGCGGCGGTGGACGTGACGGCCTTGACAGAGGCGCAGGGCATGTAAGCATCCGCTGGACCTAAATATAAGAGGGGGCGCCGGGACATGTGCTGTGCGGCCCCTTTCGACGACAGCCAGTCGGTTTGTAAGGGGATGATAATTGGGACTTTCGATTGATCGTATTTCGATGCGTTTTGACCTGCCAAATGGATCATCCATTCAGGCGTTGAAGGATGTGTCGCTTGAACTGAAAGACGGAGAACTGTTGTCGGTTCTTGGACCGTCAGGTTGCGGAAAGACCACGTTATTGAACATTCTGGCGGGGTTTCTGGCGCCTACAGATGGCAAGATCGTGCTGAATGGCAATACGGTTGCCGGGCCGGGCCCGGAACGCGGCATGGTTTTTCAAAGTGGCGCCTTGTTTGAATGGATGGATGTGCGCGCCAATGTCGATTTTGGGCCGCGCATGAAAGGTATGCCAAAGAAAGAGCGTGACCAGATCACCGATCATTTGCTCGAGACCGTTGGTCTGGCAGATTTCAAAGACAAGGCGGTTTATGAATTGTCGGGTGGCATGCAACAGCGCGTGGCCCTTGCCCGCTGTTTGGCCAACGAGCCGGATGTGATCTTGATGGACGAACCATTGGGCGCATTGGATGCGCTGACCCGCGAGAAAATGCAGGGCCTGGTGCTGGATCTGTGGAAAGAGACCGGTAAGACCATAATCCTGATTACCCATTCGGTCGAAGAAGCCCTGCTATTGGGCGAGCGGCTTTTGGTGATGGCGCCGCGGCCGGGGCGTATCCAAAAAGAATACAGGCTTCCTTTTGCGGAACGTGGCGTTGGGTCCGATCTGCGCTTGGTCAAGAAATCAGAGGGGTTTGCTGAAACCCGTGACGAAATTCTGTCGATGATCTGGGAGATGGAAGAGGAAATTATGGGCCGATCGGAGGACGTAGCATGATGATCCTGCTGTTATACGTTGCCATCTTTGTGGGCGCATTTTTTGGCGTGCAGTATGTCACAAGCCGAGTGGGGCCGAAGAAGGACTACACCAGCCTGAAAACGGTGACCTTTGGCGATGAAAGCGCCGTCACGCCCAATCGGGCAGCTTCGGTCATTTCGGTCGTTGCCATTTTTCTGATCTGGGGGGCGTTTACCGGTTCCAAACTGACACCCATCCATGTTCCCGGTCCCTTTGTTGGGGAAACCAGTTTCACTTACACTGCCAAGAACGCGGCCGGTGAATCCGACGATGCTACAATTAGTATTGTTGTGCACAAGGTCGACGAACAAGTGTCAGCCCCTGAGAGTGTTCCAGGCGAGGGTTTTGCAAAGAACAGCAGTGTTAAAGTTGCAGCTTGGCGCAGCAAGTTGATCAAGGCCAAGAACAATGACGTCGGTGGCAAAGAGGATGGCTATCAGATCATCACCGTTGATGGCATGCCAATTTCCGTAGGTTCACCGGTCAAAGTAGAGAACGGGCGGGTGTCCTTGACCGCCAAGGGGTCCCTTAATTTCACGCCGTCAAAAGGCATGCAAATGGAGCCGATCTGGATGCCGTCACCAGAAGCAGTCTGGTCTCGGTTTGTGCAAATATCTGGCGAGGGGTATCAGGGGATCACTTTGGTTGAGCACCTAGGGTGGTCGCTGATCCGGGTCATTGCCGGGTTTATCGTCGGTAGTGTTATCGGCATTCCTCTTGGCTATGCAATGGGATTGTCGGGCTGGTTTCGCGGTTGGTTTGATCCCATCGTCGAGTTCATGCGCCCGGTACCGCCATTGGCCTTGATCCCGCTGGTGATCATCTGGTTTGGCATCGGCGAAACCGGAAAAATCATCCTGCTGTTTCTTGCGGCATTGTGGATCATGACCATTGCCGCGCGCGCTGGTGTATCAGGGGTGAATATCTCAAAGGTGCATGCGGCTTATTCGTTAGGCGCCTCCAAGCGCCAGATTCTGTTCCATGTCATTGTCCCGAACTCGTTGCCCGAGATTTTCACTGGGGCGCGGGTTGCCATGGGCGTTTGCTGGGGCACTGTGGTCGCCGCCGAATTGGTGGCCGCTGAAAAAGGAGCGGGCAAGATGATTGTCGCGGCCTCGAAATTCCAACTGACCGATATCGTGATCATGGGGATTGTCCTGATCGGGGTCATTGGCTTTGGAATCGATATTCTAATGCGCAAGGCTGAAAGCTGGCTGGTGCCGTGGAAAGGCAAGTAACTGCAGTGCAAGTCACATCAAAGGACAGACTATGTACAAGAAAATACTAATATCAATGTCTCTGGATCATGGTTTTGGTGAGCAGGCCATTCAGGTTGCAAGGGCCCTTAGGGCGCAGGATGGTGATATTTTTGCTGTTCATGTCTATGAAACGCTGCAGGGCTCTGCAAAGGCATTTGTTGCCCAGCAAGATGTAGACAACGCTATGGCCGCTGCTCAGAACAGGATTGAAGAGCGGGTAAAGGACGAACCCGATATTCAGGCGGTTTTGCTCAAAGGGCATTCGGGTCGGGCGTTGACTGATTATGCAACCGAAGTCGGCGCTGACTGTATTCTTGTAGGAGCCCATAAACCTGGTCTGCGGGATTTTCTTCTTGGGTCAACGGCGGCTCGGGTTGCGCGCCATGCCCGGTGCGCAGTGGTTGTATTGCGCTAGGATTTGGGGGGAGCGGCAAGAGATTGCCGCTCGACCACATAGGTTTCCAAGTGGCTGCTGGCGCAAATTGCTTCGCTTTCCATCATGGCAAATAGGCTTTTGGCAGCCGTTTTTCCCATGTTCCTGTGGGGGACATGGATCGTGGTTAAGCTAGGTTCAACGACAGAACACACTTCGATATCATCAAAGCCGGTAATGGAAAGCTGATCTGGAATTTGTATGCCCAGGGACCTTGCGCGCTTCATCGCTCCAACCGCCAAGATGTCGTTGCCGCAGACGATAGCCGTTGGTCGGGGGGCAAGGCTCAACAGATGTTCGACCGCGTTTCCGCCCTCGGCAAAGCTGTATTCGGCTTCAATTACATGTAGGTCGTCAACATTTAGGCCATGTTCAGTGATCGCGTCTTTCACCCCCAAGACCCTGTCGCGTGCCCTGTCGTTGTTCCGGGTAAGGCCAGCAATCATACCAATTCTGGTGTGACCAAGTTCGATGATCTTCGCAGCCATCTCTTTGGCAGCAGATCTGTTGTCAAAACCGACAAAGCAGTGGTTATCGTCGTCCCGGTAGCTCCACGCGACGACATAGGGGATACCCCTGTTGCTCAAGAATTCGTAGATTTTATCGTCCCGATCGTCGCCAATGAGAAGCAACGCATCTGCGCCGCGGGCCACCAGATTACGGATCTGCGTTTCCTCGAGATCTTGGCGGTAGGCAGAGCTTGCCACCAGGAGTGTTGCACCGTTTTCTGATACCACTTCCTGGAAGGCCTGAAGTCCGCGGGCAAAGATCGCATTTTCCATCGTAGGGATGATCGCACCAATCGTGTCGGTCCGTTTGGCGGCTAAGGCGCGAGCGCCAAAGTTGGGCGAATATCCCAGACGTGATACGGATGCCAAGACGCGCTCACGGGTTTTTTCAACGACTTTCTCGGGCGAATTCAGGCACCTCGAAACGGTGGCCGTAGAAACATTTGCTTCTCTGGCAACATCTTCCAGTGTTGGCACTGATGGGTTTTTCACGATCAAATCCAAATAATTACAACGCGTTGTCCGGGCTCAAGCCTCGGGAAGACCATAATGTACTAAGCCGGACGGTGCTATCGATTAGGCACCCTCTATTCATCTATCATGTAAACGCTTGCATTGCTAAATGTAAGCGCTTACAAGTCTATCATGTGAAGCTGATTGAGACGATTGACGGGGAGAAAAACATGTATCTGGGAATCGCGGCAATCCTATTTGGAACCTTTTTTCTGAACGTGTTCTGGGGGGCGTCCGGAGGAGGGATTTACCTCAGCGAAGTGTCCGAACTGATCGTTCTCATGGTTTCCGTCGTGTTCTTTGTTGCGGGCATTTTGAAGAGAGAAGCGGCTGCGAAAAAGACAGGGGACTAGTCAAAAAATGGAATTGGGAGGAACTACGATGAAGACCAAATTGAAATCTGCCGCACGGCGGAATTTTCTAAAACTGACCGGATCCGGCGCTTTTACCGCAGCAATGGTTGCAGGCGCGGGTGGCATGCTTTGGTCGAACGAAGCCGTCGCCCAGACAGCCAAGGAAGAAAGTGACCGTGCGGCCGCCGCCGATCACACAATGACCATCGGGACAGCCTATGTTCTAGGTGCAACCCGCAGCTATCCGATCATGCAGCTGGACCTGAAAGAAAACATTCAGAATGCCACCAACGGCAAAGTCTACGTCAAGCTGGCTCCGGGTGGTCAACTGGGTGCCGGCGGCGCGCTGGTACAGAAGGTTCAGGGCGGCACCATTCAGGCGGCCCAGCATTCGCTGTCCAACTTTGCCCCATTTGCGCCAACTGTTGATCTGATCAACATGCCCTATTTCTGTGGGTCCAATCAGCGTTTTGTAAACCTGGTACATTCCAAGGCCTGGCAGGACGATGTACACCCCAAGGTCGAGGCCAAGGGCTTTAAGACCCTGTTCTATGTAGTTATTGATCCACGCGTCGTGGCTGTCCGCAAGGGTGGTGCCGGAGCGGTGTTGTCGCCGGGTGATTTGTCGGGTGTTAAATTCCGCGTCCCAGGTTCAAAAATGCTGCAGCAGTATTACCGTATGGTTGGAGCCAACCCAACGCCGGTCGCATGGGGCGAAACCCCGTCTGCGATCAAGCAGGGCGTGGCAGATGCGCTTGACCCATCCGTTGGAGCTTTGCATGTTTTTGGCTTCAAGGACATTCTCAGCCATGTGACCTTCACTCAGGCGGTTCCGGACAGCCAAGTCTATTCCTGTAACCTGGAGTGGTTCAACTCATTGCCGGCAGACGTTCAGGAAGGCATCGAAGTTGCCTCGGCGATCACCGCCCAGCAGAACCTTGCCAAGGTCCCGTCAGCCCGCAACTACGCGATGGCGGAACTGCGCAAATCCGGTGTGGAGTTCCACTCGTTGTCTGAAGATCAGCTAAACGAATGGAAAGACGCCGGCGGCCATCAAAACGCAGAATGGGATGGCTTTAAAACGGATCTGGCGGGCTCGATGGACCAGTTCAACAAGCTTGAAGAAGCGGCCAGCACACGCGGTCAGTTCTACGTCCACGACGCATAAGTCACTTGACCGTCGGCCCCTGTGCCGACGGTCGACCTTAAGCTCCTTTTCACACATCAGTCTGCCCGCCGGTTTTTAAGCTTGGTGTTTGGCACGACTTGGAAGTGAGGTACTGATGCGAAAGTTCTTTGCATTGCTCAACAAAAACGCCGAAAGATGGGCGCTTTTGTTCTTTTACGTGCTGCTGGTCGTCACAATGGCTGTCGAAGTGATACGGCGAGAGGTGTTCCAATACTCCTCCATTTGGGGAGAGGAAATCGTCCGCTATGCCTTTATCTATCTGGCCTGGATCGGCGCCGCGTCCGCAGTACGTGAGCGCGCGCACATCAGGATTGATGTGATCATGCACTACGTGCCCAACCGGGTGAAAACACTGATCTACATTTTGGGTGACTTAGTGATGTTCGCGGTGGCGATCACTGCTTTGTACTGGTCGATGGAAACTGTCCTCGTGTCCTGGAAATACGGATCTGTCAGCCATGGTCTGCGCGTGTCGATGGTGTGGTTCCTGTCAGCGGTGCCGCTGGGCTTCTCGCTGATGATCTTCCGCCTGTGCCAGTCGCTTGTGCGCGATATTCACGCTCTTCGTACGGGCACGCCCGTCTACGAAGGCGACAAACTGTTTGACTGAGGTGTTCGATGCTCTTTGGTAATCTTCAAGAACAGACCGTAGTGCTGGGATGGGATTTCTATCTACCAGTCCTCGTCTTTGTGGTCTTCTGTGGTCTGGCTATCCCGATCTGGGCCTCTATTGGCGCCGCGGCTATTGCCATGCTTTTACTGTCTGGCGCATTGCCGCTGTCCCTGCTGGGTGAATCCCTTTTTGACGGGATCGATGCATTTGCACTGACCGCCGTGCCTTTGTTCATCCTGACTGGCGACGTCTTGGTACGTACCGGCCTAAGTCGAAAATTTCTGAATGTGGCCGAGGCGCTGACCTGCTGGACCAAAGGCGGGTTCGGGTCGGCTACGGTTCTGGTCTGCGGCATGTTCTCGGCTATCTCAGGGTCGGATGCGGCTGGCGCTGCAGCTGTGGGCCGGATGACCATCGACCGCCTGGTCGAGTCTGGCTACCCCAGACCCTATGCCTGTGCGTTGGTCGCTGCCGGAGCCTGTACTGGTGTTCTGATCCCACCTTCGATCGCGTACATCATTATCGGGCTTGTGCTGGGTATATCTGCATCGACCCTGTTCATTGCAGCACTGATCCCAGGTGTTGCCATACTGATCGCCATTCTGGTCACCAATCTCGTGATGAACCGGATCTATGCCTATGAGGGCGGTGAGCCGATGAGTTTTGGTGAATGGGCCAGCAACCTTGGCCGCACGATTGCCTCGGGCTGGTATGCCTTCATTGTGCCAGCCATCATATTCTACGGGATCTTCTCGGGGCGGTTAACACCGACTGAAGCAGGGGCAACAGCAGTCATTGTCACGATCCTTATTGGGTTCATCGTCCGGACCCTGAAATTCTCGGATTTCCCGGCAATGATGGTCAGCTCGGCCAAAGTTAACGGTGTTATTCTGCCCATCATTGCCTTCTCGCTGCCGCTGGCGCAGACGCTGGCTATCATGGGGGTACCGCAAGGGTTTGTGGCCTCAGTTTCGGCGATGACCGACGATCCTATTCTCTTGACCCTGCTGATGATAGGCATCTTGATCCTGGCAGGCTGTGTCATGGAAACGACGCCAAATATCGTGATCCTGGCGCCAATCCTGAAGCCCCTGGCCGACTCCATCGGTATGCATGAAATTCAGTTCTGCATCATGATGATCAGCGCGTTGGGAGTGGGCTTTATTACGCCGCCGCTGGGGCTCAACCTGTTTGTCGTGTCAGGTATCACCGGTGAATCCGTTCTCAGGATTGCCTCCCGTGTCGGACCCTTCGTTTTCTTCATGCTCATCGTTGTGCTGCTGATCGCCTACATCCCCGCGATCTCTCTGACGATGCTTCCAGACAATCTCAAATAGGAGAAACTAGATGCCAATCGAGTATCTTAAAAAGGCAACTCTGACGTCAAAAAGTGACGCGACAGACGTACGTGGCATCGTCCGAGGCATTCTCGACGACATCGAACAAGGCGGCGACGAGGCGGCGCTAAGATATGCTGCGAAGTTCGACAAGTACGATGGCAATGTTGAGCTGAGCAAAGAGGACATCGAAGCTGCCAGTGCTTTGGTCCCTCAAAAGCTAAAGGACGACATCCGATTTTCTCAGGACAATGTTCGTCGCTTTGCTGAAGCACAGCTGGCCACAGCTAAAGACATCGAATATGAAATTGTTCCGGGGCTGATTGCTGGGCAAAAGGCCATCCCGGTGGAAGCCGCTGGATGTTATGTTCCAGGCGGGCGCTATTCCCACATCGCTTCGGCGATCATGACTGTGACCACAGCCAAAGTAGCAGGTTGTAAGCACATCGTCGCTTGTTCCCCACCGCACGAGGGTGTGGGTATCCACCCAGCCATCATTTATGCCGCGCATATCTCGGGTGCTGATAAAATCCTCGCCATGGGCGGAGTTCAGGGCGTTGCTGCCATGGCGTTTGGCCTGTTTGGCCTACCCAAGGCTAGCATTCTTGTCGGGCCGGGTAACCAGTTTGTCGCCGAAGCCAAGCGCATGCTGTTTGGCCGTGTGGGTATCGATATGATCGCCGGCCCAACTGATAGCCTGATCCTTGCGGATAAAACCGCCGATGCTTTGATTGTGGCCACCGACCTCGTGGGACAGGCTGAACATGGCTACAATTCTCCTGTTTGGCTCGTAACCGACGACCGCGCGTTAGCAGAAAAGGTCATGGAGTTGGTACCCGGGTTGATCGCGGATCTTCCCGAAGTAAATAGCGACAGCGCATTTAGGGCCTGGCGCGATTACGCAGAAGTGATCCTGTGCAGTGATCGGGAAGAAATGGCCGCGACATCGGATTCTTACGCACCCGAGCACCTGACCGTTCAGGCCGAAGACCTGGAGTGGTGGTTAGATCGTTTGTCCTGCTACGGCTCGCTGTTTTTGGGTGAAGAAACAACCGTGGCATTTGGCGACAAGGCCTCCGGCACCAACCACGTTTTGCCTACGTCGGGGGCCGCACGGTACACTGGTGGCCTGTCGATCCACAAATACATGAAGATTGTGACTTGGCAGCGCGCGACCCGAGAAGGTGCCAAGCCTGTTGCCGAAGCCACCGCACGTATCGCCCGTCTGGAGGGTATGGAAGGTCATGCGCGGACGGCAGATATCCGGTTGAAGAAATACTTCCCGGACCAAGAATTCGATCTGTCCGCAAATGGATAGGTTGATTTCCACTCCCTCGGCGGGACTGTTTAGCCTTGCCGGTCGGATCGCCTGTGTGACCGGGGCCAGTTCTGGCCTTGGTCGCCATGCGGCCCGTTTTCTGGCACAAAACGGTGTGCGGGTTGTAGGTGTGGCGCGGCGGGCTGATCAGCTGAAAGAGTGGCGGGGAGAAACTCTGGGTAAGACCCACGCAGTCACGGCTGATTTGGCGGATGTTGATGCATTGGCTGATGTTGCATCCGAAGTTACAGCCGCATTTGGTCCTCCTGATATTCTGATCAATGCAGCAGGCATCAACACCCGGCAACCGGCAGATAATGTGACTGCCGAGGGCTGGAATGTAACTCTTGCTCTGAACTTGTCGACTCCGTTTTTCCTGGCTCAGGCGTTCGCTGGCGCCATGAAGTCCAAAGGCTTTGGTCGGATTGTCAACTTTGCTTCCTTGCAGAGTTCTCGCGCTTTTCCCGGAGGAATTGCCTATGGCACCAGCAAAGGTGGGGTTGCCCAGATGACCCGAGCCATGGCCGAGGCCTGGTCGCCGTATGGTATCACTGCCAATGCAATCGCACCTGGTTTCTTTGAGACGGAACTGACGGCT
>MAAY01000096.1:0-4195 GCA_002162795.1 Rhodobacterales bacterium 56_14_T64
CATTCAGGATCTTGCGGCCTGCCTTAGTGGCCATGCGCGCACGGAAACCGTGGCGACGTTTACGAACCAGGTTCGAAGGCTGAAAGGTGCGTTTCATCGCTCCGGTCTCCATCTAATTGCGTCGGAAGGCGTACAAAAGCCCCCGAGGTGTCTATCTCGAAGCCCGGTCATTAAAAGGGATTGGCGGGCGAGTCAAACCCTGTGGTGCGAGTTTTAGGTCGGAATGCAATATTTTTGGCTGAAAATTCGCTCGGATTAGCGAACAGGGAGAGATTTCGGGAATTTGTATTGCCGCCCCCGGCTTTCAAAGAGGTCAGCGCCTGACCCCAAGAGGGTGCAAAGCGCCCGCGCTGTGGGGAGGATCGGGCGCTGGTCGGCGGTGCCGGACAAGGATAGTGTTGAAACCTAACTCACAATTCGGCCTCCTGTGATCACTGCAGCGTGATTTGCATAGAGCCATACTCGTCTCGGACTTAATTACTGCGTAGCAAGGGAGCGAACTGGAGACTGACTGCTGATGACCCAAACACCTGACACCCCCAAACACCCAATTATTCGGCATCTGCCGCTACTGGTCGTGCTGAGCGTCGCGGTGATCGGCGCCTTTACCCTGCGCGATTACCTGAGTTTCGACACCCTGCGAGACAATCGCGAATCGCTGCTGGCGTACCGCGATCAGAATTTCCTCGGGCTGGCTGTGATGTTCATCGCGATTTACATCGCAATCGTGGCGTTCTCACTGCCCGGAGCGGCTGTTGCCTCGGTGACCGGCGGATTTCTGTTTGGGCTGGTGGCAGGCACGGTGTTCAACATCACTGCGGCCACTATTGGTGCGGCGGCGATCTTTCTGGCGGCGCGCTGGGGATTGGGCGAGATGCTGACCGCTAAGCTGGAAGCGTCAGAGGGGCGCCTGAAGGCGTTCAAGACCGGCTTGCGGGACAACGAAATACCGATGCTCCTGTTGATTAGGCTGGTGCCCGCAGTTCCGTTTTTTGTGGCCAACCTGTTGCCGGCCTTGGTCGGCGTCAGGTTTCGCACATTTCTGTGGACCACCGCAGTGGGCATCATTCCCGGTGGCATTGTTTTTACCTGGATTGGCGTTGGGCTGGGCGAAGTATTTGACCGTGGCGGCGACCCAGATCTGAGCCTGCTCTGGGAACCGCATATCATCGGCCCTATATTGGGGCTCTGTGTGTTGGCGGCGCTGCCAATTCTGATCAACACCCTGCGTGGCAAGAAAGAGATTTGAGCATGGAACAGCTGAAATGTGATCTGCTGGTCATTGGGGCCGGTTCGGGCGGGTTGTCGGTTGCGGCCGGGGCTGCCCAGATGGGCGCCGATGTAGTGCTGCTGGAGGGCCACAAGATGGGCGGCGATTGCCTGAACTATGGCTGTGTCCCCTCCAAGGCGCTGATTGCCAGTGCCAAGGCCGCCTATGGGCAGGGTCACACGGCGGGTTTTGGCGTTGCGGATCAGATACCGCAGGTGGATTACGCCGCCGCGATGGAACATGTCGCCGATGTCATCGCCAGCATCGAGCCGATGGACAGCCAAGAGCGGTTCGAAGGGTTTGGCGTGCGGGTGATCCGCGAATTTGGCCGCTTTATCTCACCGACGCAGGTGCAGGCCGGTGATCATATCATCACGGCACGCCGGATTGTCATAGCGACGGGGTCATCACCGCTGGTGCCGCCGATCCCCGGCTTGGCGCAGGTGCCCTATGTCACCAACGAGACGCTGTTTGACCAACGTGACAAGCCGGACCATCTGCTGATCATCGGTGGCGGGCCAATTGGTATGGAAATGGCGCAGGCGCATGTGCGGTTGGGGTGCAAGGTCACGGTGATCGAAGGCCAACGCGCGTTGGGCAAGGATGATCCGGAAATGGCGCAGGTGGTGCTGGACGGTCTGCGCGACGAGGGCGTTGAAATTGCCGAAGGCGCAATGGTCAGCCGGGTGCGCGGCACCGCTGGCGCGATTCAAGTTGAGACCAAGGATGGCAGTACCTTCAAGGGCTCGCATCTGCTGATGGCGGTCGGGCGGAAAGCAAACACAGGCCGGTTAGATCTTGAGGCTGCCGGTGTTGCGACTCATCGGGCTGGAATTCAGGTGGATGACAGTCTGCAAACGACAAACAAGCGGGTTTACGCCATCGGTGATGTGGCTGGCGGCATGCAGTTTACCCATGTGGCTGGCTACCAGGCTGGAGTGATTATTCGCTCAGCCCTGTTTGGCCTGCCGTCTAAAGCCAAAACCAATCACATCCCCTGGGCGACTTATACCGACCCCGAATTGGCACAAGTGGGGTTGACTGAAACGCAGGCGCGCGATGTTCACGGCGTTAAGCTAGAGGTGGTGCGGTTCGACTATCACCACAATGATCGGGCCCTGGCGGAACGCAAAACCAAGGGCTTTATCAAGGTGATGGTGGTCAAGGGCCGCCCGGTTGGGGCCTCGATTGTTGGGCATCAGGCGGGTGAGCTGATCGGCACCTGGTCGCTGGCGCTGGCCAATGGTCTGAAAATGAGCCAAATTGCGGCGATGGTTGCGCCATATCCAACGATTGGCGAGATCAACAAACGTGTGGCCGGGGCCTATTTCTCACCCCGGCTGTTTGATAGTGAAAAAGTTAAACGCGCGGTCCGGTTTGTGCAGCGCTGGATCCCCTGAGCCAGAAAGGCCGTAATGCTGAATTCGCTTTCTGGTCGCTTTCTGATCCTGACCACTGTGTTTGTGATGTTGGCCGAAATTCTGATCTTTGTGCCCTCGATTGCGCGGTTCCGCGAGGATTACCTGCTGGCGCGGTTGGAGCGGGCGCAGATTGCCTCGCTGGTGCTGCTGGCTGACGATATGCTGGAGGTCGAGCTGGAGGCTGAACTGCTGGAGAATGCAGGCGTGTTCAACGTGGTGCTGCGACGCGATGCGGTGCGCCAGTTGATGCTGTCCTCACCAATCCCGCAGCCGATTGAAAGCACCTATGATCTGCGCATGGCCAGCGCATTTGTCCTGATCGGCGATGCGATGCGTCGACTGGTGACACCGGGCAATCAGATTATCCGGGTGATAGGCGAGCCGGTGCGCGAGGCAGGACTGCTGATCGAGATCACCATGGAGACCGCGCCGCTACGGATGGCGATGATCGACTACGGCGTGCGCATCCTGCTGCTGTCGGCGGTGATCTCGATCTTTACTGCGCTGCTGCTCTTTGCCGCCGTGCGTGCCTTTTTGGTCAAGCCAATCAAGGTGGTGGTGGGCTATATGCAGCGCTATGCCGCCGCCCCCGAAGATGCCCGCAGCATTATCACGCCCAGTGCCGGGGTGACCGAGCTGCGCGAGGCCGAAGAGGCGTTGATGCAGCTGCAGACCGAGCTGACCCATGCGCTGAAGCAAAAGCAGCGGTTGGCGCAGCTGGGCGAGGCGGTGGCCAAGATCAGCCATGATCTGCGTAATATCCTGACCTCGGCGCAGCTGTTCACCGACCGAATTGAAATGAGCGAAGACCCTTTGGTGCGGCGACTGGCCCCCAAGCTGGTGAACTCGATGACCCGCGCGATATCACTGTGTGAAAGCACATTGGCCTTTGGCCGCGCCGAAGAACCGGCTCCGACGCTGACCATGATGACGCTGAGCGAGGTGATAGAGGATCTGATAGAAGCCGAGCGTATTGCTGTTGGCGATGATCGGGTTGAGTTTGTCAGTGATGTCCCGGCCGAATTGGTGCTGCGCGCCGATCCCGAGCAGATCTATCGCATCGTGATGAACCTGGTGCGCAACGCGCGGCAAGCGATTGCTGCCGCGGGTCGCGAGGGCGTTGTGACCATATCGGCGTTTGAGGACCCCGAGGCCTGGTGGATTTCGGTGAGTGATACCGGACCGGGACTGCCCAAGCGAGCGCAAGACAATCTGTTCACCGCGTTTCAGGGCGGCACCCGTAAGGGCGGCACCGGTCTGGGCCTAGCGATTGCGGCTGAGCTGGCGCAGGGTCACGGCGGCTCTGTCAGCTTGCGCGAGACCGGGGCTGAGGGCACCATATTTGACGTTTGCCTGCCCAAGGGAGATGGCACCCTTTAAATTCGTTTTTTGGGGTTGCGCCTGTGAGCGGCTGACACTAAACCCCGCCATAGTGCACCCGTAGCTCAGCTGGATAGAGTACCTGACTACGAATCAGGGGGTCACACGTTCGAATCGTGTCGGG
>MAAY01000096.1:4216-59935 GCA_002162795.1 Rhodobacterales bacterium 56_14_T64
TGCACCATTTTCAAAATTGGAGACATCATGGATCTTCGTTGGTCCTGTCAGCTTGTTGAGCCAAGCCAATACTTGCCAGGGTCTGCATCGGCTAGGCCTCAACATAGACGGTCGGCTGAACTCTCTGTAAATAAATGAGGTAACTGATTTCGAGGAAGCGTCTCATGGACCGATTTACCGGCGGTTGTTCTTGCGGAAAAGTCCGAATCGTCGCGACAGGTCGCCCTTACCGGGTCGGCATTTGTCACTGTCTGGACTGTCGTAAGCATCACGGCGCGCTTTTCTACGCTGCTGCGGTTTTCCCTCAGGACGCAGTGATTATTGAAGGTGAGATCCGAGATTATGCTGGGCGGTATTTTTGTCCCAGCTGTGGGTCTTCGGTTTTTGCCCGAAGTGCAGACGAAATCGAAATACATCTTGGATCACTTGATGCTCCTGACCAGTTGAAGCCAACTTATGAAAGTTGGACAATTCGTCGTGAGGCTTGGTTGCCTGCAGTCCCCGAGATGAAACAATTTGAACGCGGGCGTGACGACACAGGCTGGCTTGACGAATAACCTCGTTGCCTTGTCGGGGTAATGGGCCCTGCGCGCATCGTGATCCATGTCGCGGCTCTCGTTGCAACTTGAGGTTAAACAGACCTCGCGCTGCTCTCGTAACCTTGCTAACAATTTGCGCAGGGTAGGAGAACCAGATGAATACATATGATTTTTCGGGCAAAACGGCAGTTGTGACTGGCGGCGCGCAGGGAATTGGCCTGGCTGTGGTCCAGCGGTTGCTGGCGTCAGGCGCGCGGGTGGCCAGTTGGGATGCGAATGCTGAGATGAACCAATCTTCTGCGGCGGCACATGAGGTCGGGGATCGGATCTTTGCTGCGAGTTGTGATGTCTCGGACTGGGAGCAGGTCACTCGGGCTGTCAGTGAAACTGAAAAGGCGCTGGGCGGGATTGATATTGTGGTCAACAGCGCCGGGATTGCTGGGCCAAACGCCACGGTCGAGGATTATGACAACGAAGCCTGGAACCGGATCATCGCCATCAACCTGACCGGCACCTATCACGTTAACAAAGCAGTGGTGGCTGGGATGCGGGCGCGGGGCTATGGGCGTATCCTCAATATCGCGTCAGTGGCGGGCAAAGAAGGCAATCCAAATGCCAGCGCGTACTCGGCATCCAAGGCTGGGGTGATTGGCTTCACCAAGTCGCTGGGCAAGGAACTGGCCGGGGAAGACATCGCGGTGAATTGCGTCACGCCTGCTGCGGCGCGCACCCCGATTTTTGACCAGATGGCGCAGGAGCATATTGATTATATGCTGTCCAAAATTCCGCGTGCGCGGTTTCTGGAGGTGGAAGAGGCGGCCAATATGATCAGTTGGTTGGTCAGTGCCGAGAACTCTTTTACCACAGGGGCGGTTTTTGACCTGTCCGGCGGGCGCGCAACCTACTAAAATGCTAGAGTGGTAGCTGTTCGATTTACTGAACTGGCTTTTTGGCCGTGCTTTGACGCGGCCTAACATTCTGACAAGGGAACTTTAGCGATGATGACTGCCCCAAGTTTTGACCGGATTGGCGAAGAAAATGCCTTTGCCGTGTTGGCGCGCGCCAATGCGTTGGCTGCTCAAGGGGTGGACATGATCAACCTTGGTATTGGTCAGCCGGATTTTCCAACGCCGCCACATATCGTCGAGGCAGCGGTCAAGGCGATGCGGGATGGGCAGCATGGCTATACAGCGGCCACCGGCATTCCCCAACTGCGCGAGGCGGTTGCTGGCGATTTGCACCGCAGGTTCGAGGTAGAGGTCAATCCCGACAACGTGCTGATCGTGCCGGGGGGCAAGGTGACCATGTTCACCGCGATCATGATGTTTGGCCAGCCAGGGGTCGAGATCATGTATCCCGATCCGGGATTCCCGATCTATCGCTCGATGATCGAATTCACCGGCGCGACTCCGGTGCCGGTGCCGATCCGCGAGGATCGGGGCTTTGCCGTGTCAGCCGAGGAAATGCTGGGGCTGATCACCGATAAAACCCGGCTGATGATTCTGAACTCTCCGGCCAATCCTTGTGGTGGTGTCACGCCCAAGAGCGAGATCGACAAGCTGGTGGCAGGGCTGGAGACGCATCCGCAGGTCGCCATTCTGTCGGATGAAATTTATGACCAGATGCTGTATGATGGCGAGCAGCATGTGACGCTGCTGTCTTATCCTGAAATCCGCGACCGTCTGATCCTGCTGAACGGCTGGTCCAAGACCTATGCGATGACCGGCTGGCGATTGGGCTATTCGGTTTGGCCGGATGATCTGTACAACAAGGCGCGCAAACTGGCGGTGAATGCTTGGTCCTGCGTCAACACGCCGGCGCAGTTTGCAGCACTTGAGGCACTGACCGGACCGCAAGACAGCGTGGCCGAGATGCTGGCCGCGTTTGATCAGCGGCGCAAGGTTGTAGTTGAGCTGGCAAATGCCATGCCGGGTGTCAGCTGTGTGGTGCCCAAGGGGGCGTTCTATGCCTTGCCGAACATCAAGGATACGGGTTGGAAAGCGAAACCTCTGGCCTCGGAATTGCTGGAGAAGGCAGGCGTAGCTACCATTGGCGGGCCTGATTTTGGCATTCTGGGTGAGGGTTATATCCGCATTAGCTATGCCAACAGTGAAGAAAACATCCGCCGCGCGCTGGGCCGGATGCACGAGTTTCTTGAGCAAGGCTGAGGGCCGACAAAGAGTTTGAGGCCATGGCCTTGGGCTGATTTGGCCAAGAAATGCGCAGTCTGGTTTGGCTGCGCATTTTCTTTGAAATGCCCTCTTTCAACTCGGAAATTCTGGGTCTACAGTTTGGTCACCACGTCTGCGCTTTGTTGATCTTTTGGGCCTGCGGTTCAGTTCATCATCAAAGACTGTTCGGGTACTAGGGGTGTCTTCTGGACCCGCCCGGCGCTGCTAAGTGCTGAAATCCCCATAAAACCGGCTCGTCAGGGCCTTATTATCAATCATCCGGCGTGGCCGGAGAATGTAGGATGGAAACATGAAAACTGCAGGTGTAATCGGTTTGGGCGATATGGGCAGCGGGCTGGCCAAGAACCTTATCAATAATGGGTTTTCGACAACGGGGCTGGATCTGTCTGCGGATCGGATGGCGGCGTTTACTGACATGGGTGGCACGGCTGCGGTGACGGTGGCTGAGGTTGGCAAGGCGTCGGATGCGGTGTTTGTCATGGTGATGAACGGCGATCAGGCCAAGGCGGTGATCCTTGGCGAGGGCGGATTGGTCGCGAACATGGCCAAAGGGTCTGCGGTGATCATGTCCGCGACGATCAAACCGGCCGAGGTGGTCGAGATCGGTGAGGCGATGGCCGACAGTGGCGTGCACTTGATCGATACGCCGGTTTCGGGTGGCTTTCCCGGTGCACAGGGCGGCACGCTGACCATGATGGCCGCAGCACCGGATGCCGTGTTGGATGAATTTGCACCGGTGATGGAAGCCGTGTCGACCAATATCCACCGGGTTGGCGACAAGCCGGGGGATGGGCAGGTGGTGAAGTCCTGTTTGCAAACGCTCATCGGCTCGATCTTCACGGCCACGTTTGAGGCCTCGGTTCTGGCCGCAAAGGCTGGTGTCAGTGGCGAGGTGCTGCACAAGGTGTTTTCAACCTCCGGTGCGGGATGTGGAGTGGCAAACTCGGCGTTGGAAAACATTATCGACCGCAAGTTCGAAGGCACAGGCAGCCATATCGCGACGATGCACAAGGATCTGACGATATCACTGGATCTGGCGCAACAATTGGGGGTTCCGATGCATACGGCGTCGACCGCGATGCAGTTGTTTCATGCGGGTAAGACCAAATACCCGAATGGTGACAACTGGGTGGTGACCCGTGTGATCGAGGAAATTGTCGGCGCAGAGTTGCACCGCTGATCGGAGGATGATGACATGAAACTAGGCGTTATTTGCGACGGTATCAGTCGCGACTTAAAACATGCCCTGACGGTCATGGATGAATTTGGACTTGAGTACGCTGAGCTGCAATTTGTCGGTGATACCGAAGTCGGGGATCACTCAAGGGAGGAAGTTTCTGAGATGAAGTCTCTCTTGGCAGGTCACGGAAAGCTTGTGTCTTGCTTGTCGCGGCACATTTTTGCCGGGATGACCACGGCCAACCGACCCGGCGATGATCTGCATGTTCAGCATATGGATGCTCTGAAACGGGTGATTGATATGGCGCATGAAGTGGGATCGCCCTTGGTGCGCATCATGACGTCAAAAAAGGAGCAGATCCTGTGGGGGCGCAATGGTGCGGAGCAATGGAATGTTGCCAAAGGAGCCTGGGATGCTCTGCCACCACTGATCGCCCCAGCGGTCGAGTTGGCGCGAGCCGAAGGGCTGACGCTGGTGGTGGAAACCGGCAATGGCACCATGGTCAACTCTAACTATACTGCGCGGCGGTTGATTGATGAGCTGGACGCCAAGGATGTGCTGAAGGTGTTGTGGGATCCAGCCAACAATTGCTGGTGTCACGAGGTGGCTTACCCGGATGGCTATGAAGAGGTGCGGGATGGCTATCTTGGCCATGTTCATATCAAGGATGTGCAAGTTGATACGCCACGTGCCTTGTTAGAGGTGCGGGAAATGGGCAAGGGGCAATTGGCGGATCAGTTCCAGCCCATGGCGGATGCGATGAAGGCGGATAGCTACGGCGGAGTGATCTCGTTTGAGAGCGTCTATCACCCTGGAAATGGTGACTTTGAAGCCGGGTTCCGTCAGAGTATCGGCCTGTTCAAGACGATATTCGGAGACTGATGGCTCGGGGCTTCTGGTGTTTGATCCTGGAAGCAGTTCTGATTTGATCAGACCGGCTTGAACAATTCGGGCCGCTCGGTTTCGAGCGGTTCGATATATTTGACCAGTTGGCGCACATGATTGCGAATGGCCTGTTTCGCGGTCTCGGGGTCGCCGTCGATAATAGCGGCGACAATGGCGGCATGTTCGGCAACCGAAGACTGCATCCGACCCGGTGTTGGCATATGTAGGTGCCGGGCGCGGCTGACCTGGGTCCAGGTGGTATCTGCCAGTGTCGCCAGCCGTTTGAAGCCGGTAAACGACATGATCAGATTGTGCATGTCAGCGTCCATCTGCAGAAAGCCTTCGACATCACCGTCTTCTGCCAGGGCTTCTTGCATGCGAAGATTGCGGCGCAGCAGAACCTTTTGCTGGTCGGTGATGTTCAGAGCTACGTATTCTACAGCGGCCACCTCTAAGGCCTCGCGCAGGAAGGCACCTTCGCGAATGTCGTCCATCGAGAACCGAGACACAAAGGTGCCGGCCTGCGGCACCACTTCGACCAGACCCTCGGCTGCCAGTTTTGCCACCGCTTCGGTGACGGGTGAGCGGGAGACGCCCAGCGTTTCGCAGATCTCTGTTTTGCGCAGAATCTCGCCGGGTTTATAAAACAGGGAAAGGATCGCGTCCTTGAGGACAAGATGCACCCGTGTCGACAGGGATCCGCTAAAGCTGTCCAAAGGCATCAATTGGTGATCCGTGTCCTTTTCCCCTTGCATCATGTGGCCTTCACTATCTACATTCTAACATGTTAGCTGTTCTGCCTGACCCGTCAAGGCAAAGCTCCCACAGCGTTTTCCGCAAGTAACATGCGCATATAGGTAGCCTCAATGAAGAATTCCGACAATCTGGTTATTCGCCTACATGGTGATGACAACGTGCTGATCGCCTTGCAAGATCTGACTGCTGGTACGGTGCTGAAAGAACATGACCTGACCCTGAACGATGTGGTGAAACGCGGCCACAAGATTGCGTCGGCTGCGATCAATGAGGGTCAGAACGTAGTCCGCTATGGTCAGATCATTGGCGCGGCGAGTGCGGCAATCACAATCGGTGATCACATTCACACCCATAACCTGATCATGGGCGAATATGGCAAGGACTATGGGTTCTGTTCGGACGCGCAGCCACTGCCTGTTGTCACCGAGGCCCGGACGTTTGATGGCTATCACCGGCCTGATGGGAAGGTCGGGACGCGTAATTATCTGGGTATTCTGACCTCGGTGAACTGTTCCGGATCTGTGGCGCGTTTCATTGCCGAGGCGGCCGAGAAGAATGGCCTGCTGGATGGGCTTGAAAACGTCGATGGTATTGTTCCGATTGTACATGGAACAGGCTGCGGGATGTCTGGGGAAGACGAGGGGTATCAGACCCTGTACCGCACTCTGTCGGGTTATGCGCAGCATTCGAATTTCGCCGGAATTCTGCTGATTGGTCTGGGCTGCGAGGTCATGCAGATCCAGGATCTGGTTGGCGCAGTGCGGATGCGCGATACGGATAGTTTTCGGTATATGACCATCCAGCAAACCGGCGGAACTCGGCGGACCATTGAGAAGGGTTTGGAGATCCTGAAAGACATGGCGCAGATCGCCAATAAGGTTGAGCGCAAGCCTGCTCCCGTGTCGCATCTGACGGTGGCGCTGCAATGTGGGGGGTCCGACGGGTATTCTGGGATCACTGCCAATCCGGCGCTGGGCCATGCCTCGGATCTTCTGGTACGCCATGGTGGCACCACTGTTCTAGCTGAAACGTCCGAGGTTTATGGCGCCGAGCATTTGTTGACCCGCCGAGCGGTATCGCCAGAAGTTGGCCAAAAGCTGGTGGACCGAATTCTGTGGTGGGAAGAATACACTGAACGCAACGGTGGTGAGATGAACAACAACCCATCGCCGGGGAACAAGCGGGGCGGGCTGACCACCATTCTGGAGAAATCCCTGGGGGCCGTGGCCAAGGGTGGCAGTGCACCGCTGACGGATGTCTACAAGTTTGCCGAGCCGATCACCAAGAATGGTTTTGTGTTCATGGACAGCCCCGGCTACGACCCGGTGTCGATTACAGGGCAGATCGCGTCGGGGTCCAATCTGGTGGCCTTTACCACCGGGCGCGGATCGGTGTCGGGGTTTAAGCCCAGCCCCAGCATCAAGCTGGCCACCAACACCGAAATGTTTGAGCGCATGAGCGAAGACATGGATGTGAACTGTGGTGATATCATTAGTGCCGGCGTCAGCATCGAGCAAAAAGGCGAAGAGATTTTTGAGCTGCTGATACGCATTGCCTCGGGTGAGAAATCAAAGAGCGAGGCGCTGGGCTTTGGTGGGGCAGAGTTTGTGCCCTGGCAGATGGGCTGTGTGATGTAAGCCGTTGCTTAAGTTCTGAGACAAAAAGGGGTGGTCCAATTAGCCACCCCTTCTAAGTACTTATAGCTCGCTACACTCAGGAACCGGGGTCAGCGTTGTGCCGTCCTTCAGAAACTGACTGAGGTTATCGCAGGTCAGGTCTCCCATGGCCTTGCGGGTCTCAACTGTGGCACTACCGATGTGAGGCTGCAGGACCACGTTGTCCAGGGTGAACAGCGCTTCGGGAACCTGTGGTTCCTTGTCGAACACATCCAGCCCGGCACCACCAAGACGACCGTCTTGCAGTGCCTTTACCATTTCAGGTTCGTCGATGACCGATCCGCGCGAGACGTTGATCAGGATGCCTTCGGCGCCCAGTGCTTCGATCACCTGTTTGTTGACGATACCTTGCGTGCTGGCGCCGCCGGGGGTGATGCAGATCAGCACATCCGAGGCCGCAGCCATTTCAGTCAGGTCACCGTAATACTGGTACGGCACGTCTTTTTCGCTGCGCGAGTGGTAGACGACGGTCGCGTTGAACATGGCCAGACGGTCGGCAATGGCTTGTCCGATGCGGCCAAGGCCCAGAATGCCGACGGTGCGATCCTGAACCGAGCGGCTGAGCGGCGTGTTGCCTTCGGCCACCCAGCGGCCGGCGCGCACATAGGCGTCGTTCGGCACCAGGTTACGACTGACAGCCAGCCACAGCATGATCGCGGTATTGGCGACCTCGTCGTTCAGCACGTTGGGGGTGTGGGTGACCACAATGCCCCGTGCCGCTGCTGCGCCGGCGTCGATGGCATCATAGCCAACGCCATAGCTGGAGACGATTTTCAGGTTGGG
The DNA here is from genome assembly GCA_002162795.1 of Rhodobacterales bacterium 56_14_T64. Classification (GTDB taxonomy): domain Bacteria; phylum Pseudomonadota; class Alphaproteobacteria; order Rhodobacterales; family Rhodobacteraceae; genus Parasedimentitalea. The sequence continues at coordinate 12,228 of MAAY01000096.1, forward strand.
CAGGCCCGCCATGATATGGGCGGGCAAGCCATCGTGCCCATTGGTGGCCACTGCGACCACCGATGGACCCGTTGTCTCCAGAAACGCCTGCAATTCATCAGCAGCAGGAAGAGGGTGCACGGTAAACTCGTCCGTGAACCGTTGCATCATAACGTCCGTGACGGAACCGAGTAAAAGCAGGTCAGGTTTCATGGGAGCTCCTTTATGCGTCTTCAAATACGGTTTGGGTTTGCTGACCCAGCCCGTCGATCCACAGTTCCATTTTATCACCAGCGTTCAGATAAACCGGCTCGGGCTTCATGCCCATGCCAACGCCCGGAGGGGTGCCGGTGGAGATCACGTCACCCGGATGCAAGGTCATCAGTTGCGACAGGTGCGAGATGATCTGCGCGACAGTGAAGATCATGGTGTTGGTGTTGCCGGTCTGCATGCGCTTACCGTTTACATCCAGTGCCAAACCCAGCGACTGCGGATCGCCAACCTCATCACGAGTGACCAGCCATGGGCCGGTGGGGCCAAAGGTGTCGCAAGACTTGCCCTTGGTCCATTGTCCGGTCAGTTGGGTCTGAAAGTGACGCTCGGAGACGTCGTTGATGATGCAGTAGCCTGCAACATGGTCCAGTGCGTCTTCTTCGCTGACGTATTTGGCCGCAGTGCCGATCACCACACCCAGCTCGACCTCCCAGTCGGTTTGGGTTGATCCCCGTGGTTTTACGACCGGATCATTGGGGCCAACCACAGCCGAGTTTGCCTTGAAGAACAGGATTGGGTGCTCGGGGATGGCAAGGCCGGTTTCGGCGGCGTGATCCGAATAGTTCAGACCGATGCACATGAACTTGCCGATATCGCCAACGCAAGGCCCCATCCGTGGGTTGCCTTCGACGACGGGCAGGGAGGCTGTGTCTAGCGCGCGAATGGTGTCCAAACCAGCGTCTGACAGAGCGTCGCCAGCGATGTCACTGACATGCGCGGACAGATCCCGCAGGGTGCCGCGTTCATCAATCAGACCCGGTTTCTCTGCGCCAACTTCACCGTAACGTACTAATTTCATTTATATTTTCCTTATTAGTGGTTGTCGCGCGGCATGGTGCCGTGGGCAATGTCCTGGTACTCGTCGGCACCGTCCAAAATCATACCTTCCGAGAAAGGACGTACCTTTTCGCGGAACAGTTCCTGCCAAGGTGTCTGGCTGGGTGGGGCGAAGGCGTCGTCTGGCAGCGATACGCGCCGCTTCTCGATTTCGGCTTCGTCCACCAGCATATTGGCTGTGCAGGCGTTCAGATCGATGCGGATTTGGTCTCCATTTCGCACCAGACCCAACCCACCGCCGTCGGCAGCTTCGGGTGACGCGTTCAGGATCGAAGGCGAACCGGAGGTGCCGGATTGACGGCCATCCCCCAGACACGGCATGGCGTGGACGCCTTTCTTAAGCAGATAGGCGGGCGGGCGCATGTTCACCACCTCGGCACCACCGGGATAGCCGATTGGACCAGCACCGCGCATAATCAGGATGCAATTTTCATCAATGTTCAGCGCCTCGTCGTCGATGGTTTTGTGGAAGTGCTCGGGACCATCAAACACCACGGCGCGGCCTTCAAAGGCGTTAGGGTCGGTTGGGGAGGACAGGTAGCGGTCGCGGAACTCTTTCGAGATCACGCTGGTTTTCATGATGGCACTGTCGAATAGGTTGCCGCTGAGATTGATGAAACCAGCCTCGGATCCGAGTGGGGCGGAGACGGGCATGATCACTTCGGGTGTGATAGAGCGTTTATCGCTACAATTCTCACCGATGGATTTTCCGTTTACCGTCCCGGCATTGGGATGCGGCAATCTATCGGCGCTCATCAGCTCGCCAATTACGGCAGGAACACCACCAGCGCGGAAGAAGTCTTCGCCGAGGTATTCACCGGCCGGTTGCAAGTTGACCAGCAGCGGCACCTTGTGACCATGGGTCTGCCAATCGTCGTTGTTAAGTTCGATCTTCAGGTGTTTGGCAATGGCGTTCAAGTGGATTGGCGCGTTGGTCGACCCACCGATGGCTGAGTTAACTACGATGGCGTTTTCAAACGCTTCGCGGGTCATGATGTCGCTTGGTTTCAGATCTTCGTGCACCATGTCAACAATACGCTGACCAGTGTGATAGCTGATCTGGCCGCGATGACGGTACGCCGCTGGGATCGCTGCCGAGCCGGGCAACTGCATACCCAAGGCTTCGGCCAGCGAGTTCATCGTGCTGGCGGTGCCCATCGTGTTGCAAAAGCCGACAGAGGTGGCCGAGGACGCAACCAGTTCCAGGAAGCCATCATCGTCGATGTCACCAGCAGCAAGCAATTCGCGTGCTTTCCAAACAATAGTGCCGGACCCGGTGCGCTCGCCGCGGAACCAGCCGTTCAGCATTGGACCAACGGACAGGGCAATCGCGGGAATGTTTACGGTGGCCGCTGCCATCAATAGGGCAGGGGTGGTTTTGTCACAGCCAATGTTCAGCACAACGCCGTCGATTGGATAGCCAAACAAAGTTTCCACCAGGCTGAGATAGGCCAGGTTGCGGTCCAGCATCGCCGTGGGGCGCTTGCCGGTTTCCTGGATCGGATGCACTGGAATTTCAATCGGTGTGCCGCCATTGGCGATGATGCCATCACGTACCCGCTTGGTCAGCTCAATGTGGTGGCGGTTACAGGGGCTCAGGTCTGAGCCTGTTTGGGCGATGCCGATGATAGGCTTGCCAGATTGCAACTCTTCGCGGGTGAGACCGTAGTTCAGATAGCGCTCAAGATAGAGCGCTGTCATTTCTGGGTCTTCTGGATTGTTGAACCATTTCTGCGAGCGCAGTTGGGATTTTGTGCCGGACATGATGGCACTCCTTTGGTTTAGATAGTTGCGTTAGCTGGACCAGCCGCCGTCAATGACATGCGGTTGACCCGTGATAAAGGCGCTGTCGTCCGAGGCCAGGTAGACCACGAGGGCAGCAATTTCTTCTGAAGTAGCGATACGGCCCATGGGTTGGCGGGCGACAAAGGCCTTTAGAGCCGTGTCGTAATCGCCGGTGGCCCGCAGCCTTTCGTGCATCGAGGGGCTGTCGACGGTGCCGGGGCAGATGGCGTTGCAGCGGATGCCCTTGGTGACATAGTCGACGGCGACTGATTTGGTCAGGCCAAGCACGGCCGCCTTGGAGGTGCCATAGACAAACCGGTTGGGTGCCCCCACAACGGATGAAGCCACAGAGGCCATGTTGATAATCGAACCGGCACCGCGTTCCAGCATCCCTGGCAGGGCTGCGCGTATGGTGCGGAACATGGATTTAACGTTCAGGTCCATGGCAAAATCAATGTCTGACTCAGTTGCCTCGAGGATGGAGCCACTGTGCACAAAACCGGCGCAATTGAACAGGATGTCCGGAGTGGCCCGCGTGATACCTTCGGTCACCGAAGCCACATCCAGAACATCCATACGGAAGGCTTCCAGTTGGCCTTGGGCCTCGTCCTGCAGCGAGGCAAGGGCTTGGTCGTTCACATCGGTGGCAAAGACATGCGCGCCTTCTTTTGCCATTGCTAAAGCCGCTGCTCGACCAATTCCCTGACCAGCAGCGGTGATAATCGCGCGTTTTCCCTGTAGTCGTCCATTTGTCATTGCTTGGCCTGCCCGGATTGGTTTGTGAAATCAATTTGAACCTTCATCGCACGATGCCTGTCACCTGCAAGCTCAAACGCATCAACGGCCTGATCGATTGGAAAGCGGGCGGTTAGCAGCGGTGCAAGGTTGAGGGTGCCGGTGTTGATCATCGCGACTGCATCGGCAAATTCTTCGTGAAAGCGGAAGGCTCCGCGAATGTCGATTTCTTTGGCGACAACTGAATTTTGCGAAATTGTGACGTCACCGCCAAGGCCAAGTTGAACCAAAACGGATCGTGGGCGCAAAACGTCGAGACCTGCGGTCAGGGCAGACTGATTCCCTGAGGCTTCGAACATGACGTCAAAGTAGCCCTTGTTGTCACTATACTGCGCGGTCCAACCCTGTTCTTTGGCCACATTGATGGTTTTGTCAGCGCCAATCTGAGTGGCGATGTTCAGGACGTTGTCGATGACATCGGTGATGACAACCTCTGCCGCACCTGCCGCGCGGGCGGCCAAAACACAGAGCGCTCCGATGGGGCCGCAGCCGGTAATCAGCACCCGTTTTCCAGCCAATTCTCCGGCCCTTTTCATGCCGTGTAACACCACGGAAAGTGGCTCGGCGAAGGCGCCAAATTCGGATGGAATTTCGGGTGAAATCAGGTGGCATTGCGCGGCGTCTGCAACCAGATCCTCACGAAAGGCACCCTGGATGTGGGGCATCGGCATCGCACTGCCATAGAACCGCATGTTCAGGCAGTGGCTGATTTTATTTTCATTACAATACAAGCAGTTACCGCATGGCCTGCTGGGGGACACGGCAACGGTATCGCCGATTGAAAACCCGCTTGAAGCAGCGGTTACTTCGGTGATCCTGCCAGAGATCTCATGACCCAAAATCATCGGTTCGCGTACGCGAATTTGTCCAAAGCCGCCGTGCTGGTAGTAGTGCAGATCTGAACCACAGATTCCGCCAGCCTCGATCTGGATCCTGACCTGATCTGCTTGGAGGTCTTCTGCCGAGCGATTCTCGATGCGCAAATCCTTGGCGGCGTGGATGACAATGACCTTCATTTCTTCCTCCCGGACGGGTATTTCGACCCTTTTTCGTTATGGCTATTCCAAAGCGAACTAAAATACTAGAGTGCTAATAAGGTAGATAGGCATGCAACAAGACAGAGGCTAACGTGATGAAGCAGGGATTTTTTGACTTAACTGGTAAGCGTGCTTTGATCACGGGATCAAGCCTTGGCATTGGTCGGGCACTGGCCGAAGGACTTGCGGGATACGGCGCAACAATCGTGCTGAACGCCCGCAATGCCGAGCGTTTGGAGGGCGAAGCAGAAGCTCTGCGCGCCAAGGGTTTTAACGTCGAGGTCGAAGCCTTTGACGTGACTGATAGCGCGGCTGTGAATGCGGGTGTTGCAAATATTGAGGATCAGGGCGGGCCGATTGATATTCTGATCAACAATGCCGGAATGCAATTTCGGACAGCATTGGAAGACTACCCGGAAGATAAGTGGGACCAACTGTTCAACACCAATGTCAAAAGCGCGTTTTTGGTTGGTAAAGCGGTGGCTAATCGGATGATTGCCCGCAAGTCAGGCAAAATTATCAATATCGCCTCAGTCCAGAGCGAGCTCGCCAGACCTGGGATCGCGCCCTACACGGCGACCAAAGGGGCCATTCGGAACCTGACCAAGGGCATGGCGACCGACTGGGCGCGGCATGGGTTGCAGGTAAATGCGATTGCGCCGGGGTATTTTAAGACCCCACTCAACCAAGCCTTGGTTGACGATCCGGCCTTTACTGGTTGGTTGGAAAACCGCACGCCTGCTGGTCGGTGGGGAAACGTGGAAGAGCTGGTCGGCGCCGCTGTGTTCCTGTCAGGGAGCGGGTCGTCGTTTGTGAATGGGCACACTTTGTATGTTGACGGCGGCATGACGGCTTCAATTTGATGGGACAGGATATGACAAAACCAACAATAGCTTTGCTGGGGACGGGATTGATGGGGGCGCCAATGGTGCGCAACCTGTTGGCCGCCGGATTCCCGGTTCAGGTTTGGAACCGCAGTCTGGCCAAGGCCGAGGCGCTGGCTGGTGATGGCGCGACTGTGTGTGCGTCACCGCAGGTGGCAGTGACTGGGGCACAGTTCATCATCACCATGCTAAGCGATGGCACTGCGACGGCCTCGGTGGTGACGGATCCTGCTGTGGCAGAGGCCTTGCAGACGGGTGCGATCTGGATCGAGATGAGCTCGGTCAAGCCAGCGGAGGCGCGCGCGCAAGCGCAGAACCTGAAAGAGCTGGGTGTGTTGCATCTGGATGCACCAGTGTCTGGTGGCACCCGTGGAGCAGAAGCAGGCAGTCTGGCGATCATGGCTGGGGGCGAGGCCGAGGTTTTTGAGGCCTCGGTGCCGGTGCTGCAAGCGATGGGGCGGCCAGTGCATGTTGGCCCGTCAGGTGCTGGGCAACTGGCGAAACTGGCTAATCAGGGGATTGTTGCGGTGACCATCGGCGCCGTGGCCGAAGCCATGTTGTTGCTAGAGGAAGGCGGTGCTGATCCGGCAGCGGTGCGGCGTGCGTTGAAGGGTGGGTTTGCTGACAGCGTCATTCTGCAGCAGCACGGAGAGCGGATGACCGAGCGCAATTTTGTGCCGGGTGGGCTGTCGAAATTCCAGCTCAAGGATCTGAACAACCTGCTGGAGGAGGCGTCCTCGCTTGACCTGGACCTGCCGGTGTCGCAACACATTCGTGACAGGTTTGCCCATTTCTGCGAGGACATGGATGGCAGTGATCGAGATCACTCGGGGCTGTATCTGGAGCTACGCAAGCGCAACAAAATGAAGGACATTGAGCAGTGACTAAGATTTTGATCATCGGTGGCGGCGGGATGGTTGGCCAGAAACTGGCACGTGAACTGGCCATTTCCGGCTGGCAGGGGCAGCCCGCAGAGGTCACCCTGTATGATGTTGGCTTTCCTGACAATTGTGCTGCGTCGAGTCGTCGGCTGGTCGGTAGTTTGGCCGAGGACGGTGCGGCGGCTGGTTTGGCGGCAACGCGTCCGGATATCATTTTTCAGCTGGCCGCCATTGTGTCGGGCGAGGCAGAGCAGGATTTTGACAAAGGCTGGCAGGTGAACATGTTCGCGGGCTGGGCGTTGCTAGAGGCGCTGCGCAGTGAACACGAGGCAAGTGGCGGCACCTACCGTCCACGGGTGGTGTTCACGTCGTCGATTGCAGTGTTTGGGGGGCCGTTCCCGGACCAGATCAGTGATCAGTTCCTGTCGGCTCCGCTGACCTCGTACGGGGCACAAAAAGCGGTTTGTGAGTTGATGCTGAGCGATTTCAGTCGCAAAGGATATGTCGATGGGATCTCGATCCGGTTGCCGACGATTTGTGTGCGGCCAGGCAAGGCGAACAAGGCTGCCTCGTCGTTCTTCTCGGGTATCATTCGCGAACCGTTGAATGGCAGGGAGGCAATTCTGCCGGTATCAGACAGTGTGCGGCACTACCATGCGTCGCCCAAATCTGCGGTGGGGTTCTTGTGTCATGCCGCGGCGCTGGATACTGGCTTGCTGGCTGGGCGTCTGAGCCTGAACCTGCCCGGAGTGTCGTGCACAGTGGCAGAGCAGATCGAGGCACTGGGAGAGATTGCTGGGGCTGATACCGTGGCGTTGATCCGTTCTGTCGCCGACCCGGAGGTGGTCAAGATCGTCGGCGGTTGGCCGCAGGATTTTGACAGTGCCCGCGCCACAGAGCTGGGTTTCAAAGCGGAAACCAGTTTTAGCGAGATTATCCAGTGCTACATCGACGAGGACCTGGGGCACAGCTGATGTAGTCGCCGTTGGATTTGACTCAGTCCCTGATCAAATTTCTGCGCAAATGGTCATAAATTGCGACACAAACTTCGTCGACGTTGCCGGTAAGGGCGGCGTCGACGATGCGTTTATGCTCGACAATATTGCCCTCTAAGAAACCATAATTGTGCTCTGGTGAGACAAGTTGCTGGCGGAACTGGTCGTACACAGATCGAAACGTTTCACGCAAAACCGGCGAATCACTGGCTGATACCAGCGTTTCATGGAATTCCCATTCAGCAGCACACCAAGGCGTAATGACTGGGACCACGTCGCCAGTTTTGCTGATTCGGGATTCGATATGCGACAGTTTGTGATGCGAAGCCGTCAGGCGGGCCTCCCATTCGATGCCGCCGTTGCGCATGGACTGAAGAACGCCCTGCTGTTCCAAAGTGATTCGGAAATTGGTCAGATCGTGCTGCCGTTGGCGTGAAACTGGGCTGGAGCGAAAGCCGCGCTGCTCTTCAGCCGTGACCAATCCGACTGTAGATAATCGGAACAATGTCTCGCGTATCGTATTGACAGAACAGCTATAATGCTCTGTCAATTCCGACGGTTTCAGCTTCTGACCCTGTTTAAAATATGCCGTCATCAGCTTGTTGCGAAGGTCTTCATAGATCTCGGGGGTGTCGATTTTGGGTTTCATTTAACTCGAGTGTTTGGCTGCGTTAATTTTGACTAAAACACATAATTTCAAAATTTAAAAGATTTCAGATTTTTTGTTGTCGTTACGGAAGTGGCTTGTTAGGCTTCATCAAGTGGTTTGAAGCGCAAAAAAAGACGCCAGTGCCACACTTGAAAAGTCTGGGAGGACAAAATGAGCTTTTTGACTAAAACTGTTTCTGCTATCGGAGCGGCGGCACTTCTATCCGCGACTGCACTGACGGCCAATGCCGAGACAACCAAACTGCGGATCCAGACGCACTATGCGCCGGAAACAGTGTCGGGCAAGCTGGCTGCAGCATATATCGATAACATTCAGACAATGTCTGGTGGCGATATCCAGGTCGAGATGTTCTATTCCTCGGCCGTTGTGAAATCTGTAGAAACCTTTGATGCCGCCGCGACAGGTATTCTGGACTGCGACATGACCGGTGGTGGTTACCAGACCGGTAAAAACTCAGCGTTCCAGTTTGTTGGCGACATCATGGGTGGCTATGCCACTCCGTATCAGCAGTTGAGCTGGTTGTATTACGGTGGCGGTCTGGAAGCAGCCAAGCCCCTGTACAACAAGTACGACATGGAGCTGGTCGGCTGGTGGGTTTACGGCCAGGAGAGCTTTGCCTCGTCCAAGCCAATCGCCAAAGTTGAAGACTTCAAAGGTTGGAAATTCCGTTCGCCTCCAGGCATGGAAACCAAGATCTTTGAAAAGCTTGGTGCTACGCCGATCGTAATGGATTTCACCGAAATCTTTACTGCGCTTGAAACTGGTATCATCGACGGTGCTGATGCATCCGGTCTGGCCAACAACGTTGGCCTGGGTCTGTATGATCTGGTTAAGTATGCCAACTTCCCCGGCTTCCACTCCATGCCTTCGGATCACCTAGCCTGTAACAAAGCCCGTTGGGATGCGATGCCCGAAGAGCACCGCCGTATCATGAGCGTTGCCATGGAATCCCTGGCGCTTCGCACAGCTCTGACATTCGAGAAGAAGAATGCTGAAGCCGCTGCTGAGCTGACAGCCAATGGTGTGACACTGTCGCAGTGGGCTCCAGAAGATCTGCAGGAATTCCGCAATGCTGCACAGGCCACATGGCCTGAGTTCGCCGATACTCCAGAAGCTAAGGCGCTGGTTGAGTCGCACATTGCCTATCTGACACAGCTTGGTCTTGTGGCCGAGTAATAGCAGACAATTTGGGGCGGTCAGATAATGGCCGCCCCTTTTCCAACTTCAAAACGAATACGAGGTCGCTGTGGTCGAATATGAACGCACAGGCTGGGTAGATGCATTCACGTGGAGGTTCAGCCGCGTGGCGATGATCCTTCCCGCCGTTATCGTGGCGATAATGGTCTACGAAGTTATAATGCGCTATCTCTTTGAAAAACCGACACTATGGGTCAACGAGGCATCCCTATGGATGGGGGGAATGATCTACCTGTTCGCGGGGCTGTATGCGATGCAGCAACGGAGCCATATCCGAATTTTCATTCTCTATGATATCGTGCCGCGCTGGGTGCGCCACGTTTTCGATGTCCTTTCTACAGTAGGTATCGTGATTTTCTGCTTTGCGACGATTTGGGGCGGCTATGGTGAAGCTGTGGCCAAATTCATGCGCTGGGAGAGGTTTGGCACCGCCTGGAACCCGCCAATTCCTGCAACGATGAAACCGCTGATCCTGATCACGCTGACGATTGTGACCATTCAGGCGATTTCAAACTTGATCTTCGATTGGCATAAAGACCCTGAATCGCACGATGTTACTGAAGATATCGATATCAATATCGAAGAAATCAAACGTGCGCAGGACCTTGCAGAAAAAAAGTAATCGCTGATCGCGGTGAATAAAGAATAACCGCAACTTGCGGTAAAGGAGCAGTCATGGATATCGGAACAATTTCACTTGTTCTGTTGCTGGGGATGCTGGCGCTATTGGCCATCGGCATGCCGCTGGGTTTTGCGTCAGGTTTTCTCGCCGTTGTAGTGATGGTGATGAAATTTGGTCCCGACGTTGTGTTTGGGAACTTTGGCACAGGCCCGATGAACATTCTGGCCCAACGTATGTATGGGCTAACGACGGACTATGTCCTGATTTCGGTGCCGTTATTTATCTTAATGGCCACGTTACTGGAACGCTCCGGTATAGCACGCGACATGTATACTTCGATGTCCATGTGGTTGAACCGGACCCGTGGCGGCATCGCGTTGGTGACCTCGATGATGGCGGTGGTGATGGCAGCGATGTCTGGCATCATCGGCGGCGAAGTCGTTTTGCTGGGCCTGATCGCTCTGCCGCAGATGTTGCGGCTTGGTTATGATCAAAACCTGGCGATTGGTACGATCTGTGCGTCTGGTGCATTGGGAACAATGATCCCGCCGTCGATCGTGTTGATCTTTTACGGGTTGATTACCGAAACCTCGATCCACGCCTTGTTCAAGGGCGCCTTTGTGCCGGGCCTTATCCTGGCCGGTGGGTACATGTTGTACATTATTGTACGCACGCGCATGAACCCCAGCCTGGCGCCACTGCCAGAACCAAGCCCGGACGACATGACTGGGGCCGAGAAAAAGATCTATGGCTCGGCATTGCTGTCTATGATCGCCATCTTGGTTATGACTGTTTCACTGGTCCGTACCGGGTTTTTGATCTTCTTTGCCCGGGTTGATGAATTTACTACGGTTCTAACCTCAACACAGATAATGACGCGAAGCGGTATCATCGTCGCGCTGGTTGCCTATTTGCTCTTTTTCATTCGTCCCGACCGGGTCGTGAAGGCATGGAATGTTGGTAAAGGCATGATCGCGCCGTTGCTGGTGGTTGGCGTTGTGCTTGGCTCAATTTATGGCGGTATTACCGGGATTACCGAAGCGGCTGGAATGGGCTGCGTGGCAGTTCTGGTGTTGATCATTGTGCGCGGAGAATTCTCAGTCACGCTGGTCCGCGAGGCGCTGATGCGTACCTTCAAGTCAACCGGGACTATTATCTGGGTGACTTTTGGTGCCACTGCACTGGCTGGGGCTTACACAATTGCCGGTGGGCCAAGCTATGTGGCCAACATGATTGTTGGATATGACATGCCGACGCTGGGTGTGTTGGCGGTGATGATGATTATCTTCCTGTTCATGGGCGCGTTCATGGACTGGGTTGGCATTGTTCTACTGGTGATGCCAGTGTTCCTGCCAATCGTGCTGAGATTGCCAATTGGCGAGATCGGTGTGTTCTCGCCGCTGGTCGAGCATCCTAGCTTTGTCGCGACCTGGTTTGGTATCTTGTTTTGTGTGAACATGCAGGTGTCGTTCTTGTCACCGCCCTTTGGCCCGGCTGCGTTCTATCTGAAATCTGTGGCCCCGCCGCATATTTCCCTGCCGGACATCTTCCGTGGCTTCCTTCCGTTCATTCTCATTCAGCTCGTTGTTTTGATGCTGATCCTGTTCTTCCCGGAACTGACGATGTTCTTCAGGTAGTCCAATATAAAGACCCGGCAGCCCTGCTCTTGAAATGGCAGGGCTGCCGAAGACCAAGAAAGAGACCCTATGCGTATAGTTGTGGCAGGTGGCGGGCTGATCGGGGCTCGCCACATCGCGCATGTAGCTGATCATCCCAAATTCGACCTAGTCGGAGTGATTGATCCGGACCCAAAGGTCAGGGCGGCGGCTCCGGTGGCCAGCTTTGTCTCGATTGAGGCGGTTGATGTGCCAGTTGACGCCATTATCATAGCAACCCCTACAGACCTGCACGCTGCCAACGCCGAGGCCGCTGCAAAGCGTGGCTGGCATATGCTGATCGAGAAGCCGGTGGCGGGGACGCTAGAGCAAGCGGAACGGGTTGTTGCAGCCGTTGAACGCGCTGGCGTGACGGCCCTGGTGGGACATCATCGGCGTTATCACCCAAAGGTTCAGGCGCTGAAAACAGCGTTGGATGCTGGTCGGATTGGATCAACGGTTCTGGCCTCGATGATCTGGGCTGTGCGCAAGCCGGATGAGTATTTTGATGTGCCTTGGCGGGCCGGGCGGGCTGGGTCTCCGATCATGATCAATCTGGTGCATGAGCTGGACTTGCTGCGGTTTCTGTTTGGAGATGTGATCCATGTGTCGGGCTTTGGCTCTGGGGTGTTACGCGGGCAAGGGCGGATTGAAAGTGGCGGTGTTACCTTGGGCTTTGCCAATGGTCCCGTTGCTACCCTTGCATTTGCCGACACCAGCCCCTCGCCCTGGGGGTTTGAGGCCGGCACTGGTGAGAACCCCAATATTGGCACCACCAATCAGGATATGTTGTGGATCACCGGAACCAAAGGCTCGATCAGCTTTCCCTCGATGACGTTGTGGGAGGGGGCAGAGGACTGGTCACAAGCCACACAACCGAACAAAATGGCTATAGCCGAAGGAGTGCCGTTGGTGGCTCAGTTGGAGCATTTTGCCGATGTTGTTGCAGGGCGTGCGACGCCCCTGATTGATGCGCGCGATGCAGCCAAGACGCTGGCTGTAACGCTGCAGATCGAGGCGGTACTGATGGGTGGGCAGGGGCAATGAAAACTCTACGCTGTGGCCTGATTGGTGATCATATTAGCCAGACGCGTCTTCCCGCGGCGCTAGAGCTGATGTGCCGGGACGTGGGTATTGAACTGAGGTTTGAGCTGATCGATACGGCAGAGATGCAGGAGTTCGAATTTGCGCAGTTTGTTGATGGACTGCGTGCGAAAGGATGGGACGGGGTCACGGTCACCCACCCCTATAAACAGGCGGCCGCTGATTATGCGGGCGACGGTATGGCGGCTGAACTATACCATCTGGGTGCCTCAAACACCCTGGTGTTTGGCGATAGGTTGACCGGATTCAATACCGACTATTCCGGTTTCTTGTCGGCTTGGAAGACTCAGATGGAGAATACTCCGGTGGGTGTGGTTGCCTTGGCAGGTGCGGGTGGTGTTGCGCGCGCGATTGCGCCGGCGCTGGTTGAGCTTGGAGCCAGCGAGATCAGGATTTTTGATACCTTGGCCGAGAGCGCCCATGATCTGGCCAGCCGCATTGGGCCCCGCGCCACGATCGTATCACCTGACCAGTGGCCGGATGCGATCAGGGGCGCGGACGGTTTGGTCAATGCAACGCCTTTGGGCATGGGATACAAGCCAGGTACAGCCTTTGCGGCTGATCTAATAGGCACTCAGTCTTGGAGTTTTGATGCGGTCTATACGCCAACAGACACGCAATTTCTGAACGACTGCAGTGGGGCTGGACTGCGCATTCTGACTGGCTTCGATTTGTTCAAGCACATGGCGATGCGTAGTTTTCAGGCCTATACTGGGGTTTGGCCTGACCCGGATGTGACCCTGTCCAATTTGACCGTTCTGCGCCCAGACTAAAGCTTCTGGGCGGCGTGTTCATCTGGGGCCTTGCCCCGATCCTATTCAATTCACCATTGTAGAGAGCAATAAAATGACAAAACCAAACATCGGATTTATCGGACTTGGACTGATGGGCGCCGCTATGGTCGGTCGCCTACAATCGCTGGGTTATTCACTTAACGTGCTGGGCAATGTGTCCCGCCCACGCGTGGACGCAGCCGTTGCCAATGGAGCTACCGAAGGCGTCAATGCCCGCGCCGTGGCCGAGGCCTCGGATATCGTGATGCTATGCATGGGGACCTCGGATTCGGTGGAAAGCCGGATGCGTGGTGCCGACGGGGTGATCGCTGGATTGCGGCCTGGCGTGATTGTAATCGATTTTGGCACCTCGCTGCCCGGATCGACCAAGGAACTGGGCGCCGAAGTGGCCGCCAAGGGGGCGATCTATCTGGACGCTCCACTAGGGCGCACCCCGTCACACGCCGTAGACGGATTGCTGAATATCATGTGCTCGGGTGATCGCGAGGCCTTTGAAAAGGTTCAGCCGGTGCTCGAAGATCTGGGTGAAAACGTGTTCCACCTGGGCGAGTTGGGCTCGGGTCACACCATCAAGCTGATCAACAATTTCTTTGGAATGACTGTGGCCAATGCGATGGCCGAAGCCTTTGCTATGGCAGATCAGGCAGGTGTACCGCGTCAAGGTCTGTATGATGTGATGTCGGCTGGGCCGCTGCGCTCGGGCATGATGGATTTCGTTAAGGGGTATGCCGTGGACGGGGATTCCAGCCAGTTGGCATTTTCGATCCGCAATGCGTCAAAGGATGTTGGCTATTATCGTAAAATGGCTGATGACTTGGGGGCCGAGACGATCATGTCAGGTGGCGCCAATACCGCGATGACCACGGCTATTGACGAGGGCCAGGGCGACGACATGGTATCCGAAATGGTCGATTTCTTCGCCAAACGCTTCTCGAACTGAAGATAGACTTGTCGGTCAACAGTGATCTTCTGGCGTATTGAAACAAATGTGCCAGGAGACAGTTACAGGCACATGTAGATGGCTTGCATCCGCTGTCCTGCTAGGTCTTGATATGGCGAAGCAAGATGGAGCCCCAGACCGATGACCAAAACAGTCTTTGAACCTGATATGGATGACGTGGCTACTGCGCCCGATGACGCAGCGGCGCGCCGCGCTGTGGCGCCGGTGATTTGCTATCCGAATGACAGCCTGCCATCTGCAGATCTGACGCTCTATCATCAGGCGCGGAAAAGTGCTGTCAAAACGGATGAGGTTCTGGTCCCGGCCCGTGACGCGGCCTGTTTTGAGGTGCCCGCCGGGCATTTCTTTCGCATCTCTTCTGTTGATGGGCCGCAGGTGGGCGATCTGAACCTGTGGAACCGCGATGATCTGTCCGAGCGGTTCTATTCAGGCAAGACACGCGCGCTGCATGGCACTCACATCACCACAGGTGAGCGGATGTGGACGAGTTTCCCACATTTGCGTTCAATGGCGACGATCACGCATGACACGCTGGGCTGGTATGGCATCGATCAGTACGGTGGTTCGGTTCATGATGTGATTGGCACCCGCTGCGACCCCTATACCGGTAATCTGCTGGCGGGCAGCCAGTATCACTACTGTTGTCATTCCAACCTGACCCGTGCGCTGGCGGACCACCAAGGCGTGTCCTTGGCCGAGGCTGAGCCACATGTGCATGACGTGCTGAATGTCTTTATGTGCACCGGTTTCACCCGCGACACCGGGCAGTATTTCATGAAGGCCTCGCCGGTGCGGCCCGGCGACTATCTGGAGTTCTTTGCCGAGATCGACCTGTTGGGCGCCCTTAGCGCCTGTCCTGGTGGTGATTGCAGTTCTGAACACTCCAGCGACGAGGCGTCTTGTCATCCGTTGCTGGTTGAGGTGTTTGCCCCCGCTGCCGATGCGCTAGAGGGCTGGGTTCGATCTCAACCCAACGGCTATGACGGCAGCCACGGTCGCTAAACGTTGTGGCTCAGAAAATTGCCCATCAATAAATAACAGCCGTGCCAGAAGGGTATCCGGTACGGCTGTTGGTTTGTTCGGTTCGTAAGTACTGGTAGGTTCAGCTAAAGGCGGCCTCGAGGGCGATTTCAACCATGTCCCCAAAGCTGCGTTCGCGCTGATCCGAAGGCATTGCCTCGCCAGTCAGCAGATGATCCGAAACTGTCAGCACAGCCA
Organism: Rhodobacterales bacterium 56_14_T64; assembly: GCA_002162795.1. Classification (GTDB taxonomy): domain Bacteria; phylum Pseudomonadota; class Alphaproteobacteria; order Rhodobacterales; family Rhodobacteraceae; genus Parasedimentitalea. Next base: position 27,915 of record MAAY01000096.1, read on the forward strand.
GCGCCCGTCTTCCATGACGGGCGGCGAGATTATACAGTTCGGCGGCTTCCATCTCGACGCCCAGGATGCCGTGACGGACCATTTGTTCATTCAGATCGGGGCGCTCATCATAGAACACATCCGCTGAATAAATCCCACCAACATGGGTGGTGGTGCCCTTGGCCTCGGCCGCCTGAACAGCAGCGCGCAGCAGACCCCAGTCGGCACAAGGAGCAAAGTTCAGCTCTTTAAAGATGCCACGAGATGGGGTGCTGAGGGTGCTGGCAGTCATTGCCACGATCACGTCGCGCAGTTTGACCTGCTCCTGCATGCCGCCACAGGATCCAATGCGGATCAGTGTTTTGGCATCATAGTCGCGGATCAACTCGTTGACATAGATCGACAGCGACGGCATTCCCATGCCGCTGCCCTGGATGGTGACGCGATGTCCCTTCCAGGTTCCAGTGAATCCCAGCATGCCGCGCACTTCATTCACTAGGCGTACATCCGTCAGGAAGGTTTCTGCCGCCCATTTCGCGCGATAAGGATCGCCCGGCAGAAGGACGGTTTCCGCAATATCTTCCTTTGCGGCACCAATATGAATAGTCATGCGATCGCTCTCCGTATCTGGATTAGATTTCCAGATCAGAGATATCGGCACCCGATGTCAAGGCCGTGTGAATCCAATGCGGTTTACGACCACGACCGGTCCAGGTTTCTTCTGGGTTTGCCGGGTTTCTGTATTTCGGAGCAGCCTTTGATCGTTTACCCGCTGCGCGGCCACCATTGGCAATTTCCTCAAGCGAAAAACCGAATTGTGCTGCGGCTTGTTCTGCGGCCTTAAGTGCTTCAAGACGTTCGCGTTGTTCGGCCGTTTTCAGGGCTTCATCAACATCCGTCTTGAGTTGCAGAAGATCTTTACGCGACATTTCCGCAAGGTTGAGGGTCATATTAGTCTCCAATTTGTAGTACCTACGCAATTAATTAGCGCGTATCGCGTTATGGCCCAATTGTCAGACGGATTTCATCATTTTTTTTGCTCTTTTGGCTCTGATATCTGTTCTTTTTTATCAAATTTCAACCGATTGGGGTGCTGCAAGGGCGATTATGTCCTTCATGATTGAATTTAACTCGAAGTCTTTTGGAGTGTAAACACGCGAAACGCCCATTTGAATTAACGTTTCGGCATCAACGTCCGGGATGATTCCTCCGACGATTACCGGAATTTGACCCAATCCGGCGGCGCGCATGCGATCCATTGTCTCTTGCACCAGTGGCAGGTGACTGCCCGACAGGATCGATAGGCCAACCACATGGGCCTGATCCTCCAGCGCCGATGCGACCAGTTCTGCAGGGGTGAGGCGAATGCCGTCATAAGAAATGTCCATGCCACAGTCGCGGGCGCGAAAGGCAATCTGCTCAGCGCCGTTCGAGTGGCCGTCGAGACCGGGTTTGCCAACCAGAAATTTTAACCGCCGCCCCAGTTTGTCGCTCGCGGTATTCACCGCGTCGCGCAACTCGTCCAACCCTTCGGTCTTGTTGGAGACAGAGGGTGATACACCGGTTGGGCCGCGATAGGTGCCGTAAACCTGTCGCATCTCTTCCGCCCATTCACCAGTGGTAACACCGGCTTTGGCGGCGACGATGGATGGCGGCATAATATTGTCGCCGTTCTGGGCGGCCTTGCGCAGGGCCGCCAGTGCGGCCTGGACCTGTGCATCATCGCGGTCACGGCGCCAGTCGTTCAGGCGATCCACCTGTTCCTGTTCCATCGCCGGATCAACCACCATGATGCCACCGTCTTCACTTTGCAGCGGCGAGGGTTCACCCTCGGTCCAGCGGTTGACGCCAACCACCACGGTTTCGTTGCGCTCGATCCGCCCTAGTCGTTCGGCGTTTGAATCCACCAGCCGTGATTTCATGTATTCAATCGAGGCCACCGCGCCCCCCATGCCCTCAAGGTTGTTCAGCTCGGCGCGGGCGCCTGTTTTCAGCTCTTCGACCTTACGGTCTACTGCAGGGTTACCTTCGAACAGGTCTTCAAATTCCAAAAGATCGGTCTCATAGGCCAGGATTTGCTGCATCCGCATCGACCATTGCTGGTCCCAGGGGCGCGGCAGGCCAAGGGCTTCGTTCCAGGCTGGCAGCTGCACCGCGCGGGCGCGGGCATTTTTCGACAAAGTCACGGCCAACATCTCGATCAGGATGCGGTAGACGTTGTTTTCAGGCTGCTGCTCGGTCAACCCCAGTGAGTTGACCTGCACACCATAGCGAAAGCGGCGGTATTTGGGGTCGGTGACGCCATACCTTGTTTCGCAGATCTCATCCCACAGATCGACAAAGGCGCGCATCTTGCACATCTCGGTGACAAAGCGGATGCCTGCATTGACGAAGAATGAAATCCGACCAACCAGCGCTGGGAAATCCTCGGCAGGTACTCTTGGTCTGAGTTCGTCCAGGACTGCTTGGCCGGTAGCTAAGGCAAAGGCAAGCTCTTGTTCCGGTGTCGCACCGGCCTCTTGCAGGTGGTAGGAACAGACATTCATCGGGTTCCATTTGGGCACGTTGCTATAACAATACTCGGCCACGTCGGCGATCATCTTCAGGCTGGGCTTGGGCGGGCAGATATAGGTGCCGCGGCTCAGGTATTCCTTGATCAGGTCGTTCTGCACGGTGCCCTTCAGGTTGCGTACGTCGGCGCCTTGCTCTTCGGCCACAGCTATATAGAGCGACAACAGCCAGGGCGCGGTGGCGTTGATGGTCATCGAGGTGTTCATTTGGCTCAGCGGGATTTTATCGAACAGGGCGCGCATATCGCCCAGATGACAGACCGGCACCCCAACCTTGCCCACTTCCCCGCGCGCCAGAGTATGGTCGCTGTCGTAACCAGTCTGGGTCGGCAGATCAAATGCGACCGACAGCCCGGTCTGACCCTTGGCCAGATTGCTGCGGTACAGCGCGTTCGAGGCCGTGGCGGTGGAGTGGCCGGCATAGGTACGGATCAGCCAGGGGCGGTCTTTCTGCGTCATCGGGGCCTCGTGATGCGTTGTTGTAATTTTATTTCGTCACGGACTTGATACGGGGAAGATTGTGGCGCTGTCAATTCGCTGCATTGCGGCAATTGTGAAATTTCACATGAAAAAGCGCGCCAGACCCTAAGTCGGCGCGCTCATCATTGGTCCAAGAGACTGGGATCACTAGTTATAGGTATAGGTGCCGATCTCGCAAATGTTGACACCTTTGCGGATCAACTCATCGCCGTCATCGAAAATGGCTTTGAAGTCGAATTTACAATAGCCAGTACCGTCGTCGAAATCGATCATCACAGATGATCCCGAACGCAGAACATCTCGCCCCAGGATGTCCTCCTCCCAAGACGTCGAGCCTTTGTTCGAACCATAGAATTCAACAAGCACATAGCCAGTGTCATTGACAATTTTCACCCGCCGATCCAGCGCAAAGGCCGGAAGCGCGGTGGTTGCGGTGACGGCCAAAGCGGCCATTGCGGTAATCAGTTGTCTTTTTGAGAACATGATATTCTTTCTCTGCAAAATGAAGTTTAGGATCAAACGCCAAGGCGCCGATGCATTCAGTGAGTGGGTCTACTAATTCAGGATAGTCTGAAAATACCCTGTGGCAATAGTCTGTTGTTACAGGTGGGGGTAATTGCCCCGTAAGTTGAAATGGATGGTTGGGATTTACCCATAGGTTTTTTCCTGTCAGTCTTGTTGCATGTCACGCGCTGTTGAAATGCCACTTTGGCTGCTGATTTTAATTCTGGGTTTTGCCCTGATTGCCGCTCTGGACAAGGTGATGATCCCCTCGGTGCGCTGGTTTTTCCGGCGTCGGTTAGAGCGGGCAGTGGCCAAGCTGAACCAGCGGCTGGAACGACCGATACAGCCGTTCAAACTGGCGCGGCGCTACGACATGATCCAGCGGTTGATCTATGATCCACAGGTTGGACAGGCGATTGCCAAACATGCCCAGGCACAGGGCATTCCCGAAAACGTCGCTTTTCAAGAGGCCCGCCGCTATGCCCGCGAAATCGTGCCGTCGTTTTCCGCAATTGCTTATTTTGGCTTTGCCATTCGGCTGACCCGCTTTTTGTCCAATGCAATATATCGAGTTCGGCTGGGTCATTACGACGAAGCAGAGTTGCGCCAGATCGAAACTGAGGCGACGGTGGTGTTTGTGATGAACCACCGGTCCAACATGGATTACGTGCTGGTGACCTATCTCGCCGCTGAACGCTCGGCGCTGTCTTATGCGGTGGGAGAGTGGGCGCAGGTTTGGCCGTTAAGTCGTTTGATCCGGGCGATGGGAGCGTATTTCATCCGCCGTCGCTCGCGAAATGATCTGTATCGCAGGGTACTGGCAACCTATGTGCGGCTGGCAACCGAGGCTGGGGTGACGCAGGCGATGTTCCCCGAAGGCGGGTTGAGCCTGACGGGCGCACTGGCTGAGCCCAAATTGGGGCTGCTGAAATATATTGTCGATGGTCACGACCCAAAGGGCCGCGACGTGGTGTTTGTGCCTGTGGCGTTGAATTATGACCGGGTGCTTGAGGATAAGATTCTGACCTCGGCTGCGCGGGCACAGGAACGGCGGTTTCGGGCGGGAATCGGTGTGGTTTGCTATCGCATGTTGCGTCAGCTCTGGCTGTGGATGACCGGGCGCTATCACCGGTTTGGCTATGCGGCGGTCAGCTTTGGCCGCCCGGTCCGCCTGACTGAATTTACCTCAGGTAAAACCGGCGATGTCACTAAATCGCTGGCTCAGGACCTGATGCGACGCATCGGAGAGATCGTGCCTGTGCTGCCGGTGCCCTTGGTCGCTTGGCTGTTGTGCGAACATGGCACCATGTCACGGTCGGCATTGACACAGAAAATAGGACAGCTGATCGAGCAAATGCCATTGGCGCATATCCACATGCCGCGGCAAGATTGGGACTACGCCGCCGAAGTGGGGCTGCGCCAACTGGTCGAGCGCGGCGTAGTGTCCAGCGAGGCTGGCCGTTTTAGCCCGGTTGATAGTGAACGTGACCTGCTGAGTTTCTACGCTAACTCTATTCGGCACCTGGTTCCCAGCGAGGACAGTTCGGACATTTCTGCACCCGCAAAATGAAATGCTGCACTTGCGGGGTTATAAAATTACAAAGCATGCACGAAAGCGGTTGCTTTATTGCTTGAGCGTTTTTATTCCCTAGTGAGCACCGCGATTCTGCACTGCGGCAAAAGAGGCAAAATGGAGGCTGTTATGGCTCTGGACACCAACCCTGGCGTATTGGCGTATGAGGCGCCCGAAAAAGACCTGTATGAAATGGGTGAGATGCCGCCGATGGGGTATGTCCCCAAAAAGATGTACGCTTGGGCGATCCGCAAAGAGCGTCATGGCGACCCAGACAGCGCGATGCTGCAGGAAGTGGTTGATGTGCCCAAGCTGGACAGCCGCGAGGTGCTGGTTCTGGTGATGGCAGCGGGGGTCAATTACAATGGGGTCTGGGCCGCACTTGGCACGCCGATCAGCCCGTTTGACGGTCACAAACAGCCCTATCACATCGCCGGATCGGATGCGGCTGGCATCGTCTGGGCCGTGGGCAACAAGGTCACTCGCTGGAAGGTTGGCGACGAGGTAGTCATCCACTGTAACCAAGACGACGGCGATGACGAGGAATGCAACGGCGGCGATCCGATGTTCTCGACCAGCCAGCGGATCTGGGGATATGAAACGCCGGACGGATCGTTTGGTCAGTTCACTCGCGTACAGGCGCAGCAGTTGATGCCACGCCCCAAGCATCTGACTTGGGAAGAAAGCGCCTGTTATACGCTGACACTGGCAACGGCCTACCGGATGCTGTTTGGCCACCACCCGCATGAGTTAAAGCCGGGTCAGAACGTGCTGGTCTGGGGCGCTTCCGGCGGTCTGGGCTCTTATGCGATCCAGTTGATCAACACGGCTGGCGGTAATGCCATCGGGGTGATTTCGGACGAGGACAAGCGCGAGTTTGTGATGGGGCTGGGCGCCAAGGGTGTGCTGAACCGCAAGGACTTTAACTGCTGGGGGCAGATGCCAACAGTGAACACCGCCGAATATGGCGCCTGGTTCAAAGAGGCGCGCAAGTTTGGTGCGGCTATCTGGGAGATCACCGGCAAGGGCAATAACGTTGACATCGTGTTTGAACACCCGGGCGAGGCAACATTCCCGGTTTCGACTTTTGTCTGTAAAAAGGGCGGCATGGTGGTGATCTGCGCTGGCACCACGGGGTTCAATCTGACCTTGGACGTGCGTTACATGTGGATGCACCAGAAGCGTCTGCAGGGCAGCCATTTTGCGCATCTCAAGCAGGCCGCCTCGGCTAACAAGCTGATGCTGGAACGCCGTCTTGACCCTTGTATGTCCGAGGTGTTCTCGTGGGCGGACCTGCCGCAGGCGCATATGAAAATGCTGAGAAACGAGCATAAACCGGGCAATATGTCGGTGCTGGTGCAGGCGCCAAAAACCGGTCTGCGCACCCTCGAAGATGTGCTTGAAGCCGGGCAGCACTAGCCAGAAAGTTTCACGTCTTGAGCTGCAGTCTTACCGTGGTTGCACGCCCCCCGAATCACTGCCTGTGGTTCGGGGGGATTTGCGTTCTGAAGTCGGGATGTGTGGTTACATAGACTTGCAAATCTCGGCCTCACTGTTTCAGGGGAGGGAAAAACAGCGAGTGTTTTAACGATATGCATACATGTTATTCTGTTTTGACGCTGTACTTGCGGAATAAGGCACTGCTATGACTAGAAAACACTGGATGCTGGACGTTATCGTTGACCTACGGTCATTTGCTACTGCAAATGACCTGGGAGCTTTGGCTGATCACTTGGATGAAACCCTTGTGATCGCAACGGCTGAATTGGCGTCCCTGAATGATACAGCTGGTGCTCGGACGAATGGCAAACAGAATAAACCTGGACAAGATCCTGAAGATACTGGAGGCCACCAGTACACTTGAAGGCATTCAAGACGTCATTGAAAAGGTGCGCGACCTTTTTGAAATCGATCACATCGTTTACCATTGGGTCGACAGTGCCGGAGAGCAATATGGCTGTGGTACATATTCTCCGGAATGGGTTCAGCGATATTTGGAGCAGGGCTACTTGCGCACCGACCCAGTTATCACCGGTTGCTTTCAACGCTTCCACCCGGTGGATTGGAAACGGTTGGACTGGTCCAGCAAGTCGGCACGCGTATTCCTAAAAGATGCATTGGAGCACGGTGTTGGCAACCAGGGGTATTCAATTCCGATTCGCGGACCAAATGGACAATTTGCCTTGTTTACCATTAGTCACGACTGTGACGACCAGAGCTGGGAAAAATTTACCGAAAAGCACAGCCGCGATCTGATTCTGCTGGCGCACTATTTCAACCGCAAGGCACTGGACTTTGAACCCAACCGGACGCCGGAACAGTCTCGTACTTTGTCACCACGTGAAGTCGACGTTATGACCCTGCTGGCTATGGGTTACAGCCGTGCTCAAGTGGCTGAGACACTGTCTATTTCTGAACATACACTGCGTGTTTACATCGAAAGTGCCCGGTTCAAATTAGGTGCGCTAAATACCACACATGCCATTGCGCGAGCAATGAGTCGTGGGCTAATTGTCGTTTAACAATTTGTTTCCATTAATTAACAAAATACTTATGATACGTTAACCATTTTGCTCGTAGGTTTTGTTCTCTTTTTATGGAAAAGGGAACTACAATGCTTCGTTATATTTACGCAAACGACCTTCATAAATTCTCTGACCTGGCACATTCGATGTTTGTCGACCGGGCGGATCAGTTCAAAACCCGGCTAGGCTGGGACGTTAATATTGATCAGGCTGGTGAGGAGCGCGACGAGTATGACGCGCTAAACCCGCTTTATGTTATTTGGGAACAACCCGACGGTAGCCATGGTGGCTCCATGCGATTTTTGCCAACCACAGGGCAGGTTATGGTCAATGACATATTTGGACATTTGACCGGTGGAGTGCCGATCCAGAGCCCGTTCATCTGGGAATGCACCCGGTTCTGCCTGTCGCGCGATGCCACCAGCAAAGTAGCCGGAGCGCTGATGCTGGGCGGTGGTGAAATCATGCGCAATTTCCACATAGATCACTTCGTCGGCGTCTTTGATCGCCGCATGATCCGCATTTACCGGTCTATCGGCTCATCGCCGGAGGTATTGGGCACCGAGGGCACTGGTCGCGATCAGATCAATGTCGGGCTCTGGGAATTCACTCCAAACAGCTATGATATGGTGGCCCAGCGGGCAGGTATTGCGCCTGAGATTTCGCGCATGTGGTTTGACCGTTCCTTTGGCGGTTCTGCAGATCTGCCGATGGCCTTGAGTGCTTAAAACACCTGGCAAACGCGGGGCTGGCCTCTGGTGAAGCCAGCCCTGCGCCTGTAGGGTTGCGACATGACCACACTTCCCATTCAGTTCTCCGATGATCAGGCCGCTGCCTATGACAGCGTGACCGAAATGCTGCGCTTGGCCGGCGTCGATCTTGATGACAGTCTGTTGCAGGCGCCCAAAGGCGAAGGCGGCGTGATGGCCTTGATCGGCAAGGCGGGCTCGGGCAAGACGCTGCTTCTGGCTGAACTTTACAAGGCCTTGGAACAGTCTGGTGTCGATGTAGTGTCGGGCGATTATGAGAGCCGCAAAAAGGGCGATCGCCGTACGTTGGCAATTCTTGCGCCGACCAACAAAGCGGCCTCGGTTCTGCGGCTGCGCGGCGTGCCGGCCACGACCATCCACCGCATTCTTTATACACCGATGTATGATCCCGAGTACGAGAAACTGGCCGAGTGGTTGACCGGCAGGGGGGATCCGCCAGAGATTGAGGGGCTGACCGACGAGGCGTTGGCCCGTGCTGCGGCGTTCTACGAGCGTAACAAATCCATTCCCGGAGCAATGGCGTCTGCCGGGCTGCGTGGATCAGACTTTATCACCGGGTGGAAACGCCGCGAGGAACCTTTGGACATTGGATTCGTCGATGAATCCTCGATGTTGGATGAACGCCAATACAATGATCTGAAAGAGATTTTCCCCACCTTGTTGCTGTTTGGCGACCCGGCTCAGTTGGCACCGGTGAACCAATCCGGCTCGATGGTGTTTGATGCAATGCCCGAAAACCGCAAGCTGGAACTGCATCGCATCCACCGTCAGGATGCTGACAATCCGATCCTGGATCTGGCCCATGCTCTGGCTGATCCACAACTGACGTTCCAGGATTTTGAGCAGATGATCGAGGATGTTTCGAAGCGGGATGATCGGGTGGTTTGGGGGCAGCGGGTTGAGGTCGATCTGATGGCGCGCAGCCCGGTGCTGGTTTGGCGAAATGCGACCCGGATCAAACTGATCAATGCTTTTCGAACCGTGCATGGCGCGCCCGAAGATGCGCTGATGGAGGGCGAGCCACTGATCTGCGACGGCATTGAACTGCCGATGAAGCACCGTAAAAAGCGGCTGGATCTTGAGGCACGTGGGCTGATCAAGGGCGCTCAGGTGGTATACCTTGGACCCGGGCGCAAACCTGGGTTTTCGCGGTTGCATGTGATGGGCGCCGAAGATCCGCAGGTCAGTGCTGCCTCGATTGTGAAGATCGAAAAACCGGACGAGGAAGAGCCATTTATTCCCTTTGCCGCGCGCATGGGGGCGACTTTTCTGCACGGGGCCGCTGTGACTATCCACAAGGCGCAGGGTTCGCAATGGGCGACTACTCAGGTGTTTGCCCCCGATCTGTTTGTCGCTGCGCGCATGGGGCGGGTTGAGGCGGGGCAGCCGTTGTGGAAACGGCTGGCCTATGTGGCTATCACCCGGGCGCAAGAGCGGCTGATCTGGGTGGTGCGCAACCGACTGGCCAAACCCAGCGGCCCATTGGTGGTAGATGATTTACGTGCGGCTCCGGCTGCGACGTTGAAACTGGAGGTCGAAGGCGAATGAAGTCGATTGTGATTACAGGTGCCAGCTCGGGCATTGGCCGGGCGGTGGCAGAGTTGTTTCTGGCTGAAGGCTGGCAGGTTGGCCTGCTGGCGCGGCGTGAGGCGGCGTTGCAGGAGGTGGCTGAGGGGCATGAAAATGCGGTGGTCTTGCCTGCAGATGTCACCGAACCGGCGGCAGTGGATGCGGCGTTCAACCGCTTTGCCATGACGTCAGGGCGGTTGGATGTATTGTTCAATAACGCGGGCATCTTCACGCCGGGCGGCAGCATTGACGAGATCGAGCTGGAGCATTGGTTTACCTCGGTGAATGTTAACCTGAACGGTATGTTCCTGGCTGCCCGTGCGGCGTTCCGGCAGATGCGGCACCAGTCACCGCAGGGCGGACGGATCATCAACAATGGCTCTATTGCTGCGCATGTCCCACGCCCGAATTCAGCGCCTTATGCAGCCACAAAATCGGCGATCACCGGCCTGACCCGCAGCCTTTCTCTGGACGGCCGCCCCTATGACATTGCCTGTGGCCAGATTGACATCGGTAATGCCCGCACGCCCATGGTCGAGGATCTGGGGTACCGCATGTTGCAGGATAACCCCGAGGCAGAACCAATGCAGAGTTTCGCGGTAGAAGACGCCGCCCGGTCCGTGCTGCACATGGCGCAACTGCCGCCCGAGGCCAATGTTCAATTCATGACCGTGATGGCGACCAAGATGCCCTATATCGGTCGCGGCTGAGATTGGAGCAATTATCTGCGGCTGGCGTCAATTGTTGCGCAACAGCCTAAAGGCGGCTGAGGCACCCCAGCCAGCAGCAATGGCAATAGCCAGTGACATCAGGCCGTACCAAAACGGCTGCTCGCGCGACATCGAATAGAGAAACCGTTCAAGCCCGACTTTGCGCACGTCGATGTTGGTTTCATAGTGCGAGACAACTTTGCCATTCCGGGTCAGGAATATGCGCGCGGTATAATCGCCTTCGGTCAGGTCGGCGGGCATGTCGATTGCAGTACGAAATAGCGTCTGCTGGTCAACAGCCACGGTGTTTTCGCGCACTGAATATAGCTCTTCGCTTTCACGGACCCGCACCACCGCATCGGCAAAATCCTGAGCGCCCCGAATGTGCATGGCCGCGCCAACCGAGCGGATCGCCCGCTTGATTGAAATGCGGTACCGCAGATCTTCGGTATCGGTAATCACCTGGTCGAATGGGGCGCTGGTGGCCACGGCGTAGAACGTAGGCGCAGAATCCACCAGCACAGAGTCGACATTGATCCAGATGCCGAATTTGCGCTCTTTGCGCCGGACTAGCACCGGTTGCTGCGGACCCGACACGGTCACGATGACCTGCAGCGGTTCAGTGACGGGGATAGGCGTCTCGCGTTTGACCGCCCCAAAGATCAGGATTTCAGAGCCATCGAAATCTGCGGTGATTGCGACACGATCCTGGCTCAGCCCCAGTACGACCTCTTCTTCAGCGGCCTGAACGGGCAGGGCGAACAGCAAAATGGCGATCAGTAGGAAACGCATGATCAATGCCCTCCTTGTGCGCCAAGCGAAAACAGCTCGGACGGTGTCAGCAATAGGTCCATTGCCAGCGTGCCGCAGACGATGATGACCATCAGCGCCAGCAGGATGCGCAATTGCTCAGCCTTCATGTAGACCCCAATGCGGGTGCCGATCTGGGCGCCGATGACACCTCCGATCAGCAACAAAACCGCCAGCACGATGTCCACGGTATAGTTGGTGGTGGCGTGCAGCATGGTGGTAAAGGCGGTCACAGTGATGATCTGAAACAGCGAAGTTCCGATCACCACTTTTGTGGGCATGCCCAGGATGTAGATCATCGCGGGCACCATGATGAAGCCACCGCCAACGCCCATGATTGCAGCGAGGATGCCGACGCTGATGCCGACCAAAACTGGTGGGATAACCGAGATATACAGCCCCGAGGTGCGGAACCGCATCTTAAAGGGCAGGGCATGTATCCAACTGCGTTGACGGCGGGCGGCAGCGGCACCGCCAGATTTTTTGGATTTGAGGATGGCATTCAGGCTTTCGATGAACATCAACCCACCGACGACACCAAGGAACACGACGTAGCAGAGTTTGACCAGCAGGTCGACCTGGCCCTGGGCCTTTAAGTAGTTGAAAACCAGGACACCGAAGGCGGCGCCAATCAGGCCACCGGCCTGCAGCACCAACCCCATCTTTATATCTACCGTTCGTCTTCGAAAATGCGCCAGTACTCCGGAAAAGGAGGAGGCCACAATCTGGTTGGCCTCGGTGGCAACGGCCACAACGGGCGGAATGCCGATAAAGAACAGCAGCGGGGTCATTAGAAACCCGCCACCGACTCCGAACATTCCGGACAGTATGCCGACCATGCCGCCCAGCCCTAAAAGCAGGAAGGCATTGACCGAAACCTCGGCGATAGGAAGATAAATTTGCATAGTCTTTGTTAAACCGGGCGCTTGGCCAAAATCAACTACCGATGCTGCTACGCAGCACTCTGGACAGCGTTTAGTGGCAACTGGACTTATTGATCAGCAGGATTTTATGGCCAGCGGTGGTCTCCCGCGTCTGCAGGGTGCACCGGCTGAAGCCGACAAACCCTGAACAGACTTGGGCGTGGCGCCGTGCTTTGCACGGCGCCACGCCCAACGGGAGCGGGCATCGCAGATGCCTCGGCGACGGGCGGGAGAATTTGGGAGCCGGAAATGCAAACGCCCGGCACTGGGCCGGGCGTTGTTGGTGATGGTTCGCTTAGTGGTTCAGCGTTCTTTTACATAGGGTTCGCCGCCGGCTTTGGGCGGGATCGCCTTGCCGACAAACCCGGCTAGGATCACCACAGTCAGGATATAAGGCAGTGCGTCCATCATCTGAACCGGGATAGTGATACCGCCAAGTTCGATATTTTGGAACCGTATTGCCACGGCCTGGAGCAGGCCAAACAGCAGACAGGCGCCCATCGCGTGCCAGGGCCGCCATTTGGCAAAGATCAGGGCCGCCAGAGCGATATAGCCACGCCCTGCCGTCATATCTTTGACAAAATTGGCTTGCAGCGAGGTTGCGAGATAAGCGCCTGCAATGCCGCAAAGCACTCCGCAGATGGCTACGGCGGCAAAGCGCAGCCCAACAACTGATATGCCGGCTGTGTCCACGGCTGCGGGATTTTCACCAACCGCGCGAAGGCGCAGGCCAAAGCGCGTCCGGTAGAGGATCCACCACGAGGCCGGGACCGCTGCGAAGGCCAGGTAGACCAGGATTGAGTGGCCAGACAGCAGCTCGGAGTAGATCGGTCCAATCACCGGCACATCTGCCACGCTGTCAGCGAAGGGAAAGGTGATCGGGCCAAAACGGGCGTCCATGTCCAATGCCGGAGTGCGCCCGCCCTGTTTGAACCAGCTTTGCGCAACCAATACCGTAAAGCCCTGGGCCAGCATGGTGACCGCCAGTCCCGAGATCAGTTGGTTGCCGCGAAAGGTGATTGACGCCAACCCGTGCAGGGCGCTGAGCACCAGAGAGGCAGCGATCCCAGCCAACAGGCCTAGCCAGACGTTGCCGGTTACTGCTGCTATGGCGGCCGAGAAGAAGGCTGCTGCCAGCATCTTGCCTTCAAGGCCGATGTCGAAAATGCCTGCACGTTCTGAGAATAGGCCAGCAAGGCAGGCCAACAGCAGCGGCGTAGCCAGACGAATGGTGCTGTCCAGCACCTGGATGAGTGTCAGGAAATCCATCAGGCCTTGACCCTCCGTAGTGCAATGAAGATTTTCTCAAGTGGCATTCGCACCATGTTGTCCAATGCTCCGGTGAACAGTATCACCAGCGCCTGGATCACTACGATCATTTCACGCGGGATTTTGGTCCATAGCGCCAGTTCTGCGCCACCTTGGTACAGGAAGCCAAATAGAATCGCGGATAGGAACACGCCAAACGGATGTGATCGCCCCATCAGGGCCACGGCGATGCCGATGAAGCCGGCGCCTTCGGTGGCGTTCAGCACCAGTCGCTCGGCCTCGCCCATGACGTTATTGATGGCCATCATACCGGCCAAACCACCCGAGATCAGCATTGCAATCATGGTGATTTTAAACGGCGATATACCGGCATAAAGCGCGCCCTGCTCGGACTTGCCAAAGGCGCGGATTTCAAATCCCAGCTTGGTGTGCCAGATTAGCAGCCAAATCGCGACGCAGGCTGCAATAGCCACAAGGAAACTTACGTTTGCCGGGCCGGCTTTGTTGAAGGCGATGCCAAGCGGGGCCAGCATTTCGTGCAGGGTGGGCAAGTGGACCGTCTCAGAGAAACGCGCAGTGGCGGGATCCATCGAGCCCTTGGGCCGCAGCAGGTTGACCAGCACATAGTTCAGAACCGCAGCGGCGATAAAGTTGAACATGATGGTGGTGATGACGATATGGCTGCCGCGTTTGGCTTGCAGATAAGCTGGGATTGCCGCCCATGCAGCGCCAAAAATTGCCGCACCGAGTGAGGCTCCAAGCAGCGCCATAGTCCAATGTGGCCAGGGAATGTAGAGGCAGACCAGCGCTGCACCCAAGCCGCCCAGCATCGCCTGACCTTCACCGCCGATGTTGAACATGCGGGCGTGAAAGGCTACTGAGACCGCCAAGCCGGTGAACAGGAAATTGGTAGCGTAATAGAGCGTATAACCCCAGCCATAGGTCGAGCCTAAGGCGCCATCGACCATCAGTTTGACGGCCTCAACCGGATCTTCGCCAATGGCGAGGATTACCAGCGCAGAAATCGCAGCGGCCAATATCAGGCTGATCAGCGGGATCAGCACCACATCGGCCCATTTGGGCATCTTGTCCATCTTATGCGGCCTCCCCGGCGACACCGGCCATCAACAGGCCCAGTTCTTTTTCATCTGTTTCATGCGGCAGGCGTTCGCCCATAATGTGACCGTCAAACATCACCGCCACACGGTCGGCCAGCGACAGGATCTCTTCCAGCTCGACCGAGATCAGCAGAATCGCTTTACCCTGATCGCGCAGTTCAACGATTTGTTTGTGGATGAACTCGATTGCGCCAATGTCGACGCCCCTTGTGGGCTGACCAATCAGCAGCAATTCGGGGTTACGCTCGATCTCACGCGCTACAACGATTTTTTGCTGGTTGCCGCCCGAGAAATTCTTGGCCGCCAGCCAGGGGTCCGGTGGGCGCACGTCGAATTTCTTCATCTTGGCTTCGGTGTCTGCTTGCAGTGCTGCATTGTTCATCAAAATGCCACGCTGGTACGCTGGATCGCGGTGATAGCCAAAGGCAACGTTTTCCCAGGCGTGGAAGTCCATGATCAGGCCTTCGCTTTGGCGATCTTCGGGGACGTGGGCAATATGCGCGCGACGGCGGGCCTGTCCATGTGACCCGGGACCATGCAGCGGCAGCTCGGCGCCTTGCATGCGGATAGAACCAGTGCCACCACGCATACCGCCCAGCACTTCGAGCAGTTCGGACTGGCCGTTGCCAGCCACCCCAGCGATGCCAAGGATTTCACCGGCGCGGACCTGCAGGTTGATACCTTTAACCCGCTCAACGCCGTCTTCGTCACGCACCGACAGATTTTCGATCTCCAGCACCGGTGCACCGGGCTTGGCAGGCACTTTGTCGACCTGCAGCAGTACCTTGCGGCCCACCATCAGCTCGGCCAGATGCGCCGGGCTAGTTTCTGATGTCTTGACTGTCGCGGTCATCTCGCCACGGCGCATCACCGATACGGTGTCGGTTGTCTCCATGATCTCGCGCAGCTTGTGGGTGATCAGGATGATGGTTTTGCCTTCTTCGCGCAGACGGTGAAGAATGCGGAACAACTGGTCGGCTTCGGCCGGGGTCAGCACCCCTGTGGGCTCGTCCAGGATCAGTATGTCGGCCTGACGGTACAGCGCCTTGAGGATTTCGACCCGCTGTTGCTTGCCAACACCGATTTCATCGATGCGGGCGTCAGGGTCGACGTTCAACTCGTATTCTGCGGCCAGTTCCTTCAGGATCCGGCGGGCCTTGGACAGCGAGGGTTTCAGCAGTTTGCCATCCTCGGCGCCCAGGATGATGTTTTCCAGTACGGTGAAGTTTTCAACCAGTTTGAAGTGCTGGAAAACCATGCCGATGCCAGCGGAAATGGCGGCTTGGCTGTCAGGGATCACGGTGTTCTTGCCGTTGATCCAGATCTCACCTTTGTCGGCCTTATAGAATCCATACAGGATGCTCATCAGGGTGGATTTGCCAGCGCCGTTCTCACCGATGATCCCGTGGATGGTCCCCGGGGCGACGCTGATCGAGATGTCTTTATTGGCCTGGACCGGGCCAAAGGCTTTGGAGATGCCTTTGAGTTCGATGGCTGGAGCTACGGTCATGCGCCTGCTCCTGTTTCGACGGATGTCATGATGGACACACGCGAAATGGTGGCGGCTCTGCCTGCGGTATCAAAAGCGGATCTGAGGTAAGATGGCATGAAAGCACTCCTTGGGAAAAGGGCCGCGCATAGGTGCGCGGCCCTTCAATTTTGTTGAACTGAGTGGCTTAGAAGTTCAGAGCCGGGCAGCTGTCGTCGGACATATAGTCGTGGACAACCAGCTCACCGCTGGCGATTTTAGCCGATGCAGCATCTACCGATGCCTGCATGTCAGCGCTGACCAGCGAGGCATTGTTGTCGTCCAGTGCATAGCCGACGCCGCCATTGGCCAGACCCATGACGTTAAAGCCGGTTTCCATGTCAACGCCATCGGTGAAGGCGGAAAACACAGCATTGTCGACGCGCTTCATCATCGAAGTCAGAACTTTGCCTGGGTGCAGGTGGTTCTGGTTGCTGTCCACACCGATGGACAGGATGCCTTCGTCGGCTGCAGTCTGCAGAACACCAACACCTGTACCGCCAGCAGCAGCATAAATCACGTCAGCGCCTTGGCTGATCTGTGCTTTGGTTAGTTCCGAACCCTTAACCGGGTCGTTCCAAGCCGCCGGAGTGGTGCCGGTCATGTTGGCGATGACTTTTGCATCGGGGTTGGAGGCCATGACACCCTGAGCATAACCACAAGCGAATTTGCGGATCAGTGGAATGTCCATGCCGCCGATGAAGCCAACGGTGCCGGATTTCGATGCCTGAGCAGCCATCATGCCAACCAGATACGAGCCTTCGTGCTCGTTGAAGACAACCGAGCGGACGTTTGGCGCATCAACAACCATGTCGATGATGACGAACTTGGTGTCAGGATAGTCAGCAGCGACCTGACCCAGCGCGTCAGCAAAGGCAAAGCCAGCCATGACGATTGGGTTGGCACCTACTTCAGCAAAACGACGCAGAGCCTGCTCACGCTGAGCTTCGGACTGCAATTCGATTTCACGGAAAGTTTCGCCGGTTTCTTCTGCCCAACGCTGAGCGCCACCAAAGGCCGCTTCGTTGAACGATTTGTCGAATTTTCCGCCAAGATCAAAGATCAGGGCTGGTTCTGCCAGAGCAGCGCCAGCGGTCAGGGCCAGCGACGCAGCCGCTCCCATCAGGGATTTCATCAGAGTCATTTAGGTACTCCCGGTTGTTTTTTGTTTGGAGCGACCAGAAGTGCCGGCCGCCCGGTCTGAGATGTATCTCAAAGGGTGCAGTGATTAAGGCCGTAGCCCGGGCAAGGGGTCAACCGCTTTTTGACCATTTGGTGGGATTCTGGCCTCTTGGCTTAGGGTCAAGGGCTAATTGGCTGTGGGTAAGGCTCGTCGCATCATCTGCGCATCCACTGCCGTGCCATCTTGGCGGGGGTAATAGGCAGGGCGATTCCCGCAGATAGAATAGCCACTAACCGCATATAGATGACAGGCTTGTCGGTTATCGGCGGCCACTTCCAGAAAGGCGGTGACTGCTCCGCGTTGTGCTGCTTGGGCCTGCCAGTCCGTCATCACCGCGCGCGCCAACCCCTGGCGCTGGTGATCCGGGTGGGTGGCAATGGTCAGCAACTCGGCCTCGTCCACGATCACCCGTATCAGTGCAAAACACCGCTCATCCCCGACGACAAAGGTCAGGCGATTGTCCAGCAGTTCGGCAAACTCAGCCTCACTCCAGGGGCGGGACCGGGTAAAGGCGGCGGCATGGGTGCTGGCCATCGCTGCGGGCATCAGCAGGCTAGCCATCAATCAGCGCCGGAGGAACATCCCGCGATGGCGCCGCGTCTGCAGCGCGCATATAAAGCGGGGCAGGGGCTTGGGTGACCTGTTCAAAGCGCAGCGCAGTGATGCGCGCAATGGATGCGGCGAGACCTGTTGGGCTGGCCTCGGGCGCAAAACTCAGCCCGGCACCGCGGGCGGCGTCCGTGGCCTCGGACGCTGGCATCAGACGCGGTGCTTGGCCCGGCAGGGCAGCGTAGACATGGTCGCGGGGCGCTGGAATTGCGGGTAGTTCCCCATCAGTCTGCCGCGCTTCAAAACCAGTCACGCCTACCGCGGGAATTTCTAGCCCCAGTGCCAAGCCACGGGCGGCAGAGACACCAATGCGGATGCCAGTGAAGTTACCGGGGCCAACACCTATGCCGATGGCTGTCAGGTCGCTCCATGCGGCATTTCCCTCTGCAAGGATTTCTTCCAGCAGAACCATCAACCGTTCAGCCTGACCACGGGTCATCAGTTCCAAACGCTCGGCGATGATCTGGTCACCTCGCAGCAAAGCGGCCGCGCAATGCGCGGCCGATGTATCAAATCCCAGTATCAGTGGTTCAGACGGCAACGGGGCGGACCTCGGTCACTTCGGGGATATAATGGCGCAACAGATTCTCGATGCCCATTTTCAACGTCAGCGTGGATGAGGGGCAGCCGGCGCAGGCGCCCTGCATGTGCAGATAAACCACACCGCGGTCAAAACCGTGAAAGGTGATGTCGCCACCATCTTGGGCTACGGCAGGGCGGACCCGGCTGTCGAGCAGTTCTTTGATCTGGTCGACGATTTCAGCATCTTCACCGGTATGTTCGGCATGGCCCGAGGCCGGAGCGGCGCCATCGTCAGCCATGACAGGCAAGCCGGATTGGTAATGCTCCATCACCGCGCCGAGAATGGCGGGTTTGATGTGATCCCACTCGACGGCTTCTTCTTTGGTCACAGTGACAAAATCATTGCCAAAGAACACGCCAGCCACACCGCTTACCGCAAAGATACGTACGGCCAAGGGGGATTTATCCGCCGTGTCGGACGTGGGGAAATCGGCGGTGCCGACCTCAAGCACGGTCTGACCCGGAAGGAATTTCAGCGTCGCCGGATTGGGCGTGGATTCAGTCTGAATGAACATATCGGGTCTCCGTTAGGCTTGCAGAAGATATGCGCCTCGCCTCTGGGCAAGTCAAGGATTAGAACGATTCTAATTTGGAGTGCCAAAAAAATCAGGTGATCGCTTCCAGCTTTTCCTTAGACAGATCCCCTGGCACAATGGTGATTGGGATTGGCAAGCTACCCGAGGAGCGGCTCAGCTGGCTGACCAGCGGGCCGGGCCCCTTGCGGTCGTTGCCGGCACCCAGCACCAGTACGCCAATGTCAGGGTCCTCTTCGATCTGAGCAATGATTTCCTGCACAGGTTCGCCCTCACGGATCACCAGCACCGGATCAATGCCCTGACGATCGCGCATCCATTTGGCAAACACTTCAAAATGCGCGTGGATGCGTTCGCGAGCTTCTTCGCGGATCATCTCGCCAACACCAATCCAGTGATTGAACTCGTCTGGTGGGATGACCGACAGGATTTCGACGCCGCCACCGGTATTGGCGGCGCGCATGGCGGCAAAGCGCATGGCGTTCAGGCATTCGCGGCTGTCATCCAACACCACTAGAAATTTGCGCATCTTGAGCCTCATACTGGTTTGGCTGGGATCATGGCGTAAGCTGCTGTCTGGTGCAATAGAGGCCATTGCGTGCCATTGACCGAGCGCTCCCGCGCCCGCCAGGAACACTGGCTGTGCCAGTACTCCCGAAGTGGCCTTGGGCGTGGCACCGCGCTACGCGCGCTGCCTAAGTTCTGCTGAGAGGTGCTTCAGGGGCAGATCTGCCCTGAAGCACCTGTGCAAGTGTGATCCCGGTTTGCCCCGCCTCAAGGGCAAGCCGCGCGGCGGCTGGCGCCGCCCTTGACCCGTGCCAAACCGGCTACGGAGAGTATCAGGCCTGACTGGCGGCCCAATCCCAGTACATTTCGCGCACCTTTTTGGCGACGGGGCCAATTTGATACTGGCGGTCGTCGAAGGCTGTGACCGGAGTGACCTTGCTCATATTGCCAGACATGAACACCTCGTCTGCCGCTTCAAAATCCGCATAGCCCAACACTGTCTCATGCACCGCCACGCCATCGGCGCGCAGGTTGGTGATGTGGCGGGCGCGGGTAATGCCACTGAGGAACGTACCATTGGCCACCGGCGTGAACACCTCGCCATCGCGCACCATGAAGATATTGGCGGTGGCCGTTTCTGCTACATTGCCCAAAGCGTCCAATACTAATGCATTTGTGAACCCCTTGGATCGGGCCTCGCGCAGCATTCGTGCATTGTTGGGGTACAGACATCCCGCTTTGGCGTCGACAACAGCGCTGTCCAGTACGGGGCGGCAGAAACGGGTGCGGGTCAGCGTGGCACTGGCGCTGGCAGGGGCCATTGGGATCTCTTCCAAGCACAGGGCAAAACCAGTGGTGTCAGACGAGGGGGCAATCGTCGTAATATCCCCGTCGATGCCCCAGTACATCGGCCGGATGTAGACTGCGGCACCCTTTTCGTATTGTGCCAAACCTTCGCGGGCGATGGCCACCATATCGTCGGTAGACACCGTGGGGGTCAGCATCAGCGCCTCGGCCGAGCGGTTGGTACGGGCGCAGTGCAGGTCCAGATCCGGGGTCATTCCGTCAAAGAACCTCGCGCCATCAAACACCGACGAACCAAGCCAGGCCGCGTGATCGGCGGCCTTTATGATCGGCTGGTCACCATCTTGCCAAGTGCCGTTGAAAAAGGTGCGGATGCTGCTGCCGGTCGCCATTGGGGTGCCTCAGGAATGAAGTGGAGTTGCGAGAAGCCTAGGCAGCAATGGGTCAGTCGTCCAGACCTTTATGCGTTCTGGTGCGGGTTGCGCCCGAGGGGCATTTGCTTGGCCCAGACCCATGTTCTGGCATGGATGCGGCAGTTCTGAGTTGAGCTTTGCTGCTTTGCACCACCACAAGGTCTGGTTATGTTCCACTTTAGCATAATTATCTTGAATGAATGATCCCTGATGAAATCTCTTTTTCCAGCCATTGTGGCTCTGCTTATTACCTTTGCACCGCCTGCAAAGGCGGTCGAAATTCCCGGACATGGCAGCCCCGCCTTTCAGACAGCCCTGCAAGACTGGTTAGACGGGAACGACATGGCGGCGCTGACGCAACTGGGTGAACTGGCGCGTCAGGACAATCGCGCTGCTCAGATCTTTCTCGCGCGGGTGGCAGAAGAGGCATATTTGCACAATCATGTCACCGGGTCGTTGCCGAGACCTGAAAGAGTGGCCTTGTTGCGTCAGCCTGGTGGATTGTCTGGCAAAAGCTGGCTGAAGGCGGCGCAGGTGGAGGTGCCTTTGGCCGTGGCGCTAGTGCAATCTAAAAACATCAGGGAGCGGGAGGGGCCTGCTATCGCACTCTTGACCTACGGTGAGACCACCTTAGGCCTTCGTACAACGAACGTGCTCACCCAAAATGGTTTTTCAGATGAAGCCAGTAAAATTTTGCTTTCGGCTGAGGACCTTCCAAAAGAAACTATAGTTTTGGCAGAGGGCTTGCAGAGAATGTTGCCGGGCGGGACCCCGTCTATGCTCCTTCCAGGGCACCATGCAGTAATTCTTTCAGACATTACAAACGGCATTACAGCTGAAAACAGGTTGAGCTGGGTGCAGTTCTTTCCGAACGATTTGTTCGAGGACGGTCGAAAAGCCGCTATCGCCGTCAAGCATACGATTAACGTCCCGTCCCTACAGCCATTGGCTCAATTTTGTCGTCGGCACTGTACAGAAACCGCAGATCGCTGCACGGCCCTTGGGGCTTCCGTTTTAACTACATCGTTTCACCCCTTCTCCAGTCCGCTAGAAAGCCTGCTTTCAAACGAGGCTTATTGGTCCAGTCCCCGGATAGAGGCTGATGTGGCACGACGTTTGTCTAACCTCACGCAATACGGATGGATGCGTACCTTCGATGCCTGTTTCGTCGACAAGATGACGGCCCTGCAGGCGCGAGTGCGCTGAACGATCCTCTGTTTGCGCGCCGTTAGGCGCGCCATGCCCAACGGGAACGGGCATCCGTGATGCCCAAGGTCCGGGCGGGAGACTTTGTGCCTGCGATCAAGATGTCGGCATCAATCCGTGTGTTGCCAGCGCGGCAGTGGCCTCTTCCTGCCAACGGGTCTTTAGCGCGGTGTTTCTGGTTTTTCGCAACCCCATGGCTTTGAGCCCTTCGAACTTCTGCGAGCTTTCATCGCCAAAGCTGGCGGCGACACGCGGCCACCAGTAATTGACCAAATCCTGCATCGCTGCAGGGGCGCTGTATTCGGACAGGTTTGCCAGACCCTTGTCGGCCAATACAGTGTGCGTGGCCTCAATCGGCATGATGATGCGAAAACTCTCGGCCAGGGGTTGATACGAGACCTGCGATAGCTCGTCGAGCTGCACCGCTGCGGCGTGCCCCATCAGCAGGTTCATCACAACGGCATCTGCCCAGCCCGTTAGGGGATAGTTGAACACGGCCAACCGCATGTCGTGATCGCTGCGGCGCTGACCGATGTCCGCGTCACGCGACAATCGTGTGGTCCAGGGATGGTGGTTGGCATAACGCCCGGTATCGGCGCCAAATTCTCCCATTAGGGTCAGAACACGATCCGCATTGGCGGTCTTTTCAAGCACGATTTGGGCTGCCGCCATCCGGTCGCGCACGCCCGGGCCTGCGTTAATCATTTCGGCAAAGCCAGCCGCGCCGGCCAACTCGCTGTCGACAAAGATCGCCATGATTTTCATCAGCTCGGCGCGGTAGCGCGGCGGTGCATTGCTGGGACTGGTCAGCACGCCCCCCGCTGCGAGGTAGTCTTCAATGCTCATATCATCGGCCATGGCGCCCTCTCCATCCAGCAGGTTATTGGTCGTAGTCCACCACCAGTGTATCGGTCACCGGATAAGCCTGACAGGACAAGACATATCCCTTTTCGACCTCGTAATCTTCGAGTGAGTGATTGGCGGCCATTTCCACTTCGCCCTCGATCACCTTGCAGCGGCAGGTCGAACAGACCCCGGCCTTGCAGGCATAGGGGACATCCATCGCATTTCCCAAAGCAGCATCGAGGACCGACAGATCCTTGGGTATCTCAAAGGTTCGGGTCGCACCGTCCAAAGTAATGGAGGCACGGGTCAAGTTGGCGCTGCTACTGGCATTGCTCGATACTGCTTTGCGCGCCAAACGTCCTGGCTGTGCGCTGGCAAACAGTTCGAACTTGATTTGGCTGTCGTTCAGACCGGCAGTGCGCAGGGCAGATGCGATGCCCAGCATCATCGGCTCGGGGCCGCAAATGAACGCTGCGTCGGTGTTTTCGATGTCGATCCAGTGCTTGAACAGCAGGGCGCATTTCTCTTCGGTCACCAGGCCAGTGAACAGGTCGATTTCCTGTGCATCGCTTTCCAGAATGTGGATCACGTTCAGTCGGCCCATGTAGAGGTTCTTGAGATCTTCCAACTCCTCGCGGAACATGATCGTGTTCACACCCTTGTTGGCATAGACCAGTGTAAAGCGTGAGTTGGGCTCGGAGGTCAGAGTGGTTTTCAGGATCGACAGCACCGGAGTAACGCCGGATCCGCCAGCAAAGCCCAGGTACTGTTTGTGCGCATCCGCCGTAACCGGAGTGAAGAAACTGCCCATTGGCGGCATCGCTTGCAGGGTGTCGCCTATTTTCAAATCTTCGTTGGCCCAGGTTGAAAACGCCCCGCCATCAACCCGCTTGATGCCCACCTGCAACAGGCGCTCATTTCGACCCGAACAGATCGAGTATGAGCGGCGCAGTTCTTCGCCGTCAAAGTCGCGACGAAAGGTAAGGTATTGGCCCTGGGTGAAGTCAAAATGCTCGGCAGCGCCGTTGACCGGTTGCAGGGTCACCACCACGGCGTCGCGGATGGTTTTGTGGATATCAGTCACGGTCAGGTCGTGAAAGCGCGCCATGGGTGTCTCCTCAGATGCACTTGAAATAGTCAAAAGGTTCAAGGCAGTCCTGGCAGCGCCAGTGGGCCTTACAGGGGGTCGAGCCAAACTGACTGACCTTGGTGACGTTACCGCTGTGGCAATTCGGACACCGGTCCGGCCCGCCTGCGGGTTGTGGCGGGGCGATGCCATAATCTTCCAGTTTGGCGCGTCCTTTGTCGGACAGCCAGTCGGTGGTCCAGGCAGGCGAAAGCTGTCGTTTCAACTCCAGCTTTTCGATGCCCTTGTCGCGCAGCGCGGTTTCGATATCCAGATTGATGATCGTCGTCGCCGGGCAGCCGGAATACGTTGGCGTGACTGCGACCGTCAATACATCACCGTTCCACTCAACACCGCGAATGACGCCCAAATCGACCAGCGAGATCACCGGGATTTCCGGATCCGGCACGGTGTCCAGCCACTGCCAGATCTGATCTGAGGAGGGTCGCGTCATGTCCATGCCATCCTTGGGTTCCAACGTTTCGTCTCGAGCCGGAATTTTCGAAAATTCCGTTCCGGTTTCTTGCAAGAAACCGGGTATTTCCGCTGGCCGGTTACCAGTTGGCACCGGGATAGGCGCGTTGCAGCCACTGCATCTGGGTCAGCAGATGGCCCAGATGCTCGGTGTGCATTTTGCCGGTGCGTCCGCCCTTATGGCCAAAGCGGCTGTCTGGAATGGTCAGCGTGGCACCCGCCAAAACCCGACTTATCAAGGCATCGTATTCATCGCGTAAACTCGCAGGGTCCGGTGCAATGCCAGCAGCAACCATGGCGGCATCGACGTCATCCGACTGGAACATCTCCCCGACATAGGGCCACAGGTAGTCCAGTGCTTCTTGCATGCGGCGGCGGCTTTCCTCGGAGCCGTCGCCCAATCCCACAACCGTGTCAGCGGAGCGTTCCAAGTGATAGGCGACCTCTTTCGCGGTTTTCTCAGCAATCGCCGCAACCCGGGCGTCCGAGGATTTCAGCAACCGGCCCAGTTGGATCGAGTGCCAGGCATCAAACAGGAATTGGCGCATCAGGGTGTGGCCAAAGTCGCCATTTGGCACCTCGACCAGCAACAGATTGCGGAAGTCCCAGACGTCTCGCAAAAACGCGATGTCATCTGCTGATTTTCCTTCGCCCTGTACCTCACCCGCCAGCCCCAGCCAGAACTGCGTCTGTCCAATCAAGTCCAGCGCCGTGTTGGCCAACGCGATGTCTTCCTCCAGCACCGGCGCATGACCGCACCATTCGCTGACCCGGTGGCCAAGGATCAGGGTGTTATCCCCCATCCGCAGCAGGAACTGCAGGAATGCCTCGTCCCTTTTAAGCGGGGTGCTCATTACATCGCTCCCACTTCGTCGGGGATGTCGAAAAAGGTTGGGTGGCGATAGACCTTGGACTCGGATGGCTCATACAGCGGGCCTTTGTCGCTGGGCGATGAGGCGGCGATGTGATTGGACTCGACCACCCAGATCGACAGACCTTCGTTACGACGGGTGTAGACGTCGCGGCCGTTCTTGATTGCCATTTCAGCGTCCGGGGCGTGCAGGCTGCCGACGTGGCGGTGGCTCATGCCATGCTGGCCACGGATGAAGACTTCCCAGAGGGGCCATTCGTTTTTCATGTTATTTCCTCCTCGAGAGATTATTCGGCTGCGACTTTGGCGGCGGCCTTTTTCTTTGCATGCGCCATCAGCCCGTCGCGGACCCATTTACCATCGTCCCAGGCTTTGTTGCGGGCGGCGAGCCGATCAACGTTGCAGGGGCCATTGCCCTTTAGCACGTCAAAGAATTCCGACCAGTCGGGGTCGGTGTAATCATAATGACCGTGCTCCTCGTTCCACTGGATGCCGGAGTCCGGCAGATCCAGGCCGAGGAATTCGATCTGTGGCACGGTCTGGTCGACGAACTTCTGGCGCAGCTCATCATTGGTGTTCATCTTGATCTTCCAGGCCATAGACTGCGCCGAATGCGGCGAGTCCTTGTCCGGGGGGCCAAACATCATCAGCGCCGGGAACCAAAGCCGGTTTAGTGAATCCTGCGCCATCCTTTTTTGCGCGGGCGTGCCGTCAGCCATCTTGCGGATGGCGTCAAAACCCTGCCGTGCGTGAAAACTCTCTTCCTTGCAGACCCGGACCATGGCGCGGGCATAGGGACCAAACGAGGTCCGCTGTAGCGGCACCTGATTGATGATCGCCGCACCATCAACCAGCCAACCCACAGCACCAATATCCGACCAGTTCAGGGTCGGGTAGTTGAAGATCGACGAGTACTTCATGCGGCCATCCAGCAGCATCTCGGTCAGATCATCCCGCGACACACCCAGAGTTTCAGCGGCGCAGTAGAGATACAGCCCGTGTCCGGCCTCGTCCTGAACCTTGGCCAGCAAGATCGCCTTGCGTTCCAGTGTCGGCGCTCGGGTGATCCAGTTGCCCTCTGGCAGTTGACCTACGATTTCCGAATGTGCATGCTGGCCGATCTGGCGGATCAGGTTTTTGCGATAGGCCGGTGGCATCCAGTCCTTGGGCTCGATTTTCTCGCCTGCGTCGATACGGGCCTGAAAGGCGCGTTCTTCGGGGGTCATGTCCTCGCTGGATTTGACGCCCTTGCCGGTTGATTGAACCATCTGTGCATACATAACTCGGTCTCCCTTAAACGCGTTCCAGGATCAGTGCGGTGCCCTGTCCAACGCCAACGCACATGGTGCACAGCGCGTAGCGCCCACCGGTGCGTTGCAACTGATACGCGGCGGTCAGCACCAAACGGGCGCCAGACATGCCCAGCGGATGGCCGATAGCGATGGCACCGCCATTGGGGTTAACATGGGGTGCATCATCCGCAATGCCAAGTTCCCGTAGTGTTGCGAGACCCTGTGCTGCAAAGGCCTCGTTCAATTCTATCACATCCATCTGTTCGATGCTCAGGCCAGTACGGGCCAGAACTTTGCGAGTTGCCGGGACCGGGCCGATGCCCATCACGCGGGGTTCAACTCCGGCGGCAACCATCCCAACGATACGCGCCATCGGGGTCAGGCCGTTCTTGGCGGCGGCGGCCTCGTTTGCCATCAGGATGGCAGCGGACCCGTCGTTCACACCGGATGCATTGCCGGCAGTCACAGTTAAGTCCGGGCCGTTCACACCGCGTAGTTTGGCCAGTTTGGCCGCATCGGTGCCGGGACGTGGGTGTTCGTCAGTGTCGACGATGACCGGGTCGCCTTTGCGCTGAGGTACATGGACGGGAGTAATTTCGGCGCCAAAGACTCCGGCCTCGTGCGCGGCGGCCCAGCGGGCCTGCGAACGGGCGGCAAAGGCGTCCTGATCTTCGCGACTGATATTATAGTCGGCGGCGACATTATCTGCGGTTTGCGGCATGGAGTCTGTGCCGTACATCTGGTCCATCTTGGGGTTCACAAACCGCCAGCCGATGGTGGTGTCATACACCGCGTTGGCACGGCCAAAGGCAGTGGTTTGCTTGGGAATAACAAAAGGCGCGCGGCTCATGCTTTCGACACCGCCAGCGATGGCCATGTCGTAATCGCCTGCCTTGATGCCACGGGACGCCATGCCCACCGCATCCATACCACTGGCGCAGAGCCGGTTTATCGTGGTGCCCGGCACCTGCGACGGCAGGCCTGCCAGCAATGCCGCCATGCGGGCGACGTTGCGGTTGCTTTCGCCGGCCTGATTGGCGTCGCCATAGATCACATCGTCGATACTGGCCCAGTCCACCTGCGGGTTGCGCGCCTTCAAGGCAGCAATTGGCATTGCCGCCAGATCGTCAGTACGGATCGAGGATAATGCCCCGCCGTAGCGTCCAATAGGGGTTCGGGTAGCGTCGCAGATAAATGCGTCCATGGTGTTCGCGTCTCCTCGGGTGGTCATAAATAATCCGACCGGTAAGTCGGTGATAGAAACTAATTCGATTCGCGGCAAGTGAAATGTAACGAAAAAATATGGTTTAGGAATTTTCTGTAACGCATTTTTGAGGTGCAAGTTTCAGCCACGTGAACTGGACAACTGCAGGACCTCATTCAAATACCGTTCATGTTGAATTTGGAAATGTGTCTGCCCGATGCTGACAAACCCTTGCCGCATGTAAAAAGCGATGGCGCCGGTGTTTTCAGAATTCACCGCCAACCAAGGATGGCCCCAGTTGAGCTGCTGGCACTGCTCCAACCCGGCACGCAGCAAATGCTCTCCGATGCCTTTGCCTTGATGGCGCGGCTGAACATAGAGCGTTGCAATTTCAGTGTCAGAGGTCGCGCCTGTGGGCGGGTTGTGGCCTGTACGAAGGCGAATATAGCCGTCGATTCCGTTGCGGTTTTCCGAAACCAGCAGGAGCTCTGTCGGATCAGTTAGTAGATTGGCAAAGCGATCTGCAGTGAACTCGGTAAGGGCATAATCGGCAAAAAAACCGTTGATACCCTCGCGGATATAGCTGCCGATCCAAACTTCAATCGACAAGGTGGCCAAGCTGGAGCAGTCGCTGGTGCGAGCTGGACGCGGGGACACAGGGGCAGGCGGTGGCGAAAGCAATTTTCTACTCAATCAATAAACGAGTTCAATACCGACGGACTTTAGGCGCAAGAACCAGTTTAGGCGAATTGAAACTCAGCGGGGACATGCCGCGTGGTTTCTTGTGGGCATGGCTATTTTGCGTAACCTGTTCAATAAATGGGTCTCGCCACGGGGAGCGCCGCTTTGAATATTCTCTACATCATGTTTGACCAGTTGCGGTTTGATTACCTCAGTTGTGCCGGACATCCGCATCTTAACACTCCACATATCGATGCGCTGGCGGCCAAAGGCCTGCGGTTCACCCGGGCCTATGTGCAGTCTCCGACCTGCGGCTCGTCCCGGATGAGCAGCTATACCGGTCGCTACCCCTCCAGTCACGGAGTGCAGTTCAACAGCTATCCGTTGCGGGTGGGCGAGTGGACCATGGGCGATCACCTGCGCAAGGCGGGGATGAGCTGCCATCTGATCGGCAAGACCCATATGGTGGCCGACGGTGAAGGCATGCGCCGTCTCGGCCTGGCGCCAGATAGCGTGATCGGCGTGCGCCAATCCGAGTGCGGTTTTGACCCTTGGGTGCGTGATGATGGACTCTGGGCCGAGGGGCCGGATGGGTTCTATGACGCCAAACGCAGCCCCTATAACGAATACCTGAAGTCCAAAGGCTACCCAGGCAACAACCCGTGGAATGACTTTGCCAATGCCGGAGTTGAGGGCGACGACATCGCCTCGGGGTGGTTCATGGTCAACGCCGACAAACCTGCCAATATTGCCGAGGAAGACAGTGAAACCCCCTGGCTAACCACCAAGGCGATTGAGTTCATCGAGCAAGCTACAGAGAAAGATGAAGGCCCGTGGTGCGCGCACCTCAGCTATATCAAACCGCACTGGCCTTATATTGTGCCAGCCCCCTATCACGACATGTACGGGCCCGAACATGTGCTGCCGGTGGTTCGCTCTGACGCAGAATGGATCGACGCGCATCCGGTGTTTGACGGCATGATGAACAACCAGATCGGCAAAGCATTTTCGCGCGACGAAGTGCGCCAAAAGGTGATCCCGGCCTATATGGGGTTGATCAAACAGGCCGACGATCAGATGGGACGACTTTTTGCCTATCTCGAACAGAGCGGACGGATGCAGGACACCATGATTGTGGTCACCTCGGACCACGGCGATTATCTGGGCGATCACTGGCTGGGCGAGAAAAACCTGTTCCACGACCCGTCGATCAAGGTGCCGCTGATCATCTACGATCCGCGCGCGCAGGCCGATGCCAGTCGGGGCCAAACCTGCGATGCTCTGGTCGAAGCGATTGATCTGGCGCCGACCTTTCTGGAGGTCGCGGGCGGAGATCCAGCACCGCACATACTTGAGGGTCGCTCGCTGATCCCTTGGCTAAACGGTGAAGAGCCGAACTGGCGTGACTATGCTGTGGCCGAGTTTGATTATTCCACCATGCCGCTCAGCGACAAGCTGGGGATGGAGCCGAAAGACGCCCGGCTGTTCATGGTCACAGATCACCGCTGGAAGCTGATGCATGCCGAAGGTGGCTTGCGACCGATGTTGTTCGAACTTGAGGCCGACCCAGAAGAACTGGTGGATCTTGGCAGCAGTGATGCACATGGCGATGTGATCGACATGATGTACGCGCGCCTGCACCAATGGGCGCTGCGGATGTCTCAACGGATCACCCTGTCAGATGATCAGATCAAATCCGGGCGCGGTAAATCCGGGCGCAAGGGTATTTTGCTTGGCGTGTACGAGGCTGAGGATTTGAACCCCGAGTTGACCGAGAAATACCGAGGTCGCGTTCCAAAAGTGTGATCATGACCGGGTCGGCAGTCGGCAGGACTATTCGCCCGCCTTAATCTGCTGCGATTGTGGCCAAAATCTCTGCCACCAGGCTTTCGCCGTAAGAGGCGTCAAGCATCTCTTGCCCATGTGCTGAGCCGGGGTACAGGATCAGTCTTTTGGGAGAACTGGCTTTTGCATAGCTGGCATGGGTGCGTCCCGCGAAAAAGTCATTCTCAGAGACCACAAACAGTTTGGGTATTCCAACGGCTTCGGAACTGTCGCCTTCGGATGTTCCCAATAATATGACGTTGCTGATCCGCTGCTGAGCATCTCGTCGAAGGGCCTGCAGTGCGGCCCCGCCTCCTATGCTGGCGCCGATCAGGGTGATGTCCTCTGATCCATTGGCGCGTAGGAATTCAACGGCAGCCAGCACATCATCCGATGAAGCAAACACCAACGAGACCGAGGACACGCCGTGGCGCTGTAACCGCTCGGCCAATGGGGTCCAACTGTCAGCTGACCAACCTGATTGGTGCACTAAAGCGGAGCTCTTTTTACCAAGAGCCGGAAAATGCAAAGCGGGCCGTTGCAGCACGTCACGGATGGACAAGGTGATTTTTTCTTGCGCAGTGACCGGGTTGGCCAGCTCCAAGGTTGCCAGAACAATAAGAAGGGATTGCAAGAAGGGTCGCATGGCATCTCCTGGAAAAAGCTCTGACCTGCAGTGTTCGATCTGTGGGGGTTTCCATCAAGTAAAAACTATGCCCGGCTTCTTTTTGCCAAAAATACTCTGGGGGAGCCAAAGGCGGGGGCATGGCCCCCATCGAGATCGCAATAGAGCGTTGTCTTGACGGGGTACGGCGCATATCCTGACCGCAAAGAGGACAGGGCAGAGATATGGCCGGGCAAACCGAGCAGCTATTGAATGCGATTCTTGCGGATATTGACGGCGGACGGCTGAACCCGGGAGATGTGCTGGACGAGATCAGACTAGCGGAGCGGCACCGCGTGTCGCGCACACCGGTGCGCGAGGTGTTCATCCAGCTGGAGGCCGCCGGGTTGATCAGGCGACTGCCGCGCAAAGGAGCGGTGTTGTTCAAGCCAACGCTGGAAGAATTCCTGGCTATCCTTGAGGTGCATGCCCGGCTGGAAGGGCAGGCCGCAGGATTGGCGGCGCGGCGTTTGTCACCCGTGCAGGCTGAGGCACTGGAGGCTGCTGTGGTGGCCTGCGAGGCCCATGCCAAAGATCAGGGCGATGATGATCCCAATGGGTATTACCAGCTGAACCTTCACTTTCATGAGGCAGTGGCCTTGGGGGCTGGTAACCCGTTTTTGGTGGACATGATCAAGACTAATGCCCGCAAGCTGATGGCCTATTACCGGGCACGCTACCGCTATCCCGGCTCGATTGCGCAATCGGCACGCGAACATCGCGAGATTGCAACACTGATATTTGCGCATGATCGCCAAGGGGCTGAGGCTGCAATGCAGTCACATGTACAGTTTGATCAGGTAACTGTGATGGATCTACTGGCAGCATTGGGCTGATAGGTAGGGGTGGTGCGTGCAAGCACACACCCTACACA
>MAAY01000040.1 GCA_002162795.1 Rhodobacterales bacterium 56_14_T64
ATGATGCGGGCAATGTAACTTTCGGAAACGGATGTGGTGTTTGCGATCTGCTTCATCGTGGAGCCCTTGCGTGTTCTTCCGACCCAGGCATGTGCGTTGCGCAACGCCCGGATCATTGTCGGGTCGGGGGCCGCGGTTTGCTCTCCCGCGATGATCTTCATTTCGGCTCCGCGCCGACGGCAGGAAAACGACACGTCGATATTGTATAAATGCTCTGCGAGACTGGCTGTCTTTTGTCCTAAGGCGTCAGCAAGTTGTGGGGCTGTGAGGGAGATTTTCAGGCGACCGTTTCCAATTGTTCCGGATGACAAAAACGATGCGGCGCATGTCACCCCCTCAGTCTTGATCTGAGCCGCGAGTGCAAGTGCCGCATCTGCCGATGCCTGTGATGCCGAGGCATCCGCTGTGTTTAGGATTGCATGGGTTTTTCCGGCATTACGGATGTGCTCAGCAATGGCCCTAGTGACGGCGGCTTCAAAGGCTTTCGCCGGCAGGCGCCATCCTGCAGGATCTGGATGGCCCGTGACCAGCCGGTTCGAGACATAATACCGGTGACGCCGGTCGCGCCTCTGGGTGTGAGACGGCGTCAGAATATCCCCGGTCTCGTCCCGGAATTTACCGAGCAGGGGTGCCGCGGTATTTTGGCTGTGGGCTTTACTGACAGTTTTGCCGCTGCCCCGGCGGCGCATGGCTGCGCCCTCCAGTTTTTCCTGCACCCGGTCCCAGAGAGACTGATCTACGATAGCCACATGCCGACCGGGATAGGCTTTGTCCTTGTGGCGGATCTTTCCGAGATAAGTTGGATTGCGCAGGATGTGATAGATCTGGCCCCGGCTGAACGGTTTGCCACCCTGGGTGCGGCCGGTCGAAAACACATGGTATTTGGAAACAAGCCCATCTTCCTTCGCCTGGCGCATGACAGCGTTCAAACATCCAAGCTGCTCATAAAGTTCAAATACGCTCCGGACAGTTTGCGCTTCGTTCTCGTTTGCCACCAGTTCCCGCGTGGTTGGATCCGGATGTGCATCATAGCCAAGCGGTGGAATGCCACCCATCCACAAACCCTTTTTCTTTGAGGCCGCTATTTTGTCCCGGATCCGCTCAGCGGTCACTTCGCGTTCAAACTGGGCAAAAGACAGAAGGACGTTCAGGGTGAGCCGTCCCATGGAGGAGGAGGTGTTGAACGCTTGGGTGACGGAGACAAAGGAGCAGCCAGCGTCTTCTAGCCGGTCCACCAACTTTGCAAAATCCGATAAAGACCGTGTCAGCCGGTCGATCTTATAAATCACCACCATGTCGATCCTACCGGCCTCAATGTCTGCGAGCAGTTGCTGCAGGGCAGGGCGCTCCAATGTGCCACCGGATTTGCCACCATCGTCATAGCGGGCCGGCAACATCTTCCAGCCCTCGTGTTTCTGACTGGCGATATAGGCAGCACAGGCCTCGTGTTGAGCATCGAGCGAGTTGAAGTCCTGATCCAGCCCTTCCTCCGAGGATTTACGGGTATAGATGGCGCAGCGGATTTTGCGGGTGGTCGCCATCAGGACTTACCTTTGTTTAGCCCAAAGAACCGCGGGCCGGACCAGTGGGCGCCGGTGATTGCCCGGGCGATGGAGGAAAGGGAACGCCAAGTCTCGCCGTTCCAGCTGAACCCGCTGTCTGTTACTTCAACGACGTGGGTGACGCCGTTCCATTCTCTGAGCAGGCGGCCCCCGGGTTTAAGGATTGGGGTGGACCTAGTGCCATTCTTAATCGCCGGTGATTTTCCCAGTTCTTTCAACAAGGCTTTCGGCAGCCCACCGGACCGGCGTGCCTGTATCTCAAAACCCAAAACCCGGCGCATGAAGACCTGGCTCATTTTGGGCGGTGGTGCGGAGTTCGTAATCTCGCGCCAAGCGCCGCTGAGTGCTTCGCGGTTCATGGTGCTGAGATCATTAAGAGCGGGCAGGGGCATTTACGTCTCCTCAAAGTGGCCGGGAAACTTCCCGGTACTGAGCAGAGCCCGGAGATTTACGGGCCTGAGACCAGTGATGCGTGGTCTGGCCGCACAGTCCAGTCCTTTCTGGAACGGGACGGCGGGTTGAGGACTATCGCTGAGAAAGCGAGATGGAAGGGCGGCGTTGGATGAAGCTGATCTTCAGACCTTGCGACAATTGAATGAACTCAACGAAGCCAGTCTGGGAGTTCCCTAGTCGCTGTCCCACTGACTGCCACCTGTGCGCAGTCTGAGAGGGAGCCAAAACGCACCTCCCTGCCGCAAAGGCCGGGAGCGTAATGGGCGTATTTTCCTGAGTTTGTCATCAGCGTTTTCGCTTCCGGCGGAAACACGGGTTCGGTAATGGAGCACCAGCACAGGTCGTGGATCAGGTGAACGCCAGCCTCTTCAAGTTGCGAGACTAGGCCCTCTTTGCGCGCAATCGCGAGGGTGTCCCGCCCCAGAGTAATCATTACGGATGTGTCAGGATGTTTGGTCTTGCCTGCCATCAATTCCGCGAACTGGCGTGTCTCCTTGAGGGAGAAATGGGGGCTCCCCAATGCGATCAGATCTACGCGGGCGGGGCCTGAGTTAAATTGCGCCCAGGCCTCGGCAAAATCGGCGCGTGTTATGTGGGCGATTTCCGCGTCTGGGGCCGCAGCATTGTTTCCTTCCGGTGTAACCCCGGCGATGTGTAGCATTGGTGCCGCCGACGTGGTGCCAAAAGCAGCACACACAGCCCGCTGATCATCGAGGCTGGGATTTGTCTCTTCCAGCCCCGTAATCAGCGGAATGTGACCGGATGATATTTTGCCGGCCAGATATCCTAACAACGGCCAGAGCGCATCGTCATAGCCTTCAGGAAGGTCAACTTTGATCTCTGTGCGGGCGATCCGGTTTTCCGCAAGATAGACATCTGCAAGCGGAGCCCTGCCGGTCAGGGCAATGAAGAGATCTAGGAAGTCCGCGTGCTTGGCTGTGCGGGCGCCCAGGGCGGTGTTGGCAAAAATGACGGCATTTGATTCCGACCATCCGATGTTTTCGCCGAGCTGTGGGGCATCAGCGTCAAGATAGGGCGCGCAGGTAAAATTCGGGCGGGCACCCATCTGAACATAGGCGTCGGCCAGCCGGGCTGCAGGCTGTCCGAATATGGGGGGGACACCTTGCTCTTGCCAACTATCGTGCACCACAGAAATGGCATTCATCGTGGTTGGGATACAAACCTGAGCCCCCATCTGTGCCATTGTTTCAGCAAAGGTAAGATATGCAGGACCGGCGTAGATACAGCCATCAATATGTCCGCGGGAGACATCAATCAGGCGCGTTGCTCCTTGGACCGCGCCCATTGTGCAAATTGTCTCCATAGCCAGCCTGACAGCTTTGCCTTTTGCCCCGTCCAGCATTGCCTGGTCAGAATCTGTGAGTTTCAGATCGGCAGAGGACAGGGTTTGTAAAGCTAGCGAGAATTCCCCGGCAGTCAGCTTATTGCCCGAAATCTGCGCGTGATCTTGGGTTTTCAGATCATCATAATCTGCCCGTGACAGGCGAATGATGCCCACCGGGCGCCCGAACATCGTTGATGCAATGACGGCTCCTAGGGTCAGAATGCCTTCGTCTTCGCAGAAAATCAGTGCAGCTGGAGCATGCCCGTTTAATGCCAGCTCCAGCAACACACCACTGCCCGAGCACGACCCCCGGCTGGTTGGCATCAAAACGATACGACCTGCAAGAGACTGCCCGTGAAGGGCATGGTGGGCGTCAATGATACAGCCATTGGCCGGATCAACACCGCCCCAAAAGCTCAGCCCTTCTGGGCAGACCAAGATATCGCCGTCTGCGTCAGCGGAAACAACAAGTTGTGCCATCAAAATTCCCAGCCTTTAGGATTACGTTCAACAGAAATACCAATCCAGCCGAGTTGTACAGATCGCATTTTATGCTGATGACATTCACAGCCGACAGAATTTGTAACACAGCAAACCATGGCTCGCCTGCTGACGCATTGGTTTGTCGGCGCGCCCTGTCAGGGCTGGCTAAATCGGCAGAAGATGTGCAGGATAAGCCTATGCTGATTAAAAAGCCTTTCCCAATTGCCGATATCCGAGTTCCGGGCAAACGCAAGAAAACACTGGATCCTATAAAGGTGCAGGAGATAGCCGAAGACATGCTGGAAAACGGCCAGCTGACTCCGATCCGGCTGCGGAATGGAAAATCTGGGTATGTGCTGATTGAAGGCTTCCATCGCCTAGAGGCATTGCGAGCTTTGGGCGAAGACATGGTTGACGGCTACCTAGTGCACGCGCAATTGCATTGAAGGCGGCAAAAGAGCTCGGCCAGTGCCGTTCTGCCCGCCAGCTGCGGTCCGATGGATCGCAGGATGTAAGTTCTTGTGATGGGCGTTTCCCTGATGGCCCGAAATTTCCGAATGTTGGAGGCTTCGGTGGGTACCACACCCATGATTATTATTTATTAACAAAGTGTTAACGATTTTTTTTTATTGCCATGGGTACTGATTTATTCTAAGCAGGTGGTGCCCTACTTAACAAGGGGGGACCTGTAGGTCTCCTAGGCACCACTCGGATCCGCCGGACTACAGACGGATCCACAGGGAGCATCCGAAGGGGCAACAATCCGGATCGTTGGATCCGGAGAGTTGCTGTTTGTGCTCTCTCCGATTTTCCTGAATTGATCCTTTCTTAAAGCGCCCTCTGGGGTGGATTAAAGGAGGCTAAAATGCCTGCGGAAAACATTAAACCTGATGCCCTCGTATCAACCAGCCCGATTTGGATGGCCGACAAGGTCATTCAAACACCGCTCTCTGACCTCAAACCCTTTGCCAATAACAACCGTGTTCACACAGTTGCGAATGTCAGCAAGCTGAAGGCCTCTGTGGCGCAGTTTGGATTTGTCACCCCGATCCTTGTCGACGGCAAGGGCGTGATCATCGCCGGCCACGGTCGTTTTGAAGCGGCCAAAGCACTGGGTCTTAAGACGGTGCCGACAGTCGTGGCGGGTCACCTCAGCGCCGCAGAAGTCCGGGCCTTGCGGATTGCCGACAACAAATTGGCTGAACTCTCTGAGTGGAATGAAGCCGCCCTGCAGATCGAATTTGCAGAACTGATGGACCTGAGCCTTGCAGAAGGTCTGGAGTTTGACCTGGACATCACAGGCTTTGAAGTTCCTGAGATCGACATCATCATTGGTGGAGCGGGGGATGCTGACGACGCCCCGGCCGAAACCGTTATGGAACCCGATTCAGCAAAGCCCGCGATCACACGGCCCGGCGATCTCTGGATCCTTGGAGGGCATCGCTTGCTTTGCGGCAATTCTCTTGAGGAGGACAGCTACACCCGCGTGCTGGACGGCGAGGTGCCAGCGATGGTGTTCACAGATCCGCCTTACAACGTCCCAGTGCAGGGGCATGTACGTTCTGGCAACGGTGGCGATCACCGCGAGTTTGCCATGGCCTCGGGGGAAATGTCAGACAGTGAATTCTGCGTTTTTCTGACCACTTTCTTGGAGCATTTGCATAGCACTCTCAAGCCCGGCGGCATTGCCATGGCTTGTATGGACTGGCGCCATGTTGGGGATCTGATCGCAGCCGGCAAAGCCTCCGGGTTTGATCTGATCAACCTTTGCGTTTGGAACAAAACCAATGGCGGCATGGGCAGCCTTTATCGCTCCAAGCACGAATTGGTTTGCATCTTTAAGAAGCCCGGTGCGCCGCACATCAACAATGTGGAACTGGGCAAACACGGCCGCAACCGGACCAATGTCTGGGACTACGCCGGGGTGAACAGCTTTGGGAAAGGGCGCGAAGCTGACCTTGCGGACCATCCGACCGTCAAGCCGACGGCACTGGTGGCGGATGCAATCATGGATGTGAGCCACCGGGGCGACATTGTCCTGGATGCCTTTGGCGGTTCCGGCGCGACGCTGCTGGCGGCCGTACAGACCGGGCGCAAGGCCTGCCTGATTGAGTTGGATCCGCTTTACGTCGATGTCACTATTCGTCGCTGGCAGGCAATGACCGGGGGCAAGGCAGTGCATGCGGCTTCCGGCGAAGCCTTTGACGCGCGTGCGATCGCGCAAACCACAACTCCGGAAAAGGAGATGGCCAATGTCTGATCAGGAAAAAGAATTCGAGGTTGGTTACGGCAAGCCACCGAAAAACACCCGCTTTAAGAAGGGCGTTTCGGGTAATCCGAATGGACGGCGGAAAGGGACGAAGAATGTCGGCTCCATGGTGCGGGAAACCTTTATGCGCAAGATTACCATTACGGAGAATGGAAAGAAGAAGCGCGTTCCCGTTCTTGAGGCGCTTCTCCGCCAGTTGGTGAACGGAGCCCTCAAAGGTGAAGTGCGCCACATGGACCGGGTTTTGAAGCTGTTGCCGGTTCTGCAAGAGTCGCTTGAACAGGAAAAGGCCGTGGCCGCGTCTGGTATCGGAGGAGACTCCGGCACGGATATGGCCATTCTGAACGTTCTTGCTGATATGTTGGGCGGTGATCCGGAAGAGCTCTTTGCAACGGTTCAGGGAGGGTTCGATCATGAATGTCCGGAGTTCTGATCAGATGGCATCGGTTGTCACCACGCTCCAGCGGGAAAACCTCTATGCGTTTTTGGCCGGGGTGTTTCCGATTTTGTGCCCGGGCGAAGAGCTTTCCCGGGAACCCTATCTGGAAGCCATGTGCTACGCCCTGCAAAAAGTCGCTGCTGGCAAAAGCCAGCGCCTGATGATCTCAATCGCGCCCCGGCACCTGAAAACCATCTGTGGATCTGTGCTGCTGCCGGCTTTTGTGTTGGGGCGTGATCCGTCGCAGAAGGTGATTGTTGTCAGTTATGGCAAAGAATTGGCACGCGAACATGGGGACCTGTTTCGCAAGCTTATTGCCAGCCCGTTTTACCAACGCCTGTTTCCAAAAATGCGCCCGGATCCCGGTCACAACCGTGCTGAGCATGTGAAAACGACAGCTGGTGGTGGCCGTAAAACAGTGTCCATAGGTGGCAGTGTGACCGGCTTTGGGGCAGACCTGATTATTATTGATGATCTGGGAAAACCTGCAGAGATGGGTCATGACTCCTACCGGCAAGGATTGCGGGACTATTTTGACCAGACCCTGTTCTCGCGTCTGAATGACAAACGCACAGGCCGGATTGTTTCAATCCAGCAGCGTCTGCACCAGGATGATTTCCCGGCCTATCTTCTTGAGAAGGAGACCTTTGATCACCTCTGCCTGCCGTCGATCGCAGAAATTCCGGAGGATATTCCGCTTTACAATGCCCGGGTCTATACACGCCGGACCGGGGATCTGCTGAACCCGGAACGTGAGCCAAAGGAATTGCTTGAGCAAATTCGGGCAACGATCGGCTCATACGCGTTCCAGGCACAGTATCAGCAGAACCCACAGGCCGGCGAAAGTGCTTATCTGAGTATGAAAGACCTACATCTGGTGGATACTCTGCCAGAGGAGTCCTGTTTTATCCGACGGGTGCAAAGTTGGGACACGGCGGCATCAGACAGCCCACGCAGTGACTATACCGTGTGTCTGACGTTCGGCTGGCACGCGCTGGAAGAGCGCTGGTACCTACTTGATGTCTGGCGCAAACGCACCAGTTATACAGAAGTAAAGGCGGCCGTGCCGCGGGAACGGAAGCGGTGGCGCGCGGACAAGGTTTTGATTGAGGCATCTGCAATGGGAATTACCCTGTTGCAGGAGCTGCGCAATTCGGTTGCCAGCGTTTACCAAGGTGTCAATGTCGTGACCAGCAAGGAGGACCGGTTCATTCCTCAGACCGATTGGATCAAATCCGGAAAATTTGTTATTCCCACAGACAAGCCTTGGTTCGATGAGTTCCGGCGTGAGCTGCTGGCGTTTCCTGATGCGACGAAGGATGATCAGGTTGATGCCCTGACGCAGTTTTCTGAATATATGCGCCGCAGTCAGAATGCGTACCTAGATACCGATCCTGATACTGGCCGGCGCAATGGCAATTACCGCCGCGAGCGGCCCCGGCGCGAAGACCGCATGAAGTTCTGATCCGATTCACCGCGGGCAGAAACCGCAATACATGAATCGGGAGCTTCGCCGGTTATAGAAGAGAGGCACTGGAGTGGCTCTATTCTGCGATCTGTACAGTTGCGAGGGGCGGGGCGGCTTCAGGCAACGGTTTGATGCGGGTTTCATCTAGGCGCGGATGCAGGCGGGCGGCAATACCCCAAGCCACAAGGCTCGCGGCACCGGCCGCGGCGAATATGCCTGAAATCGGTGCGGCCAGAAGGATTAACCAGGCTACACCGGGTGTCGCTATACCGGATACGTCGCGGTAAGAGGAATAGATCGCCGACATCTCGGTCCGCTCAGAAGGTTTCACCGCCATTAGGAACGGTAGGCCTGCACAGCAAACCGCAACTAGAAACCGCAAAGCGGACGGAGATTCATCAAAGTCTGTTGTGCGGAATGAAACTGCCTAATTCAATCGAATTGGGTTCTGAAGTCGATAATGCAGTAGCTTGATCTCGTTCTTTGAAATCACAACACCTTTGCGCCACTGATTGCCCTTCATCACCGTTGGGTATTTCTTGGCATAATCGCGAAATTGATCGTTGGTCACAGCGAATGATATAGGTAGGTGTTTCAGGCTGTCCAGAACGTATTTATCTGCCTGAACTCCACTGGGCACTACATAGATTTCATCTGTCCTCAGCCCGAAAATGTCTTCAAGCATCATTACTAAATGTTGTTGGTCTCTGGGAAATGCACCGTGTTCGTTGAGAGTGTAAAAAATATTGGCGTCAAAGAAACAAACGATACGATATCCTTCGACCCGCAGTTGATGGGCGATTAGCCCAAGCGGTTGCGCATCTAATCCATTGTTGCGCCCAAAGTGGTAAATATTGCTGCCATCAAAGATGGCGGTTTTCGCATCCAATCGCAG
>MAAY01000103.1 GCA_002162795.1 Rhodobacterales bacterium 56_14_T64
CAGGCCTGTCTGGATCACACATTTGGCGGCAAGCTAACATCCTGTCTGGTCAATCCGCAGGCCTGCCACGAAACCGAGTTGCTGATTGAACTTTCCCCCATCGCCAAATCCGTCGCAATCGTTGGTGCGGGTCCGGCTGGATTGTCCACGGCGCTGACAGCAGCCGAGCGCGGCCATGCCGTTACCCTGTTCGACAAGGCCGACGAGATCGGCGGTCAGCTGAACATGGCCAAACAGGTTCCGGGCAAAGAAGAGTTCTGGGGGCTGGTTGATTGGTACCGCACCATGGTTGATGAGGCCGGGATCACTGTGAAACTGGGCGCCGAAGTGGGGGCCGATGATTTGGCTGGATTTGACGAGGTGGTGATTGCCACTGGTGTCATCCCGCGTGATCCGGAGATCCCCGGACAGGACCGCGACAATGTACTGACCTATATCGACGTACTGCGCGGCAAAGCTCTGGTCGGTCAGCACGTGGCTGTCATCGGTGCCGGTGGTATTGGCTTTGATGTTTCCGAGTTCCTGCTGGAAGACGGCCACAGCCCGACAACCGACTTGCCGCTGTGGATGAAGGAATGGGGCGTTGCCGATCCTGACGAACACCGCGCAGGACTCGCCCCCGAAGGACCGCAGCCTGCAGCCCC
This sequence comes from Rhodobacterales bacterium 56_14_T64, assembly GCA_002162795.1. Taxonomy (GTDB): domain Bacteria; phylum Pseudomonadota; class Alphaproteobacteria; order Rhodobacterales; family Rhodobacteraceae; genus Parasedimentitalea. The sequence goes on from MAAY01000103.1 coordinate 645, forward strand.
TGCCCGCAAGGTGACGCTGTTGCAGCGCAAAGCCAAGGCACTTGGCAAAGGTTTGGGTAAAACTACGGGCTGGATCCACCGCGCGACGCTGAGAATGAAACGGGTCGAAATGATTGGTGGTGTGAACTATGAGCGGATCGACGATGACGGGCTGCATGTCACGTTCGGCGAGGCACGCGAGAATCCGACGGTGATCGCTGCCGATACCATCGTGTTGTGCTCGGGACAGGTCCCACAACGGTCCTTGGCGGATGCGCTGACAGAGCGAGGTGTTCCCTGCCATGTCATCGGCGGTGCTGATGTGGCCTCTGAGTTGGACGCCAAACGAGCGATTAATCAGGGTACTCGACTGGCCGCTGCGTTCTGAGGCAAATGGTGCGTGAACCCGCGCCTCGGCGCGGAACCACACACCCTACACCCATTTTAGCCATGCGAGTCGCGGCTGTCTTTGGGCGCCTGATCCCGATCCTCCATGCCATAGTCACGAATGACACTGGCGACGCGCAGGCGATAATCGGCAAAGATACCGCCGCGTCCGCTGTCCTGCCCGGCGCGATGTTCTGCCAATGCGCGCCATGTGGCCACCGCCTGCTCATCGCTAAAGAAGGACAGCGATAGTAGCTTGTCCGGATCACTCAGGCTTTGGAACCGTTCAACCGAGATAAACCCATCGACCTGCTGCAACAGGGGCAGCAATTCAGCGGCGACTTGCAGATAGTCGGGCTTGCGACCCTCGGCGATACGGACTTCGAACAGGACAGCTATCAATTTTGATCTCCATGTGGGGCAGAGGCCAGCTTCAGCCATGTCCGGTCCTCGCGCAACAGGAACTTCTCCTGCTGAGCAAAGCGGTAATTCTCTTGCCCTAGCGGGTCAGCAGCAAGACGGGTCCGGTAAGATTCGTAGTCGGCCAGGCTGGCCACGTTGTAGATGCCATAGGCCAAGGTCGACGAGCCCTCATGAGGGGCGTAATAGCCGATCAGATCAGCTCCACAGCGCGGGATCGCCTGCCCCCAGTTGCGGGCGTATTGCTCGAACATGGCCTTCTTAGTTGGGTCGATTTGATAGCGAATGATACAGGTCAGCATAGGAGTCTCCGGTTTTGCTAACCTGCTTCTAGCGACTTGGACCCCGTCAATGCTTCGTTTGGCATCGAAGTGTTAGCAGCCGCGCTCGGTGCCACCGACACTATCACTCAATGACGATTGTGATCACGTCTGAGACAATTGGATCTGAATGCGGCACGTGGCCCAAATCCCCCAACACCAGTTGCAATGTATGCTGACCGGGTTCCAGATCTAATATGGTTTCGGTCTGACCGCCGCCAAAATGCAAGTGGTGCTCGTCCGAGGCTATGCCGTTTGCCAGCTCATCAGCACCATCTTCGCCCTGCCCCAGTGGTGGGCGGTCGATCAGCAGATGGTGGTGGCCGGTATTGTCCTTTTCGGTGCCCGCAGGTGCCACCCCCATACCGGACAGGCCAAAGATCACGGTAACCGGAGAGACAAAGGTGTCTCCGTCCTTGATATTGGCAAAATAGACCTGGGCGTCCGGGTTCGAGGCCGTCTCGCCGCCGGCCCAAGCGGGCACGGCCAAGGTGAGTGCCATCAATGCTGCTGTAATACTCTTCATCTGGTTTACCTCTTAATATTAACTGCAATGAAGCCAGCCTACCGCGCGGGCCAAGCGATTGCGACCCACGAAGAACTGTGCCTGTTGGTGGGTCGCAACACCGCAAAAACGGCATTTGATCGTTTCCAGTCTCAAAACGATCCGGCGAAAACCGCGGTATTATCCCACCAGCGCCCCGTTCCTGCCTGAATTGGCCGTCATTCACAGTTTCAAGCAGGAGATTTACAAGGGGATTGAGATGGACCGACTGACTGAAATGGAAGCCTTTGCCAATGTGGTGGATCAGGGTGGTTTCACCGACGCCGCACGCAAGATGGGCATTTCCAAGTCCGCGGTCTCGAAACATGTGTCCAGCCTTGAGGCACGGTTGGGGGCGCGGCTGTTGAACCGCACCACTCGCCGGGTATCACCTACCGAAATTGGTCTGGCCTATTACGACCGTGCCCGCCGAGTGCTGAACGACGCAGGTGAAGCCGACGCGTTGGTGACCTCGATGCAATCGGCGCCATCGGGACTGCTGCGGATTTCCGTGGCCACCGATTTTGGCGTCAACCACCTGTCGCCTGTGCTGTCCGAATTTCTGAATGACTTCCCTGACATCACCGTCAACATGGTGCTGAACAACCGCTTTGTTGAGCTGATCTCCGAAGGCTTTGACATGGCGCTGCGCATTGGCGAGCTGGAAGACAGCACTCTGCGTGCCCGCAAACTGACCGAAACAACCAAGCGGATGATTGCCTCGCCCGCGTATCTGGAAAAATTTGGCCGCCCGCAAAAGATCGACGATTTGAACTCGCATAAACTGCTGCATTATTCGAACCAATCCAGCGGCAATATGTGGAAGCTGACCGCACCATCTGGCGAGAAGCGTCAGGTGCGCACTGCAGGTTGGTTGAGCGTCAACGATGGCCAATCCCTGCTGAACGCCGCCATTTCAGATCTGGGCATCGCCTATCTGCCTAGCTACCTGTATGCGCAAGCAATGCGAGATGGCCTGGTCGAAGACGTGATGCCAAACCTGCCGCGCGAAACCCAAGGCATCTACGCCGTCTACCCGCCGGGCCGGTTCACCCAGCCCAAGGTCCGCGCCTTTATCGATTTCCTAGTCCATGCCTTTGCCGACAAGGGCCCCGGCGACTGGTAACCCAACGACCCTCGGTAGCCTGCCCCGCGTCAACACGCGGGGCTTTTTTGCGTCGGTCCATCCATGCCAAACGGCACGCTACCGAGACATCAGCACCGCCTCGACCCGGCGATTTGCATCGCGACCTTCACGTGTCAGATTGCTGGTCAGTGGCGCCATGAAACCCGCTCCGAAAACCTCGATGCGCGTGGCGTCTGCCTCAATGAGCGCCAACAACCGCTCTCGAACAGCTTCGGCTCGGCGTTGGGACAGCGCGACATTGTCTTCCTGAGTGCCGACATTGTCAGTGTGCCCCACCAGCATGACACGCATCTCTGGGTTTTCAGTCAACACCGAGGCCAGCTGTGCCAGACTGTCAAACGGTCCAGCTCCCAATCGGGCAGATCCAGTCTCGAATTCCAGATCCGCTAGCACAACCCGACCACTAGAGGACAGAGCACCGATCAGATCCCCCTCGTCCGCCAGAGCCACATGATCTGGCACCACCTCTGGTGTCGAAACAAGTGGCGAGATCGCGATCAAATTCACATTGGGGGGGGCCACTTCGATCACTTGGATATAGGTCGAGCTACCCGAGCGAGACACCAGCAATGACAGCGCCTGCGACTCTCCCTTGAGAGCCGACAGGAACAGGTAGTCGCCAATATCAACGATCATATCCGGTGCTGGCACCACCTCGATGCCAAAGCGGAAATCAAAACCACCGCACTCTTGTGCCTGACACTGGTACAGAATGTCATAGCCCGCCGCCTGAAGCTGCTGGCGCATCGGTGCAAACAGCTGCAGCGAGGTGGCGTCACCTGCCAAACGCCAAGTTCGGCGCAGTATCTGGCCCTCAAAGTATTCAGCCGGAACCTTATCGTCAGCGGCCGGCCCCAAAGGCAGTGCATAGCGCGCCATCGGACTGCTGCGCTCGCCCAGTACCCTGGCGCCAGCGGGCAGCGCCAAGTCGCTTGCCATCACTGGCATGGCCAGCGCCGCAGCGCCGATTATGGCCAGCCTCCGGATCACCGAAATTGGCTGTGGTATTCATCGTTTGGCACCATCGCAGTGGCGCTGGCAACCCGGTTGGACATGTTGTAAAATCCGGTCACGTTGGCAATGTCCCAGATGTCGCGGTCAGTAAACCCAACATCCCGCAGCCCCTGACGGTCAGCCTCGGAAATCTCGGCGCTGGCGGTGGTCATCTTGGCGGCGAAATCCAGCATGCTACGCTGTCGTGCCTCTAGCGGGGCGACCCGGTAATTCATCACCAGCATCTCGCCCAGCTTGGGATCGCCTGACAACTGCCGTACCGCCGCACCATGGGCGACCAGACAGTAAAAACATTTGTTGATCGACGAGACCACCACCGCAATCATCTCGCGTTCCAGCTTGCTCAGCCCGCTCTCGGCCAACATGATGTCGTTATACATGCCGGTAAAGGCGTTCAGTTTGTCGATGTCAAAGGCGTTTGCCTTCAAAACGTTAGGGACCATGCCCAGTTTCTCGACACAGATATCAAAGTACTTCTGCGTCTGCGGTGGCAGCGGATCCACCATCGGCAGGTCTAACGCGGTGGGCATGCTCTTATCGGTCATCTCTACTCAATCTCCGTTCGACAATATTCGATAGTGATACTGTCCCACAGAGGTCATGCCGAGGGAAGCATAGAGCCCGTTTGCGCCCTCGTTACGTTTGGTACAAATCGCTGACAGTGTGTCCGCGCCATTCTCCAGCGCCCAAAACGCCGCTTGACGCATCATCCACACGCCCACGCCTTTGCGCCGCTGGTGTGGCAGAATTTCCAGTGCATGCACCATCGCCACCCCATCATGGATGGCGCAGTACCCGGTGCCGCCGGGCTTTTCGTCTTGCCGACTCAGCAGAGACATTTTTGGTCCGTTAGCGCGCTCCATCACTGCCAGCCGCTCTGGCCCAATGCCGCCAGAGGCCCAGATCTCGCACTGGATCGCCAGCGGCTCCCAGATGCAAAATGTGGTCACCTTCGGTATTTCAACATCCGTGAGCAATGTCGCTGGGCAGGCCCAGATATTGACCGGATCCTTTACCGAATATCCGCGCGCATTCAGCTGTGCATCCAGCTCATCCTCGCCATCCCGGATCATGAATTGAGGCACCTGCCCCATGTCACGCATGGCAGTTTCGGCGGCTGCAATGTCACTGTCTGTCACCGGGCCGTTGATCGTCGCCGAAGACACCCGACTGCCACCGCCCAATCCCTCACGCAGGGTAATGGGGCCAAGAGCGAATTCCCGGGCGCTCGGCCAGGTTGCCCCGGTCACGGCATAATAACGCGGGTCGCTGCTCACTGGTCAAGCTCCCTGGCCAGTTGCGTCATCGCGGCATCAATGCGCTTTCCTTCGGTACCGCGGATCACGATATTGGCGCCAAATGCGCCATCCTGTTGAAACGGATAACACCCAATCGAAAGATCATCATAGGCCTCAGCCAAGGCGCCCAGCGTCGGAGCAATATCGCCTTCCCCCTGCAACACCCGCAGAGTTTGCGACAACATCGGCTGGCCGCCGGTAATTGTCGGCAACACCGAGGCGACCATGGCCTGGAACACCAATGGGACACCAGCCATCACATGCACATTTTCCATGGTGAACCCTGGTGCAATCGAAACTGGATTATCGATCAGCAGCGCCCCATCCGGGATACGCGCCATGCGCAACCGCGCCTCGTTCAGCTCTTTGCCGGTCTTGGCATAATGTTCGGCCAACAGCGCCCGCGCGTCATCACGTACATCAATATGCGCGCCAAAGGCCTGCGCAATGCAGTCGGCCGTGATGTCGTCATGGGTGGGGCCAATTCCGCCGCTGGTGAATACATGATCGAAACCTGCCGAAAGTGCTTGAACCGCCGCAATGATTGCCGCCCTGTCATCGCTAACAATGCGAACTTCGGCCAGATCGACACCATGTTTGGTCAACTCGCCAGCCAATAAATACATGTTTGCATCGCGGGTGCGACCCGACAGGATCTCATCGCCAATGACCAGCATGGCAGCGGTTGGGTTCCCCATGATCTTGCTCCGTTGATCCGTTTCAATTGCAGGTATAATCCGGGAGCAATGCGCTTTGTAACCCCTTCTCATCCCCGCCACCCGAATCCGCCGCTACAAACGGTTTCTGACTGTTCCCAGCTGCCAGATGGGCAAGCGATCACCGCACATTGCGCCAATGCAGCCTCACTGATGGGGCTGGCTGAACCGGGGATGCGGGTTCGACTGAAACCCAACGACGATCCCAAGAATTATGAATGGTTACGGTATTAGATCTGTTTTCTGAAAAGACGGCGGCACGCCATGTCTCGGCCTATTTATAGTTTAAACGGAGTGTGAATATGTTGTGATTAAAAGCTCCGAGCCATTCCAACCGGAAGATGATGTTGGCCGTCCGAACAAAGTTCGGTGCCCTGATCGACGGGGCGCTGATAAGCTTGGTGTTCTCGTAATCTGATTTATTCAAAAAATTATTGCCCGCCTCGGCCAAAGCCTGTTTCCTGTGCCCATTGGGAAAAGGAAAATTTCGATGAGCTTACATAAGATTTGGACGAATGTTCTGGCATTGGTGATTATTGGTACATCGGCACATGCCGCCCCATTTGATGGGCTTTATGCTCCCGAGAGTGGGTACGCCGATTGGTCATGCAATCCAGAGGAAATAGGCATGGGTGGCGGCGCTGTCGCTGTGAGGGATGGCTATCTGTATGGCGTTGAAAGTGAATGTGAACTGGTCAATCCAACCAATGTTCGCGGAATGAATGCAGTTCTATACGATGCGATTTGTACCGGTGAAGGCGAAGAATACTCCTATCGCGTCATGATGATGCGCCAAGATACAGGCATCTATTTGGTTCAGGACGGTTTCGTTTCAGACTGGCGAAACTGCCAGTAAGACATCAATCAGCCAGATCTCGTTTCTCTGCCTTGTCATCAAGAAACCCCTACTGGCCAGATTTCGTCTCGATCGGTCAAACAGCGGGCATAGGCGAAGTAATGGTGATTTCTTCCGGGCTGATCCGAGTGGTATAAATCAGCCGCTCAACTCCGGCGGTCTGCGCGCTGGCAAAGGCCCGAGCATAGGCGGGGTCGATATCAGCGGCCAACTGGAAACTCTGGCAATCGGTGCGCTGCACCAGATAGAGCATCACCGCCCGATGACCCTGCTGCACCATGTTGGTCAATTCGCCGAGGTGTTTAGTCCCACGTTTGGTCACACTATCCGGGAACTCGGCCAGTCCCGGTTGGCGCATCAGGGTGACACTTTTGATCTCGACGTAGCAGTCCGGAAGGCCGTGTTGTGTCAGCAGAAAATCAATACGACTGTTTTCGCCGTATTTGACCTCGGGTCGGACGGTTTCGTATTCCGCCAGTTCGGTGATTTCCTGCGCCTCCAGCGCGGTGCGCATAGCGCGGTTGGGGACTGCGGTATCAACGCCAGTGAAATGGCCGTTCTCATGGTCCACCAAGCGCCAGCCATAGTTCAGTTTTCTTCTGGGGTCATTGTTGGGTTCCAGCCAAACCCGCATCCCAGGCTCCGCCAGTCCCATCATCGAACCAGGGTTGGGACAGTGAGCGATGATTTCCTGGCCGTCTGGCAGCAGGCAATCTGCCAGGAAGCGCTTGTAGCGGCGGATCAAGGTGGCGGGGATGAGAGGCGTGGGAAATTTCATATCGCCTGCCTATCGCACCTCCGCCGACGGTCAAAGCATCAGTTGCGGGTGGCCAAGCCGCCGCCGTCTACATCCCAGATGCGCTGGTTACCCAGTTGATCCGATCCAGCTTATGCCGCAACCTTTACCGAAGCCCAGAACGCCGGTGTTGAAAGATTGAACTACACAACCAATATTTCACACCAAGAGATTACCCTGAGTTCAACGATTCCCGCTGCGTGAACTGCATGGCGTCACAGCCTATGGCCCTTTGGCACCAATACCCTTACATAGCGGTTTAAGACTGCAGCGACGGAGCCCATCTTGATGAGAAAAAACGATGGTCGGACGACCAAGGACGGCATTCGCATTTACCAACAAGCCGACTATGCCGGCATGCACGTGGCCGGGGAACTGGCGGCGCGTATTCTGGACGATATCGCGGCACATATCTTTGTTGGTCAAACCACCGGCGAAATCGACCGGCTGATTACCAAAATGGTCGAAGACGCTGGCGCCACCTCGGCCACCATCGGCTACAAGGGCTACCAGCACGCCAGCTGTATTTCGGTGAACCACGTGGTGTGCCACGGCATCCCCAGCGACAAAAAGCTGAAAGATGGCGATATCCTAAACATCGACGTCACAGTGATCGTCGACGGTTGGTTTGGCGACACTAGCCGGATGTACGTTGCGGGCAAGCTATCCCGCAAGGCTGAGCGCCTGATCCAGATCACCCACGACGCCCTGATGAAGGGGATCGAGGCGGTAAAACCCGGCAATACCTTTGGCGACATCGGCCATGCCATTCAGGTTTACGCCGAAAGCCAGCGGATGAGCGTGGTACGCGATTTCTGCGGTCACGGGTTGGGCGAAGTCTTTCATGCGCCGCCAAACGTGCTGCACTATGGCCGCCCCGGCACTGGCGCGATGCTCGAGGAAGGCATGTTCTTCACCATCGAGCCGATGATCAACCTGGGCCGCCCCGAGACCAAGGTTCTGGCCGACGACTGGACCGCCGTGACACGCGACAAATCGCTGTCCGCCCAGTTTGAGCACTCAATCGGAGTGACCGCTGACGGGTTTGAGATCTTCACCCTGTCGCCCGGCGGTAAGTACCACCCGACCTACGGCTAATCTCGTACCTAATTTTCCATATCGCCCGGACAATCCCGAGCGATATGGAGCAAACCGCCTTTCCCACCACCTGCCAAATATTTGACGAGGCCCGTCAATGCCCTAAGCTGATCCCTGTTTTATAAGGGAGATTTGGTATGAGTATAAAAACCGTCATAACAGTGATCGCGCTGCTTGGTGTGGCCCCCGTTGCGCAGTCGCAAGAGCCCAGCGTATCCTTCAATCTGTTCAGCTTTGAGGGCGCTTACCTCAATCGAATATTTCGGTTCGATGCGGACTACAGCGCCAAATACAACATCCCGATCGAAGTGCCCTTTGCCCTGCAAATCCCAGTGCGCAACGATGTCGAGCTGATCGCCGATGGCCGCCCCAGCGGTGGTATTGTCAAATTCACCTTCGCCACCAAAGATCCATCTGGGCGGAAATTCATCGAAAACTTCCATGTGGTTGATGCCAGCTTCCCCATCCCGCAGGGCAGCGACGACCCGATGCCCATCCGGCTCAGAACCGCCGCCAAGGCTCTGACGGAATCGGCCTTTCCCTCAGCCGTCCAGGGTTTTGCAGACGCCAAAATCATCAGCACCCGCGAAATTGCAGTCAACGGCATGCGCGCCGCCGAAGTGCTGGGCACCTACACCGATCCCTCCAATGGTCCGATGGTGTTGCAATTGGTGGCCATTCCCCACCCTGCCCGTGCCGAAAGTTATTTCATCCTGCACAATATCAGCCGCACTCTGGTCCCAATGAGCGGCCCCGAGCAACTGCCGGAAACGCTGGGCGGACGGGTACTGGACAGTTTCACCTACGAATAGCCGCGGTGTCAGCCAGACAGGCCAAGCAGTTCAGAAACCTGCGCCATAGAGGAAAAGACTTCGGCGCCCTGTTCGGCCAAACGTGCCCCGCCACCTTCGGGCGCATATCCCAGACAGCGCATCCCGGCACGTGACGCGGCCATAGCCCCTGTTGCACTGTCCTCAACCACGACACAGTCCCGCGCCTGAACGTCAAAATGGCTAGCAGCGGCCAGAAACAACCCCGGATCGGGCTTGGCGACACCCAATGTGTGGGCCGAAAACATCGCGTTGGGATGGAAGCGTTCCCACAGATCGTTTTGCCCCAAAGTGATCCGCATTTTTTCTTCGCCACCATTCGATGCCACACAGCACGGAATGGCCTCTTGATCCAATGTCGCCAATAGCGCGGGAATGCCCGCCACCAGCGGCACGCCTTTTTGCAGGGCTGCATATATTTCCTGATAGACGTCCTCGACCCAGGTTGGCGGCAGGTCAGCGCCCATATCCTGCGCCTTGCCCATCACTGCCTTCATCGTGCCACCCACAAAATGCGTCATGCAGTCTGACACTGTTAGCTGCAGACCAAACTGTGCAAGGTTTTCCACCAGCACTAGGTTCGACACCACTTCGCTGTCTACCAGCACGCCATCACAGTCAAAGATCACCAGTTTGGGTGTCGGGTGGGTTTTAGGCATGGGTCAGCTCCGGTTCCAATAATTAGGGGCAGCCCCATTTTGGGGCGATCTAATATATGCCCAACGCAAGACATGAATCAGTTTCAATGACACAGGCATAGCCTGCAGGTGCCCAAGCTGCAAATTCACCCCGGCGAGCCTCCGCCCGGTTTGTTTCAGCCTGAAACGTCCCGCCACATCAAGGTAATATGAGTATCGCCATATTTACGACTGTCACGCAGCTGGTAGCCTTCAGGGGCGGCCATCGGAGTGTTTTCCTCCCAAACCACCAGGGCCTCGTCGTCAATCCAGCCCCCGGCCGCAGCCACATCCAAAGCCTTTTCACCCAAGCCTTTGCCATAGGGCGGATCCAGGAAAACCAGATCATACGGCGCATCCGGGTTGGCGGGTAATTTCAACACATCCCGTTTGATCAGGCTGGTGTCATCCTTGCTGCGTGTGATGTCGATGTTCTTGCGGATCAGCCCCGTGGACACCCGCCCGTCGTCCACAAAAGTCACATAAGCCGCGCCGCGCGACAGCGCCTCAAGCCCCAGCGCACCAGTACCGGCAAACAGGTCCAGCACCCGCGCACCCGGGATCACTCCGGTGTTGTTCAAGACATTGAACAGACTCTCGCGCACCCGGTCGGTGGTGGGACGCAGATGAGCCCCTGCATCCCCTTTGCCAACAGCGGCCAAGGCCCGTCCGCGAAAGTCTCCGGCAATGATCCTCACGCTTTCAACAGCGATTTCAGATCGGTTTCTGGATCCGCCACAGCCTGCGCATTGCAAGTCTTGCCCGCATCAATCAATCGCTTACCCACCATATAGGCCCGCGGATCATTCATCGCATCAACGGCCAGCAGTTGATCATCCTTGTAATACCAAAACGACACCGATGCCCCAGCACCGGGACGTGTCGCCACATGGGTATAGCCAGTATTCAGCCCGGCGATCTGCAATTTGACGTCATACTGATCTGACCAGAACCACGGCTTGGCTGTGTAATCCTTGCCCGCGTCCATGATGTTCTGCGCCACCACCTCGGCTTGATCGATGGCGTTGGGCACGCTTTCCAACCGAATGCGCCCGCCCTGATACGGAAACGAAGCACAATCTCCGGCAGCCCAGATGGATGGATCTGACGTGCGCCCCTGCGCATCTGTTTCAATGCCGTTGTTCAACGTCACCCCAGCCATTTCAGCCAGTTGCGTGGCCGGCGCAATACCAACGCCAACGACGACAAAATCCAGATCGACCTTGGACCCATCGCTCAGCACCGCACCGGTAACCTTGCCGTCCGAGCCAACCAGATGATCCAGCCCGACACCCTCGCGGATGTCGACGCCATGCGAGCCATGCAACGCGCGGAAATAATCAGATGTTTCAGGCGCGGCGACCCGTTGCAAAATTCGATCCGCCATTTCGACCAGCACCACCTTAACGCCGCGTTTGGCACAAACCGCAGCCGCCTCAAGCCCGATATAGCCACCGCCAACGATCAGTGCCCGCGCGCCTTCGGTCACCGAAGGCGCCATAGCATTCACATCATTCAAGCCGCGCACCACAAACACACCGTCCAAATCACCACCAATAGCGGCCGGCAGGCGCCGTGGGTTTGATCCAGTGGTCAGCGCCAGATGATTATAAGAAATCACCTCATCCCCAATGCTGACAGTTTTTGCAGCTGCATCAATGGCAGTGACCGGCTGGCCGAGTTTCAGAGTGATGTTGTTATCGGCGTAAAAACTCTCGGGTCGCAGAAACAGTCGTTCCACCGCCATGTCGCCCAACAAATAGGCCTTGGACAGGGGCGGGCGTTGATAGGGCAACGCTGTTTCAGAGCCGATCAGCGTGATCTCGCCATCAAATCCGTCCTTGCGCAGCTTGGCCACCATTGAGGACCCCGCCTGCCCCGCTCCGATCACGACGATGTGGCTCATATTGCCCTTGCCTCCCAGCACAGTTGCAGTCAATTCTTTGCCGGACCCTATATGCGGGCTGAACCAAAACGCAATTAGAAGTGACGAGGTAAAGATGATTTCAGTTGGTGAAAAACTGCCAAAGGCAAATTTGGTGCAGATGGGGCCCGCTGGCCCCGAGCCCATTTCCATCGCCGACCTGACCAAGGGCCGCAAAGTCGCGATCTTTGCCGTTCCCGGTGCATATACTCCAACCTGCAGCTCGGCGCATGTGCCCAGCTTTATCCGCACCAAGGATCAGTTTGCGGCCAAGGGCGTCGATGACATCATCTGCGTCTCCGTCAACGACCCCTTTGTCATGGCCGCATGGGGCAAAGAAACCGGCGCAACGCAGGCAGGGATCACCATGCTGGCCGATGCTGAATGCAGCCTGACCGAAGCCATCGGAATGCGCTTTGACGCCGCCCCGGCTGGCCTGATTTCCCGGTCCCTACGCTATGCGATGCTGGTTGAAGACGGCGAAGTGAAGATCCTGCAAATGGAACAAGGCCCCGGAGTTTGCGAACTGACAGCTGGCGAAGGCTTGCTAGAGGCAATGGGCTAACGCCCCAAAACCCAAAGCCCCGGAGCAATCCGGGGCTTTACTCTTCAGACCAGACTATCCAGTTTGCGCGCCAATTTGGCATCCTGAGTGCTGACCCCGCCTACGTCATGAGTGGTCAACACCACCGTCACCTTATTGTAGACATTGCTCCACTCAGGGTGATGGTTCCACTTTTCGGCCCAAATCGCGGCCCGTGTCATCCAGCCGAATGCCTCAACAAAGCTATTGAACTTAAAGGTCTTCACAATCGCATCACGCTCATCCATCTGGGCCCAGCCGGTCTGGAACAGTGGGTCCAATAACGGCCCACGAGTTGCGTCTGACAGTTTCTCGGTCATTGCTGTTCCTCCACCTCTAGCTTTTTGAACGGGCCATAGTCGGTCAGAATTTCAATCTCTTCCTCGATTGCGGCACGTTCCGCGTCCAGATACCTGGCAACCGCATCAGCAAAGCCGGGATCACCCAGCCAATGCAAGGAATGTGTTTGCGTCGGCAGATATCCGCGTGCCAGCTTGTGCTCCCCCTGCGCGCCAGCCTCGACCCGTGCCAATCCCATGGTGATCGCCAGATCCATAGCCTGATAATAGCACAGTTCGAAATGCAGACAGGGGTGATGTTCGGTGCAGCCCCAATAGCGGCCATAAAGCGTGTCACGGCCAATGAAATTTAAAGCGCCCGCCACATAGCGCCCATCACGGCGCGCGAGAATCAGCGCCATGTCATCGGCCATTGTGTCCTGAGCAATATCAAAGAAGGCGCGCGACAAATAAGGCGATCCCCATTTGCGCGCCCCGGTGTCCTGATAGAACTCCCAGAATGCATCCCAGTGTTCGGGCCGCAGATTTTCCCCCGTAAACAACTCGATTTCGCCGCCAAAGCCTTGCGCCTGCGCGCGTTCCTTGCGGATATTCTTGCGTTTGCGGGAGGAAAGGCTGGCAAGGAAACCGTCAAAATCGTCGTAATCCTGATTGAGCCAGTGAAATTGCTGCGTCAGTCGCGGCATCAACCCCATCTGCTCACCCGCCTTCGCCTCCTCCTCAGTGCAGAACGTGACATGAAGTGACGAGATCTCGTTATTGGCCGCCAATTGCACCGCGCCCTGCACCAGTGCTGAATGGCCTACGCCCTCAAATCCCGGCCGCACCAGAAACCGCCGACCGGTTGCTGGCGTAAACGGCACAGCCATCTGCAACTTGGGATAATAGCGCCCGCCAGCTTGCTCATAGGCATGCGCCCAATTGTGATCAAAGATATACTCGCCCTGGCTGTGCGACTTGGCATACATCGGCGCGCAGGCAATCAACTGGCCGTCCCGGTAAGCGGTTAGATATTGCGGCTGCCAGCCCGTTCCGCGCCCCACCGATCCGCTGTCTTCTAGCGCGCTCAGAAAACGATGGGTGGTAAAGGGATCATTCGGACGCCCACCATCCAGCGCCTCGGGACAGGCGCAGGCATCCCAGTCATCGGCGGGGATCTGCGTCAATGAACCCAGTAGTTGTATTTCGATTTGCGCCTGATCCATGGTCTCTCCCTGCCTCAGCAGTATTTGGGCAGAGGTGACCTACAATCAACCCGGTAGCGGTGAAAGGTGACAGTCAATCGTCATATCGTGGTTTCACGATGTGACGATTGTTCAGGCAGGTAGAACCAGTGTCACTTGATCTGGAATACACCGTCGATCTCGACAGCCACACCTAGCGGCAACGATGGCGAGCTAACTGCTGAACGCGCGTGTCGACCAGCATCACCAAGTGCCGCAACCAGAAAATCAGACGCCCCGTTGACTACCATAGGCTGCTGCGTGAAATCATCGGTGGAATTGACAAACGCGCCCAGCTTTACAACCCGGACCAACCGGTCAAGATCACCGCCGCAGGCTGCCTTGACCTGAGCCAACAACGAAATGGCACAGGTTTTCGCCGCCGCAGCGCCTGCCTCGACGTCCATATCCGCGCCCAATGTGCCAGTGATCAGCCCATTGCCATCAGCCGAGATCTGACCCGAGACATAGACCATGTCGCCAGCCACAACATAAGGCACATAGTTGGCCGCCGGTGCCGGAGCATCAGGCAGGGTGACACCCAGTTCATTCAGTTTCGCCTCAAAGCCCATGACATCAATCCTCCAAGAAGTGTTTCGCCGGGGACGCTAACCGGGAAGCACAACAGCGGAAAGAGCAAAAGCGAAAGCCAGTGATCAGCTCTCGCGGAACGCCTTGTTGAAATAGTCGGCCAGCGGTTTGACTAGGTAGGACAGCGGTGAATGATCGGCAGTGCGGATATAGCTTTCGACCGGCATGCCGGGGATCAGCACGATGCCCTCGGGCAGTTTGGCAAGCTCTCCCTCGTTCAACTCAATTTCAGCCCGGTAATAGGGCTGACGGCTGGCTTCATCTTCAAACGAATCCGCCGAAATCAGCATGACAGTGCCAAACAGTTCTGGAGTTTGCCGTTGATCCAAGGCCGAGAAGCGCAGCGTCACCGCCTGACCAACGTAAATTTCGTCGATATTGATGGGATTAACCTGCGCTGCCACAACCAGTGGCCGGTCCTGCGGCACCAGATACAACACAGGCTCGGCTGGCCGTATCACCGACCGGCGCGTGTGCACTTGCAACCCGTAGACAATCCCCGAAACAGGCGCCCTGATATCCAGTCGTTCCAACTGCTCCAGCAGCGCCCGTCTGGTCTCAGCCAGCTCCAACTCTTGGTATCGCAGGTCGCGCAGCCTGGTGATGGCTTCTTCGCGCTGGCGAGTGCCCAGTTTCAGGATCTCAATCTCGGTTTCGGTAATGCGCCCTGCAGCCTGCGCCTCTGACGCAATCAACTCTCCTAACGATCCCTGCAAGTCAGCCATGGTTCGGCGCAGGTTCAATACAGTGCCAGCTTGCGCCAACCCCCGATCCAACAAGGTCTGCTGGTTCTTCAGTTCCTGGCTAATCAGGTCCAGCTGTAGCACCATCGATTCCTGCTGGGCCTTTATACCTTTGATCTGATCACGGATCTGCGCCCGACGTTTTTCAAGCTGTTCAATTTCCCGCGCCTGCGAGTCCTGACGGGCCCCAAACAACCGCTGTTGCCCGGCCATGAATTCCTCAACTTCGGGCCGGGTTCTCGCCAGCTCGATAATTTCGGCGTCGAATTCAATATCCTCCGCACTGTCGCGCTCCGCCTCAAGCCGCCCCCGACGTGAGGTGAGTTCAAACAACTGGCCCTCGGTGATCACCAATTGCGAGCGCAGCCGGTTGGCGTCCAACCGCAACAGCAGCGCGCCCTCGACGACCATGTCGCCTTCTTCCACCAGGATTTCGGATACGATGCCGCCATCCAAATGCTGCACCACCTGGCGGTTTTGATCGACCTCGATGCGGCCAGTGGCCACTACCGCGC
The DNA here is from genome assembly GCA_002162795.1 of Rhodobacterales bacterium 56_14_T64. Lineage (GTDB taxonomy): Bacteria > Pseudomonadota > Alphaproteobacteria > Rhodobacterales > Rhodobacteraceae > Parasedimentitalea. Next base: position 16,605 of record MAAY01000103.1, read on the forward strand.
CAGCAATCGATGTCATCACCGACCAGGTGCCAAAACCACCGACCAGCACCAACAGCCCCATCACCCCGATCATAATCGGGCGGCGGGCAGACCATGTCTGTTCTTCACTCATTGCGCGCGCCTCGCGGTAGCTGTCTTTTGAATATTCTCATGGTTTGCAACCATCTGGCGCAGCACCTGATCCTTGGGACCAAAGGCCGTTTGGTTGCCCTGATCCACCACCAACAACAGGTCACATTCCTGAATTGCCGCAGGTCGGTGCGCCATGATCAGCACTGACTTACCTTCAGATTTCAGCTGTTTGATTGCCGCGTTCAGGGCCACCGATCCCTCGTTATCGAGGTTCGAGTTTGGCTCATCTAGGATCACAATCACCGGGTCATCATACAGCGCCCGCGCCAAGGCAATCCGCTGCATCTGCCCACCAGACAACCGGCCTCCGCCAGCACTGATTCGGGTATCATAGCCGTCAGGCAGCTTGATGATCATCTCGTGCGCCGCCGCCTTCTTGGCCGCTGCCACCACCTTTTCGGAATCCGGCATATCAGCCAGACGGGCAATATTCTGCGCGATGGTGCCCTCAAACAATTGCACCCGCTGCGGCAAATACCCGATGTGCTGGCCCAGCACGTCCGGAGCGTATTGCTCCAGTGCCGCGCCGTCCAAACGCACCGTCCCCGCCGCTGCACGCCAAACGCCCGTCAGCGCCCGCGCTAATGTTGATTTACCCGAACCCGAAGGGCCAATCACTCCCAAAGCCTGCCCCGGTTCTATCTTGAAGGACACGTTTCGAAGTTGCGGCGTTTTCTCACCCGGAGGCACCACGGTCACCGCCTGCATTTCCAGCCGGGCTTTGGGCTTAGGAAGGGCAATACGCTCTTCTTCCTCGGGCACTTTGGTCAACAGTTCCGACAGGCTATCCCAACCCTTTTTCGCGCGCTGCACCAGCACCCACTGACCCAAGGCCAATTCAATCGGCGCCAAAGCCCGACCCATCAGGATCGACCCGGCGATCATCGCCCCTGGCGACACCTCGCCTTGCAACACCAGATAAGCGCCGAGACCCAACATCGCCGATTGCAGGAACAGGCGCAGGGTTTTGGTCAGGGTAGTGAAGCTACCGCCAACGTCATTGGCCGCGATACTCTCTACCAGGGCGGCTTCGCGCGCCACCTTCCACCGGCCAAAGGCTGCTCCACGCATCCCCATCGATTGAATCATTTCCGCTTCCGAACGGATTTCCTCCGACATCATGCCAGCCCGATGCGAGGCGATACTCGCCTGCAACTGCGGCGCCCGTGAAAAGACCTGATTCAACAAGGCGATACAGACCAAAATCGTGCCGCCAACGATCGCCAACAGTCCCAACCAGGGGTGAAACAGCGCAATGCCGGCCAAGAATATCGGCGTCCACGGCAGATCGAATGCTGCCATCAGCACTGGCGACGCGATCAATCGCTGCACCGATTCCAGATCGGACAACCCAGTTTGCGCCACCGGATCCGGAGCTACAGCTGAGCGCCGGATCATCGCGTCAAAAACGCGTCGGTCCAGTGCGGCCTGAAACCGGGCCCCAACCCGCGCCATGATGCGACCGCGTGAGTAGTCCAGCAATCCCATCATGCCGTACAGAAACAGCACCAGCAGCGACAGCGCCACCAAGGTCTGCTCGGACCGGCTGCCCAGCACCCTATCATAGACCTGCATCATATAAAGCGGGCCCGTCAGCATCAGCATATTTGCAAAGAAGCTGAAGATCCCGACTGCCCAGTAAAGCTTGCGACTGCGGCGGCGTATCGCGCGCAGCTCGTCAAATCCGTTTTTGAATTGATTATTCGCCATAATATGCCTGCAATAGCTTTTTATCGGACCCGATAGAATGTCACCCTTACACTCGACAGGTTAACTTGTAATATGTTCCAAATCTGTCACAACCAAACAATCAATCTGTGTGCCCTCTGGGAACCCGGCTTATTACCTATAAATCAGTCCGGGGCGGCAAACCTGTTGCTAGATAACGGACATCAGAACGAGTGTATTTGACGTTGAGACCCATCTTTCTTCTTGTTGCCCTGCTGCTGACCGGGTTGACCGCTGGCTGTACTGGTCAAAGCCCCGAGGCCCGTGCTGCGGGCGAGGTTTACGATCCCTACGAGGGCGTCAATCGCTCGATCCACGGCTTTAACCTTGACGTTGACCGGAACCTCTTTCGACCCGCCTCCACAGGCTATGTCAGCGTCATCCCACCAGACATGGTCACCAGCTTTGGCCTGTTTGCCGAAAACCTGTCGATGCCAGGCCAGGCGGTGAACGCACTGCTGCAAGGCAACTTGCGCGAATCCGGCATTGCCGTGTCCCGTTTCTTCATCAACTCTGTATTTGGCATTCTTGGCATGGGTGATCCCGCCTCGGACTTCAACGTGCCGCGCGTCGATACAGATTTTGGCGAAACCCTGCATGTTTGGGGCTTCGGCGAGGGCGCCTATGTCGAGATCCCTCTTTATGGCCCATCGACCACCCGCGATGCCGTTGGCGTGATCGCAGACTTTTTCACCAACCCGATCACCTTTGCCCGGCAAAACCCCGCCGACAATATCGGTGTTTACGCCGAGATCGTGCGCCGCATGGGCGACCGTGGTAATTATTCTGCTACAATAGACTCGATCTTGTACGAAAGCGCCGACAGCTATGCCCAGGCCCGGCTGATTTATCTGCAAAACCGCCGCTTCGAGTTGGGTGGTGATCAGGCTGATTATGAGGGGGTCTTTGGCGATCCCTACTCCGACCCCTATGAGGATATCTATGCCGAGTAATCTGTTTAACCGTCGCAGCTTTCTGACCACCACAGTTTCTGGTCTGGGCCTGGCTGCCCTGCCCTTCCCGGCTTTTGCAATCAGCGAAAATGGTGCCCGTGCTCTGGTCGAGAGTGTGGTTGGTGATATCAACAAGGTGATCGCTTCGGGTAAATCCGAGTCTGCGATGGTCCGTGATTTCGAGAAAGTCTTTGTTCGGTATGCGGATGTGCCCATCATGGCCCGATACGCCCTTGGGGTTGATGGACGCAGCGCCTCTAAGGCGCAAATGCGAGCCTTCACCAAGGCGTTCCAGGGCTATATCTCACGCAAATACGGCAAGCGGTTCCGTGAATTCATCGGTGGCGACATCGAGGTGAAATCAACCCGCAAGATCCGCGCCGGGTATGAGGTCAAGTCGATCGCCACCCTGCAGGGCCAGGCGCCGTTTGAGGTGACTTTTCTGGTGTCGGACAAATCCGGCAAGGACAAGTTCTTCAACATGTTCATCGAAGGGGTGAACCTGCTGCTGACCGAGCGCACCGAAATCGGCGCCATGCTGGATCACCGCAAGGGTGACATCGACAAGCTGATCGCGGATCTGAAAAAGCTGAGCTAACACCGCTTTCCAACCCAAAATTCAGAAACACTCAACAGACCCGTGGCGCTGCACCGCGGGTCTTTTTCCGTACCGTTCCTCGGGCCATCTATGTAACAAAGGCTCCCGCGCCCACGCGGACCATCGGCTACGCCGATCGACCTTGCGGACTTGGGCCTGGCGCCGCACTTGCGCGGCACCAGGCCCAACGGGAACAGCCTCCGTCAGGATGTCGCGACGGGCGGGAGACCCCCTGTCTGATCTGCTAAATCAATTGCCGAACAGGTCTTTCAGAAATCCGTCGACGGCACGGCCGATATCCTGGCCTACATTATTGCCGTTGTTGCGTCGTCGACGATCAGTCTGAGGCGGAGGCGCAATGGGCTCGGGCGCCTGCATCGGCAGGGCAACCGGGGTCAAACCATCATGCACCCGTAACATAGTCTCGCGCCAGATCTCGGCTGGCAGTCCGCCACCCGTCACCCCAGACAGCGGCGTGTTGTCGTCGTAGCCCATCCAGACACCTGCAACATATTCTGCGGAAAACCCGATGAACCAGGCATCTCGCGCCGCCTGAGTGGTCCCTGTCTTGCCCGCCACCTGCCAACCCGGAAGTTGGGCCCGACGTCCTGTTCCCTCAGAAACCACCTTCTCCATCATCCAAATCAATTGCCGTGCCGCGCTGGTTTGGATCACCCGCTCGCCAATGCCACCGCTGCTGCCAATCAATGGCGCGTCGTCGCCCATCAATTGCAATTCAACCAGCCCATACGGCGTCACCGACGAGCCGCCATTCAGGATACCCGCATAAGCGCCGGTCATCTCGATCAGGGTGCTTTCCGAGGCTCCCAATGCCAACGCCGGCCCATCGGCCAGATCACTGGACAGGCCAAAATCACCCGCCACCTGACGCACCAGATCACGGCCAACCGCCTCGGATATCTTCACAGCCGGGATGTTCAGTGAATCACGTAGCGCCCGCGCCAGTGTCACCTCGCCATAGAATTTGTGGGTATAATTCTTAGGGCACCACTGCCCCGAACCCGCAATGTTCAGGCAGTATTTTGCATCCAGCACTGTATCCAGCGGCGAATACCCCAGTTCCAGCGCGGTGGCATAGACAAAGGGTTTAAACGCCGACCCGGATTGCCGTTGCGCCTGAGTGGCCCGGTTGAATACACCGGACACCCGCGTCTGTCGCCCGCCGACCATCGCCCGCACCGCGCCATCGGCGCTCATCACCACAATCGCCGCCTGCGCTTTCGATCCTTCGCGCACTTTGTTTTCAAAGATATAGGCCAGCGCCTCTTCGGCAGCGGTCTGCAAACGTTGGTCCAGCGTGGTGCGGATGATCACATCCTCGGTGGTCTGGTCGCCAAAAAAGCTGGGGATCTTGTCCATCACCCAATCAGCAAAATACCCCCCGGCCCGCGCTGCTGCTGCCGCGCTGAGTTGCGCTGGGTTGTCCTGCGCCTGCTGAGCCTGAGCCGCAGTCAAATACCCCTGATCCTGCATCAACGCGACAATCACCTTGGCCCGGTCCTGCGAGCGTTGCAGGTTATTGGTCGGAGCATAACGTGTCGGTGCCTTCAGCAAGCCTGCCAACATCGCCGCCTCAGCCGGATCAACCTCTGCCGCTGATTTGCCAAAATAACGCTGGCTAGCGGCCTCGAACCCACGGGCCCCGGCGCCCAGGAAAGTGCGGTTCATATAGATCGTAAGGATCTCGTCCTTGGTGTATTTGCTCTCCATGGCCATGGCATAGATGGCCTCTGTGATCTTGCGCCACAGAGATCCCTGACGGCAGTCGGCCTCGTAAGCCTTCTCACTGTCCCAGACATTTGCATCGTAAGGCACGCCCAAGCACAGCAGCTTGGCGGTCTGTTGCGTGATGGTTGACCCACCGTTGCCCGATAATGGCCCGCGCCCTTCGCGTAGGTTGATACGCACGGCACTGGCAACGCCGCGCGGCGAGATACCAAAGTGGCCGTAGAACCGTTTGTCCTCGGTGGCGATAATGGCGTTCTTTAGATGGGGCGAGACGGTCTGAGTGGTAACCACACCACCAAACTGATCGCCGCGCCAGGCGAAGACATCGCCGTTGCGGTCCAGCATGGTGACTGACCCGCGCGCGCGGTCATCAAGCAGAGCGCTGAGCTCGGGCAATTGCAGATAGCGATAGCCAACCGCCAAGGCGATCAGCAGCCCCACCACCATGCCAACCCGCCAGGTCAGCGCCCAGATCAGGCCAAAGATCCAGCCGAATAGACCAAAAATTGCGGCTCGGAGACGGCCAAAAAATCCCTGCGGTTTACGACGGGTCGGCTTGCGCTTAGCAGATTTGCGTGGCGCTGGCTTGGGCGTCGTTGCCTTGCGTCTTGGAGCTGTGGGCTTGGCCGCCGTACCGCCGCCAACCAAGCGGGCAAGCCAGCCCGCCTTATTAGGCTTTTTCTTGCGCACAGCCTTACCACCCGGAGCCTTACGACTCCCCGCCGAGTAGCGTTTATCTGCCACCAGAGGCTTGCGCCCTGATCCTTTAGCCATGCCAATTTCCTGCTCGGTTTGCCCGTTTTTTATACCATAACGGGTCTACATCACTTTGTTGAGGGGAGTTTTTAGGCACTTCCACTCTTTACCAAATGACCAAAATTTAAGCAAAGCCTATAAATTGAGCACGATTATTGCGCCTTTTACTCAAACGCGAGGCAGTTCCCGCCCACTAGCATTCCCACGACTCGTTTCAACCGCTTGTTTGCAGAGGCAGAGATTTGGGCAGGGTGCCTGGGGAACGCTGGGGAAAAGGATGCTGACATGAAAATGATCATAGCTGCCATCAAACCGTTCAAGCTGGAGGAAGTCCGTGAGGCGCTGACTGACATCGGCGTTGCGGGTCTGATGGTTACAGAAATCAAAGGATTTGGCGCACAGGCTGGCCATACCGAGATCTACCGTGGTGCGGAATACGAAGTGAATTTCGTGCCCAAGATGAAGCTGGAAATCGTGGTTGCCGCCGATCAGGCCGACCAGGTTGTCGAGACCATCGCAAACACCGCCCGCACCGGCAAAATCGGCGACGGCAAGATATTTGTTCTGGATGTGTCTCAGGCTGTGCGCGTGCGCACCGGCGAGACAAATCTGGAAGCACTCTGAGCGCAAAGCTTAGGAAAAGGACAGTATAATGAACAAGTTTAAACTCCCTCTCGCTGCCGCGGCGCTGATTGCGCTGCCAGCGATCGGATTTGCGCAAGAGGCTGACGTCACCCCGACAAATGCCGATATTGGCTATATCCTCACCACCTTCATGTTCCTGGTCACCGGTGTTCTGGTATTCTGGATGGCGGCTGGTTTCACCATGCTCGAAGCTGGTCTGGTACGCGGCAAGAACGTGACCATGCAGCTGACCAAAAACATGGGTCTGTTTTCGCTGGCAGCGATTGCTTACTACGCTGTTGGTTATAACCTGATGTACCCAGGTGATGGCTGGTCCATTGACGGCATCCTTGGTGCCTTCTCGATGACGTCGCTTGAGCCAGTTGGCCTGGCCGACACCGAAACCGACCTGACTTATGCGTCGGTTGGTTCTGATTACTTCTTCCAGCTGATGTTCTGTGCTGCAACCGCTTCGATCGTCTCTGGTGCTCTGGCTGAGCGTATCAAACTGTGGCCGTTCCTGATCTTCGTGATCATCCTGACAGCCTTCATCTACCCGATCCAGGCTTCCTGGAAATGGGGCGGCGGCTTCCTTGATGCCATGGGTTTCCAAGACTTCGCTGGTTCAACTGTCGTACACTCGGTTGGTGGCTGGGCTGCCCTGGTTGGCGCCCTGATCCTGGGCCCACGTATCGGCAAATACAAAGACGGCCGCACCGTTCCAATGCCAGGTTCCAACCTGCCGTTGGCCACTCTGGGTACTTTCATCCTGTGGATGGGCTGGTTTGGATTTAATGGTGGTTCGCAGCTGTATATGGACACTGCCGCCAACGTTGCTGACATCAGCCGCATCTTCTCGAACACCAACGCTGCTGCTGCAGGTGGTGCCGTGGCCGCGATGCTGCTGACACAATTCCTGTACAAGAAGCCTGACCTGACAATGATCCTGAACGGCGCCCTTGCTGGTCTGGTTGCGATCACAGCCGAGCCTCTGGCTCCTTCGCTTGGCCTGGCCACTCTGATTGGTGCCGCTGGCGGTGTGATCGTTGTTCTGGTTGTTCCGGTTCTGGACAAGTTCAAAATCGACGATGTTGTTGGTGCGATCCCGGTTCACCTGGGCGCTGGTATCTTCGGTACTCTGGTTGTTCCACTCAGCAACGCTGATGCATCGTTCTTCGTACAGCTGAAGTCTGTTGTGATTGTTGGTGTCTTTGTATCGGTTGTCTCGGCCATCGTATGGCTGGCACTGAAAGCGATCGTTGGCATCCGGGTTAGCGAAGAAGACGAGATTAACGGTCTCGATATGGCTGAGCTGGGCATGGAAGCATACCCTGAGTTCTCCAAGAGCTAATCCAGCGTACCAGCTGACAGACAATCTGCGCGGCCCTCATTGGGGGCCGCGTTTTTCGTTTGTGTCCCAAAGATAGACCCAAGCGACCAGTCGCAAAAAAACGCGCCCTCCAGCGGAAGGCGCGTTGGTCTCTATTCCTGGGCTGAAACTTAGGCTTAGATGCCGGCGTCCATGATTGCCTGGGCCAGTATCGGGATTGTATCGGCGTTCAGTCCGGCGATGTTCATGCGGCTGTCGCCAACCATATAGATGCCGTGTTCGGCGCGCAGCGCTTCGACCAATTCAGGCGTAGTGCCAAGCAGCGAGAACATGCCACGGTGCTGCGCAAGGAACCCAAAACGGTCAGAGCCAGACAGGCGCTGCAGCTCATCGGCCAGACTTTGACGCAGGCCCAGCATACCCAGACGGACATCTTCCAGTTCGGCTGCCCAATCGGCGCGCAAAGCGTCATCGTTCAGGATCATCGTCACCAGTCGCGCACCATGATCCGGCGGGAACGAGTAGTTCTGCCGGTTCAGAAAGGCCAGCGTGCCTTGGTTCAGCTTTTGCGACGCGGCATCATTCGATACCATCATCAACAGACCGGTCCGCTCGCGGTAGATGCCAAAGTTCTTGGAACAACTGGCCGCGATCAGACACTCAGGCGTGCCCGCAGCCACCATCCGAACACCAACAGCGTCTTCGTCCAAGCCGTCGCCAAAGCCCTGATAGGCAATGTCGATCATCGGAACCACTCCGCGCGCATTCAACAGGTCGATCACCTCTTGCCACTGCACCGCGTTCAGGTTGGCACCGGTTGGGTTGTGACAGCAGCCATGCAACAAAACCACGTCGCCTTTGACGGCTGTTTTCAGATCCTCGATCATACCATCGAAATTGACGCCACAAGTGCTGCGGTCGAAATAGCGATAGGTGACGGTCTCGATGCCAAGATAGTTCAGAATGGAAATGTGGTTGGGCCAGGTCGGATCCGACACAAACACCCGCGCCGAAGGATTGGCAATCTTGATCAGTTCAAACGCCTGACGCACGGCACCAGTGCCGCCGGGGGTGGCCGCAGCAGCAATATTGCCGCGCTCAACCGCATCCCCCAGGATCAGCTTGATCATCGCATCCGAATAAGCCGGATCGCCGACCAGACCAACATAGGACTTGCTGATCTGCTCTTCCCACAGCTTGTGCTCGGCCGCCTTGATCGCGCGCATCACCGGAGTGACACCCTGCGCGTTCTTGTAGACACCAACGCCAAGGTCGATTTTATCCGAGCGCGGGTCCTCGCGGAACTTCTGCATCAAAGCCAGAATTTTGTCTGCGGGTTGGGGTTTCAGGGTTTCGAACATCAGTTCTCTCCGGTTGCAACGGGTAAAGTCGGGAAGGCGCCCCATTCGGTCCAGGACCCATCATACAGCGCGTGATCACTTTTTCCGATCCGTTCCAGCGCCAGGCTCAGAACGGCGGCTGTCACACCAGAGCCGCACGAGGTGATCGCAGGCTTGGCCAAATCCACACCGGCGGCCTCAAAAATTGCGCGCAACTTGTCAGTGGGTTTCATGGTGCCATCAGCGTTTAACAGCGTGGTGAACGGCACGTTTTTTGCCCCGGGAATGTGGCCTGCACGCAGACCCTGACGTGGCTCTGGGCTATCACCACGGAACCGGGCAGCAGCGCGAGCATCAATGATTTCATGATCCCCCAACTTGGAGGCAGCCGACACCTGCGTAACGTCTCGGACCATGTGGTTCTGCACCCGGACCGTCATGTGGCGGTCACGGATCACCGGCGGCATGTCTTCAACCGCGCGACCCTCGGCCTGCCATTTGGGAAAACCGCCATCCAGCACGGCGACATTGGCCTGCCCCATCAAACGGAACAGCCACCACACACGCGCCGCTGAAAACAGCCCTACCCCGTCATAGACCACCACCTGATGACCATCACCCACGCCCATCGCCCGCAGGCGCGACATGAATTTCTCAACCGGTGGCACCATATGTGGCAGCTCGGACCGGTGATCCGAAATTTCGTCAATGTCAAAAAACCGCGCCCCCGGAATGTGGGCCGCGTCATATTCCGCACGGGCATCACGTTCCATCGCGGGCAAATACCACGAGGCATCCAGCAGCCGCAGATCAGGATCTTTCAGATGAGCCGACAGCCATTCAGTGGAAACCAGTGTTTTCGGATCGTCTTGCATAAAATCCTCCCAAGCGCGCGTTGTCCAAGGCCTACTATTGGCCGCAGAGAGTCGCAAGGAAAAGGCAGGGTTTTGTAGGGTCTTGACGCACAGCCAGAGCTAAAATGCAGAAAACTCACGGGTTCCCAAGTGGCTTTCGCATATTGATACCCGTTTCGTGAAACTCAGCGGACAAGTACAGCTGGTGCGCCCTCTTGTTGTCAGCAGCCACCCGCAGCTTGATATCGCAATGCCCGGCATCCAAGACCCTAGCTTCAAGCGCCGCCAGAGCCACCCTGGCGTAACCCTTGCCACGGTGTGGCGGCAAAATACAGAAATCGCTGATGAAGACTGACCCGCCCTCTGGTTCCGGTTTGCACCAAAAATAGCCCAGAGTCGGCCCCTCTTCCAAACCATCACTCACAATGCAGAACAGATCCTGTCCGGGACTATCGACACCCTGCTCCAGATCGGCCGTGACCTCTTGCTCGGCCCGCTCACGCGCTGTTTCTAAATCCACATCATAATTTGACGAGATTTCTGCCGCATAGTCGGGAATGAAATAGGCAAGGTAATCCAGGAATTCACCAGCGCGCATTTGACGAAGACGTATCATTTTACCCCCCTCAGCAATACCGCAGCGGTCCTTAGCCGTGATCCTTCATCACCCGAGACTTCTGCCGCGACCAGTCACGTTTGGCTTCCGTGGCGCGTTTATCGTGGTTCTGCTTACCTTTGGCGATGCCGATTTTAATCTTCACCAGCCCCTTGTGGTTGAAGTACATCACCAGCGGCACCAGGGTCATGCCCTTGCGCTGGGTGGCATTCCACAGGTTCGACATCTGTTTGCGCGATACCAGCAGTTTTCGGCGGCGGCGTTCGAGATGTTTAAAGGTCTTGGCCTTATCGTAGGGCGCGATGTACGAGTTCACCAACCACAGCTCACCATCCTCGACGGCGGCATAGCTCTCGGCGATGTTGGTTCCGCCAGTCCGAGCGCTCTTGACCTCCGAGCCCTCGAGAATAATGCCGCATTCCAGATCGTCATCGATGAAATAGTCATACCGCGCACGGCGGTTTTCGGCGATGACTTTATAATTCGGATCTGATTTTTTCTGGGCCATGGTGGCCAGATGTAAGGCGGCTTTGGAGCGGGCGCAAGATAGGAACCGTCGTCGGCTTCAACGCCCACTGGCAGGACTTGCGGCACGGGCTGAGGCCAGCCGACGCGAATAGCGATCCCGCAGAACCGTGAACAATCCGCTGCCGACAATCACCACGCTGCCCACCACGGTCAACACATCCGGCTGCTCGCCAAACACCAGCACACCCAGCACCATGGCAAACACTAATCTAGTGTACCGGAACGGCGCCACCACCGAGATTTCACCCGAGCGCATCGCTCCGGTCAGCGCGTTATAGGCAATCACCCCAAACACCGTTGCGGCGGCAAGTTTGCCCCACGCCAGCGGGCTCGGCCAACTGGCACCACCGGTCCATCCCAAAATCACGCAACCGGCGACAATAAGCATCGCAAACCCGTAGACCCCCAACTGGTGGTTCGACATGGACGGCGGCGCTGCACGTGTCGCCAGATCGCGCCCCGCAAAACCCAGGGTGCCAATGACGGCAAAAATCGACGCCGGCTCAAAACCGCTCAGCCCTGGGCGCAGGATCAGCAATACGCCGCAAAACCCGATCGCAATCGCCACCCAGCGCCGCCAACCGACCTGCTCACCAAAGAACACCACTGCCCCTGCAGCCACCACCAGCGGCGTCGCCTGCAAAATCGCCGAAGCCGACGACAATGGCGTCAACGCGATGGCCAATGTATAGCCGATTCGCCCCACCACCTCAGAAACCGAGCGCAACAACAGCGGGCGCGTGCAGATCGCCGGGTGCAACAATCGCTGCCCCTGCGCACGCGCCAGGCCCATAAAGATGATCGTTCCGCCAAGACCGAAGATAATCAGAATCTGCCCCACTGGCAGGCTATGCGCGGTGGACTTGATAAACATGTCCTCTAGCGCAAAGCCCAGCATCGCCACCACCATCAGCAGACTGCCGCGAAACGTCTCCATAATGGCTATCTCCCGGATGGCTGAACGTGCAGCCACGATGTGTAGAGACGACGACACCCCTTCACAAGTGAAGTACTTGCCTGATCTAGGGTTTTTCCTGCGGCATAACCGCATGACGATAATGATGCATGTTCAAAAATCCCGCCCCGCCAGTCGCGTTGCGATAGCCATGCGGCTGGTCCGCCGAAAACCGCAAGCCCTGCCCGGCTGACAACGGCACCCATTCGCCATCGCGCAGCACCTCCAACTCTCCCTCCAACACAAAAACCTCTTCGGTCACGCCTTGATCATGGGCTTGGGATTCGTGGCTTTGGCCCGGCTTCAAGCTCACGTGAAAAGTTTCAGCCCTCAGTTCCGGATCATAGGGAAAGACCATTTTCACTGCGATACTGCCTGGAAACTGAACCGTCTTAAAAACGCCTCCACCCTGACTTGGTGTACGGGCCGCCTCGTCAATCAGCGCCGTCAACGGCAGGTGAAACCCCTTGGCGATCTTCCACAGCGTCGCAATGGTCGGACTTGATTCGCCGCGCTCGATCTGGCCCAGCATCGCTTTACTTACCCCGGTCAGCTCCGCAACCTTGGACAAGCTCAGACCGGATTCAGCGCGAATTTTGCGTAGGTTAAGGGTAATCATCTCTTCGCTCATCTAGCCGTCCATAAAAAGACTTGTGCGTTATAACGCACGTTGCGTATTGTACGTTATAACGCACGCAACCCTAGCCGACTCGCCAGCATAGGAAAACCCACATGTTGAACAGCCTGAAGCTTTCGCATCTTGCCGCTGGCGCGATTGTGGTTCTGGTCGGCTATACCAGTTCGGTTGCCATCATTTTTCAGGCGATCGAGGCGGTCGGCGCAACCCAAGCCCAAGCCAACAGCTGGCTGGCCGCGCTTGGCCTTGGCATGGGGCTGACAACCCTTGCCCTGTCTCTGTGGTTTCGCATGCCAATCCTCACCGCCTGGTCCACCCCGGGTGCTGCCCTGTTGGCGGTTGGCCTAAAGGACGTGCCCATGGATCAAGCTATCGGAGCCTTTGTATTCTGCGGCGCCCTGCTCACCCTGACTGGCCTCACCGGCTGGTTCCAGCGCCTATCACGCCTGATCCCCGACACATTGGCCAATGCACTGCTGGCCGGCATTCTGTTCCAGTTTGGCCTGTCAGCCTTTACCGCACTCAACGACGACACCGCGCTGGTCGCCCTGATGGGCGCAACCTTCCTTGCCGGTCGTCTCTGGTTTCCCCGCTACACCATACCGGTTGTCCTGATATCCGGCTGCCTCTGGGCCGGGTTCTCGGGTTCGTTCGGCAATCTCGAGCAGTTGGACTTCAGCCTCACCGCGCCTGAGTTTGTCATACCCAGCTTCTCACTTCCGGTGCTAATCGGCGTCGGTCTGCCGCTGTATATCGTCACCATGTGCTCGCAAAACATGCCCGGCGTGGTCACCTTGCGCGCAGCCGGATACCAACCACCCGTCTCGGCCAGCCTGACAGTGACGGGCATTGCCACCCTGCTGCTGGCTCCGTTTGGCGGCTACGCCCTCAACCTGGCCGCCATCACCGCCGCCATCTGCGCGGGCCCCGAGGCCGATGATGACCCCAAAACCCGCTACATTGCCAGTGTCGTGGCCGGCATTCTCTATTGTCTTGTCGGATTGGGCGGCGCCACGGTCATCAGCCTGTTCCTGATCGCTCCCAAGGCACTGGTGGCCACCATCGCGGGCCTCGCCCTGCTCTCGACCATCGGCAACAGCCTGTCGCAGGCCTTGTCAGACGCCAACGGTCGCGAGGCCGCATTGATCACCTTTATGACCACCGTCTCGGGCATCAGTTTCTTTGGAATCGGGGCTGCCTTCTGGGCCTTGGTCCTTGGCCTCATCACCCACCGGATCCTCAAACTTCGAAGCCAGCCCACCAGACAGTCCGCCACCATACCTCTGGCTCATAAAAATTAGCCAACTGGTCTCAAAACAACTCAAGACAGCCCCGACATATTGCATTTGTTGCGCAAATCGTGTCCCTGAGGGCAAATATAGGGAAACAGCTCAATGCCATTTTACCGATCCAGAACCTCAACCCATGGCCGCAACATGGCAGGCGCACGCGGCCTGTGGCGCGCCACCGGCATGACCGACAGCGATTTTGGCAAGCCAATCATCGCCATCGTCAACTCCTTCACCCAATTTGTGCCCGGTCACGTCCACCTCAAGGATCTGGGCCAGATGGTCGCCCGCGAAGTCGAAGCCGCCGGGGGTGTTGCCAAAGAATTCAACACCATCGCGGTAGATGACGGCATCGCCATGGGCCATGACGGCATGTTGTATTCGCTGCCCTCGCGCGAAATCATCGCCGACTCGGTCGAATACATGGTCAACGCCCACTGCGCCGACGCCATGGTCTGCATCTCAAACTGTGACAAGATCACGCCGGGGATGATGATGGCCGCCATGCGCCTGAACATTCCGGTGATCTTTGTCTCTGGTGGCCCGATGGAGGCCGGCAAGATCGACCTCGAAGATCTGGACATGAAGAAGATCGATCTGGTCGATGCCATGGTTGCCGCCGCCAGCGAAACCCTGACAGATGCACAGGTCCAGCACATCGAAGAGAACGCCTGCCCCACTTGTGGCTCGTGTTCGGGCATGTTCACCGCCAACTCGATGAACTGTCTGGCCGAGGCGCTGGGTCTGGCCCTGCCCGGTAATGGCTCAACTCTGGCCACCCACTCGGACCGCAAGAACCTGTTCCTTGAGGCCGGCCGCAAAATCGTCGACATCACCAAGCGCCACTACGAGGGCGAGGAAAAAGGCCTGTTGCCGCGCGATATCGCCACGTTTGCAGCCTTTGAGAACGCTATGTGCGTGGACATCGCCATGGGTGGATCGACTAACACTGTTCTGCACCTGCTAGCCATCGCCCATGAGGGTGAAGTCGATTTCACTATGAATGACATGGATCGTCTCAGCCGCAATGTTCCTTGTCTGTGCAAAGTCGCGCCCAATGTCGAAAACGTCCACATGGAAGACATCCACCGCGCCGGTGGTATCTTCTCGATCCTGGGCGAGCTGTATCGCGCCGGTCTGCTGCACGGCGACGTATCCACGGTGCATTCCAACACCATGGCCGAGGCCATCGGCAAATGGGATATCACAGTGGCCAACAACCCCGAAGCCGAACACTTGTTCAAAGCAGCCCCCGGTGGCGTGCGCACAACCCAGGCCTTTAGTCAGTCCAACCGCTACAAAGAGCTGGACAAAGACCGCAAAGGCGGCGTGATCCGCAGCAAGGAACACGCCTTTAGCCAGGACGGTGGCCTTGCCGTGCTGTTCGGCAATATCGCGCTGGACGGTTGCATCGTGAAAACCGCCGGCGTCGATGCCAACATCCTGCAATTCACTGGCTCGGCTTACGTCTGCGAAAGCCAGGACGCTGCCGTTAGTGACATCCTGACTGGCAAGGTCAAGGCGGGCGACGTGGTTGTCATCCGCTACGAAGGTCCACGTGGTGGCCCCGGCATGCAGGAAATGCTCTACCCGACCAGCTATCTGAAATCCAAAGGTCTGGGCAAAGACTGCGCGCTGCTGACCGACGGTCGTTTCTCTGGCGGCACCTCGGGCCTGTCCATTGGCCACGTCTCACCCGAGGCAGCCGAAGGCGGCACCATCGGTCTGGTGGAACACGGCGACAAGATCGAGATCGACATCCCTAACCGTTCAATCCATCTGGCCGTGTCCGACGAGGTACTGGCTGAGCGTCGCAAGGTGCAGGACGAAAAAGGCTGGAAGCCCGCCAAATTGCGCAAGCGTAAGGTGTCCACAGCCCTAAAAGCCTATGCTAAGCTGACCACCAGTGCCGCCAAAGGTGCTGTACGCCAGGTTTAGAAACCATACCCGGCCTGCCGACGTGGTGGGCCGGGTGCGACAAAAGCCGGAATTTTCGAAAATTCCGTTTCGTTTTCTTCAAAGAAAACGGCTCTATTCACCCAACTTTGCGTGCACTTCGTCCAGATCGATTTCACCAATCGGCATCTTGTTCGACGGATCCTCAAAATCATATTTGAACAGGTTGAAATCGCGTTTGTAGATCTCATAGATCAGATGCATCGACAGATCGTCAAAATAGTCCTCAACCGGATGCGCCCGCTTGGGACCATGGCCTTCGCTTTCGTTAAAGCGTGGGATGCTGGCCAGATCAACCGGATGCGGCGTCTCGATCGCGTCCATCACATCCTGCATGCCGTCGTTAAACGCCTCGGTCCACAGGATCTTGTCATATTTGCCACCGTTCCAGATGAACGTCGAAACATGCCCTGACATCGCGGACCAATGGATATCCGGATCCATCGGACGGCGATAGCGTACCGTGTCGCGCACAAACAACAAGAACCGGCGGAAGCTGCGGATTTGGTCAAACTCTTGCTTGCCATCATCGCCACCAACCTCGATGCCATATTCATAAGTTAGCTTGGGCACCAGATTGCCGCGATAGCGTTTGCCATTGCGTTGGATACCGCAGATTTTGTCAAAGAATGAGCTCAGGATCCGAGTGTAAGGGTTGCGCACGCAGGTAAAGGAATACGACCGGTGCCCCTGCACGTTGCGCGTAATCGGCCCCTGGCTTTCCTCTAGCGCCCACTTATGCAGCCCGGATTTTGCGTCGTGAATGTCACCGTCAAAAAATTCGCCCTGATCCGAATAATACATGATCTGGCCAATGGTCGAGCAGGCGCATTTGGGCACCACGCGGTACACCACGCTCTCACTGGTCGTCATCCAAGTGCCCGGAAATCCCATATGCTCTCACCTCTACCCGTGCTGCATTCTTGCGGTTACTGACGATTGCAGACATCTATATGCAAAAACCAGAACTAACTGGTTTATTCAATCAGACTTCGCCCTTATCAAGAGGTACAATGCAAAGAAAACAGGTGTACTGTCTCCAATATGGCAAAAATCGCATATATTCTGCTCTGCCATAAGGACCCCGAGGCGATCATTCAGCAAGCTGAACAGCTGACTGCAGCGGGCGACTACATGGCGATTCATTTTGACGCCAGTGCCAAACCTGAATCCTACGCGATGATCCGCAACGAGTTAGACCACAATCCCAATGTCACATTTGCCCGCAAACGCATCAAATGTGGTTGGGGCGAGTGGTCACTGGTGCAGGCACCCCTGCTGGCAATTCAAGCTGCGGTCGACGAATATCCCCGCGCCACCCATTTCTACATGCTGTCTGGCGACTGCATGGCAATCAAAACCGCCGAATTCACCCACCAGTTCCTAGATGACAATGACCGCGATTTCATCGAGAGTTTTGACTTCTTTGAAAGCGACTGGATCAAAACCGGAATGAAGGAAGAGCGGCTGATCTACCGCCATTACTTCAATGAGCGCGCTCACAAGTCATTGTTTTACTGGGCCATGGATCTACAAAGGCGACTGGGCCTGAAACGCAGCATCCCCAGCGACATCCAAATCCAGATCGGTAGCCAATGGTGGTGCCTGCGTCGTCGCACTATCGAATGGATCCTTGATCTCACCCAACGCCGCAAAGACGTGATGCGGTTCTTTCGCACCACCTGGATCCCGGACGAGACCTTTTTCCAGACGCTGGTGCGTCACTTGGTGCCAGAAAACGAGATCGACGCCCGCACCCTCACATTCCTGATGTTCACCGACTACGGCATGCCAGTAAGCTTTTACAACGATCACTATGATCTGTTGCTGAGCCAGGATTTTCTGTTTGCCCGCAAGATCAGCCCGGATGCCAAGACGCTGAAATCCCGATTAGGCAAACTCTATGCCTCCCATGATGTCAGCTTTGAAATCTCCAACGAAGGCCGCAGCCTGTACAAGTTTCTTGTTGGTCAAGGCCGCGCTGGTCGCCGGTTTGCGATGCGGTTCTGGGAGACTGAAAGCTCATTGGGCCGCGAACGCGAGTTGATGATCATTGTCTGCAAGAAATGGCATGTGGCCAAACGCTTGAATGAGCAAATACGGCAGAAAACCCCGATCCCCTCCATCGATTATCTGTTCGATGAAGACAGCACGCCGCTGCCAGACCTTGGCGGCATTCAATCCTCGCTGGGCAAACGCACACGTCATCGTCGCGCGCTAATGCGAATGCTGTTTGAGTATTTTGAGAATGACCGGCTGATTGTCTGCATGGATCCTGCAAATCTGGACCTGATGCACGATTTCTTTTCCGACCGGTCACAGACCCGGCTGCTGCAGATCGAGTGCAACTTTACCGACGAATATCTGAGCGGACATGCCCGCCGGGTGGGCCTGGCCGGCGAGCGCACCACCAAAGCGACACTAGATCGGTTGCTGCCGACCATCCGCAACGATGTGCTGCACGAGGCCGACCGCATTCGGGACGCCGGTTTCAGTCATCATTATCGCATTCGGCAATCTGACAGCGCCGAGATCAACGCCACCAAGCTGAAAGATTTTCTTAGCTTGCCCGAAGATCAAGCGTTGCGGCTGGCCCAAACTCACCATTTGTTTGACGACTGACGCAGGTTGCAGGCACCACCCGCCAGAGCTGGCTTTTCATCCATTGATCCCGTTCTGCAAATTGAAACTGGCGTCCTAATTCGCCAATTCGCTAATGAGTCCCATAACGGCAAGCACCTTCATTGTGTCCGACACTCTGAGTATTTCATTGTCAACTTTGATATATTTCTCTCCGCCTGAAAGCGGCTTAAGCTTCCACTTGGACAGATCAGAAATTGAATCGAACCTCACGTCTCCAGGCAGTTTTGCGCCGCGAGTATAGCGTTTGATCTGCCCAGGAGGGATGGGTTTTGCAGCGTTTCCGTTCCCTGCCCCTATCGAAATGTTTTTACCTGGCTTTCCGCGACCGTTGTTGACGTTTTTGGCCTCAACCAAATCTGCCGTACCGATTGCAAATACCGCGGCTGCCGCAGCAAAAACTGTCAACTTCGAACGTGCCATCGTCAAACCCCTCAAAATATAAAACAATTTATTTAGCTAACTTGCTCGCGCTTGACTGCAATTCAAAGCAAATTCGCCGCAATAGTTTCCTTTACTACAGCCCAAGCACATCGCACAGCGTCATAAATTCAGAATTCACATGCTCCGCCGCAGTTTCTGATTACTTTTTCTTCCAGGTATCCAGCCAGCGGCGAACACCACTGCGTTTCTCGGAAATGGCATCACCAGCCGCATACAGGCTATCTTCCATATCCTCGATCACCGGATCAATACGCGCCTTGCGGAACCTGCGCCAACGCACGTAGATCGCCCAGAACAATGCCGCCAGCATGGTCAGGAACAGGATGTTGAACCAGTTGATCGAGGAATAATCAGGTCCATCAACAGCCTTGACGGAAATCGCATTGGGAAAGATCGTCATGAATTGGTTGCGCCAGCCATAATGGCGGATCAGCACCCATTGTGGATTGTCCTTGGTGGACACGAAATCCGTCAGCTCAGCCTGCAGGTTCGAACTGTCCAACTTGAAATACGGCGGCCAGCTCCAACCAGTGTCCTCGTTGCGGAACACCATCGGTTTGCCATTGGCATAAAACGTCTCAACAAATCGCACGTCGCGGTTGGTAGTTGTTGCCGTTTCCTGGCCGACATCCTGCTGCGCCCAGAACAACGAGTTGGACCCAAAATCGACCCGGCGCACATCCGTCGACACCACCCGCACCACATCGTTTTGCGGCAATGTATAATGCAGAACCGAGGCAACCAGCACCCAGAAGGTGACCATAAACACCCATTTGACATAGACCATTTTAGGGCCCCTCACATATAATTCGAAGCATAAATCAAGAGCGCAATCGCCCCCAATGGAATGATATAAACCAGCAGGATCAGCTTGCGCCGGATCGAGCCATCGTATTTTTTCAACCCGCGCTGGACATAGGTATCGCGATCAACCGTCAGGTTCTTCTGCTTCCAGTGCCGCTTTAGCTTGGATTTGCGCACCATGCGCGAATAAAGCGAGACCAGCACATAGACAACCGTCTGTATGATCAGCAAAAAGAACAACAGGCGCAGTGGCGCAAACATCTAGCGTCTCCTTTCGCGGGCCACAGCCCCCCAGGGACCTACCCGGTCAATCATCCGGTCGCGCGCGCGCACTTTGGGCATTCCGCGTGGCAGTTCAGGGGCATCTTCCCCAGACATATCAGGTTCATGGCCAAAAAGCGCGTCCCGCGCACCAGCCTTGTCCACCGCGTATTCATTGGCCAGGAAATGCACCACATAGGCCTTCTTGGCCTCGGGCCAATCGCGGTACAGCTGGTAAAACAGCGCCTTGTGACAGATGAACAGTTGGCGAATATCCAGCTGCGTCAACTCGGCCAGCAACATGTTGACCAGATTCCGGTCCGGCGTATCCGCCGCGCGCAGAGAATAGAAATAGGCCGGATGATCCGAGCTGATCCTTGGCCATTTTCCACCACTGTCCGACCAGCGCACCATCGCCGCCAGCCCTTCGTATTCCTGCGGCAAATCGCTTGCATGGCGTGCCGTCAACCGCCGCAGTTTAGACCGCGTCAGCCCGGTCAGATCATGCCCCTTGGCTGCCAGCGCATCCGCTGCAATGAAATCCATCTTCTGCCGCAGGATCGCCGCGCCGTCTACGCCCCGCGCTTTGACCACAGGTTCTGCCAGATCGTTGTAGTCCAGAAACTTGGCAATCCGGTTCCGCTCTTCCAGATCAAACACAAATTTGATCGGCAGCTCACCGCGTGGCTTGTCACCACTGGCAATCACCGCCGGGTGCTCGACCCCCTGAAACAGATACAGCCCACCAAAATGCGCGGTCCAGAAATTGTCCTGCTGGAATGCTTCGTATTTCAGCTTCACCGGGTTGCGCGTGATATCGCCGGTCTGCTTGGCGGTAGAGATCATCTCGGCGATCAGCACATCATCAAACCAGGCGTCATCCTCGCCTTTGAACCGGTCCACAAGATCCCCGAGATGCGTCGCATGGCGCAGGGTGCCCTTGGTGGTATCCGCCTCGATCTCGATCTTATGAATGTCAAACAACCGCGCCGGGGTATCGATTTCAAAGACCGAGTTCACCAGCTCGCCGGCCACCGCATCCGTCGCGGTCAGGGCAAACAGCTGGCGTTCGTTATCAACAATAAACCGCCGCAGGATATCGCGATTGACCGAGAATTTTTCGTTCAACAGCGGCGAACGTTTCTGCTCGGTGCTCAGCAAGATAAATTGCCGGTTCACGCCCGCATGGTTCAGATACAGATCATCGCCTTGCTCATCGCCGATTTCGGGAGAATAACCCGAGATGTCCACATGAAAATCCGTCAGCGCGGTGGTCTTGCCGGTCAGATGCTGCAGCGCGCGGTTATAGCGTTCTACCAAGGCAGGTGAGGCCACATGGAACAGGTTGCCGAACATCAGCCCGTGTTGGATGAGACGTTTCATTTGACTTCCTCACGTACTGCTACACAAGTGAGAATCTGAGATGGCTCGAGAAGTATTTTATCAACAACCTCAATGGTTGAACTAAGACGTATAGTATCCACCCTTAGCTGTTGAGCACGAGATAACCGAGATTCATATTGTTGCAACTCAGCTAACAAATTCCTGACTTCTAACAGCAGGTCCGTTTCCAAGCCGCCTTCATATTTGTTATCATTGTCTTTTTCAAAAACTCTGGCTTTGAGGCATTCGTAAAGTTGGCTATAAAATTCATCGACTTCCTGGAGTTCGTCATATTTGGTAAACGACGGCCGAGAAATTAGGGCACCATTTTCAACACCATAGTTAAAATAGACTCCAAAATCGAATAACCAGTGTACTAGTTCATCCTCTTCTTGTCGTTCCACAAGCCATTTTTGAACATTTATTAGATGGGCTTCAAATTCTCTAGCAGCTTGAATTTCATTTCGCTCTTTTTGCTCATTCTCAAAGATTTTCGCTTGTGCAGCCATCGAACGCGCCATGTCTTCGGTCGCTTCTCGTTGCATTTCCATCTCTTCTTTTTGCAGTGTCAGCACTTCCCGCTGCTCTCGCAACTCGATAGATTGCATAGCAACCGTAACGATAATCCAGACAAAAGCCAAAGCTCCGGCAAACCCTGCCAAAGCATCCCCGATCTCGTTAGGGGGCGAAGCCAGAAACAGAGACCACTTTGTTGTGCAGCCTTCGTTCCCAGCAGAACCGGGAGCGCACGTTTCAGACACCCCCATGACAATCGCAAGCAACAATATGAGCAGTGTCGCCCCAACACCCCAAAACATTGGGTTCTTGAAGAACAGCTGCTTGGCTTCACCTTTCTCCGACATCTAAATCAGGCCTCCAAAACCAAGACACTCAATCCCACAAACCAGCGCGGCTTTGCCGCGCAGCCCCCTCCCTTCCCCCCATGGGGAGGGGGCTTGGGTGACACTTGGCAGGTCATATCGTGAGGCGGCAAGGCGCATTAGGATTTCCCCTCCAGATACCGCCGCTTGGCCTCTTCCTGCCGGCCAAAGTCCCGCACCATACCGTCAATCGCCACCTCGTCCGACTTGTCGGCATAGCGGAACTCACTATCGGCGTAGCGGTTGATTTCCTGGATCACCATGTCGACGGTGATCGGCACCCGCAGCTCCTCGATCATCGCTTTCTTGGCGTCGTAGTCGCGGAACAGGAACAGCTCGGGGTTCTCCATCCATTCATCCGGCAGCTCAAAATCCATCGCCCGCACCTTGACTGCGTCGGTGATGTTCTTGATCGCCCGGCCCGTAAACCGTTCATCCGCTTGCTGGATCATCTTCAGATAGCAGCCCATCTTGGCAATGGTATCCAGCTCGCCAATCTGACTTTCGGCGCGGTCAAATACGTTCATCAATCCGGGTTCCTGCGGCTTGGCATGAGCCTCAAACGACTTGGCCACCGCCGCTTTGATCTCTTGCGCGGCGAACGGTTCATGCTCACCCAGCGGTATGTTGTGGTTCTTGCCCATCAACAGGTTCAGGATATCCACGTAATCCTCACGCGATTGCGGCCCATCCACCAGAAACCGCGCGCCCGCCCGTTGGCGCAGGGCGTCATCGACGTTTTCCGGATAGTTCGAGAACATGCCAAAGGTGCAGTTGCCCCGCACCACCGTATTGGCGCCAGCAAAGCTCTCCATCAGTACCGCCGTGATCTCCAGCTGCCCAGCCGACGACTGCCGATCACCACGTTTACCCGCCAACTGGTCGATGTCATCAATGGTGCCAAAGCCAATCGCTCCGGGATCAATGATCGAGTTGATAAACGCCTTGGCATTCTGCCCCGATTTACCCTGATAGCTGTCGATATTATCGGTGCTCAGGTTCTGATAGCGGAACGGATAGCCCGCCACCTGACAGTAATCATTGATCAACCCCGCCATCATCTGGATCAGCGTGGTCTTACCCGTGCCCGGCTTGCCATCGCCCATAAAGGTAAAGATAAACCCGCCCAGCTCGGCAAAGGGGTTGAGACGGCGATCAAAGTCATAGGCCATCAGCATCTTGGACAGCTTCATCGCCTGATACTTGGCAATATGGTTGCCCACCACCTCATGCGGTTTTTTGAACGTCATGGTCAGCGTCGTCGACTTGGCCTTGGCAGCAGGCTCAAAACCGCGAATGGTCAGATCATCCGCCTCCACATGCCATGCCGCATCGGTGAACGGTGCCAGTCGCGGCGCGTTCTGCGCCCGCAACGCCGCCTTTTCCATCAACTGCTCCGCGTAGGCTGCTACCGTGGCAATCAGCGCCGCATCATCCGGCGCAAACTGCGCCAACTTCTGATCCAGCTCCCACAACGCGCCATGCAGGGCCAGCTGCGCATTGTCGGTCAGCAGTTCCTCAACATCGCCCACTTCCACCTGAGCCTCGCTGGCATGCGGTGCCAGTAAATAGGCCGTCGCATTGGCAAACACATGCGCCACCGCCAGCGCTTCCGCCGCCAGCAACTCACCAAACTCCCCCTTGCGCCCCGCCGCCAAAGACCCAGCCAAATTGGCCCGCTTCAACTCAGCCAGACCAGACGCCTCCGAATAGGACTCGCCCACCGCCAAAGCCACCGCCAGCGCGCGCCGCAACACATGCTGCGCCGTCGCCTGTAGGGGAGAGGTCAGTGGATCATCCTCATCCGCCGCCTCGATCCGCGCCACCAGATGCACGCCCTCGGGCCGCGCGGTGGACCGCGTCACCAACCCCGGAGTGGTCGAGCGAAACCGCCGCGTCCGCGCAATCCCGGGTGAGCGCTCAGGCGCCGTCGCCTCAACCTTGGCCTTGGCTATCCGCGGCGTATGGTCAAACCCCTCCAGCATCGCCGCCGCGGCGCCATAGTGCTTCTGGATTTCATCCTCACGCAGTTCCATCTGATCGCTTGTTAGAGACATAATTCCCTCTCAAATATTCTTTTCAACTGACATCGGCACAGGCGTGAAAAGGCTTGGATCATGCCAAACATCCTCCCAACCCGGCGCCACAAGAAATCTCCAACCGGGGGGCAACCCCAGAAACGGTTTTAATTCGGGCACACGCTCAACCGCGTGACCAAGGCATAAGGGTTGGAAAAAGTCGTCATCACTGGACAAATTTTCGCCACTCCAGAAATACCAACCACTGGTTTGGCCAACATGCTCATATCGCAACCCGTTCAAAGGGTAGCGCCCGGCCTCCAGTCCTTTTCCCCATCCACACACAGCATCAAGATCAGGTGCCAGAAACTCCGCACCATACCTCTTACAAACACGATCCAGAACCAGTGTAGCTCGCAACTCAATTCTCCGTTCAAAACTCCGCCACAACACGGTAAACTTCTTTTTGCCAAAAATACTCCCGCCGGAGGCCCAAAATCTAATACCGCAACACCTGCCCACTATCGCTGACCACAAATTTGCGCACATCCGCGAAACCGGGCGGATCCTGCTCGGCCAGCACTTGAAACGGGCGTTGTGGCAGGATGATCGACCGCTGCGTTCGCGTTGCACCAGTATCGGCCCCACGCCCACCAAAGGGATCCAGCGCAAACACCTCGCGGTCCACCTTGCCAAACCAGCCCGATCGTTCCTGCCGCACATCCTCGCTGGTCAACTCCTCCATGGTCCAGGCCATCGCCCAATCCTGCCCGGCGGGCGACTCCGCCTCTTCCAGCACGCGGCGCAATGGGCCGGATTGCTCAGTATAGGCCGAGGAATACATCGGCCCCACGTGATAGCGCCGCAGCCGTTTGGGGTGCAGGTGATCAAAATCCTCGTCAAATCCCTTGGCGATGGTCAACAGTTTCAGCCCCGCCAACCCCTGCGCCATCAGATGCGCCTGCACCTCGGGCCACCGATACTGGTCCTTGGGCAGCGAGGTCTTGCCGCTGTCCTCCAGCTCCATCAGATAAATCACCGGCAGGTTGACCTGACTGTCATAAGCCGCCCAATGCACCAGAAACTTGCGCCTCTCACCATGCGCCATGCCCTGCCACTGACACTCGGGATCATTCTGGGTCCAGAACAGCTCTCCCTTTAACAATTCCTCATAATACAGCCGCTGCGACAGGGCGAATTGCAGCTTGGTCGGCACCTCACGATCCGAAATTATCCGGCGCACCATATCGTCCTTTAGCTGCGCCTCGGAGGGCATATTGGCCAAATGCCGTTCCGCCTGCTGCGCGTCATTGGCCATGGTCAGCAGTTCCGAGGCCACCGGAAAGCCGCTATCGCGCCGGTCCATCGCTAACGACCCAAAGAACCGCCCGGTATCACGCCCCACTAGCAGGTATTTCATGGAGAGCGCGCGAAATGTAAAATTCAGCCGCATCAGATAGCCAGTCAGCGCCTTGACGTCATGCTTTCCCAGCGCCCCCTCGGACTGCATCGTGCCGGCCACACGGGTGAGGTGTTCGGTGATGATCTCAAACTTCTTGAAATACCGGCGCGAGGCGAAGGTATCGCTGAGGCCAGTGTGGTCTTTTGCTGGATCGGTCATATATCCCTCATCCGTATCGCTTGCGGCAAAGGCTTCGCATGCGCGGGCGCATCGCTTGCGCCCCCAGACCGTCCCTGTCCCCTGTTGCTCATGTCACACGCCTCATTCAATTTCTTCTCGCCAATCTCTGGATAGGAAGCCTGAATTTGTCGCTTTAGAAATCCTGTGAAGCCAGACGGTCCTGCGTACTTCAACCAATTATCAGTTGCCAGCTCATGCCCAAATCGGGTCCCAACCGGAATTCCAGTAATTGCCTCTATGAGGCAAGCGTATTTCCAAAGAAGCCAAAAGTTCACAGGCATCACCACGCACCAGATCAACCAGAAACTTACCGCGGCAAGCAGCGGCATAATAACCGTTGAATAGACAGCAACTGTCAGCAGCCACTGGTCTACTTTACCGGTTGAAGCGTAAGTCGCACCTGCGATTACTGTCGTTGTGAGAACTGCCAATCCAAACACACACAACGCAACCGCAATAAGCAATTGTCTAGGTTTCATGCGTTTGGCCCGCTATCCCCCATACAGGTTCTTGTCATGCTTCTCGACGATCTTGGCAAACCGGCGGGCAAAGCGTTCATCAGCCTTGGCCTTCTTCTCCAGCACGTCGCGGGCAAACACCATGTGGTCACCGTGGGCCTCTAGCATGTCGGCCATCTTCTGGTTGGTCGCGGTGCCAATCGCCGCCATCGCGGTTTGCGCCTCTTGGTCGGTTTTCACCCCAATTTCGTTGATCCTGTGCGCGACATCCTGTTGCTGCGCCGTCTTCAACGATTTGGTCAACGCATCATACAGCACCACCCGCTGCTGGGTATCTGTCTGCAGCTTGTTGATCAGCACCATCTGCGTCGCCGCCTGGTTCTGCAGACTATCAACCCAGGTCTTACCCTTCTCGATATAGCGCTCCAGGGTTTGGCTTTTAGCCAGCTTGACCTGCTCTTCCTGTATCATGGCGTTGTACTTGGCGTTCAGATCGGCCAGCTCGGTCTCCAGCTTGGTGCGCGCGGCGGCGTCCTGCTCGACCGATATCTTGCCCTCCAGCGCGATAATATCCGGGTCCAGCGCCAGAATATCGGCCCGCACCGTTTCCAATTCGCCAACCGTGAATTCCCGTTCATCCAGTGTCTCGGTCAGATTCACCTGTACCTTGTCTTTCTGCTCGTCCAGCACCTGCAACTGGCCCTCCAGCAGCTTGACGATGGTATCGGACTTGGCGATCAGATCCTGCAGCTTGTCGTCAATACTGGCGGTGCGCATGCGTTCCTGACGCATCGAATCCGACTTGCCAGAGGCAAAGATACCGACAAAGCTTTCCCAGCCGGTCTTGTTTCGCATCTCGTCAAAATCCTGCGAGAAGCCCGAGGTCACGTCGTCCAAACCCATGATCAGTTCGGCGATATTTGAATTCATCACTTCCGTGTGGGCATGCACATCGTCGAGAGTGGCGTTTTCAATGTCGATGTCAGCATCTTCACCCGCCGAGATTTTGTCGCGCGCAGACTCGATCCGCGAGGTCAGGCTGGCAATCTTGGCCTGCGACTCCTGCACCTTGCTCTGGGTCTCTTCAACCATGCTCTCAAAATTCGAAAACGACATAATCCCTTTTCCTTCCACGTAATCCCTTGCCCTTTAGATAGGGATGTAAATCAATTTTACATCCCCTGAGCGAGCCAAATCGTTAATTCAACGGGAGCTTCGCAGACAAGGCCCGTAAAGGGAAGGCAAGGCATTGTAACAATAAAAAAGCCGCGCCCTAAGCGCGGCTTTCTTGGATAGGATTGGTGCGTGCAAGCACGCACCCTACACAGATGGCCAGCTCAGCCAACCACGTTGAACTCGGGCCCGTAAGGATACTTGGTGACGTTTTCATTGTCGTCTTCGTGGATCACCAGAATGTCGTGCTCACGGTATCCACCAGCTCCCGGCTGACCGTCGGCAATGGTCAGCATCGGCTCCATCGAAATCACCATGCCGGGTTCCAGCACCGTATCGATGTCTTCGCGCAGTTCCAGCCCCGCCTCGCGACCATAATAATGCGACAACACCCCGAATGAGTGACCGTAGCCAAAGGTGCGGTATTGCAGCAAGTCGCGTTCCTCAAAGAAGGCGTTGATTTTATGGGTGATCTCGGCACAGCTGGCACCGGGTTTCAGCAGTGAAATCCCGTATTCATGCGCGGCCACATTGGCCTCCCAGATCTTCAGGCTGTCGGGGTCAACCTCACCCACAAACAGGGTCCGTTCCAGCGCGGTGTAATAGCCGGAAATCATTGGAAAAGTGTTCAGTGACAGGATATCGCCGCGCTGCAATTTGCGGGCCGTGACAGGGTTATGCGCACCATCGGTGTTGATGCCCGACTGGAACCAGACCCAGCTGTCACGGTATTCCGCATCCGGGAACCGTTTGGCAATTTCCAGCTCCATCGCATCGCGACCGGCCATCGCCACGTCAATCTCGCGCGCACCCTCGTGGATCGCATCGCGAATGGCAAAGCCACCCACGTCAGCCACTGCAGCGCCCTGCCGGATCATCTCGATCTCGGCTTCGGATTTCGCCATCCGCTGCACCATTGTGGCCTCGTACAGGTCCACTGTGGATTTTGGATTCAGATATCCATCCAACTTGGCGTTCTGCATCAGCGACAGGTGATCGCTCTCGTAGCCAACAACCGCATCTGGACCCGCGACGGACAGAATCGCCCGCCAGTAGTTGTCGCGCTGCCAATCGGTGTAGGTGATGTTGTCGCCATAACACCGGCGCCAGGGCTGACCCGCGTCGATACCAGCCGAAATCGTCACGCATTCATCTGCAGTGACTACCAATCCATAGGGGCGGCCAAAGGCGCAGTAAGTGAAGCCCGAGTAGTAGGATATGTTGTGCATCGAGGTGAAGACAGCGGCGGTAACGCCTTTGTCCACCATGATTTTGCGCAACCCCGCAACGCGGTCGGCATATTCAGCCTCGGCGAATTGCAGAGGTGCTTTTTCACCATTGTGAAAACGGTACATTTCAGGACGTGAAGTCATGTTCGACCCTTCCTAGTAACAGAAAGGTCCCGGCGTTCAGGACGGTTTTAAGAATTCAGGGCAGTATGAGATCCATACGGCGACGCCATCGCCTGGCCCTTGGCTGGAAACTGCGGCGGATTGCTCCGCCGCGCAAGTGTTATTTTGTCAGGAACGCCACCATTTCGCTGTCAGCGTCGCTCAGCGGATCAATGACGTCGAAATGATGCTTTGCGGGATCAATGACATGGCCGCAATCCCAGGCCTCGGCCAGCCACCGCGCCTGATCCAGGAAAGAGGGCCGCTCATTCGCCCCAACCCACACCGTGACCTCAGCCTCATACCGATCCTGCATCATGATCGGGCTTTCGGCCTCGGCTGCGGCCTCATCCATCTTGAAATCTTCGTTCATCGAGGTTTGTAGCAAGGGCCGCAAATCCGACACCGGCGAAATGGGCATCACTTTACGCAGCCGCGCACCCACCTCGGGCGCAAGCAGATCCTTGTCCAACATCCGCGCCACCAAATGGCCACCAGCCGAATGACCCACCAAAGAAATCGGCCCAGCAACCTCTTTGGCGATCCGAGTGACGGCCGCCGCAATCTGCTGTGAGATATCACCAATCGACACATCCGGGCACAGGTCATAGCCCGGCATTGCAACCGCCCACCCCTGCGCAAGGGCGCCGGCTGCCAAGTGTGACCAGCTGTTCTTGTCAAACAACCGCCAATAGCCGCCATGTACAAAGATGAGCAGTCCCTTGGCGTCATCCTCGGGCAGGAACAGATCAAAGGTGTTCCGCGCACTTGGGCCATAAGTCAGGTCCAGCTTGGCGCGATCCCCCAAAGCGTCGCGAAAATCCTGCGCCTCGGCGGCCCAGCGCGGTGGATATGTCTCTGCGCCGTCGATGTAGGCTCCGTTGGCATAGGCGTCGTCAAGAGTCATCGATATTTCCTTAATGTGTTAATCATCTAATCTGGACTCACCGGTCCGACTGGACAAGTCTAACGTCAAATGCTTTGCATCGGCGAGAGAAATTCCCGGAGGACCTCATGCTCGACTCAACCACCGATCTGAAATCGCTTCTGAACGACCCCAGCCTGCTGGAAACCCGCGCCTATATTGGCGGGCAATTTGTCGAGGGTGATGGCACTTTTGAGGTCACCAACCCGGCCCGCGGCGACGTGATTGCCAATGTCGCCGATGTCTCGCGTCCACAGGTTGCCGGCGCCATTGCGCAGGCAGAGGTCGCGCAGAAAGACTGGGCCAAGTGGACCGGCAAAGAGCGCGCAGGCGTGCTCCGCAAATGGTACGATCTGATGATGGCGAACCAGGAAGATCTGGCCGTGATCCTGACCGCCGAGATGGGCAAACCGCTGGCCGAGGCTCGGGGCGAGATCGCCTATGGCGCCTCGTTCATCGAGTTCTTCGCAGAAGAAGCCAAACGCATCTATGGCGAAACCATCCCCGGCCACCAACGCGACAAACGTATCACAGTGATCAAGCAGCCCATCGGTGTGGCTGCGTCAATCACTCCGTGGAACTTTCCCAATGCGATGATCACCCGCAAGGCTGGCCCGGCACTGGCGGCAGGGTGTGCCTTTGTCGCTCGTCCAGCGGAACTGACGCCACTGTCGGCCACCGCCATTGCGGTGCTGGCGGATCGCGCAGGCGTTCCAGCTGGTGTTTTCAGCGTGATCCCTACATCAAATGCTTCTGAGACTGGCAAGGAATTCTGCGAGAATAACGCCGTTCGCAAGCTGACCTTCACCGGCTCAACTGAGGTGGGCCGCATCCTGATGCGTCAAGCGGCTGACACGGTAATGAAATGCTCGATGGAGCTGGGCGGCAATGCACCGTTCATCGTGTTTGATGATGCAGACCTGGACGCCGCCGTCGAAGGCGCGATCATGTGCAAGTTCCGCAACAACGGACAGACCTGCGTCTGCG
The DNA here is from genome assembly GCA_002162795.1 of Rhodobacterales bacterium 56_14_T64. Lineage (GTDB taxonomy): Bacteria > Pseudomonadota > Alphaproteobacteria > Rhodobacterales > Rhodobacteraceae > Parasedimentitalea. Next base: position 47,657 of record MAAY01000103.1, read on the forward strand.
CCAACCGGATCTATGTTCAGGCCGGCGTCTACGACGCCTTCGCTGCCAAGCTGAAAGCTGCCGTTGAGAAAATGAATGTCGGCGACGGGCTGCAGGACAACATCCAGTTTGGCCCACTGATCAACGCCAAGGCCGTGACCAAGGTGCAGACCCACATCGCCGACGCCACTGCCAAAGGCGCCGAGGTCGTACTGGGCGGCAACCCGTCCGAGTTGGGCGGTACCTTCTTCCAACCGACAATCGTCACCGGCGCCACTAAGGACATGTTGTTCAGCACCGAGGAAACCTTTGGCCCGCTGGCGCCGCTGTTCAAGTTTGAAGACGAGGACGAGGTCATCGCGCTGGCCAACGACACTATCTTTGGTCTGGCCTCCTACTTCTACGCCAAAGACCTGAGCCGGGTATATAAGGTTGCTGAAGAGCTGGAATACGGCATTGTCGGCATCAATACTGGCATCATCTCGACCGAGCTGGCGCCATTTGGTGGCGTTAAACAGTCCGGTCTGGGCCGCGAAGGCAGCCACCACGGCATCGAGGACTATCTGGAGATGAAATACATCTGCATGTCAGTCTGACATTCTGGGGATGCCTAAAGGCGTCCCCTTTTTTTCACCGCAGCCCAAGAAAATGCAATCGGCCTGCGTTACAAGATATGTAATGCGTATGACAGTAGATGATCAGAACTTGGCGGCGGCAGCGGCCCATGGCGATGCAGAAGCTTTTTCGGCCCTGCTGGCACGCCACTATGATCGTGTCTTTGGCCTGGCCTTTCGCCTGACGGGGCAACGCGCCGAGGCCGAGGATCTGACCCAGGACATCTGCGCCGCGCTGCCCGACAAGATGGCGCACTACCAGGCCAGCGCCCGCTTCACCACTTGGCTGTATCGCGTAGTGGTCAACGCCGCCCACGACCGCCGCCGCCGTTCTGTCACCCACGCTAAGGCGGCAAGTGGTTGGGGCGATTGGGAGCTCGACCGTCAGGCTGCCATCGCCGACACCAACGACCAACTCGACTGGCTGACCCGCGCCATGCGCGCCCTGCCTGATGATCTGCGTGATACACTGGCGCTGATACTGGACGACGTGACCCATGCCGATGCCGCCGAAATCCTTGGCGTGTCACCCGGTACCATCAGCTGGCGGGTCTCGGAAGCCAAGAAACATCTGCGCGCCCTAAAACAACAGGAGGACGCATCATGAGCGACCCCTTTGATGACTTTGATGATCTGAAAGCCGCGATGCGCGCCGCCACCCCGGCGCCCGATGCCGCGCGCAAGGCGGAAAATATCGCTCTGGCAGAAAAAAACTTTACCAGCCGCCAAGAAAGCTCGGCGCAGGCCCGTTTCACCTCTGATCGCCCGAAAAAGGGCCTCTTCAGAGGAGTGTTTTCCATGTTCAAAGCCATTTCCACCCGCCAGGCGCTGACTGCCTCAACCGCCTTGGTCGCCATTGGGCTGTTTGTTTACATGCCCGCGCTGCAGCAGGGTCCAGACGGTCTGACTGATGCAACCCCAGAACCCGCTGTTGTAGACAGCCTCGCCGGCACACTCGGCGGTGACGGGCGCGCCCGACTGCAGGCCGTTGGCGAGGCCGAGGAAATCAATGTGGCGCCAATGGAAGCCCCGGTTATGGCCGAGTTAGCCGACATGGCCGCGCCAAGCCCATCCCAACAACCTGTGGCTGGTCTCGTTGCTCCATCGGCCTCAGTAATGGCCAAACCCTCTGCCACAGCAAAAATGGAACGGCGTAGTTTAATCGCTCCTCCACCCTCAGGTTATGCCGACGACAGCCAGGTGCGGATTGAACCAGACACCGAAGCCTTCCCCGATGCAGAGCCTAATCCACTGAAAATCACCGCTGACGAGCCGGTTTCTACATTTTCGATCGACGTCGACACCGCCTCATATGCGATCCTGCGCTCCAGCCTGAACGCTGGCCGCCTGCCGACACCCGAACAGGTCCGGATCGAGGAAATGGTGAACTATTTCCCCTATGACTATGCCGAGCCTTTGGCCGACGTACCGTTTTCCACCCGTGCAACAGTGATCGCCACCCCATGGAATCCGGACACTCAGTTGGTGCATATCGCATTGCAGGGCCAGAAACCCGCACTGGACGAACGCCCGCCCCTAAATCTGGTTTTCCTGATCGACACCTCGGGCAGCATGAATTCCCCCAACAAACTGCCGCTGCTCAAGCAAAGTTTCCAGTTGATGCTGGGCCAGCTACGCCCCGAGGATAAAGTCGCCATTGTCACCTATGCCGGTTCCGCCGGACAAGTGCTCGACCCCACTCCGGCCAGCGACCGCGCCACCATTTTGGCCGCACTGGACAAACTGGATGCAGGCGGCTCAACCGCTGGGCAAGCCGGATTGCAACAGGCCTATGCCACCGCCGAATCCATGGGTGAAGACGGTGATATCAGCCGCATCATTTTGGCCACCGACGGCGATTTCAACGTTGGCATCCATGACCCGGACGAACTGATAGATTTCATCGCCAGAAAACGCAAAACAGGCACTTACCTGTCGGTGCTTGGCTTTGGCCGTGGCAATCTCGACGACGCCACTATGCAGGCGCTGGCGCAGAACGGTAATGGTCAGGCGGCCTATATCGACACTCTCTCTGAGGCGCAGAAAACTCTGGTCGATCAGCTCAGCGGTGCGCTGTTCCCCATTGCCAACGACGTCAAAATCCAGGTCGAATTCAACCCGGCCCAGATCGCTGAATACCGGCTGATCGGTTATGAAACCCGCGCCCTCAAACGCGAAGATTTCAACAACGACCGCATCGATGCCGGTGAAATCGGCGCTGGCCACTCGGTGACCGCGATCTACGAGATCACCCCGGTTGGCAGCCCAGCCCGGCTGAGTGAGCCGCTGCGCTATCAAGCCGCGGAAGTGGCCGCGACCAGCGAAGAGTACGGTTTCCTGCGGCTGCGCTACAAACGCCCGGGTGAACACACCAGCGCATTGATCGAAACCCCGATCCTGCCCGGCGGCGAGGCAACACCAGATATGCAATTCGCCACTGCCATTGCCGGCTTTGGCCAGCTTCTGCAAAACAGCCCCTACTTGGGCAACTGGTCCTACACCCAGGCGATTGATCTGGCCAACGAAGCCAAAGGCGAGGATGCGTTTGGCTATCGCGCGCAAGCGGTGCAACTGATGCGCCTGGCTGACAGTCTCAGCCAATAGGCCAACCGCCCGTAACAACGAGAAACCCCCTTGGTGGGCAACCAAGGGGGTCCAGTCCGGGTTAACTAGGGAAAGACGTTGACCCGGTCCTTACACGATCTCTGGCAGAAGATCGATCTAGTTGACTGGTTTTGCCTCTACCATCTTAGACTTAGCGCTCTTTGCCGAGATCTCAATCCGGCGCGGCTTCAGCGCCTCGGGCACCTCGCGTTGCAAATCAATATGCAACATTCCGTCCGCATGACTGGCCCCAGTGACCCGCACATGGTCGGCGAGGGTAAAACGACGCTCAAACGCACGGTTGGCAATGCCACGATGCAGGAAGCTCCGCTCATTTTCCTCCGGCACCTTCTTTGCTGTCACAATCAGCCCGTTTTCCTTCACTTCAACGTTCAGTTCGTCCTCGGAAAAACCCGCCACGGCAATCGTAATCCGATAAGCATCGGCAGCGGTTTTCTCGATGTTGTAAGGGGGATAGCTGGGCTGCGCCACATCCGTGCTCAGCGCCCGATCCATCAGATCGGCAATCTGGTCAAAACCAATAGAAGCCCGGTTCAGGGGGGCAAAATCAAAACTACGCATAATTAATCCTCATTCAGAGCGATATAGGGTGCGCCTTCCCGCATTGGGACAGGCATGTTGTCACCGGACCCCATCAGCGGCGATCCGGTAGACATCAGATATGCAATAGTTTTGGTCTTTCAAGAACTCGGCGAACTGGAACCGCACAGGTCCAACGCAAAATCAGTTCCTGATAAACTTGGCGCCCGTATCATTGCGCTCTTCGCCCACTTTCACGCGGCCCACCCCGGGCGGCAAACGACCACCAGTTGGAATGCCCGTCAACTGCGCCTGCAACAGGTCCAACTCCTCGGCCAAAGCAGCCCCAAGCGACACCTGCTGTCCGTCAACTTCGGCCTTGGCCGACACAACCGACACAATCCGTGGCCTGTCGCCCTCAAAGGAAAACACCGGCGCCCCAGACGAGCCGAAATCAACGTCGCAGGACATCACCAACACCCCTTGCTGGCGCGACATCACCGCACAAACATCCTGCAATGACGGTGCTTCCGACCGATCATGCGCATATGAGACCACCCCGATACGAGCGCCCTTGCGCGGCCGCTCGTCTGTTTCAAACGGGGTAACGGTGGTGTTGCGAATTGGGCGCTGCAATTGCAGCAAGGCGATATCGTTGCGCACCCGATCAGTCGAAACTTGACCATCATAGATGTAATCCGGATGCACCACAGCCCGGCGCACCGTGCGATAAGCCGAGGCACGGCCATTGCGCCAGCCTGCCAGGAATTCGATGGTATCAGGCCGGATCGGTGCCTTGGTGTCGCTGTCAAACAGGCAATGCGCCGCTGTCAGCACCAGATCAGGCGCAATCAGCGCGCCAGTGCAAAACCCATCACCATTGACGTCCAGCCGACCCACCGCCTGCCACTGACGGCCTGCGTCAATGGTGTCCATCCGCAACAGACGACTGTCCTGCGCAGCTGCCGCCAAAGGCGCCAGCGCCATCACACATACCATCATCAATTGTCGCAAAAACTCGCCTCCACCGCGCCTGTGAATCGCAGGTTAAAGGCGCCTCGCGGCGAAATTACGGCAAAGACACAGCCGGAGCAGCCCCCCGCAGGAATTTTATTTCCGAAGTGATCAGCGTAACATAGGAATCTCAGGCGCACGCTTACCCGGCTCAGTCAGTGCAGCCGGCTGCGGCCCTCCGGTCGCCCAGTCCAACAACTCGACTGTGTGCAGTATCGGCAATTCAGTCCCCGAGCCGATCTGCATCATGCAGCCAATGTTGCCCGCCGCAATCAGATCCGGCGACTTGGCCTCCAGCGTCTTAATCTTACGCGCCTTTAACTGCCCCGAGATCTCGGGCTGCATCAGGTTATAGGTCCCGGCAGATCCACAACACATATGGCTGTCGGCAGGCTCCACCACCTTGAACCCCGCCCGTTTCAACAGGGTCTTGGGGTGGATTTTGATCTGCTGACCGTGCTGCAAAGAACAGGCCGCGTGATAGGCAACCGTCAGCCCTTTGTCCGCGCCCATCGGCAGGTCCAATTGCATCAACAGTTCGGATATATCCATCGCCCGCTCGGACACCCGCGCCGCATCCGCCGCCAGCGCATCATTGCGGAACATATGGCCATAATCCTTGACCGTGGTGCCGCATCCGCTGGTGTTGATGACAATCGCATCCAGGCCATCACCGTCCATTTCCGCCACCCAGGCTTGGATGTTTTTGGCCGCCGCCGCGTGGCTCTCATCCTCGCGCCCCATGTGATGCGTCAGCGCCCCGCAACAGCCCGCGCCTTTGGCCACCACCACTTCGCAACCCAACCGCGTCAGCAGTCGGATGGTGGCATCATTGATATCCGTATTCAGCGCCTTCTGCGCACACCCCGTCATCAGCGCCACCCGTTTCTTTTGCGGCGCGGCAGCGGCAAAACTCTGCGGATCATCATTGCGACTGACCGGAGGGATGTGTTTTGGTGCCATCTCCAGCATCGCTTTTAACCGCGGATCGGGCATCAGGTTGCGCAACGGCCGGGCAATCTTGGCCCCCAGCAGCGCCAACCGGAACCGCCCCGGATAAGGCAGGATCTGCGCCAAGACCCATCGCAAAGCCCGGTCAGTAAAGGGACGCTTGTAGTTCGCCTCGATATAGCTGCGCGCATGATCCACCAGATGCATGTAATGCACCCCCGACGGGCAGGTGGTCATACAGGCCAGACAGGACAGACAGCGATCAATGTGCTTCACCGTCTTCTCATCCGGTACGCGGTTGTTCTCCAGCATGTCCTTGATCAGATAGATCCGCCCGCGCGGGCTATCCAGCTCATCCCCCAGCACCTGATAGGTCGGGCAAGTCGCGGTGCAAAACCCGCAATGCACACAGGACCGCAGGATCTCGTTCGAGCGTTCAATTGCTGGGTCGCGCAGCTGGTCTTTGGTAAAGGTTGTTTGCATCTGATTATCCCATCAACCCAGCATTCAGAATCCCACGGGGATCAAACTTAGCCCTCAACCCAGCCGAGATCGTCGCAAGCTGTGCAGGTTCCGGATGGAACTGCCGCAACTGCGCCCGCGTCTCAGCCGCCCCCCGCATCAGCATCGCATGCCCCGGCACCGTCATACGTGAGCGCAAGTCGGTTCCCGATGGCATCAGCGCCCAAACAAGCCCGCCGCCCCAATCAAACTGAAGCGCCTCTGCCTGCACCTGTTTGGCCAGCGCCACCGCATCTGAAGGCTTGACCGAGATGCGCCAGACATCGCCCGCTTTGCCATGAAATGTGCTGACATCACGAATACCGCGCCACAGGCCTTCACTGTCATCGACTTGCTGCGCGGCACCAAGAAGCGCCAGATCCGCCACCAGCCTGCCAGCCCGATACTCAACCGAACCCGCAAACCCTTCGATGCGAACATAGGCACGCCGCGCGGCCGGATCATAAGCCGCGCCAGTCACATCAAAAGGCGAGCCCAGTGCGCCCGACATCACTTGGATCGCAACATCCAAGTCAACATCCACCACAGCCACGGTCGCCACGGCCTCGGGCATCGGCAGCACCTTGAACGACACTTCGCTCAGCACTCCCAAGGTGCCGTGCGCCCCAGACATCAGCTTGACCAGATCATAGCCGGTG
>MAAY01000091.1 GCA_002162795.1 Rhodobacterales bacterium 56_14_T64
GAATCAGGGGGTCACACGTTCGAATCGTGTCGGGTGCACCATTTTCAAAATAGACAATCCCGTGGCGTATGCCCTGTTGGGGTGTTTCCCGTGTTGACACTGCAGCGCTCGCGCCGCAACGCTGGCAGCGCTATACAGGGGAGCGGATATGAGCAGGCAAGAGCCGCTAAAATTTCCCATAATTCGGACAGTTGGGCTGCAGGGCATGTTGGTGACATTTGCCGATGCGCTGAGTGAACCATCGAACCGCGCGGCGCTGGGTTTTCAGGCGGCGCTGGGGCGGATGGTGATGGAAGGCGTGATTGAAACCTCGACCTCACTGGCCTCGGTGTTTGTGCGCTTTGATCCGGTTTTGGTGTCGCATGACAGGGTGCGGGCGCAGCTTGGGGCGCTGTTGGCGGACCGGGATTGGTATGGCGCGCCGCTGCCCGAGGGGCGGCGATTTTGGCGCGTGCCGACGGTTTATGGCACCGATCTGGCGCCACAGTTGGCTGAGGCCGCCGATGCAGCAGGGATGAGTGAAGCGCAGGCGATTGACAGCCTGGGGTCCTCTCGGGTGCGGGTGCTGACCATCGGCTTTGCCGCCTCGCAGCCCTATCTGGGCACATTGAGCGATGAATGGAATCTGCCGCGACAGACCGCACTGACGCCGAGGGTGCCGCAGGGCGCTTTGGTGCAGGCGATCCGGCAGTTTGTGCTGTTCACCGCTCCGGCCCCGACTGGCTGGCGTCATGTCGGGCAGACTGGCTTGCGGTTGTTTCGACCGGAAAGCGAAGATCCCTTTGCGCTGCGGGCTGGGGATGAGTTGATATTTGAACCGGTGGCGCGTGCTGATTTCCTGCGCTTGCGTGAGGACGATCCGAATAATGGTGGGGCTATCGTGACCGAGATCGCATCATGAGCGGGTTGAAGGTGTTGCAGGCTGGCCCGGTGATGTCGGTGCAGGATATGGGTCGACCTGGGTTGTTGGAGCGCGGTATCTCGCAGGGAGGGGCTGCGGACGTACTGGCGCTGGCCGAAGGGGCTGCGCTGTTGCGTCAGGATGCCGGACTGGCAGCGCTGGAAATGGGTGGTCTTGGCGGCACGTTTGAGGCTACCGGAGCGTTGCGCATTGCGCTGACCGGGGCGCCGATGATGGCGACACTGGATGGTGCCGCTTTGGCCTGGAATGCCTCGCATCAAGTCGCGGCGGGGCAAAAGCTGATGATTGGTGCTGCTCGGCAGGGAGTCTACGGTTATCTGCATCTAGGCGGCGGCATTAACAGCGACAGCCTGCTGGGCTCGCGTGCCGCGCATTTGACCGGCGGCATTGGTCAGTCGGTGCAAGCGGGCGTTGTCTTGCCTGCTGGGGCGGACGTCAGCAGCGAGATAGGTTTGGGGCTGCAGGCCGAGGAACGGTTCTCGGGCGGGATCTTGCATATCGTTGAGAGCTTTCAAACCAGTCTGTTTTCTGATGCCGTTCTGGTCCGCTTTGCTGAGACTGATTTTACCCGTGGCGTCCGTGCCAATCGTATGGGGGTTGAGATGGTCTCGGAGGGAGAGGGGTTCTCGGCGTCGGGTCAGTTGAACATCCTGTCAGAGGTGATCGTGCCGGGAGATGTGCAGATGACCGGCGACGGCAAACCTTTTGTGTTGCTGCGCGAATGCCAGACCACGGGGGGCTATCCCCGAATTGGCACCGTGTTGCCTTGCGATCTGGCGCGGGTGGCGCAGGCGGGCAATGGTGCGGCGTTGCGGTTTGATTGGGTGACACTGGAACAGGGATTGGAGATTCAGGCCAGGTCTGACGCCGCTGTGAAATCTCTGCCGTCACGTTGCGCTCCGCTGATCCGGGATCCATCTGATATGGCGGACCTGTTGGCCTATCAATTGATCAGTGGCGCGGTTTCGGCCGGGGCGGATCCTTTCGACATTGGAGAAAACACATGAGTAAATCGGTCGATCTGAATGCCGATATGGGCGAAAGCTTTGGCCCCTGGACTATGGGTGATGACGCAGCGCTGCTGGATATTATCTCATCAGCCAATATTGCTTGTGGGTTTCATGCGGGCGATCCGGATGTGATGGCTGCGACTATGACGCGGGCAATGGAGTGCAATGTGGGCATTGGCTCGCACCCTGGTTTTGCCGACCTGCAGGGGTTTGGGCGCCGTAAAGTGCAATTGTCCCCGGATGGGCTGAAAAACCTGGTGCGTTACCAATTGGGCGCGTCGCGTGGGATGGCCGGGGCGTTGGGCGGAAAAGTGCGGCACCTGAAACTGCACGGGGCGTTGGCCAATATGTGCAGCGTTGATCGTGAGATGGCGCGGGCCTGTTACGACGCTGCGCTAGAAGTAGATCCGGATATCATCATCATGGTGCTGGCGGCCACAGCAATGGAGGACGTGGTGCGGGATCTGGGCTGCAACTGGGCCGGTGAGATTTTTGCAGACAGGGCGTATAATGACGATGCCACATTGGTGGATCGCTCCAAGCCCGGCGCGGTGATCCATGATCCTGCTGTGGCTGGCCCGCGTATTTTGCAGATGGTGCAAGAAGGCGCGATCATCACCGAAAGTGGCAAGCGCATTCCAACGTCCATTGATACCATCTGCCTGCATGGTGATACGCCAACCGCCGTGGCCTTGGCCGGATCGGTACGCGATAGCCTGACTGATGGCGGCATCAAGATTGCGCAGTTCACAGGGCGCAGGGGTTAAGGCTGTGGCCTGAGCCGAAAACACGGGCTGCGTCTGATTCTCGCGGTCCGGTGCAAGAATTTCACATATTGTTTTAATGTAAAACAATGCACTAGAAAATTTTTGCAAAAATTGGATATTGGATACTATTAAGGGCATCGCCTTGTGTCGTACAAGGCAGCAGCCTTTCCATGAATGCCAGGACCTATCACTATGAGCTTTCAGTTCTTTTCGGACAAAAATCGCCCCGTGCATCTGGGTCCTTTTCCGTTAGAACGGCTGGCGCATGGGCCAATGCCGGATCTAGGCGCGGTACCGCGGTTTCAACCGCTGAACTTTCGTCGCCCAAACCTGCCAGCCTCGATTGTCAATGCGATGGGCGAATATCAGGCGATGATGGATGCAATCCGCGACGGGCTGGTTAACAAGGCGCGCGCCGAGTGTCCCAGTGATCCGCAGACGCGCGCAGAACATATCAAGGGCTTTGGTTATTTTTCGGATGCGTCATTGGTGGGGATTGGTCCAATGCCGGCCTCGGCCCGTTTGGATTATCCTTATCGCAACCCCGACATCGACCGACTGTCCGAGGATCTGAAAACCCGCCAAACCAAGACGCTGGCTGCGGGGATAGATCTGATCATGGCGGATCTGAAAGAGGCGATGATCGCGCCGCCAACCACCATCGGCGATCACTCGCGTTCCATCGTGTTTCTGTACGACATGCCGCGCGACCCGCGCGCGGATGAAGATGGCTGCGAGTGGTTGGCGGATGCGCAAGCTCACCGCGCCTGTTTGCGGGCCAGTGAAACGGCAGTTGTGCTGGCCAATTACATTCGGTTGCTGGGCTGGGACGCCAAGGCGCATACCGGCACCTCGTCGGATGTGGATCTGAACCAACTGGCGGTGGCTGCCGGGCTTGCCACGGTTGAAGGCGGTCAACTAGTGACCCCCTATCTGGGCAGCCGTTTTGGTATTGCGGTGGTAACCACCGATTTTGATTTGGCGATGGATCGGCCATTGTTGCCGCTGGATCAGCAGCCGATGTTGAAGATTAAGGGCCCCCGCTGGTGGGTTGGTCTGGGCTCGCAACGTTCGGCGCTGAATGGCGATCCGTTTCGCAGTCGGGATTTCAAGGATGGGCCGCACCCGTTTGAGACACTGAAACGCGTTGAGACCCCCACCACTTACATTGACGAGCCGCATGTGGCGCGGGTGCCCAAGCGGGCCGACATGTTTGCCCGCGCACAATTTGGCGATATGGGCAAGACCAACCAAAAGGCCGCGACTGGCGGCTTTTACGTCCGCAAGGCAGCACCGTCGATGGCGCAGCGGCGGATGCTGGGGGCCTTTGTGCTGTTGCAGGATGGCGAGTCTCCTACGGGGCCACGGCCAAGTGATGCCGCGCGAAATGCGGATAATATCAAGGCGGCCAGCTATTGGCTGGGGGTGGATGCGGTTGGCATCAGCCGTTGCCCAGACTGGACCTGGTACAGTCATGACGCCACTGGGGATGAGATTGTGCCCGAGCATGATCAGGCGATCAGCATGATCATTGATCAGGGGTTTGAGACCACCGATGGCACCTCGGGCGACGATTGGATCGCGGTGGCGCAATCGATGCGGGCCTATCTGCGGTTTTCACTGCTCGGCGGCGTGATTGCGCGCCAAATTCGCAATCTAGGATACAAGGCCAAGGCACATTCGGTGATGGACGGCGAAGTGCTGCAGCCGCCGCTGTTGTTGCTGTCTGGACTGGGTGAGGTCAGCCGCATTGGCGAAGTGATCCTGAACCCGTTTCTGGGGCCTCGGCTGAAATCTGGTGTTGTGACCACGGATATGCCGCTGGCGCATGACAAGCCGATCGATTTTGGGCTGCAGAGTTTTTGCGAGAGTTGCAACAAATGCGCCCGCGAATGTCCGGCAGGCGCGATCACTGCCGGGCCCAAGAAGATGTTCAATGGCTATGAAATCTGGAAAAGCGACAGCCAGAAATGCACCACCTACCGGATCACCACACCGGGTGGTGCGATGTGCGGGCGGTGCATGAAGACCTGCCCGTGGAACCTGGAAGGGCTGTTTGCCGAGAAACCGTTTCGCTGGGCAGCGATGAACCTTCCCAAAGCAGCCCCGGCGCTGGCCAAGCTGGACGATATGGTGGGCAATGGCGAGATGAACGAGGTCAAGAAGTGGTGGTGGGATCTGGAGATGCAAGAAGACGGCGGCTATCGTCCGACTCGTCATCCGGTGAATGCCCGTACGTTGCAAAAGGATCTGAAACTGAAGTTTGAGGACCAGACGCTGGCGGTTTACCCGGCCAATCTGGCGCCGCACCCCTGGCCTTATCCGTTCCCAATGGACCGCGAGGCTGGGATTGAAGCTTATCAGGCGATGATCACCGCCGAGGAGTACAAGGCGCGCCGTGCTGCGGGTGAAAGTGGCGATTGGGAGCATGTCTATACCAATGACAGCGATAGTCCGGTTCTGCGGGTGGTGGTCTCCAAGGTCGAGGACATGAGCGGGCAGGTCACCAAGTATGAGTTCCGCAGTCCTGACGGGTCGGACCTGCCGGAATGGACGGCCGGCGCGCATCTGGACATTGTGATCGCTCCGGAATTTCTGCGGCAGTATTCAATGTCTGGCGATCCGGCGGATCGCTCGAAATACCAGATCGGTGTGTTGCGCGAAGAGCAGGGCAGGGGAGGCTCGGCCCTTATGCACCGCATCTTTGCCGAAGGTCGCCGGGTCTTCATCTCAAAACCCATCAACCACTTTCCTGTCGATGACACCGCCAGCAAGAGCTTTTTGATGGGCGGCGGCATTGGCATTACTCCGATGATAGCAATGGCGCATCAGTTATATGCGCAGGGCAAGGCGTTTGAGTTGCACTATTCGATGTCATCGCGTGCTGGTGCGGGCTATCTGGATGACCTTGCCGCTATGCCTTGGGCGCAGCATGTCACTCTGCATGTCTCGGACGAAGGCACACGGGCCGACCTTGATGTCCTTCTCGGCGGTTATCGCGATGGCTGGCACGTCTATACATGTGGCCCCGACCGCTACATGGAGGCTGTGATGCAGGCTGCCGAACGCCAGGGTTTTACCGACGAGGCGCGGCATTTAGAGTATTTCTCGATCCCGGACCTGCCCGAGTATGAGAACCATGCTTTTACCCTGAAACTAGCAAGGTCAGACCGTGAAATCCTGATCCCAGCGGATAAAAGCGCCACGGACATGCTGGCCAAACATGGCGTTCATGTGGACGTGAAATGCGCTGATGGTATTTGCGGGGTATGCAAATGCGGTCTGGTCTCTGGCGATGTCGAACATCGTGATTTTGTGCTATCCAAAGCTCAGCGACAGGAGACGGTGATCCTGTGCCAGTCTCGCGCCGCGCAAAAGGATGGTGTGGTGGTTGTCGATCTGTAAGTCCGCTGGCACGCACCGTTTGGCTCTTAGAGCCAGCGCCTCCCGCCCGCCAGCACGTGCATCAGAGATGCTCGGTTGGCCGTCGGGCCGCGCATAGCGCGGCGCTGGGCCCAACTTTGGGATGGGTCCGTTAGGGCCTAACCAAAGAGGCGGGAGTGCCTGTTTTCCTGGTTTTCGGATTGCTGACGTGTTCACGGGAAAACTTGGCGCTGGTAGAGTTTGGATGGGGCCAAGTTCGAGTGCCGCAGGTGCCGATTACCAGACTTGACAGCATGTGCCCGCGTGCTGACAGTCTCGGGTATTGAGTAACTATCCGAATTTTAACTAAAACGAGTTTTGAGAGTATCATGGATTTATTTCCGGCCGGTTCGCGATCGGCCAAACAGGGCGACCCCAATTGGTTTACCGGCGAGGTCTGGTTGGAGACCATCATCACGGCGCCAGAACCTGCCCGAAACCGTTCCATCCGGGCGAAGTTTGAGCCGGGCGCCCGCACCGCCTGGCATAGTCACCCTCTGGGGCAAACTTTGTATGTGGTTTCAGGGTCGGGATTGGTTGGCACCCGGGATGGGCCGCCGCAGATCATGCGTGTGGGGGATTCTGTCTGGATTTCTCCGGGCGAGGAGCACTGGCACGGTGCGACACCCAATGCGGCGGTTGAACATATCGCCATCCAGGAAGCCGAAAGTGGTTTTGTCACCACCTGGATGGAACCTGTTGCCGATGAGGAGTATCTGCTCCCTCCCAGGTGATCATAGCGTCTTGCCTGTATGGGTCGCGATGCGTTTGATAAGTAGCCTTGTCTTCAAACGCACCTTGTCGACTGGTGAAAATGCCTTTCACAGCAGTCGTATGGAGCTGACAAAACGCGATGATACTGTGCGGAGCAGGGTGCCCAAGTTTGGGCCACAGTGTTCATGTTAGCGGAGCCTGTTCTTGGTGGCGGTTCCGTGGTGGCCATTTTTCAGTTGGCGTGCCTGATGCGCCATCTGACGGATCTCGCCCCAGCGCTCTTCTCTCTGCAGAACGTTCGGGGCCATCCAGCTGCCGCCAATGCAAACGACATTTTTCAGGTCCAGGTAGTCCTGCGCGTCGCTCTGAGAGATGCCACCAGACGGGCAGAAATGCACTTGCGGGAACGGACCCGCAAGGGATTTCAGCGCTGCTACTCCGCCAGCGGCGACGGCGGGAAAAAATTTCATCACGTCAAAGCCGCAGTCAATCAGCTGTATGACTTCGGTGGCGCTTAGGGCGCCGGGCAGTAACGGCAGGCTCAGATCCTCGCAACAGTCGATCACGTATTGGGTCGTACCGGGAGAGACCGCAAAGGTGGCCCCCGCCCGCTGCGCGGCTTGGGCGTCTTTTGGGGTCAAAACCGTGCCCGCTCCTATGGTGACGCCGGGCACACGGGCCATCAGTGATATGGCCCGCAAGGCCACAGGGGTGCGCAGGGTCACCTCCAATACTGGCAACCCGCCGGCCACCAATGCCTCGGCCAATGGCACCGCATGGGTGAGATCCTCGATCACCAATACAGGAATCACCGGGGCCTGACGGCAAAGCATATGCATGGACGGCGCCGCCTGAGTGGCATGCAGTGACGCAGGTTGCGGGTCCGGTTGGGGCGGAGATCGGGTCATGACAGGCCTCCGGTCTGTGCGGGTGGCTGCTTGCGGCATTGGATCGCCGCACTGGTGTTGTGCACACTAATGAAGCGCGTCGCGCAGAACTGGTTGCCGAGTGGAATAAGCCCGCCGCGAAACACGGCCGCAAACATGGGCTGGTGCGGGTTTGTCCATACTCCTAGTGTTAGCGCCGTTTGCGTCATGGTTTTACTTACCTTTGCATCAGGAGTTAGGGCATGCGGGGAAAAGGTAAATGCTTGAGTGCCTTGTGCGCCATGCCTGACCACCCCAGAGCCTTTGTGGGCAGATGCCCGTATCCCTGCTGCTGTTCTGCGGGTGCAGTTGAATTGGCATTTGAGGGAAGGAGGGGCGGTTGCAAAGTGCCTAGAGCGGTTTCCATCGAAAATTCCCGATTGCCCGACTCGGTTAATTTCAAGTCTTCTAGTGTCCGCGGTTCCTTCTTCCACAAGATCTGGTGATATGAGGTGGGCCAGTGTTTCAATTGAGGTTTTTTGCGGGACGCTGGTTGGTTGGAGTTCGAAAGATGACGCCGTAAATGACTGTTTTCATGAGTGAATTGATGATTTTTACAAAAAGGTGAGGTTTCCTGTATTTATCGCTTGCGGGTTCAGTGAAGTAACCCTAGAACCCCCCTACCG
>MAAY01000036.1:0-47578 GCA_002162795.1 Rhodobacterales bacterium 56_14_T64
TAGGTGACCGGTAAGAAATAGGCCGCATTTAGAATGGCACTGACCAGTAGAACCATTAGGAACACCATCTCCCCCGCCTCAACCGAGCCGAGAACCAGATACCATTTGCTGATGAAACCGCCGCTGGGAGGGATGCCGATCATCCCCAACGAGCCGATGAAGAACGCGCCCATCGTCCAGGGCAACTGCCTCCCAATACCAGCCAGATCGCTGATATTGCGACGTTGCGAGGCGCAGTAAATCGACCCGGCGCAGAAAAACAGCGTGATTTTAGAGAACGCATGCGCCGCAATATGGGTCACGCCGCCCACCGCCGCCATCGGCGTCAGCAATGCCGCCCCCAGAATGATGTAAGACAGTTGGCTGACTGTTGAATAGGCCAGCCGCGCCTTCAGATCATCGCGGGTCAGCGCATAGACCGAAGCCATGACGATGGTGAACGAAACCAAATAGGCAGTGGCAATCCCCAACCCGAGGCTGCCCATCAAATCCACGCCCATAACGTGGAAAATCACGCGCAATAGGCAGAAAACACCCATTTTCACCACGGCCACCGCATGCAACAGGGCACTGACCGGTGTAGGTGCCACCATCGCCGCCGGCAGCCAAGCGTGGAAGGGCATGATCGCTGCTTTAGCAAAGCCGAACAGGTAGCAAAAATAGACCACACTCAGCAGACCGCCTGATGCATCCACTCCGCCAAACAACCCCTGTGGCATGAAATCCAGCGTGCCTGCCAGATGATAAGTCAGCGCCAGGGCCGCCAGCAGCAAGGATTTTGAGGCCCCTAGCAGATAGACCATGTAGCGGCGACTACCGGCCCAGCTGGCATCGTCCTCTTTGTGGTAAACCAGCGGATAGGTGACCAGGCTCAGGACCTCGTAAAAAATCACTAGGGTGAACAGGTTAGCGGCAAAAGCACCTCCGACGGCCGCCGACAAGGACACCGCAAACGAAGCAAAGAATCGGGTTTGCGCATGTTCGTTCTGACTGCGCATATAGCCAATCGAATACAGCGCTGCGAGTATCCACAGCAGGCTGGACACGGTGGCAAAGACCATTCCCAGCGCATCTACGCGAAAGGCGAAATCCACCCCCGGCAGCACCTCAAACAGTGTCAGATCATGGGTGCCCCCTGCCAGCACCAGCGGCGCCAATGAGATGACGATCAAGAACTTCACCACTGCAGCCAGAACCGAAATCGCATCCCGCAGGTTGGCGTGATTGCGCAGGCACAAGATTACACCAGCGGCCGTCAGGCTGACGGCGATGGCCAGTAAGGGTCTGATAGACAGTAAAAACTCCAAGAATTTCAGCCTTTCAAGACGGTCAACTCATCCACTTCCAACGTGTTTTTGTTGCGTAGCAGCGCAACCAGAATTCCAAGTGCAACCGCGACCTCGGCCGCAGTGATAGCTATGACAAAAATTGCGATGATCTGGCCACGCAGATCCTGCAAAACATGACCAAAGGCCAGCAGGTTGATGGTGATGCTGTTCAGCATGAGTTCCAGCGACATCAGTACAATCAACACATTACGGCGCAACAAGACGCCAGCCGCCCCAATCACAAACAGTGTCGCGGCAAGAATAAGATACCAAGCTGTCGGGATCATTTGAGACCCTCACCGTTGGCTTTTACATGGTTTTTTTGACCTTTTGCAGAAACGTCGCCCTCGTCTGACTTGGCCAGGACCACTGCTCCAATCAGCGCCACCAACAGGATCACCGAGGCGACCTCAAACGGAAGCAGAAAATCCTGAAACAGCAACAGACTGAGGCTTTCTACCGAAGGCTGGGTGGTAATCGGCTGTCCCGGCCCCATCACCCCATGTAACCGGGCGCTTTGGGTCAACAGTACAATCATTTCACCCGAAAGGATCACCAGTGCAACGACACCGGGCAGTACTGCGTTTTTAAGATATCTGGTTTGAGCTTCCTTGCGGACGTCCAGCATCATGATGACAAACAGGAACAGCACCATCACAGCACCGACATAAACAAAAATCTGGATGACAGCCAGAAAAGGTGCCCCCAACAACACATAGAGCGCCGCAATCTGGACCAGGCAAGCGACCAGAGCCAGCGCGCTGTGAACCGGATTTCGGGCCACCACCACCAGCAGCGCAGACGCAATTGCCACCGCTGACAAGAGTAGAAAAAACTCGCGCTCCATTTCTGTCCCTCTGTGCTTATCTCCTGTTCAGGCATCCAGCGCGATCCGGCCGCGCCTGCCTCAACCGCTGTAGCCAGTGCCGTCGATGTATTTCAGCAATACGTCCTCTTCGCGCATGATCTCGTCCAGACGATGTTTGACCACGTCACCGATACTGATCACTCCACACAACACATTGTTGTCGCAGACAAACATGTGGCGATTCCGCTTCTCGGTCATCATCGCCATGATCCGGATCAAATTGTCATCCGGCGTACAGGTGGCCACCTCGCGGGTCATCACCTCGCTGACCATTTGTGGCGCAATATTATGCTGACATACATTTATTCGCCCTTTCGTGTTGTCCCGATCGTTCAGCACCTTGGACACTGGCATATTCTCAGATTCTCATTTGCCTTTTCGTATCCGCGACCACCAATCCTGACCCACAGCTTCCGTCCCCAAACGGGTCACCGATCGCAATCCTCCCTCTGGGTCCAGTCTTGCAGGCAGCACTTTCCCCCCATTTGTGGCCTTGCGCGGCGCCGCTATCAGATCTTCAAGATGCACCACCAATGTGGCCCGATTTGTGGTCGCGACCTCGTACTCCTGACCCAGCTTGATGGCATCCGCCGGACAAGCATCTTCACACAGCCCGCAATACAGGCAGCGTGCCAGATCGATGTCGAACACTTTGGGACGGCGGTCGCCTTTTTCGGTTTCAAAGGGAATAACGGTAATGCAATCACAGGGACATATTTTTGAACAAAGCTCACATGCCACACAATTTACCTCACCCTGATCATTGGTATTCATAAAGTGATGCCCACGGTGGCGTTGATATGGGATCCATTTCTCGTAATCCGGATAATGATGAGTGATGGTTTTCCCAAACATATAGCCCAGAGTCAGCCGCAACCCGGCCAGCAGATCGGTAAAGAACAACCTGCCAATCCAGCCATGTCGTTTTACCTGTGTTCTAGCCATTACGCCTTATCCATAATTCACAGCACTAAAAATCCGCTCACCAAGATATTCAGCAACGAGAGTGGCAGCAGGACTTTCCAGCCGATGGTCATCAACTGGTCATAACGGTAGCGCGGAAACGTGAAACGCAACCACATAAATACCCAAATGAAGAAACCAACCTTTAACAACAGCCAGACCGCGGTTGGTAAGAACGCAGGTCCACCCAGCCATCCTCCAAAGAACAGCAAGACATTCAGGAACGCCAAAACCACCACCACCAGGTATTCTGCCAACATAAAGAGTGAAAACCGAATGCCGCTGTATTCGGTGTGATAACCGGCCCCCAGATCGCCTTCGGCCTCGGGCAGATCAAAGGGAATTCGTTGGGCCTCGGCCAGTCCGGCCACAAAGAAAACAAAGAACCCGATCGGCTGCACCACGATGTTCCACAACCCCTGTTGCGCTGCAACGATCTGGGTCAATTGCATCGAGTTGGCCAACATAACCACACCGATTACCGAGAAACCCATTGGAATCTCGTAGGAAATCATCTGAGCAATGGACCGCAGGCTGCCCAGCACAGCATATTTGCTGTTCGAAGCCCAGCCAGCCAAAATGGTACCAAACACACCAATCCCCGAAACCGCCAGGATGAACAAAAGCCCAACGTTCAGATCTGACAAAGACAGAGTTACCTCAGTGCCGAACACCTGAATGGGGTCGCCAAAGGGGATGGCGACGAACACCACAAACGGCGGCACGAGCGCGACTACCGGCGCGATGGCAAACAACATCCGATCCGCCTGCGCCGGGATGTGATCCTCTTTGGTCAGCAATTTGATGGCATCAGCCAACGGTTGCAACAATCCGTGCCAGCCAACCCGCATCGGGCCGGGGCGTTGTTGAATATGAGCGGCAATTTTTCGTTCCAGCCATGTCAATGGCAACGGCAGCAACAACAAAGCGCCGACGATAATGGCCATTTTGACCAGCAGCGGTAGCAAGTCCAAGACATTTTCCATGTCGCCGAGTCTCCACACCGGCCATCACAAACAGCTACAGGGTTGAGAGATTTTCAATAGATCCCGCAGCGCTCGCGCAATAAAGTAGAGCGGACTCGACAAAATGCCATCAATACTAACTTGCACCGTTTAATTCTAAAGAGTCATTCCCTGAAGCTCAAAAAATAGGAGCCATAAATCATTGGTGAATCGAATGCAAAAGCCATCAAATAGAACTGACAATGAAAAACTATGAGGCCCTGCTGCATTGGCCTACGTTACGGCACCACAGCCGGCGCACCGTCGCCTTCTACCGATGGCAGCTTTCTGACTGCTATACGCTCGGCCTGAAGCGTTGCCAGAGTTTCGAGCAAATGGGCCTTCTTGATCGGTTTGGAAAGGAAGCTATCCATTCCCGCCGCAAGGCAAGCTTCGCGGTCGCTTTCAAAGGCATTTGCAGTCAATGCCACGATTGTTGGCTGCACAATATTCAGCGCCCGGATTTCCCGCGTCGCTGCAATACCATCCAACTCGGGCATCGACATGTCCATAAGCACGATGTCAGGAACATGTTTCTGGCATAGGGTGACGGCTTCACGTCCATTCACGGCCTCGACCAACTCAAGCGGTTGATCATTCAGGTATTTATTAATCAGCAGCCGGTTCACCTTGTTATCCTCGGCCAACAAAACAACGCTGTCGGTGAGTACAAAAGTTGACGCGATCTCCTTTGACTCAACCTCAGCCACCTGTCCCTGAACCGGCGCCATTTGCACCGAGAGGCTAAAGCAACAGCCCTGTCCCAACTCAGATCTTAGGGTAATGACGCCGCCCATCCGTTCTGCCAAGACACCAGAGATGGTCAGGCCAAGCCCGGTGCCACCAAAGGCCCGGGTGGTGGCGGCATCAGCTTGTGAAAACCGGTCAAAAATATGCTGCGCCTGATCTTCGGATATACCGATCCCAGTGTCCTCGATGTCGATCAGCAACCGGTATGGGTCATCATCTGCGGTTCCAACCTTGATCGTCACCCCGCCCTGGGCTGTGAATTTCACCGCGTTGCCAATCAGGTTCACCAGGATCTGACGCAACCGGCCGTCATCCCCGCGCATCTGATCAGCCAAGCCCGTGGCATAGGTGATTGAAATCGAAATTCCCTTTTCCAAGGCCTTGGGGCGCATCAGGTCAATGGCGCTCTCAACACAATGGCGCAATTCGAAATTGGTGGGCAATATCTCAAGTTTACCGGCCTCCAACCGGGACAAATCCAGTATGTCATTGATGATCTTCAAAAGGGCCGAGGAGGACTCCTGGATTGTATCCACATATTGCTGCTCATTTGCCGCCAGATCAGAGTCGGCCAGCAACTCAGCCATGCCAATGATTCCATTCATCGGTGTGCGAATTTCGTGGCTCATATTTGCCAGAAACTCGGATTTGGTCCGGTCCGCCTGTTCCGCGGCCAGTTTGGCTTCGGCCAGTTCACGCTGGCGGGTTTTGGACTCGGTGATGTCCCGTTCAATCCCGATAATCAATTCAACCTGACCATCGTCGTTCAGGATCGGAACGAGATCGGTGTCGATCCAGATCTCTTTGCCCGACTTGGTATAATTCAAGATCTCGGTGTGAAACCGTTCACCTTTGGATAGTTGGCCATTGATGTCGTGGATCACCGCTACGTCAGAATTGGGGCCGTTGAGCAAATCGCCCGGTGTCGAGCCAATCGCCTCTTCCGGCGTATATCCGGTCACCCTTGTGAACGCATCGTTGACCCAGATGATCCGGGTCTTAGCGTCTGTTAAGATGATGCTGTCTGACGCATGCTTTGCCACCAGCGAGAGCCGGTGCAGCTCGGCTTGTTGTTCCTGTAGCTCAGCATGTGCCTGTTCCAGAGCCAACTGGCTTTCGCGCATCTCACCATTGCGTCTTTGCAAGGTTTGATTGGCGCGCATTAACTCATCTCGCAGCTGCACATCCTGGGACACATCCCAGTTCACCGCGATCAATCGTCTTTTCCCGGCAGTATCTATAAATGAAACACCAAGTTCCCGAATATGATGCACTGCCCCGTCTGGTAAAACGATACGAAAGTTGGCAGCAAAATCCCCCCCGTCCCTCACAGCATCGTCAAGGATCTGCTTTGAGGCCTTCTGATCCTCGGGGTGCAAACGCTGCGTCCAGAAATCCGCTCGAAGGTTGGAGGGATCACCGGTGTAACCAAAGAGGCTGCACATTCGCCGATCCCAGATCAGGTGGTCGCTATCAGGCTCATACTCCCAAATTCCGATCTGTGATGTTTCAACGGCAACTTCAAGACGCCGTGACAACGCCTCTAGCTCGCGCTCGCGTCGCTTTAGAATTCTGATAACTGATTGGCGTGCGGCAGAGAGCCGACCTGCCAAAAGAGTTGGAAAAAGGATCAAAGCGCCTGCGGTGAACAATGCCAGCCGCAAAGGCCACAGGTTTGCAGGCTGAGTAGACCAGCCACCCGCTGGTCGCGCCACCAGCTGCCAACTGCCAGCCGGAAAGGAGATATTGACCGCGACGGGATCGTCATCGATGATGTCCGGGTTGCCGTAAAACAATTCCCCTATTGAGCCCATGCCGTCACGACCAATCAAGGCCAGTTCGATGCCAGTGTTTGGATCTGTCACACCAGCCTGAACATAGAGCGCATCAACATCGATGACCGCCGACAAAATTCCAAAGAACCGCTTTTGTGACTCGCGTCCAACAAAGATTGGAAAACGACTGATAAGGCCGCGCCCGCCCTGAACCAGGTCCAGCGGGCCAGCAAGCACCATTTCGCCACTGTCGCGAACACGAAACGCGGCATCGCGCTGCGCCTCGTTCTTGTTGTAATCCAGCCCGATCGCGGCCTCGTTTCCGGCCATCGGATAAATCAGGGACACCACCAGATCAGGAGCAGCTGCCACAATACGGATTTCTTTCTGCGCCCCAAGCACCTGTTCAGCCAATTGACTGAACCGGGCCTGATCCATATCCGGCTCGGTTGACAGCACCGCCACCAGGCCGCGCACTAGTTGAATATCAGCGCTCAACTGCCCCTTCAGCCGTGAGCCAATTAACCCAGCCTCATGTTGCACATCGGCCCGGCTGTTTTGATAGTGAATGGTCGCGTTTTGTTTCTCAGCAAAAGCTGAGGCTATAAAAACAACGACAAAGGCCACCAGCGCCGGTAGGTAGGATCTTTTTTTCAGAGCACCCAGCCACCTGCGGGGTTGAAGACTAAAGACCATAGCAACCTTTACCAAATATCGGTTCACAACAGAACCATCCGGCCACCATAGCAACAGAGAGTTCATCGACCCTTAATCAAGTTCTGCGGCGCTAAGAAAGTTCAAGGCCTGAACATGGGGCTGAAAGTTTAGACCTAATTTAAAGGTCGTCAAAGTCACCTGCTGCAACAGGCGTGATTGTTTTCTCCGCAACACTCACGCCTGTTGCAGGCCCGCTGTGCCCTGGCCGTTTGACCCACGGCGGGGTCGTGGTGTTAAATGAATGATTAACTGATGGAACATGTTCAAGTTTTCAGGACATGACAGCGGCGGGATATTAGAATGCACAACGAAATCCTCATTCTGGCAATATTTGCCTTTCTCTACAGTATTTTCGCCGGGAGAATTGAGCGCAGCGTGGTTTCGGGACCGGTGGTTTTTGTCTCAGCTGGCATCCTGATGGGCCCCTTGTTCCTGGGGTGGTTCCAGGGCGAAATCATGCGTCACCAGCTTCGGGTATTTGCAGATATGACATTGGTGTTGATCCTGTTCAGCGACGCTGCAAACGCCGAACTGGCTGTATTGAAATCCAAGCTGAAAATCCCGGCTAGAATGCTGTTGATCGGGTTGCCCGGCGTGATCATCCTCGGCTTTGGACTGGCTTTAGTGTTACTCGATGTGCTCAGCCTCTATGAAGCCGCCATTCTTGGCGTCATTCTTGCGGCCACCGATGCGGCATTGGGCAAGGCAGTTATCGCCGACAAACGGGTGCCGGATTGGATCCGCGCCAGCCTGAACGCCGAAAGTGGGCTGAACGACGGAATATGCGTGCCATTTCTGTTTATTTTCATAGCCATGTCTCTAGAGGCCACAGGGGCTGCCGCCAGCAGTGTTGAACCGCTGATGGTAGTACTGGAGGAGATCGGAATTGGCCTGATGGTCGGATTGGGCCTGACCCTGATTGCAAGCTTGCTGCTCAACTTTTGTATACGTCAGGACTGGCTGACCGAGGTTTGGTTGCAGGTGACTGTGCCATCTTTGGCCCTGGCCTGTTTTGCACTGGCAGGCGCGTTGCACGGTAGCGGCTACATCGCCGCCTTTACTGGCGGGTTGTTGTTTGGCTACCTGGTTGGCGACAAAAAGCACAAATTCGTGGTGGCTGCAGAAGGCATCGGCGAGACGCTGGCGATGCTCACCTGGCTGCTGTTCGGGATCGCGGTTGTTGGGAGCATCATTGGGCTGGTGACCTGGCAAATCATGACCTTTGCATTGCTCAGCCTGACCGTTGTCAGGATGCTGCCCATTTACCTGTCCCTGACAGGAACAATTGCCAGCCCCCAAGACCGGCTGTTTCTGGGCTGGTTTGGCCCCCGCGGTCTGGCCAGTATCGTGTTTGTCATCATCGTGTTGGACAGTGGACTGCCCGGCGGCGAGGTCATTGCCCTTGTGGTTGTCTTGACCGTGTTCCTCAGCCTCATCGCCCATGGGTTTTCGGCCAAGCCATTATCAAAGTGGATCGCTAAACAGCAATCTGGGACCAATGGCTGACATCTTGTGTGAAGGTCAAATTACAAACGGCAGCAGGTGCCAAGACGCCGTGCTGCCGTTATTGTTCGATGGTCTCGGACTCTACAGGGAAACCCAGGCTGAATTTCTGTTGGATGAATTCACACAGGCCTGAATGAACTGCACGCCTATTAGGCCATCCTGAACGGTTGGGAACACCACTTCGGCAGGCAGTTCTATGCCTTCCTGTTTGGCCCGAATTGCCAAGGCTGCCTCGGAATAGATATTGGCAAAGCCTTCCAAATACCCCTCGGGGTGGCCGCCGGGTGTACGCGATACACGGTTTGCCGCCTCGCCTGCCCCAGCGCCGCCACGAGTGATCAGGCGTTTGGCCTCGCCAAATGGGGTGTACCACAGCTTGTTCGGATCTTCCTGTTCCCACTCCAGCCCGCCTTTGGCGCCATAGACCCTCAGGCGCAGACCGTTTTCATTGCCCGGAGCAACCTGACTGCACCACAGCATCCCTCGCGCGCCGCCTTCAAAACGCAGCATCACATGAGCGTTGTCGTCCAACCGGCGACCGGGCACAAAACTCTGCAGATCAGCCGACAAAACCTCGGTCTGCAGACCTGTCACAAAGCTGAGAAGGTTAAAAGCATGGGTGCCGATGTCGCCAACAGAGCCCCCCGCGCCAGAACGGGCCGGGTCGGTGCGCCATTCGGCCTGTTTGTTGTCCTCTGGTTCCGTCAACCAGTCCTGTGGGTATTCGGCTTGTACCACCCGGATGTCGCCTAAATCGCCATTGGCGATCATCTCACGCGCCTGACGGACCATAGGATAGCCAGTGTAGTTATGGGTCAGGATAAACAGCGCGTCCGAGCTTTCCGCCGCCTTCACCAGTTTCTTGGCATCCGCCAAAGTCGAGGTCAGCGGCTTGTCACAGATCACGTGAATACCGCGTTTCAGGAACTCGCGTGCGACTGGGTAATGCATGTGGTTGGGGGTGACGATGGCCACCGCCTCGATCCCGTCTTTCAGACGCGCCTCACGAATGGCCATAGCTTTGAAGTCTTCGTAAGTGCGGTCTGGATCAAGTCCCAGCGCCGCACCTGATGCCATGGATTTCTCAGGCGTCGAGGACAGCGCCCCGGCGGTCAGTTGAAATTGACCATCAATCCGCGAGGCAATGCGGTGGACGGCGCCAATAAAGGCATCGTTACCACCGCCGACCATACCAAGACGAATAGGTTTGGTATTGCTCATATCAGTCCCCCAGACCCAGCATTTTGCGATTGGCCGCTTCGTCAGCGCCGCCGCCAGCAAAATCATCAAAGGCATGTTCGGTCACACGGATGATGTGATCTTTGACAAACTGCGCACCTTCACGCGCACCGTCTTCGGGATGTTTCAGGCAGCATTCCCATTCGACCACGGCCCAGCCATCAAAATCATTCGCCGCCATTTTTGAGAAGATTGCGCCAAAATCGACCTGTCCGTCGCCCAGTGAGCGGAACCGGCCCGCACGGTTAACCCAAGGCTGGTAACCAGAATAGACGCCCTGCCGACCAGTCGGATTGAACTCGGCATCCTTGACGTGGAACATCTTGATCCGGTCTTTGTAGATGTCGATATTGTCGAGATAATCCAGACACTGCAGCACATAGTGCGACGGATCATACAGCATGTTGCAACGCGGGTGATTGTCCAGACGTTCCAGGAACATCTCAAATGTCACGCCGTCGTGCAGGTCTTCGCCCGGGTGGATTTCGTAGCAAACATCGACGCCCATCTGATCGGCGTGGTCCAGGATTGGACGCCAGCGCCGGGCCAGTTCGTCAAAGGCTGTTTCGATCAAGCCCTCGGGCCGTTGCGGCCATGGATAGACATAGGGCCAGGCCAATGCACCCGAAAATGTCGCGTGTTCAGTGATGCCCAGATTGTAGCTGGCGGTGATAGCCAGTTTGACCTGCTCCACTGCCCAGGCCTGACGAGCCTTTGGATCGCCGCGCACATGTTCGGCAGCAAAGCCGTCAAACGCCTGATCGTAAGCCGGGTTTACCGCGACCAGTTGCCCTTGCAAGTGGGTCGACAGCTCGGTGATTTCAACGCCATTTTCGGCGGCAACACCGACCAGTTCTTCGCAGTATGATCGTGAACTGGCCGCCTTGGCCAAATCAAACAGGCGCGCATCCCAGCTGGGGATCTGCACGCCTTTGTAGCCGCAATCAGCTGCCCATTTTGTGATACTCGCCCAGGAATTGAACGGGGCTTCGTCGCCTGCAAACTGTGCCAGAAACAGAGCCGGTCCCTTGATCGTTTTCATGATAACATCTCCCGTGAAATGAAGGGGGCCATTTCGCCAGCCCCCTTCCTTTGCGCTTCAATATCTAAAGACTAGAACGGAGAGTCAGGGAAGTAAAAGCTCGCCGCATTTTCCGGGGTGATGAGTGTTGCACCCAGGATATAGCGGCCAGCAACCGGCCCATTAGATTTGAAAGCAGCAACCGTTACGTCCATCGCGGTGGCAATCATCGACGGCGGATACAGAACATCCACCGGGATCAGAGTGTCGCCATCCATGATCGACTTGATGGTTTCCTTCATTCCAGCACCGCCAACAACAAACATGCCGTCGCCGTCACGGCCAGCCTGCTTCAGCGCCGCAACAACACCAATTGCGATGTCATCATCCTGTGCCCAGACCGCGTCAATGTCAGGGAAACGGCTCAAGAAGTCTTGCATCACCTCAAACCCGTCATCGCGGTTCCAGTTGGCATGCTTATGATCCAGAACGTTGATCCCGGAACCTTCAATTTCAGCCATAAAGGCATCGAAACGCTCGTTATCGATGATTGTTGGGATGCCACGCAGAACAACGATATTGTCGCCAGACTCCAGACGGCCCTTCATATAAACCGCTGACACACGACCCAATTCAGGGTTGTTGCCCGCCACATAGATGTCTTCGATACCCGGCTGGCTCAGGCCACGGTCAACAACCGTGATCAGCGCGCCGGATTTCTTGACGTTCAGAACTGGATCGGTCAGCGGCTCGGATTCAAACGGCAGCACCACCAGTGCGTCGATTTGGTGAACCGACACCAGGTCTTCCAGCGCCGAGGCCTGGGCGTTGGGATCAGGTGAGTTGATCAGGATCAGGTCGATATCCGGATACAAGGCTTCCAGCCGTTTCTCGGCCTGCTCGGCGTGCCAGTTCATTCCAGCCGCCCAAGCATGGGTCGGGGTTGGATAGCTGACGCCAATTTTAAGGGTCTCAGCGCTGACCGCACCTGCGGTAAGGGCCAGTGCGGTGGTCAATGCCAGTGCACTCAGGGTTTTCAGGTTCTTCATAGTGTCTCCTCCACTGTTGATTTTGGGCGCACCGCTCCTCACCGGTGGTGCCCGGGTCGTTCTTTTGAGGGAATTTCCCCCGTTGTTCTTAAACTCTTAGCTCTTGGTGGCTTTTGCTTTGCCCCAGTCGCCGCGTTGCAACCAAACCGCGATGATGATGATCAGGCCCTGCATTGTCCCGTTCAAGTAATTCGAGATAAGGTCCGTGAAATTCAGAATATTACCGATGGTGGTCAGGATCAGGGCCCCCAGGATGGTGCCGCCAATCCGGCCATACCCCCCCTTGAGTACGGTGCCGCCGATGATCACTGCGGCAATCGCCTCCAGCTCCCACATCACCCCGGTCGACGCCGATGCCGAGCCCAGACGCGGCACATAGATAATAGTGGCCAAAGACACGCAGAGACCCTGGATCACATAGGTCATGGTCTTGATGCGATCGACCTTGATGGCCGAGTATTTGGCGACGCTCTCATTGGAACCGATGGCGGTGCAATAGCGGCCAAAAGCGGTGCGGTTCATCAGAAACCAGCCGCAGATCGACACTGCGATGAACACCCAGACCGGCGCCGGCAGACCCAAGATGCTGCCGTAGTAAACCGGCCGGTAAGTGCCCCGGATGGCAAAGTCGAGCGACAGGGTGCCGCCGTCGGCAAAATATGTGACCAGCGAGCGGTAGATGCCCATGGTGCCAAGAGTGACGATAAAGGCCTCGATTTTGCCCTTGGTGGTCAGAACGCCGTTGATCCAACCGGCACCTAGGCCCAGCAGAATGGAACAGCCGCCGCCCAACAGAACTGTGGCCATTCCAGGGCCCAGTGTCTCCATGGCCGAGTTCATGATGATGATCATCACCCCAGCAATCGCCGCCGCCATCGAGCCCACCGACAGATCAATTCCGCCGGCAGTGATCACAAACGTCGCTCCGACTGCGATGATGCCAATAAAGGCGGATCGCGTTAGCAGATTGGTCAGATTGCCCTCACTCAGAAACGCCGGGTTCAGCAAAAATCCGATGATGCACAGCAGAATGAGCGCGATGGCCGGGCCTGCGGTCTTTATGTCAAACCGCATCCGCTTGTCCTTGGTTGTATTACTTGCTGCCACGTCACTCATCCCCTGCTCTCCCGCTTAAGTCCTGCGGCATAGCGCACGATTTCGTTTTCGTTGATTTCATCGCCACTCAATACGCCCATGACCTGCCCCTCACGCATCACCACCACACGGTGGCTGATGCCAATGATCTCCGGCATCTCGGACGAGATGATCACCACTGACACGCCCTCGGCGGCCAGCGCTGCGATAAAGTGATAGATCTGTTGCTTGGTGCCGACGTCGATGCCACGTGTGGGTTCGTCGATGATGACAATACGTGGCTCGCTCTCCATCACCTTGGCCAGCAGCAGTTTTTGCTGATTGCCGCCGGACATGTCGCCCACGATGATTTTTGGGTCCCGGGTGCGGATGTCAAAACGCCGGATTGCGCGCTCCAATGCCTTGTCTTCTGCGCCAGTATCCAGACCAAAACGGCGGGTGAACTTGGGCAGTGAAAACAGAGTAAGATTAGGTCGCATCTGCTTGTTCAGCAGCAGACCTTTGGCCTTGCGGTCCTTGGTCAGGTAAGCAAGACCCGCATCCCGCGATGCCGCAACACTGTCAAAGCGTGTCTCGACACCGTCAATCAGGATTTGCCCGGACTCGATGGGCGCCAGCCCACAAATTGCTTCAAAGACTGCCGTGCGGCCCGAGCCAATCAAACCAGAAAAACCCAAGATTTCACCCTTGCGCAGATCAAACGAGACATCCTGAATGCCCTTCACACAAAGGTTTCGCACCTCCAGGACCCGCTGGGCATCGACATCTGCTTCGTTCATCGGCGGGTAGAGATCCGACAGCTCGCGCCCAACCATCATTTGCGCCATGGCGTCAGGGGTCAGCGCTATCGCCTCTTGCGAACCGATCCACTGGCCATCGCGCAGGATAGTAACCCGGTCGGCGATCTGCTTCACCTCGGACAGTTTGTGCGACACAAAGACAATTGCCACGCCCTTGGACTTCAACCGCTCGACCTGACGGAAAAACAATTCGGTTTCTGCCTCGGTCAGCACTGCTGTCGGCTCGTCCATGATCAAAACACGCGCATTGCGGCTGATCGCCTTGGCCACCTCAACCATCTGCTTTTCGGCGATAGACAGTTCCGAGATCCGGGCAGAGGGAGAAATATCGACGCCAATATCTGACAGATATCCGCGAACTTTTTCGCGCATCACATCGCGCTGTAGAATTCCTCGGCTGGTCAGCTCACGACCCAAGAAGATATTCTCCTCAACCGTCATCTGCTCCGCCAGGTTCAGCTCCTGATGGATCAGCACAATGCCCATTTTTTCGGCTTCACCGTCCGGCGGCAAAACCACCTCGACCCCATCAAACAGAATGCGGCCCGAGGTCGGCGCATGAAATCCGGACAAGATTTTCATCAAGGTGGACTTACCAGCACCATTTTCACCGATCAACGCGTGAACTTCGCCGGGGCGGATATCCATACTGACGCTGAACAGCACTGGCACCGCGCCAAAAGATTTGCTGATATGGTCTGCCTTCAGAACTGAAACAGATTCGATTGCCCCATCTAGCATTGCGTCCCCCCCATCTCGCCTTGGTGTCATTTGGCGAGCAATTGAATAGGATGTAAACCTTTTCATTACCTATGTAAACCTTTACATTTTGAAGTGTAAACCTTTTCAGTCGCGCGTAATGCCGTTATAGATCGATCTAAATACTTGCAAAACAATGGCGAAAACAGCCACGAGCACCCCGAACCTGAGGATCACAGGACTTGCAGAAACCTCCTGGAAAACCAGCCACCATCGAGGACGTTGCCAAGCTGGCAGGTGTCTCAATTGCGACGGTCAGCCGGGCGATTCGAAAACCCGAGAAGGTCGCGGAAAGCACCCGCAAGCGGGTCACCGCTGCCATTGCCCGCACCGGATACATTGCCAATGCCATGGCGCAGAACCTGCGGATGCAGCGGTCGCGCATGGTTATGGTTCTGACCCAATCCATCGCCGACCCCAACTTCCCCGGCATCCTGATCGGGCTTGAGAAAATCGCCAATGACCGTGGCTATGGGGTTCTGATTGGCAATACCGAAGGCACTATCTCGCTGGAAGAGAACCACATGCGGTTCCTGTCATCTGGAATGGTCGACGGATTGATCCTGCTCACCGGGCATTTGCCAGTGGCGGGCAGCCCTGCCAGCTCGACCGCAGCTCTGCCGCCGATGGTTGCCGCCACCTGCCCGGTCAGCCGCACCGACCTGCCCTATGTGGGAGTGGACGACGTTGCCTCCGCGAAAATGGCGACGGAATACCTGATATCCTTGGGCCACCGGAATATCGCCTACGTGGCCTCGCGCAGCAGTGATGCAGTGTCTGATTTGCGGTTGGATGGCTATCGCAAAGGGCTTGCCGAGGCGGCCGAACCTCTGCCGGAATGGCGGGTTGAAGGGGATGGATCCAGCGAAGGCGGCCGCGCCGCAGTCGAGAGGCTGTTTATCAAAGATACCCTCCCCACTGCATTCTTCTGTTACAATGACGATACTGCAATTGGCGTCATCAGTGCCTTGCAGCTGCGTGGATACCGTATCCCCGAGGATTTCTCGGTGATTGGCTTTGACGACATTCCTTTCGCCAACAACATCACCCCGGCGCTGACCACAATTCGGCAGCCGCGCGGTCAGGTTGGGGAACTGGCGATGGCACAGCTGCTTGACCAGCTGGCAGGCGAAAAGGCCAGTGAATTTGAAACGCTCCTGCACGGTGATCTTGTTGTGCGAGAAAGCTGTGCAATACCGCCCGTGTCCGCCAGGTCACCGCGTTTGTAGCCAAGGGAATACTTGCTAAGTGAGGCCCGCCGCAACAATACGACCAGCCCCACGGATACGCTGCACTGTGGAAATCATGGAGTCGCCCCGCAGGTTCTGCGTTTTTTGGGTTTCCTTGAGGGAACTAAGATTTGGCGTCCTCGGATCATGCAGAGCATTCAGCCGGCAATTGATCAACTGAATTTCACCCTCTCTAACCGAAAGACACCGCGCGGTTCATGGCTTTGGTGACGTTGTTATTTTGAGCCGCACAGTGCGCCAGAGACCCGGCTGTTCACAGTTAGTACTTGATCACCAACTTGCCAATCATGGCCGCCTTTTCGATGATTTGGTGCGCCTGCTTCAAGGTGTCCGATGACAGCCCCTGCAGAACCTTGGTCTCCGTAGTGGCAATGACGCCATCATCAACCAACCGCGCCATATGGGCCAGGATTTGCCCCTGTTTGTACATATCCGACGTGCCAAACAGCGAGCGTGTGAACATCAGTTCCCACATCAGCGCGGCAGATTTGCCCTGCAGCTTTGAGACATCCAGATTTTCCGAGGTCTCGACGATGGTGCCGATGCGGCCCTGCGGCGCAATCAGCTCGCACATGGCATCCCAGTGCTGGGCCGTGTCGGCGTATTGCACGATGTAATCGACGGTCTGGAACCCGGCCTCGCGTGTTTCTGCGACTAAATCGCGGTGGTTCACCACATGGTGCGCCCCCATTTTACGACACCACTCGGTGGTTTCCGGACGCGAGGCAGTGGCTATCACTGTCGCATTGGTCAGTTTGCGGGCAATCTGCGCGGTGATTGAACCAACGCCGCCAGCGCCGCCAATGATCAGCAACGAAAACGGTGTTTCGCCCTGTGGCACTTGCAGCCGCTCAAACAGGATTTCCCAGGCGGTCAGCGAGACCAACGGCAAGGACGCCGCTGCTTCGGGCGAGACGCTTTTTGGGGCATGGGCGGCGATCCTGTGATCGACACATTGCATCGACGCATAAGAGCCGGGACGATTGGCATCGCCAGCGTACCAAACCCGGTCGCCCGGTTTGAAACCCGTCACCTCAGCACCGCATTCAACCACAATGCCCACTGCGTCATAGCCAAGGATAAACGGCGTCTCGTGTGGTGTGTCGACAGCGGTACGAATGCGCCGCTTGGCATCCGCCGGGTTGACCGAGACAGCCTCGATCTCGACCAGCAGATCATTCACCTCCGGTTTTGGGTCCGGCAGTTCCACTTCGAACAGGCTTTCGGCGGCATCGATCGGTAGCGATTTCAAAAATCCAACAGCGCGCATGGCTGTACTCCTTATTTGATTATTTTGGTGTCAGGACTGGTTTGGTGTCAGGACTGGGCCCACAACGATTTCATGGCGTCGCTCAGCTGCAGATAGCGGCTGTAACGTTTATCATAGTGGGGCTGCATCACGGCATCAGGCGTGAAAGAGGCACGTTTGCGGGTCATTGCTGAAATGCCGGCCTCATAGTCGGCAAACAAACCGGCACCCAACCCCGCGCCGATGGCCGCCCCCAATGCACCTGTTTCCTGTGCCTCGGCGACCGTCACCGGCACGCCTAACCCGTCGGCAAACATCTGCGGCCAGATCGGGCTGCGGGAACCACCCCCTGACAACACCGCCGAATTGAATGCTACCCCTGCGCTGCGCAGTACCTCGATATGGCGGCGGTGTTCGAACATCACGCCCTCAAACAGCGCGCGCAGCATGTGGCCCTCGCCGTGCCACCCGGCAATACCATAGAACCCAGCGCGATATTCAGCTCCCTGCCCCGACCCATATAGGAAGGGATGGAAAAACGGATCGTCTGCCGCAGGCGTGACCTCACCGACCTTTGCATTGCAATAGCCAAACGGGTCATCGTGATGTTCACCGCGCTCAACGAACTCTCGGACATACCACTCCAGATTGGCAGCCGAGGTCGCGCTGGCCTCGATGTTTACAAATCGGGCGCGACCAAAGCCAGCAACCATGAAGACACCTGGGTCAACCACAGGCGTGGATGAAAACACCTGATTGATGCTCCAGGTGCCGCAAATGATCGAGGCTTCACCGACGGCAACCACTCCAGATCCCATCGCGCTGGAAACCACATCAAAAAAGCCCCCCACCACGGGCGTGCCTTCAGCCAATCCAGTAACCTCGGCAGCCTGGGCGCTTATTGTGCCTGCAACATCCGCAGGATCAAACAACCAAGGCAGCATAGGGCGGGCATCTTCCAGCCCATATAGCGCCAGCAGATCATCGTCATAGGTACAATCCGGCATCCGCAAAAATCCGCATCCAGACATATCCGAGATGTCGCTGGTGCGGTGACCGGTCAGTTTGAAATTGATGAAATCCTTGCACAGCATCACTGTTCCGACCTGCGCATAGATTTCGGGGCGGTGGCGTTTGATCCAGGCCAGCAGAACAGGCGTTTGCGAGGGCCAGGGTTTTTGCAGGCAAATCTCGTGCAAGGCATCACCGTTAGCCCCGGCCAGTTCCGCCGCCAGATCCGCTGCACGCGTGTCCAGCGACTGAATGCCAATCAACGGAGCGCCTTCCCGATCCACCAGATACAGCCCGTTGCCATGGCCGGCACAGCCAATCGCGGCAATCTGACCCGGTGAGATACCCGCCGCGTCGATACAGCCACGGATTGCCGTTTTGGCATTGGCCCACAGCTCGTTCAGGTCACGCTCAACATACCCCGGCTGTGACGTGGAGGATTGCCCATCCAACGCATGCATCGCCACCTGACGGCCCTGCAGATCAAACAACACCGCCTTGATCACGGTGTTGCCGGCGTCCAACCCCAGCAGATATTTCTGTTGCTCACTCACGATTGTAAATATCCCATGCTTCTTCGCCACTGGCCCCAGTGTGGATCATCGCCATCAATGCCGCGACCACGGCCTTTGGATTGTCATGCTGATAGATATTGCGACCATAGACCATGCCCTTGGCACCCTGCCCCATCAGGGCAGCGGATTTTGTCAGCACGGCTTTCAGGTCTTCCTTGCCTCCGCCCCGCACCAGTACCGGCACCCGTGCAGCTTCGACCACGCGATGGAAGTCCTCGGCATGTTCGGTTGGGTCTGCCTTAATGATGTCGGCGCCCATTTCACTGGCCAACCGAGTGAGCGTGACGATCTTGTCAGCGTCCCCATCCACCTGATAGCCGCCACGAATGTCATTGGGCAGCATCACCAGTGGCTCGATCATCAGTGGCATGCCGTATTTTTCACAGGCAGCCCGCACCTTTGAGATGTTCTCGACACATTGGCGGAACAGCTCGGGCTCGTCTGGCAGCATGAACAGGTTCACCACCACCGCCGCTGCATCCATTTCCAACGCGCCGATGATCGGCTCATCCGCGTTTTGTAGCAGCGACCACATCACCCGGTGGCGTTGGTCGTTGTAGGGATTACCCATGTCGATGCGCATCACCAACGCCGGTTTGTCCTTCTCGGGCCGATCCTGCAGCAGATCCGCCTGACCATAGGCCATCTGAATCGCATCGGGGCAGGCGTCAATCAGGGTGTTCACAACACTGCCCATATCCTCGAGCCCGACCATAAAGCTGGGTTCATTACAGACCCCATGATCAATCGCGACATCCAGACAACCACCATTGGTGAACATCCGGTTCATGCGGGCTTTGGTGCTTACACGCATTCCATTCTCCTTGATTTTGCATTCGGCTCTTGCTCTGACAGCAAGACGCCGTGGAATTTTTCCAACTCACTCAACAGCGATGCCCGCTCGGCGGACAGCTGATCCTGGTTCCAGTCCAGATCCTGTGCCATCAGGCCAGCGATGACATCAATCAGGGACAGGCTTAATCGACCTGTAATGGCCAGATCCGTGCGCCGAAGCACGATATCGGACAAATGAACGACATGTTCTCTTTGTACCAGGAACCTGATTTCTGCAGCTGTATAGGGGCAGTCCTGCGCCAGCGCCTGATCATCCCCACTGGCGATACAATACCGCACAAGCTCACCCGACCGTGTGCCATAGGCTTGCGCCAAGTGCTCCGCCCGTTCCGCGTCTAGCGAATACTCCTGCATCAAGGACCGCACCATTGCACCGTCGCCCGTTGGGTACTCGGCACCACCGCCAATAGACAAATCTATCGTGTCCCGCTTGCGAGACTGACCCAGTTCCGCCAGTACCTCGTCCGCAGTCTGTTGCGCGAAGGCGCGAAAAGTTGTCCACTTACCCCCCACCATGCAGAACTGCGGCACCGCGCCGTCAATCTTATGGGTAAAATGCCCGCGTGAAATCCGACCGGTGAAATCATGATCGCTCGACGGAAGTGGCCGGATACCGCTGTAACTGAACACAACATCGTCCTCGCTCACCGGTACCTGCGGAAAAATCAAACGCAGTGATGTCAGGATATAGTCCATTTCCTCGGGCTCGCAACGAGTCCGCGAGGCAGCGGTCACCCGGATATCGGTCGAGCCAGCCAGCACTTTTCCCAGATAGGGAAACACAATGCAAACCCGGCCATCGGTATTTTCAAAGTACATCATGTGGCCATCCAACGCCTGCAGCAGTGCCGGGTTGTCGAGGATCAGATGAGACCCCTTGGTGCCAGACACCAGTGCTGCCGGTTTGGTCTGCTCAGGCGACAGCTGCGCGATCACCTCGTCCAGCCAGGCCCCCGAGGCATTGACCACCGCCCGCGCCGTCACCGGATGGTGTTTGCTCGATTCCTGATCAGTTACCGAATATGCCCCTTCCGCAAGGGAAAGTTCAGCATAGTTCACGGCTACCGAGTCCGGCGCCATTGCTTCGGTATCCGTAATCAACTCCAGCCCCAACCGTTCTGGGTGTGAAATCCAGGCATCGTAATAAGTCGCCGAGAACAACAGCTTGCGGGTCAGGTTTGGCCACTGCTTCCAGGTCGTCTTGGCGCTGCGGAATTTATGCTTCGGCAATATTCGACGCTTGCGGGTCACCAGATCATACAACGACAGGCCAGCCTTGATCGGAAGCGCACCGCGGTTTGACGGCTTACCCGAGCCGCCAAAGAAGCTGGTAGCCGCATTAAACAGCCCGGAAAACAGCGAGGTAATCGGAATCGTTGTCGGCAGGGGTCGCACCATATGCGGCGCATTGCACAACAGTGCATCGCGTTCCGCCAGTGACTCGCGCACCAGATCAAACTCGCCATTTTCCAGATAACGCAGCCCGCCGTGAATCATCCGCGACGGTGCAGAACTGCACCCCGAACAAAA
Source organism: Rhodobacterales bacterium 56_14_T64 (assembly GCA_002162795.1). Lineage (GTDB taxonomy): Bacteria > Pseudomonadota > Alphaproteobacteria > Rhodobacterales > Rhodobacteraceae > Parasedimentitalea. Next base: position 21,345 of record MAAY01000036.1, read on the forward strand.
ATCGTTACGCTCGACCAGCAGCACCCGCAGCCCTTGCAGGGCCAACTCGCGGTAGACGCCCAGCCCATTGATACCGCCGCCTATGACAATGACGTCAAAGGCACCGTTATCTCGGATGCGCTGAAAGCTGTTGTGTCGTTGCGCAGACATAACTTCTCCGTTCGCCAGAGTAGTCCTCTGGCGTTTTCTTGTTGTCGATTTTCAGTTCTGGTTAGCCGTCGAGGTTGGTCAAATGTGTCCCAGCGGCTGCGGTAATAGTCTCGATGTCCTGTTGCGATAGTCGGATGCGACCAGCGGCGGCATTCTCGCGGGCTTGATCTGCGTTGCGGGCTCCACAGAGCGAAAAGGTGATACCGGGTTGTTGAACAGTCCAGGCAATCACCGTTTGTGCCAATGTCGCGTTATGGGCCTCGGCAACAGGAGAAATTTCCTCCATCAGCGCCGCGATCTTTTGGCGGTTTGCCATTGAAAAGCGCGGGTTGCCCTTACGCTGATCATCACCCGAAAATTCACGATCCGGCCCGATCTTGCCACTCAGCAGTCCCAGTGCCAGCGACGAATAACTTAACGCCGAAACACCGTGTTCCGCACAAAGCGGCAATAGCGAGGTCTCAATATCGCGCTTCACCATGCTGTATTCTTCTTGAATGGCATCCAGCTGCCCCGCAGCCACATAAGCCGCAACCTCGTCCGCATTGGTATTGCTGGCTCCTATCGAGCGAATTTTACCCTGTTGCTTGAGGGTTTCCAGCGCTTCCATCGTCTCGGCAATCGGAGTGGTCGGATCCTGCCAATGGGTGATGTAATGATCAATATAGTCGGTCTTTAGCCGCGTCAGGCTCTGCTCAACCTCATGGATAATCGCATCTTTGCCCAGATAGCGGTGCACTGGCTTGCCGTCGTAATCAAAGAAATGGTTGCCCTTCTGGCAGTGCCAGACCAAGCCGCATTTAGTGGCCAGAACCACTTTATCGCGACGCCCCACCAAGGCCTTGCCAACGATCTCTTCGGCCAACCCCTTACCATAGGCGGGGGCGGTGTCGATCAGCGTCACGCCTTCGTCAACCGCCGCCTGGATTGCCTCGATCGACTGCGCCTCGTCGGTGCCGCCCCACATCCAGCCGCCAATGGCCCATGTGCCCAGCCCAATTACCGAGGCTTCAATTCCGGACGTCCCAATCGGGCGTTTCAGCATCTCATGCGACATGTTGTGACCTTTCCATAGTCTGCAGAACCGCGTTGACGGTTTCTTCGTCCAGGACCAATGAATCCAGGAATTTTCCGTTCAGCACCGCCCGGATGGGCCGTGTTTTCTGCGCCCCGGCAGCAATGCCGATCACGGTGCGACAGGTTTCCAACTCGCTTGGATCCAGTGCCACCAGACGCGAGTTCAACTCATATTCAGCAAGTCGACCATTTTCACCGATCAGATGCGCCATGAATTCTGCTGCAACGCCCATACCAACCAGCATCTTGCGATCTGCCTCGGGCACCGGGTTGAGATCGTAATAGCTCGATCCGCGCGGCTCGACTGAACCAACTCCGACTAGTGCCACATTGGCCCGGCGCGCCAGATCGAACACTTCTTTCGTAGAAGCCATGCCTTTCAGCATATCGCGCTGACTGCGGCTTTCGGCAAATAGAGGCGCATGGATCAGCATTGGAGTGCCGCCCAGCCGTTCCGCCATCTGCGTCACCAGGTGGTTCACATCGGTGTAAAACTTACCCTGTACCCCGCCGGTCAGCGGCACCACAGTGACATTGATCTTGCGTTCGGGTGACAGATTTTCGACCACGGCGCTCACCGCCTTACCACCTGTGATGGCAATGACATCGCCGTCGCGGACAGTTTCAAGCAGCATGTTCGCGGCTGCTCGTCCGACTTGCTGCAAGGTCGTGTTGGGATTGCCCGACACTGTCGGCGTCACCATCGCACCACTCAGCGTAGTTGCGTCGACCAATCGACCTTCCAATTCCGCCAGCCGCTGAAATGGGCTGGTGACGTCGATCTTGACCATGCCCAGCTTGCGCCCCTGCGCGATCAGCCGGTTCACCTTTGAGGTCGACAGGTTCAGCCGCTGAGCAATCTCAGCCTGTTTCAGCTCCTCAACAAAGTGCAACACCAACACGGTGTGGATCTGCCGAGCATGTTCGAAATCCGGGGTGCGTTCTGACATTTCTCTGCCCTCCCCTATCCGCGTTTCTTGTTCAGGTAGTGATCAACCGTCACCGCCGCCAACAGGATCGAACCACGAATGATGTCCTGCCAGTAGACCGACACGTCCAGCAGAGCCAGCGAGCTGGAAACCACCGACAGCAGCACCACGCCAAGGATGGCGCCAAAGATGGTGCCAGTTCCCCCGGTCAGACTGGCGCCGCCAATCACTGCGGCCGCAATCACGTTCAACTCCATCCCCAGACCAAAGGTGGGCTGTGCCGAGCCAAAGCGTGCCATGTAGATGATGCCGGCAAACCCGGCCAGCGCCGAACACAGGGTGGTGGTGAGAAAGATCACCTTCTTGGTGCGGATCCCGGAATAGGCGGCGGCCTTTTCATTGCTGCCCGTGTAGAACACTTTGCGAAACACCGTGGTGCGGCGCAGCATGAAATCAAACACCAGCACCACCACCAGGAAAATAATGATCACCAGCGGGATCGGCCCGATTGTGCCTTGGCCAATGAATTTAAATTCGGGCGGCAAAGTATACAGCCCCAACGGTCGACCACCTGTGCCAAGCAGGCAAGCGCCACGCGCAATCACCATGATGGCAAGCGATACAATGAAGTGGTGTAGACCAACGCGGGTGACAAAGAACCCCATAACAGCGCCGATGGCTGTGCAGGCGGCAATGGCAATGGCCGAGGCCACCCAGGGGTCAATGCCTTGCAAAAACAGCCAGCCCGCAATCACCATCGACAGCGCTGTGACCGACCCAACCGACAGATCAATCCCACCCGAGATCAGCAAGATGGTCATCCCCACCACCACAATACCCTCAACCGCAAAGGCCATCACCATGGCCCGCATGTTCACCCAGGTCAGGAAATAGGGCGAGGCAAAGGACATAATCACAAACATCACCAAAATGATCGCAATCAACCCAGTTTCGCGCATCCGCAGCAATTTGCGCAACGTGCTGACCGTTGGCTCTGCATGTGCCGAAGCTGTCAATTCCATCGAGTTCTCCACCATCATCTCCCTCAGGCCGTCAATTCTTGGGCATCCAAGCCCGAGGCCAGATGCATTATGTTTTCTTCTGTCATCATCTCGCCTGCGACTTCGCCGCTGATGCGCCCCTCGCGCACCACCAACACCCGGTCACTGACCCCGATCAACTCGGGTAGTTCAGACGAGATCATCACAATGCCAACGCCATTGCGGGCCAGATCGCGCAGGATGCGGTGAATTTCTGCCTTGGCACCGACATCAACCCCGCGTGTGGGCTCATCTAGAAAAATCAGCTTGGGGCTCACCGACAGCATCTTGGCAATGGCCACTTTTTGTTGATTGCCACCGGACAGCGATGACACCGGATCCGACAGATGACCGCATTTCAGGTTCAGTCTATCTCCCAAACTAGCCGCCTGGCTGTATTCCAGATCGCTCTGGATCATTCCAAGATTTGAAGCCACCTGATCTAGCTTTAAGGCAGAGACATTGGCGGCAATTGGCATATCCAAAAAGATGCCGTCGCCCTTGCGATCCTCCGAGAGGTAAACCATGCCCGCATCGATACTGTCCTGATAGTGTTTCAGGGTAAGCTGGCGACCATTCAGGCGCACTTCACCTGTGACGTCGCCGCCCAGCCGACAAATGCCTTTGACAATCTCGCTGCGGCCCGAACCGATCAACCCGGCAATGCCAAGGATCTCACCCTTTCTCAGCTGGAACGACACATCCCTGAACCGGGGTGCCTGTGTCAGTCCCTGAACCTCCAGGATAACGTCCTGCGACGTCTCCTCTGGGGTCTGTTTGTCCGGGTAAAGGTTCTCGATCTTGCGGCCAACCATGGCATTGACCACATCGCCGGGCTCAATCTCGGCCACGTTGCGGGTGGTGATATACTGCCCATCGCGGAACACGGTCACACGATCACAGTTGTCAAAAATCTCGACCATACGGTGCGAGATATAGATAATGGCAATGCCGCTATCAGCCAGCCGTCGCATAATGCCAAACAGCACCTGCGCCTCTGTTTCGGTCAGCGCGGCTGTTGGTTCGTCCAGGATCAGCACCTTGCAATCCAGCGTCAGCGCCTTGGCTATCTCGACCAGTTGCTGGTTTGAAATCGATAAGTCGCGCACCAAAACAGATGGGTCGATATCGCTAAGCTGGCGGAAGACATCCCGCGCCTTGGCTTCCAGCCCTTTGTAATCCATCAAAAAGGACCGGCTGATATTGGTGGTTGCCATAAAGATGTTTTCGGCCACTGACACATCCGGGCACAGAGCAATCTCTTGGTGCACAAAACCGATACCCAGCTTCTGTGCCTTGGTTGGAGAGCTGATCCGAACAGGTTTTCCGTCCCAAATGATCTCGCCGCTGTCCGGTCTCAGAATGCCGTCGATGACATTCATCAGGGTTGATTTTCCAGCCCCATTTTCACCGGCCAAGGCATGGATCTCACCGCGACGCAGTTCGAAATCAACGCCCCTGAGGGCGCGAATGGCACCAAAGGATTTGCTGACATTCGAAATTCTGAGGATCACGTTGTCTGGCATGGGCGGGGTTCAGTTCGTGTTGGATTTCAGGATTTGGCGGGCCGCAATAGACGAACGGCCCGCCAAGAAAATTTAGGTCAGCAATCAGCTGGGATCGCGACCGTCCATGTAGACATTCAGGTCAAAGCTGTCTGCATTCTCTTTGGTGATGACGGAGAAGCCGTTGTCAACAAAAGGGATTTGCATCGGGTTATAGCCTGAGACTTTGTAGTCATTGAAAGGTTCAAAGACTTCGGAATGGGCCGCCAGGAATGTGGACATAAAGCCCATAAATCCCTGCATGGCCTGGTTTGGGTTCAGCGCCATGTGGATATTGCCCGCCTTGATGTGCTCCAACGTGGTTGGAGTGATATCGGCATGCATCACCAAGACTTCGGCTTTGGCTTCCAGAATGGCGGCAACCGCCCCTTCAGCCGAGCCCGCCTCGGGGATCCACAGAGCACCCAGGTTTGGGTTAGCCTGCAGGATCGACGCGGTGGCACGGTACGCAGCAGTACTATCCTGATTGGTAGCCTGACGACCGACCAGTTTCATGTTTGGATAGTGCTTTTCCATATAGGACAGCAGCGCCGTGACCCGCAGATCATGGTTCGACTGGCCCGGGTTTTCCAGCACAGCATATTCAGCACTGTCGCCGATCTGGCTAACGATCTCTTCGGCGGCAAACTTAGCCTCGGCCAGATTGTCCGAAGTGATATAGGCAGTGCGCTTGGACCGAGGCGAATCCGCTGCAAAAGTTGACACTTGGGTGCCGCTGTCGATAGCGCGATCAATCGGCTCGATAAACGGATCCGACTGCATCGGATGCACCAGGATACCAGCCGGTTGTTTGACCATGTCCTGCTCAAACGATGCGATCTGTTTGGTGATGTCGTAATCCGGTGTCCCCGAGAAAACGGTCTCGCAACCAAAGGCCTCGGCGGCCTGTTTGAACCCCTGATAGACCGGAACCCAATATGGATGCCCCGAGACCATGACGTTCATGATATATGTCTCTCCCGGCTCGCAGCGCAGCCCACCTTCGGCCTGGGCCGATGTGGCGGAAACAACCGAAGCGGTCATGGCGAGAGACGCCAGAATTCCAGTAACGTTGTGCTTCATCATCTTACTCCTCCCTAGAGCATCTGAATTGAAGGTCCTTTTCACAGTGGCACGAATGCGCCGGGTTGCGGTATTTATTTCACCTACCGCAAGAAACTTCACCTCTGATGGGTAATATCCAGGGTGAAGTCGGTCAACGTTACTGTGAAAAAATCGCAACAGGTGAAATAAATTTCACCTTACAGGCACGTCGGTACAAAAGCCTGCGACGTCCGCCATTGGTGCGGCTGCGTTAAAGCCATCTTGCTAAAACGATTATTTTCAGATGGTTGCACACTTCACCGGACAGAGCACCAGCACAGCCATGGCACATTTCCGGTTGCCACAGCTATGTCTGCAACTCGAGCTCAGCGGCAAGGGTGCAGGACTGAACTGTGATCAAAAACACCATCGATCCCGCTGCAAAAGCAGAGATTCGGTGTGAATATGTCGGATCTGAAATCCCATTCCAGCCAATGGATCGGGTTAGGCAGTCTGTTTTAGACCGCAACCCCAATGCCAGCTGCATCCGGAGCGTTGAGCCAAGCCAGCAGCTAATCGGTGTCACCAATCCCCGAGACCATAGTATAGGCAATCTTCGTCATTCAATCCATTTTAACCCGTTCTTCCATATGGGTAAAAATGGACACTCTCTATTACAGCTATTACCAACAGCGATGGTTGATCGGACAATATCGATGTCTCGCCTTGGTGAGCAAATGCCTTTTACCTGACACTCTTTCGACAGCAGAGTGCCTCCAAGCAATTTTAAAATAACCGTAAATAGCATTCGCGATTCTACTGAACCTAAAACGAGAATTTGGCCATGCCCACAATTGATATTGTCAGGCTCGATGAGGACCCATATGAATCCGCTGTCGAAATCCGGACCGATACCTCCTCTCGTGGGGTCGACTTAGAAGGTGCGCAGATCACCGCCACATATGCTGACGGCTCTACCGAAACTCTGACATGGTATGCTACAGACCCCTACACCAATGGGGCAGCCACTGGCGAGGACATCAATATGTCCTTCGGCTTCAGTTGGCATGACTTAACAACCACCAAGAATTTGACCTCGCTTCAAATTGATCTTGCACCTGCCAACTCAGTTTTCGACACCACCTTCCCCTTGGACAATGATCCCCTCGGAGGATCTACGCCTAGCTCACAAAATGGCTTTCCGTTTAAAGTTTCTCCGGAATACGAAGACATGGCCGGTAGCGTTGAGGTGACCTATACAGGAATTGTAAATCTGGCCGGGAGCCCTGCGGTCGGCGACCTATACACAACGATGATCATTGATTTCTCAGGTCTTCCGGACGGTGGTCTGCTCGGTGATCTGATGTGGAACTCTGACATCGACACGTTTGAAGATTCTGTACCGGTTGATTTAACCGCAAGCGATGACGAGCTGACGATTTCCGGCGATGGGTCTGAGACACTGAACGTTTTGGATAATGACCTTCACGCCGAAGGGACAGACCTGACGATTACCAAGATCAATGGCCAATCGATTGTTGCCGGAGGCTCAGTTACGCTGCCCTCTGGCGAAGTGGTCGCTCTGAATTCTGACGGAACGCTGTCTATCACCAATGACAGTGACGTGGATGAGACCAACACGTTTTCCTATACGGTCGAGGATGGCCAAGGAAATAGCGCTGTTGGTTCTGTGAATGTCACAACCCAATTACCCTCTCCAGCTTGTTTCGTAGCGGGAACATTGATCACCACAGAAAATGGAGCGGTGGCAGTCGAAGAGCTCGAAATAGGAGCGCTGATAAATACCCGGGATCATGGCACACAGCCCCTGCGCTGGGTAGGACGAAGTTCACGCCGTGCCGAAGGGCGCGACGCGCCTGTGGTTTTTTCTGCAGGGGCACTCGGCAATCATGATCGCATTGCCGTATCTCCCAATCACCGGGTGCTGATCACGTCTCAGCGGGCTGACCTACTATTTGGCGAGACCGAAGTATTGGTCAAAGCTAAGCATCTGGTCAACGACGGTACCATCCGGGTGCAAGCAGATGGCCAACAAGTGATCTATGTGCATTTGCTCTTTGACCAGCATGAAATTATTTGCGGCAACGGGCTCGAGAGTGAAAGCTACCATCCCGCTGCCGAAACCCTCGATGCTTTTGATGCCGAGACCCGTGCAGAGGTTCTTGAATTGATGGAGGACTTGAACGGATACGGCCCGACAGCCCGCCCTACCTTGAAGTCACACGAAAGCCGACTGTTATAGATCCTGAACTTTAGGACGGGCGTTTATCCGGTAAGCCGAACAGTCAGAACCCTTGCGACACGGCCCATAATTATCATGTAAACGCGCAACGGTATGCTTCCAACGCTGTCTCAAACTCACCTTTTGCAAAGACAAAGGTGGTCGCTGGTCCTTAGTTACAGATTTTGGTCAAGGCCTTGGCGATACCAGCGTGGTTCATTTCACCGGTGCCTGGTTTACAACGACCTCGGCTGCCTACCCCTTGCACTTCGCCAATCCACGGCGGGTATTTCTCGCACCCGCGAACAGCGTCACCTTCACCGATTTGGGTGAGGCAGCAGGGCTATACTTCCGAGGAGTTCACGACACTCGACACAGAGAAATAGAGTTTCGAACACACAAAATGCAAACGGCGGGCATTACCACCCGGCGCGGTCAGTGCTGAAATCAGCTAAGTCATTGGATTGAGTGGCGGACCTCCTGAGAGAGAATCCGAACCTATGTGATGATCTTTTCGCAGATTTGCAGACTTGGGAAGCGATACTGACATCGCTTCCGGATTTGCCTGTGGATGACCTGCCTGAGGACGAAGATCCGCCCGCAGACCGCCCCAACTAAATCACCCGAACAATCAATATCAACTTTACCCGCCCTCCTAGTGAGCGGCGGGTTTTTCTATTGGAGAAACAGTTTTCTGCCATGCCTAAAATGTCTGATCATCGCATTACCATCCGGCTCAAGCCGGACGAGTATGCCTTGTTGTCGGAAAAGGCAGGCAGACAAGCACTTGGGTCATTCATTCGTGAACTCGCGTTGGACAAAGCAGTCGAGCGCCGCAACGCGGTGAAGCCCGTTCCCATCAAAGATCACAAAGCCTTGGCCCAAATTCTGGCCATGCTAGGCCAACATAGACTGGTGCGTGCGTTTAAAGCCGCCGATCAACAGGTATCAGATGGCGTGCGTGCAGCAGATGACGAGACCAAATTGCTCATCCGCGACTGCCACGCGCTTTTGGACCGTAGCCGAAAGCTGCTGATACACGCCCTTGGGTTGGCAGAGCGATGATACTTAAGGCTTCGCAACGATCAGGGAAAGGACTAGCGCGCCATCTTCTTGATAGCGAAAACGACTTTGTCGAAGTGCATGAAGTTTCCGGTTTTCTGTCTGATGATTTGACCGGTGCCTTCAAAGAAATAGAAGCAATATCAATGGGAACAAAGTGTCGGCAACCGTTCTTTAGTATCTCGATCAGCCCCCCGGCAGACGCCAAAGTCACAGTTGAGATGTTTGAAGATGCTGCCAACAGGATTGCTGAAGCAAACGGCCTTACTGGCCAGCCTAGGGTCATTGTCTTTCATGAGAAAGAAAGCCGTCGCCATGCGCATCTGGTAATCTCGCGCATTGACGCCGAGACAATGACCGCGAAGAATCTCCCGCACTTCAAAAATAAATTGCAGGCTCTCAGTCGTGATCTGTTCATAGAAAACGAATGGAATCTGCCGCCTGGTATGCGCGACCGCACACTCAAATCGCCAACCAATGTAACCCTTGCAGAATGGCAATCGGCGAAGCGGCGCGGTAAAAATGCAATTGATCAGAAGAAGCTTATCCAGCAATGCTGGGCAGCCTCCGATAGCAAAGCAGGTTTTGAGGCGGCATTGAAGGATCACGGATACATTCTGGCAAAAGGCAACCGTCGCAGCCACGTTATTGTCTGCCATGACGGAGAGATCATGGCCGTTGCCCGCTCAACAGGGCAAAAGACAAAGGCCGTCCGGGAACGTTTGGGAGATGCCGATCAGTTGCCCAGTGTCGAACAGGCCATGCAGCAGCACAAACAGAATGTGCGCGGTCAATTTGTACGAATGGCAGGGGAAGTTCGATGCGACCAAACAGACCGCCGCCGAGATTTGGAAAACCAACGCAGGGCGTTGATAGCCGAACACAAACAAGAACGACAAAAGTTCGATAAGGGTCAGAAACTAAGGTGGGATAAAGAATGCATTACACGTCAGCGACGGTTCAAAACCGGACTAGGCGGGCTATGGCAACGCCTGACCGGCCAACAGAGGCGGATTGAGGAACAGAACACTGCTGAATCTCATGCTGCATTGGTCCGGGACAGAGACCAACGTCAGCGACTAATCCAAGCTCAGCATGAGGAACAGAATGTGATCCAGAAAACGCGTGTCCAGCTTCGACAACAGGCCTTCGGATTGATCGATAAAATGCGTTCGGACCGGGATCGTCTAATTGCCAAACTATCTGAAACACCAACGGCTCGAGTCAATAAGCGCGCGACACGACGACAACCAGCCAACAAACACGAACAAGGGCCAGATTTCGATTTTGACATGTGATGGTGGTTTGCAAAATGAACGCCACCCTCTGGGCGGCGTTCATAGTCTAAGCGAATTAGATTTGGAATTTGCTGCACATCCAGAATCCAAGTATTTTCTATTTTTCTTTACGTCGCATAGACGCCCAAATCAGAACCAAATTCAACGACCGGCTCGACGCATTAACTCACTAATCCTACGAACCAAACCCGGCAAAAAGCTGTCAAAGACCAGATAGCGAAGACAGCAGGATGACAGGACTGCCGCTCCGTATGCCAACAGGAAGCATCCAGTAACCCCCATAATTTGTTGCAAATCAATATGCTGTTGAAGCGACCATTCGGGTACAATTCTATCCACATGGAATTCCTGGATAGCTTGTTCTTTCCAGAAGGCCATTTTCTCAAATTCGACGATCACTGCAGATGTCACGAAGGCCGCAAAACACGCAGACCAATCTCTGGCCGCTGCGGTAAAATCAGCCTTACGTTCCTTGTGCTTAAGTTCATTTACTTGGCGTGTTAGAAGTGAAGATGATTGCTCAGACATGGTAGTTCCTTTCGAACAACAGCGCGTGTTGCGCTAGTCATTCATCGCTGGAACCAGTCATGCGGCTGGGCTTAAGGTGGGCGGAATTCAGGCGGTTTGCCCCGTCACCCAACGTGTAAGGGGGATTTGTTGATGAGAGCAGCGTTGGGCTGTCTCCGACTGATTTGCCACGCGGTCACAGTCTCTTCTTTTTTCGCTCATAGAACCGTCCCATTGCTTGCTTGGCCACAAGCAGCTCCAGTTTATCGTCTGTATAGTCGAGGCCTGCCGCCTCATCTGTTTTGACAACGTGGTTTAGAACACGTCCAAAAGATTCAGATACCGAGATACTTTCTTCAACAGCACATTTCAGCACGATATTGAGCAGCCATTCCTTGCCAGGGCCAAACTCGTACTCACCAGCGCGGTCATACCATTGCCAAACCAACCGGTAGGTTTCAATGCGGCGGATCTCTCCATCTGGAAAGTCGATGTCCCGGACCGAAGTTCGAAACATCTCATCTTGTTCACGGGAAACTAAATAATCTAACATCGTAACATGTTACCAGATTTGAGCCGTCGCCTGCAAACTTCCGCTAGCTGTTCTGGTCCCATTCACGCTCCATATCCCGGACAGCGCCATCTAACCTGTTTGTCAGGTTTCTGATGCGTCTTTCACGCATTCGAATGTATAGCCGGTCAGGGTCCTCTGCATCTTCGGCCCATGAAGGTTTAGGATGTTCCAGCGTTGGGACTGAAGGATCGTTTTTTCGGTCCTCAATCCAACGGTCCCGTTCGGCACGGGTGGCTATATTGTGATCGCTATCAGCCATAATATTTGTCCTTATGAGTTAAGGGGGAAGTGCACTACCAGGTTTTTCGAAGAACAATGACCGGACAGACTGGGCCACCATGAACAAAGAATTCAGGTCCTATGTACTGGCAATCCAGCATGTAGCGCGGGCTGTCATAGGGGCCGACATAGCGATACTGCCAACGCAAATGAGGCAGCCCGAAGGTGTATGCTGCCAGCCCCAGCGAGGCTGTGAGCAAGAACACCGCGATTGGCAGACGCGAGATGACATGCTCTGCCACCAAAGGCCAAATACGCTGCTTTGGCATCTTGAACTTGCCTCTGCGTGTGACCTTCGGCCTTTTCAAATCAGCGATCACTTCAATCGGCTTTAGGTGACGCTTACTGCCATACATTCGGTTTGGAGCAATCTGGTTACGCCACGGCTCCACCGCAAATACCTGCACTTTTCTGGCTAGGATCGGACGGTGGTTGCCACTGATTACAATCTGGCAGTCTGTTCGAAGCCGTCTTAGCTCATCAGTTGTTAGAAGCGCCCGTTTTGAACGGCTGAAGCTTTCTTTGATACCGTCGTCAGAAAAGGCGAAGCTGGCCGAGTTCACGGTAAAATCACCGAGGTATTTGCTGAGGAACTCCAAAGTAGTTTGGGATCGGATTCCGCCCAAGAACTGTTTGATGTCTGTCTCTGACATAATGGTTTCATGTGCGTGCTTGCCATAGACGCGCACAAAATCATCCAAGTCCTGAGTGGCGGCCACGTATTTCACCCCATATGAGCGGAGGAGGGTCAGGACAGTTGGCAGGTTATATAGAGGTGAGTTGCAGCACTCATCATGATAAATCACAACCGGCGTGTTATTGTTGGCCCGAACGAGTTGGTCTGTCGCCAACCACAACATCAGCCCAGCCCATTTGCCCAAAACATCCTTATTGGCAAAATCCACTGTGAGGTAGACACTCGTCCTTTCCCGTTTCAGATCCGCAAATGAAAAACTAGATTTTGAGGTGATATGAGCGAGGTAATTACCGGGCCCAAACGCCTCTAACGCTTGCATTGCGCCGATCCTGAACTGCTCATAGGTTTTCTCAGAACCATCCTCACCAAAGGCCATCCGGTGCTGGTCTTCGGCCATTTGGGCGACCTCACCGTTGAGCTGAGAGACTCGCGCGGTTTGGATCAGCAATTCATTCAAAAACGCTTCATTGGTCAAGGCGCGATAGACTGTTGTGAGGTTGCGTTGCTCTGGCGGGCAGACCGCAACTACTGCCGTGATAAGCGTTACCATCTGCATTCGTGTTCCCGAGCGGAAAAACAAGTTTGCTCCTTCTTGGGGAGGTTCTGGATAAAGCTGAAGCGCCAGTCCACGCACGAGTGACAGGGCAGCTGGTGAATTCTGCTCAAAGAACTCAGAGATGTGATCCAGTGGGTTCAAAAAGTCAGTGGCCTGTGACACCGGGTCCAGGATAATAATTCGATGACCGAATTTGTCCCTGCGCATCTCCGCAGTGGTTTCTTGGAACTCCCGTTTGGTATCGACAACGATGCAGCTTTCATCACTATCTGAAAGCCAGTTCATAAAGCCTGCCGAGCTTTTTGCAGATCCCGCCGGACCCAAAATCAATGAATGGGTCTCTGTGTAGAGCCAAATCGCAGTGCTCCCGACAACACCGACAAACCGGCTGCCTTCGGTCCGCTTATGCAGACCTGATTTGCGTGCCTGCCTTTCTGTCATCCACTCAGCTGAACCGTGTGATGTATCTTCCCCATACGCGCGAAGAAGGCGCAGCAAGTCTTGCCGGTATCGCCAGAACGCAGAAAACGCCTTTAGCCCCTGCTGGGCAGACAAAAAGACCAGAACGCCGACAACAATACGTTGCCAGTCTTCGGTATAAATTCCTGGCCAGAAATAGTGAGCAGCGTAACCTAGGCCAGCCGATAGTATGATTGACCCAAGTAGGCTTGTGCGGGTTTCAGGAGTTTGATTATTCATTCAAACCTCCCATTGTTTTTGAGGATCGAAACATTTGATTTCTCCAAAAAAAAGACGCCCCGCTATTTGCGAGACGTCGTTAGTTTGAAGATGTATCGAACTGTGGAAGGGCGCAGTACGGGCTGTTCAGCCGCTTTTTTCCGGCCATTGGCAGCGTGATTGCAGGGCAGAAAGTTCTCTGGCGCTGAGGTCGGCTTGCTTCAACTCCGCTTTGGAATAGTTCCGCAGTGAAATCTTGGCCCCATCAGACATTTTTCCCAAATTGACCTGGCGCGTACCTGCACCTTTAACCTCAACTTGAAGGTAGCAATGTGCGCTGACCAAAGTGTCAGGGTCGAGAAGTGAGGCATAGGTATGACCGGTTGTGACGGTTGGGCTGGAATTGCTGTCTTCGTAGAAAATGACATAGGACGATGCTGCATGGTCAAGTGAGGCGAGGCGCTTTAACAGCGCCTCCATCTCTTGATTTCGAGCCATGAGGTCACGGTTTTGGCCTCGCATCTGTTCCAATCGCTTTTGTTCCTGTTGCAGTTCTAAGCGCAGTTTCTGACCCGCACAGTCGCTTGATATACCAAACTGGCACGCCAGCCCCCGAACCACCGGCCTTTCGCCCACCAGCACCACTGCCATCAGAAACATGATGATGACAAAAGTAATGGCAATTGCCCCGCTCAGGATGGAAAGAGACAGGCTACGGCCCATAAATTTAAGCATGACCAATTTCCTTTTTATTGTGAGAAGCCGTTCCAGTAGGGTCAAAACGACCGCCTTGTGCGGGCGTTTTTCGTGGGTTTTGTGGTTGTCCTGCTTTTGATGTCAGCATGAACAGCATCGCCCAGAGCGAAAACAGATCAATGCCAATTGCGGCGGCATAAACCGGTACAAAACGTTGAGCATGCTTCATCACGCCTTCTATGTAATCAGGGGATGTGATCACCTGACGCGCAGGAATTGGATTGTGACGAAGACGTTCCGTAATGATGGCCGTGCTTTGGATCAGGCCTTCAACGCCATCACGGATGCTGCGCACCGTTTCAACCTGCTTAGGGGTGAAGCTGGAGTTGCCAGACAGTTCCGCAACGCTGCTGCGCACCTGAGCGGCCCCAGCATCTAGGATCTTGGTCAAATCGGCTATCCGCAGACGTTGCAGTGCCTTGGTTAGTGCATCACCGGCCAGCAAAAACCGGTCTTCGCGATCAATCACAGCTGAACTACGGTCACGGGTGGCTTCCCGCATATCCACAAGGGCGCTACGGGCCGCAATGACGGCTGCACCGGTTTCTAACACGGCTTCTTCCATCGCGTTAACGAAGGCACTCGTTTGTTCACACACACCGCCCAAAGCGAAGGCAACGGGACCCGCTCCACGTCCTGTACCGGACACAGAGCCACCATTCAATTCCTGGGCCGCCGCTGGGCAGGCTTTGGCCATCTCCGCACGCCATCCCGGCAGGAGTTGCTTCACACCCAGACCATTGACCTCAAGCTGGTCGACAATCTCGGTTTGCACCTCATGGGTCTCGCGCCAATCTGCAACTTTGGAGGCAGGGCCAACCAAAGCCATCAGATTGGACAAGGTGGAAACAGAAAGAGTGATCACGAGCAGGGCAGCGCCTAACCCCAGCATACAGGCTTTGAGCCATGTAGTTCGGGCTTCAGGGCCATATTTGGTGATCAGGCTCCAACCCACAATCACGATGGCCCCAGTTGCAATGGTCATGATCACTGAAACGCCATTCACCAAAGTGCTGGCTTGGCCAACTTCTTCAAGGAACAGTCGAATACCGGAAAAAGTTGCGAAGGCCGAAACCATACCGGTGATTACAAACACTAACGCGATTGATGCACTTATAAACGGCTCCGAGCGGTCAAATTCGTTCTGTTGAGATTCAACAGTATCGAGCGGGTTGGAAACCGGATGATCTCCGTATTCATCTGCATTTTTCATTGCAGTCTCCTTTGTTGAAAACCACGCAGATCTGCGTGCCAATTTTCAATGAACGGGTTGATAGGAGGGATAGGGCTGCGACCGGGCGGTTTTGGAACGGTTGAAAGCATTGGATAAAGCACCGGAAAACACCGCAGGTGACAGCCCTGGGGGTTGGGGCGGCAATCGCCGCCCCAAAAAACTGTCAAAGCCAAGACTCTTCCAGAACCAGTGCATGCACATCCAGCCAAAACATCCGAGACAGGTTGCAGAACGCCACAAGCTGATGAGAAGGACGGTCGATCTTCTCGAGCAGGCGGTTCATCGTTCTTCTCGAGTTTTTGCCCCAACAATCATCCATGCGGACCAACGGCACATCCCTCATCAGGAAAATGGCCTTCCCTTTGATGTCGTAGACGAACTGTTCGCCCAATGTTTCCATCCTCTGAAAATCAATTTCCAGCTGGTCATGGGTTTCAAATACATTCCCAGCTACATGCCAGGCGAAAAGGTCCGACATCAGGCGTTGAATGATCAAGTTTGCAGTGGGTGCGGTTGATTTATGAATGATCGCCATCTGGCGCTCATGTTCGGGATCACGCAGCCGAAAAACCGGCGACGCTGTGATGATGGTTTCCATTGGGAACCCTCCAACTTGATTGAGTTGAAGGAGTGGCCACCCCTGCCGGACGTGCTGTCCGACATCCAAAGCAAACCACTGAGCAGCTTCTGAAATCATCAGGAAACGATCACCATTCCTCTTGGGATGTCTCGAAACAGCCGTGAAACAACGTCTAACAGCATATTAATAATCATAAATTTGATTTAAGTCAGCATTTATGACATAATTCTAAACATGAGCAGCCAACCTAGTACATTATCCGAAGCTTTTACTGTCGAGGTCGAAACCGACGAGAAATGTGGACATCTAATCTCTGAGGTTTGGAAAAACAGAGCAGGCATAGTGAGCAGACTTGGGAATCTACCGGCAGAGCGAACCTGGGATGCAAAGACAGGACTAATTCTACGTGAGACCTACAAGAAAGCCGGATTACTTCATCGGGACGACGACGGGCCTGCGGAAGTTTACTATGCTATCGTCGAAGATGAGAGCCGGATAGAATGCGTTGAATGGTACAAGAACGGAATAATGACGCGAAGTGACGACGAGCCAGCTGCGGTATCTCTCGACCCGGTTACAGGCCTAACTTGGCATGAGGAGTATCGCGATAAGAACGGCGATCTTCATAGACAAGGTGGTAAACCCGCCTTAATCTTTCGAGATCCTCAGACCAAAAAATTTACTCAGGTTGAACACTATGTACATGGCGAGTTTCAGGATCAATCGAAGAATCTTGGACCCTCATTTCCAGAAATGTAATCAGCAGCACCGAAAGGCCTAGTTGAAACAATGAGGCAACCGCGGGAACGATTCGTCGTACTATTGTCCGATTTTGTAAAAACCAACAACGAAACTAAAATTAAAAAAGATATAAGCCACGTTTTTCGACAGTTTGTTCAAGATAACGTTCAGGTTGTTCACGATAAAATTGGAACAGAAGTTTATACTCGTGACGAAAATGCATGGTGGCTAAAGAAAATTTCCCGTGAAATTGGAAGCCATTTGTCCAAATATGCTCGAGATGACGTGGACAATGCTCTGAGCCTTTTTACCACCAGTTCTGTTGCTGGCATGAGGCGCCCTGAAATTTTTCTTGTTTACTATTGGTTTCATACCTGTTGCTCAGAAAAGAGTTACGCTGAAGAAATAGATGCAGAAGTTTTCCCTAAAGGTTCTTTTGAAGCTCAGTTCGGAGAACCCGTCCTGTCAGCTAATAGTGCAAATGAAGCCGCTGAGCAGAGAGCCGAACCAGCGGTCTACCATGCCCTTTTACGAGAAACTCAGAGTTCGACACCTGCCCCCTTGGTTGCCTCTATTTCTTCCGACAAGGAGAACATACCCTCTCAACTTGCAACTATTTTTCGGGATCGAAAATGGATTTTCAGTGCGATCGGGCTGACCGTAGCCTCTGTCTCCATAATCGTTTCTTTGACGTACAAAACACCTCCAAACATTTCTATTGACGCCACTCTAGAACACGCAATTGAGGCGCTAAGAAGTGAAAACAAACGTGAATACATCAGGTTAATCAACAAAGCACATGGAGCAGGAAATGTTGTGGCAACCGCCGCCCTTTCAGTGGCCTATGACACCGGTTATGGCGTATCCAAAGACTTAGCTCTTTCAGAAGAATATGGCCTGGAGGCTCAGGAAACCGGGATAGAAACGGCCGCTCAAAATGATCCCATTGCCCAATTTTTTCTGGCCCAGATGTACCTTCGGGGTATTTCATTCGAAGAGGATGAAAATCATGGCATTAGCCTCCTACGGAGCTCAAAAGTGGGTGGATATGTAAGGGCGTCTTTGCAACTAGCAAATGAGGCATATGATACCGAAACACTCACTGACGATTGCTCTGGTAAAAATAACGCTCAACTTGCTGCTGAGCAAGGTCACATAGCTGCCTCTCGAATGCTCGGCGTTTACATTTTTCACGGGAAATGCTCATCAAAAGACGATGAACTTGCTCTTGCCCAGTTCAGAATTGCCGCCGAAGGAGGGGATCAAGTCGCTAAACTTGATGTGGCTTGGATGTATGATCACGGGCGAGGTGTTCCGCAAGATGAGGAAACTGCGGTTGAGATTTACCGGGAGCTTGCAAAACTGGGGAATGCTAGGGCGCAAAATGCATTGGGGTGGATGTATCAAGAAGGTCGAGGTGTTGGCGCTCAAAGTGATCACCAAGCCGTCAATTGGTACCAAAAATCAGCAAATCAAAATAATGTCCAAGCACAATCCAACTTGGGCTGGATGTATGAGAGTGGTCGGGGTGTTGAGGCCCAGAGTGATGCTCAGGCCGTCTTTTGGTACCAGAAAGCAGCAGATCAAGACAACGCTAGAGCTCAAACAAATTTGGGAAGGATGTATAGGGAAGGTCGAGGCGTTGAGGCCCAGAGTGATGCTCAGGCCGTCTTTTGGTACCAGAAAGCAGCAGACCAAGACTACGCCAGAGCTCAAACAAATTTGGGATGGATGTATAAGGAGGGTCGAGGCGTTGAGGCCCAGAGCGATGCTCAGGCCGTCTTTTGGTACCAGAAAGCAGCAGACCAAGACTACGCTAGAGCTCAAACAAATTTGGGATGGATGTATAAGGAGGGTCGAGGCGTTGAGGCCCAGAGCGATGCTCAGGCCGTTTTTTGGTACCAAAAAGCAGCGGACCAAGACTACACTAGAGCTCAAACAAATTTGGGATGGATGTATGAGAGTGGTCTAGGTGTCGACGCTCAAAGTGATACTCAGGCCGTCTTTTGGTACCAAAAAGCGGCAGACCAAGGCTACGCTAGAGCTCAAACAAATTTGGGATGGATGTATAAGGAAGGTCGAGGTGTTGAGGCCCAGAGTGATGCTCAGGCCGTCTTTTGGTACCGGAAAGCAGCAGACCAAGACTACGCTAGAGCTCAAACAAATTTGGGATGGATGATAGTAAACGGAGAGCATAAAGACGCAGATGACTCTGAGGCATTTAGCCTTTTCGCTCAAGGTGCCAGCCAAGACAATAAATGGTCTCTAACTAGTTTAGGGATGGCGTACCTTTATGGACATGGAACTGAGGTATCCATCCCGCTTGCAGCCAAACTGTGCCGAAGGGGGGTAGAGAGTAACACAAATTGTGCAGACTATTGCGTCGGTCTAAGTTACTTCAAGCAAGATTTAAACGATCCTGTAGTTGAACGGGAGGAAGCCGAACAATCTCTAATAAAAGCGGCCAGCCAAAATCATCACTGTGCAGCCACTTTACTTGGTTTGGCTTATGTATTCGAAGATTTCCCGTCCTCAAACAAAGTACAAGAGGCTGAGAAGTGGTTTCGAACTGCAGCCGAGATAGGTCCGTTATCGGCAAAATACAATTTGGGATTATTTCTAAATCAATTCAAGCAACAGCCTTTCAGTGAAGGTTCAGAAGCTTTTTCACTGATTCTAGAAGCGACCGAACAGTCTGATACAAAATCAGCCTGCGCGGTCGCCAATTACTACTTAAAAATCAAAAACAATAGTAATGTTAACTATATGCGCGCTGCTAAGTTTCTTAGCCTTATGGTGGATCGCAATGAAATTTCAGAAGACATCGCTGGTTCAGCTTTGAGGGAGCAATATGAGCTGTCTCAAAGCTATCTGAGCACTCAATCGCTTAGTTACTCGCATCCAGATTTTACGTCCAACGAATTGGAAGACGATTATCGATTTGGAGCGGTATCCCAATTGGTCGAACAAGTTGATGACAGGCCAGTAAATGTTCGATGAAACGTAAGAGGGTCACCTGGGTCTAGGCGTAAGGCGTGTGATGGAACCATAGGACTGCGAGATGTGACCTTTAGGTCGGAACGAGAGATGTGACTTAAAAGGTCGGAACGCAAGGTGTGTGCTGTCAGACAGCACCACTTGGCAGGGAGGCCCGCTGCGCGCCTCCCGTTCTATTGGCTTGGAAAAGCCTCGATTTGCTTCATGAAGGAAGAGTATCGCGAAGAACAGTTTGAGACACTATACTGCCAAGCTGTTGCTTACAGGGGGAGTGGACTATTGTGGGCAGCAAGAGCGGTTTGTCTTTCAGGACTTGTACAACTGAATATGATATCGAGTTCTGACTCAGAAACTCGAATAGAAACAATACCGATGGTATCGCTTTTGGCGAAAATATCTTTGGAATTAGGTCGGCTGCCTGACCTCTTATTGAGCGTTCTCTGGTTTCGTAGTCTTGGAGATTCACTGCCCATAACCGACGAAAGCAAAACTCACCTGGACCAAAAAGTTACAGATACCGATGGCCTACTGAGCTGTTTGGTTGCAGGAATGAATGAAGATTTTCTCCCTCTGTTGTCAAAACTGCCCGATGTCCTAGACGCTCTTGGTTTATTCATGTCGAAGATAATTCTGATGTATAGGCTTGGATGGGCAAGTGAACTCGTTGATGACGGACTAATGCCTGCTGACGCTGACAATTTGGAACTAGAAAACCTCGTAAATTCAGCGGCGTCCCAGCCCGCAAACGATTCTCTACCCAAAAGGCCGAGGTGCAATCAAAAGGAACCATTCGCCGCCAGCACCCGAATTTTGGGTGTGGAACTTAGTTTTCTTGGTGGGGAAACAGAAGAAGATTTACTATTGTGCGAAGCACACCTGACTGCGGTTGAAAGCTTCTTTGCAACCGCCTTCACTAACAAAATTTGGCCCAAAACTGAAAAGTTACTCATAAAAATTGATCGCAAGAGCGATATTGACGAAGTCAAAATTCAGTTTAACGAAATCTTGATGGAAATGACTGTTGCATGGCCAATGACTTGGAGCGTCAGTGATGTAGATGTTGCGCGACGTTCGGGATCCAAAATAATAGAGTTTTGTGTTCAAGTGTTGGTTGCCATCGCCGTCATTCCTGGCGGTATGGAAACCATTGAAAAAATGATTACCGAGGAAAGCCTTTTTGACAGGACTACATCTTTTTGCTTCGCCCACTTCGCTCAAAATAGAATATTAGGAAGTAACATCGTCAAGTTCTCTGACCTCGATCACTTGGTTAGCAGGGAATACGAAATCAAGTATCCGGTTCCACAAGTAAACGTTATTAAGCTACCAGAGAATACAGACAAAGATGATGAAAAACAGTTCTCACTTCCTAAAAGCCACAGTGATTATGAAGTTTCCAGCATCATTAACACTCATCTTTGGGATAAAGCTGGCTGGCAAGGACTATTATATGCGCATCAAGGCCCGCTGAGTCAAAATCCACCAATTATTGGGCTCATTTTCACAGACCGAACAATGGCCGAAGCCATCTTTCGCGGTTGGGTCGACTTAATAGGGAGCATTGATAATGATGAAATCATCCGTTTTGCTCTTTTGCGCGGCATCGACAAAAATAATGTCCATCACTACCGTACTCACATCTCTAAGAACCATGAAAGTATACCTGAGAATTCTAATCAGGACCGTATGTTCATGAGCATGTCGCGTTTGCATACGATGAAGCCCAGCAACTCAACTAATCTTGATGGCTTCCTGGAACTTTACCACCGTATTGGGGCATTTTACCTGATCCCTGCAGTAATGAGCAGTAGTGGCAATCCTGAAATGCTCACAGACCTCGCGATACTTAAGCGTGGGCTTGTCGTGCGTGACGCATGGCAAGTTGGCCGTCATGACGAGGATGTGATTGCAGTCAAGAACCCCCAAGAGGTGATCATCCCTGATGGAGTGGTGGATGCACCGTGCTTGGAGATTTTGAATTCAAATTTCCGCACCCCAAAATAAGTTGATGTTCCAATCAGCCTTAAAGAAAACGGCACACAATACTCGGACAATGACCAACAGAAAAAGGGGAAGCCAAGAGGCTTTGCCTCTTTCTCCCCACAAGTAAAATGGACGAGGACCGTGGCTCACTTTGTTGCGCCCGCACCATCCGCATCTATTTTTCTTGTCCCCTCCCATCTCCATCCTCGCCGGAAGCAAGGGTTCAAACGTGAACCCCTTGTTTAATTGGAGAAAAGAAAGATGACGCAGCTTTACGCACAGCCTTATGATCTGTCGGCAACAGGCTATTATTTTAAAACAGCAGAAGAATACACGGCCAAGGCCGACGCCCTGCGCAACGACTATGGCGAGCCAGTCGAAGAGTTTGAAATACAGTTCATTGATGGCGATGACATTGACTGCGAGCTGGCAAAGGCAGTTGGTCTGGACCAAGCCAATTTCGCGCAGTTCCTGACTGGCGTTAAGGAGTGGGAAGATTGGGAAAAGCAGACCGTGATCATTGCCCTTGGCGAGTGTGGCTATGATTTTGAGCCAAATCTGATCCCGATCCAGTTTGACGTCGAAATCCATGATGTCAGCACCATGCGGGAACTGGCGGAGCAGTTTGTGGAAGAGGGGATGTTTGGAGAGGTGCCGGAGGCCTTTCAGAACTACATAGATTATGATGCCATTGCCCGTGATCTGGCCGTGGACTTCTCGGAAATCACCATCGCAGGGATGAACTATGTCTACGCCTGCCGCTAATTCCAAAGCCGACCGTTTGCCCCCATTTCTCACGAGATCTATTGCAAACGGTCTGGCTTGCCTTGCAAGTTTCGCAAATTGCGGGAGAGGGTTGAACGGGATGCGCCAATTCTGCGGGCGGCCTCAGTCACTGTCACGCCACGTTGATGCACTGCCTGATGCGCTGCGAGGACAGTTTCAATGTCGAGTACCGGTGGTCTGCCGAGGCGCTTGCCGCGCCTTCTAGCTGCTTCCAGGCCTGCCACAGTGTTTTCGCGGATGATGTCCCGCTGGAACTCGGCAAAGGCGCTGAATAGGTGGTAGACGAGCTTACCGCCGGGGGTAGTGGTATTGATACCTTCGCATAGGCTGCAGAAGTGAATGCCGCTGTCCTGGAACCGCACCAGCAAATCCGCCAGATGCAGAACGGAGCGCCCCAGGCGGTCGAGTTTAAACACTACAACCGTGTCGCCCGGCTTCAGTTCCTGCAGCATTGCGTCCAGCCCGGTACGGCTGGGCTTCGCGCCGGAAACGCCGTGATCCTCAAAAATCATGTCACAGCTAATGGCTTCCAGAGCATCGCGCTGCATCCGCAGCTTTTGATCCTTGGTGGATACGCGGGCATAACCAATTCTGCGCCCCTCATTGAAGATGTGCGGCCAGATGGTCATGGTGGAACGCTCCCGTCCTGCTCAAAAACGAACCTTTTTGAGCGTCGCCAAAACATTGGCGGTTTGGGATCTGTTTTCCGTATTTCTAACGGCTGTCTGCGGCCTTGCCTGTGTATCAATCTCATTGAATCCTGTAAATCTATTATGCTCAAAAACCTTCGATTATGATCATGCTCAATAGATTGTTTGTAAAAGGAATTTTGGTCTCACTGGCGTTTCATCCACAGGTCTCTTCAGCGGAAGAGTTCACTGGAGAAATTGTTTTGGGATGGAGCGAAGAGGCGCAGGATCACTTTTTTGCCACCTCGATAACAATGACCAGTATTGTGGTGGGGCGCACTGGTCAGCATGGTGAATTAGAAAGTTGCATGACTGATTGGTACACCGAAAAAGATGTGCGACAGGAGCGGCACACCTACATTCGCAAGAAACTGGAAGCTTACCCCAGCTATCATCCTCAAGGCATCATTTTGGCCGTGATTGAGGAAGCCTGTGGGGGCTTCGCAATCAATTAAATTTGGGAATATCCGGTTGGGCGGCAATCGTAAGCTCAACATCCTGACTCGGATCGCTCGGAGGAGCTTCAAAAACGGTCTTCATCTGAATGTCGATATCGCCTACAATTTCCTTAGCGCGGTCTTGGAACTCTTGCTGTTCCGCTCGACTAATAGGATCGTGTTTGTCGACCATGCGCTCCTGCGCATCGCCAAGTTCAGCTTGCCCAGTAAAAATATTAGTTTCCAAATCCGTCAGCCGCTCAACACGCTCTCTTGCTGACTGCAGCTGTTCACTTCCAGGCTCAGCCCCAGTCCATTCAATGGTCGCTGCTAACTCTTCCTCTACGAGGCTGCCGTCTTCAAATCGAACCTGACCGTTCCGATCTTTGAAAACACGTGGCCCATCATTCGGCAGGCGGGCGGCTTGATTAAGGATATTCTCAAGCTCAGTCATCGCCACAGATTTGGCCTGCTGAACTTGCTCTAACGCTTCGTCCAGTTTCGTCTGACTTTCTCGCAAAACGCCCTCAGTTTCACGATAGAATTTCGCGTATTCAGGATCACTCATCATGATTTGCAGATTGCTAAGTACGGCCTCGCGTTTGGCACGACGCTTCTCAGCGCCCCGTGGCCCGTGCTCGTCCCCCGTCAAAAACCGACTTATTCGGCCAACGTCATTTCCAGCCATTTCATTCTGGAGGTCGTCAAAATCCTTGGCATGGAGCTTAAACCGGTCAGTTAAGCTGATCTCGTACTGTTCCTGTTCCAAATTCATAGCAATATCATAGCTTTATTAGGTTAAAGTCACGTTAACCTTTGTGATCAAGGTGAATGAGATTGCTTAGCTACGCACTCAGTACCTAGGATAAGGGCAAAGCCACGCTCAGCCTTGCTTACGCAACTCCGTCACGTTTCGCTCAAGACCAAAAATCTACAAGCTCTTAAAAAGATTGACTTTTTACAAATTTTCAGGTAGTGTTTAGGAATTCATACCTACAGATGCGCCCGCATTTCACCCGAGTTCGGCCTTAGATGAGCCCGCACGGATGATCGGGCGCTTTTTTACTTTCAAATACTTTTAACCGCATGACATGCACCCTGTTGAACCGCTGGGCTGCATGGGGAAGGCCTATTTATGACTTTTGACCTGGAACGGTATCGCGCCCATATCGCACCGTTGAACCTTACCACCGAACAAGAAGACGAATTGCTCCGCGACCTTTGGACGATCACAGAGGCCTTAGTAGATGAAACCATCACTTCGCCAACTTACCCACTGAAATTAGCCATCGCTTGCAAGGCTTTTGATTCCCTTGAAGAGGCAATCGCGGTAGAATCGAAGAGCATCACAAAAGTAGAGGAGGACCTATGAGCATTGCAGTAATTTACACGCGTGTTTCCAGCAAAGCCCAAGTCAAAAAGGGTGATGGCTTGGGATCTCAGGAACGACGCTGTCGCGAATTCGCAGCCTATAAAGACCACGAAGTTGCAGAGGTTTTTAGGGACGAAGGCGTTTCAGGTGGGCTTGTCAACCGTCCTGGCATGAAGGAAATGATGACGTGGTTACGCAAGAACCGCGCGGCGGAACCAGTTGTTCTGATTGATGATATTTCTAGGCTGGCCCGTGATACCGAAGTTCACCGCAAGTTGCGCAGTGCTCTTGGTTCAGTGGGGGCAACGCTGGAAAGCCCCTCCATCGAATTTGGTGACGACGCAGACAGTATTCTGTTTGAGAACATCGTCGCCAGCATGGCACAGCACCACCGCCAGAAAAACGGCGAGCAGGTGATCCATCGGATGAAAGCCCGCCTCATGAACGGCTATTTCGCGTTCTGGGGGCCAACAGGCTACACATACGCCCGTGTGAAAGGGCATAACGGCAAACTCATGGTACGCGATGAGCCGCACGCCAGCCTCATTCAGGAAGCATTGGAAGGGTTTGCGACAGGACGTTTTCAGACTCAGTCGGAAGTGAAGCGCTTTCTTGAGCCACATCCGATCTTTACCCGAGACAGCAAAGGCGAGATCCACCCGCAGCGGATCAAGAACCTACTGACCAACAAAATCTACGCGGGCTATTACGAATACAAACCTTGGGACGTGTCCTTGACCAAAGGCAAACACGAGGCCCTGATCACGTGGGAGGTATTCCAACGCATTCAGGAACGTCTCAGCACGAAGGCCTATGCAGCAGCTCGCGTTGACGCAGCCGAGGAATTCCCACTCAGAGGATTTGTGACTTGCGATTGCTGCGGCCACCAGCTCACTGCCTATTGGGCCAAAGGACGCAACAAGCGCTATCCTTACTATGAGTGTTTCAACAAGCAGTGCGATGAACGCAGAAAGTCCATCCG
>MAAY01000036.1:47629-53440 GCA_002162795.1 Rhodobacterales bacterium 56_14_T64
ATCAGCAGGGATGATGACAACAGTAAGTGCGATGTTCCGGGATATTTGGGATCACCGCATTCAAGGCTACGAGGAGAAACGCGGCGAGCAAAAGCGGGCTTTGACCGGCATCAATACCACAATCAGCAAGCTGACAGACCGCCTCATTGAAACCACAAGCTCTTCAGCGATACAGGCCTATGAAACTAAGCTGGAAAAACTAGAAGCTGAGAAAGTCCTGATCAGTGAGAACCTGGTTCAAAAACAAGATCATTGCCAAGACTTCGACAAAAGTTTTCGAACCGCTCTAAATTTCCTCGTAAACCCTTGGAATCTATGGTCGTCGCCAAACCCTGATAACCGCAAGACCTTGCTAAAACTGGTCTTTGCAGCCCCATTACCATATGCGCGGAATAGAGGCTTTCGAACCGCAAAAACCACAAGCCCCTTCAATGTGTTAGGGGCTTTGGCTGACGGTGAAAAGGTAATGGCGGGGAGACAGGGATTCGAACCCTGGGAGGGCGTTAACCCTCAGAAGTTTTCAAGACTACCGCATTCGACCACTCTGCCACCTCCCCGGTCGAAACGGGGTTTAGGCTGTGTAATCGGCACTGGCAAGCAAAAAACCACCCTCTTTGAAAATGCCTCAAAGGGGATTTCTTGCCGAGCCCTCAGCGACGGACTTTTCATGACCCTCACCACGCGCTATGGTACTGTCAATTGAAGACATTACCGGGGCAACCGTCACTGGGCGCAACGACGTCCGCAGGACAGGCAAGGATAAAAACTATGAGCGACGCGAAGGTGACGAGACCCCGAGCAGCACGCTTGGTGGCCACGGCCATCGGCCTTGTGCTGCTGACCGCATGCGAAGACGGCGCGGTTCCAGGTTTCCTGCAACCCAAAGAGGCCACCAGCGATAGTGCACCGGTCGCCAGCAGTAGTACCCGATTGGTTGAACGTGACGTCGAGGCCCCGGATGTGTTCCAGGTCACCGAAGCCGGGTTGTGGGATGGGCGCCCGTCATTGGGTGGTGTTTGGGTGGCGCACCCCGATGCCAAAGAGCCTGAGCGTGTGATCATTCGCAACAACGCCAATGGCAAATTTGTGATCGGTGCCCTGTTCCGCCGTGAGCGCGAAATCCCCGGTCCCAGATTGCAGGCCTCGTCAGATGCCGCCGCCGCCCTGGGCATGCTGGCCGGTGCACCTGTTGAGCTGAACGTCACCGCTCTGCGCCGCGAAACCGTCGATGAGAGCCCCGCGATCGAAGACGCGGCCGAGGTAGAGGTTGCAACGTTAGAACCCGCTTCCGGTGCAGACCCAGAGATTACACAAACTCAGTTGGACCCCATCGCAGGTGCCGCGGCGGCTGCGATCGAGGCGTCAACACCGCCTGCCCCAACCGCTCCCAAGCCAGTTCCAACTCCACCGGCCAAGACTTCATCGCTTGATAAACCCTATATCCAGATCGGCATTTTCAGCGTTGAAGCCAACGCCAAGGGCACCGCCGGACAGATGCGCAATGCGGGCGTGATCCCGACAGTGCTGGCGCAATCGTCAAACGGCAAACCGTTCTGGCGCGTCGTGGTTGGCCCCGCCCAAAGCAAATCCGAACGCACAGCCCTGCTGAAGAAGGTCCAGGCAGCCGGATTCTCGGATGCCTATGCTGTCACCAACTAAGCGCCGGAGGATATTCCAGTGATCGCTATTATAAAATCCTCTGTCAGACTGATCGCGGCCAGTGGGCTGGCCCTCAGCCTGTCAACGCTATCGGCTGCGGCCTTTGATACCAAAGCCCGCGCCGCCTATGTGCTGGATCAGGTCACCGACACGGTCTTACTGGCAAAAAATGCCGAACAGCCGCTGCCACCTGCTTCGATGTCCAAACTGATGACGCTTTATGTGGCGTTTGAAGCGATCCGCGATGGCCGCCTCACCCTGGATGAAGAACTGCCGGTCAGCCAACACGCGATGAGCTATGGCGGCTCGACCATGTTCCTGGACACCACCGACCGGGTGCGGGTCGAGGATCTGCTGCGCGGTATCATCGTCTTGTCAGGCAATGACGCTTGTGTGGTCTTGGCCGAGGCACTCAGCCCGGATGGCACCGAGGCAGGATTTGCCCGCTACATGACCAAACGTTCCAAGCAGTTGGGCATGGACAATTCGACCTTTGCAAATTCCAACGGCTGGCCCGCTGCCGGACATCGCATGTCGGTGCAGGATCTGGCCATTCTGGCCGAACACATCATCGAGGACTTCCCGGAGTACTACCCGTTGTTTTCCGAAACCGAGTTCACCTTTGATGGCCGCGCTCCCTCGAACATCCGCAACCGCAATCCCCTGCTTAGCCTTGGCATTGGCGCTGACGGGCTTAAGACGGGGCACACAAATGAAGCTGGCTATGGTTTGGTAGGCTCCGCCGTTCAGGGGGACCGGAGGGTGATTTTTGTCCTCTCGGGACTGGACAGCACTTCGGCCCGTGCCAGGGAGGCGGAAGCCCTCGTTAACTGGTCGTTTCGCCAATTTACCTCCAAAACGATCGCGAAAGCCTCTGTTCCGGTGGCTCAGGCCGAAGTCTGGCGCGGCGCGCAGAAAACCGTAAGCCTGGTTCCGGCCGAGGATCTGACCGTTCTGCTGCCTGCTCTGTCCGGAAAACAGATCAATGCCGAGGTTGTTTATACTGGCCCTATTGAGGCGCCGATCACCAAAGGGCAGCAACTGGCCGAACTGGTGCTGCAGCCCGAAGATCTTCCCGAAATTCGCCTGCCCCTGGTGGCAGCCAATGACGTGCCCAGTGGCGGCTTCTTTGTGCGGGTGAAAACCGCCGCCGACGTCCTGATCGCACGATTTCTAACCGGTCCCGAGGGGGCAATGTGACGACACCACCGGCCAAAGGCCTTTTTCTGACATTCGAAGGTATCGACGGCTCGGGCAAGTCCACCCAATGCCGCATGCTGGCCGAAGCTCTGCAAGCGCAGGGCCGTGACGTTGTATTAACCCGCGAACCCGGCGGCTCAAGGGGGGCTGAGGAAATCCGCTCGCTGGTGCTGGAGGGCGACCCCGACCGCTGGTCCGCCGAGACCGAGCTGCTGCTGTTCACCGCCGCCCGCCGCGACCACCTGGAGCGCACCATTGAGCCGGCACTGGCCGCGGGCAAAGTGGTGATCTGTGACCGTTTCGCCGACAGCACCCGGATGTATCAAGGCCTATCGCGCGGCAATCTTCGGGCTAAGGTCGACAAACTGCATGAGATGATGATTACCCGCGAGCCGGACCTGACCCTGCTGATCGACATGGACCCCGAGGTCGGCCTGTCGCGCGCCAAGGGTCGCCAGACCACCGAAGAACGCTTCGAGGATTTTGGCATCGAGTTGCAGCAGAAAATGCGGGCTGGTTTTTTGGCCTTGGCACAGGAATTCGCCCCCCGTTTTCGGGTGATCGACGGCAATCGCCCGGTTGACACAGTTGCCGCTGACGTCCTGACCACAGCACAAGCAGCCCTGTCATGAAGGGCAAACCATCCGACGAAGACCTGCCACGCGCCGATCAGGCTCCCGGCGCACCACACCCGCGTGAAACGCAGCAGCTCTTTGGTCAAACCGAGGCCGAGGCTGCTTTCCTGACCGCCTTTAATTCCGAGCGCCTGCACCATGGCTGGCTGTTGACCGGCCCGCAGGGCATTGGCAAAGCCACCCTCGCCTGGCGCATCGCCCGCTTTCTGCTTGCCACCCCGCCAGCCACGGACGGCTTATTCGGCGCACCACCGCCGGTGGACACGCTTGACGTCAGCCCTGAACACCCAGTGTCGCACCGCATTCAGGCCCTCGCCGAACCTGGCCTGGCTGCGATCAGCCGCAGCTACAACGACAAGGGCAAACTGCGCGGCCAGATCGTGGTCGATGACATCCGCGCCCTGAACCGGTTCTTTGGCCTGTCAGCCACCGATGGAGGTCGCCGAGTGGTGATCGTCGATGCCGCCGATGACATGAACACCAGCGCCGCCAACGCGCTGCTGAAAATGCTCGAAGAGCCGCCGGCCCGCACCACCCTGCTGTTGATCTCGCATCAGCCATCCCGCCTGTTGCCCACCATCCGCTCGCGCTGTCGTACCTTGCGCCTGTCGCCACTTTCAGCTGAGGACATGCAAAACGCCCTGACCCAGTCCGGCGCCGAGTTACCAGAGAACCCAGATCATCTGGCCGCCCTCGCCGCTGGGTCCGTTGGCGCGGCTTTGCGGTTGCTAAATCTTGGCGGACTACAGATCTATACTGAACTGGTGCAAATTCTCGCCTCAATGCCCCAGCTTGACCGCCCCCGTGCCATGGCACTGGCCGAGGCTGCCGCCCAGCGTGGCGGCGCCGAGAAATTCGAGTTGTTGCTCACCCTGATTGACGTGGCACTGGCACGTCTGGCCCGAACAGGTGCCAGCGGTACGCCGCCAGTGCCTCAGGCGGCACCGAATGAGGCCGAGGTCCTAACCCGACTGGCGCCAACCCCTCAATCTGCACGCGCCTGGGCTGAATTGGCAGCCGTGGTTACTGCGCGTGCCCGCCACGGTCAGGCGGTGAACCTTGACCCCGCCGCGCTTGTCCTAGATACCGTTTTCAAGATGCAGGCAACCGCGTCCCGCTAGGCCCGATGCGGCCAGCAAGGATGCATCGGCGACAGAGACAGGCATGACCCAGACTACCACCCCTCCCCAGATTACCGACAGTCACTGTCACCTTGATTTCCCCGATTTCGAGGGCAAGCTGGACGAAATCATCGCCAATGCAGCCGAGGCCGGGGTGACCCGCATGGTCACCATCTGCACCAAACTGAAAAACGAACCCTCCGTGCGCGCAATAGCCGAGACCCACGCGCCCGTATTCTACGCCGCCGGCACCCATCCGATGAGCGTCGCGAGTGAACCGATGGCAACGCTCGACCAATTGCTGGCGCTGGCGAAACACCCCAAGTTTGTCGGCATCGGGGAAACCGGGCTCGATTACCACTACACAGCCGAGACCGCGCAGGTGCAAAAAGACAGCCTGCGCATCCACATCGCCGCCGCGCGCGAAACAGGCCTGCCGCTGATCATTCACTCACGCGCTGCCGATGACGACATGACCCGGATCCTAACCGAGGAAATGAACAACGGCACCTTCGCCTGCGTGATGCACTGCTTCTCGTCGTCGCCCGAACTGGCCCGCGCCACACTGGAGCTTGGCTGCTACTTGTCGATGTCCGGCATCGCCGCCTTCCCCAAAAGCCAGGAAATCCGCGACATTTTTGCCGCCGCGCCCATAGACCGGGTGCTGGTGGAAACCGATGCGCCTTATCTGGCCCCACCTCCCCATCGCGGCAAACGCAACGAGCCCGCCTATACCGCCCACACCGCCCGCATTGGGGCCGAGGTCTTCGGTCTCGATTACGCCGAGTTTGCCGCACGCACGCAGGAAAATTTCAACCGCCTGTTCTCCAAGGCCGCAGCTTTCCCGGCTTCTGCCTGATGGGAGAGCTGCGGTTTACCATCTTGGGCTGCGGTTCTTCCGGCGGTGTACCCCGACTGGGCGGGCACTGGGGCGACTGTGACCCGGAAAACCCACGCAACAGCCGCCGCCGCTGCTCGCTGCTGGTGGAACGCGACGGCCCTGATGGCACCACGACAGTGCTGATCGACACATCACCGGATATGCGCAGCCAGCTGCTGGACAGCGGCACCGGACGGCTGGACGCGGTGATCTATACCCACAGCCATGCCGACCATATGCACGGCATCGACGATTTGCGGATGATTGTCTTCAACATGCGTCAGCGGGTGCCAGTCTACGCCGACGGCACGACCCA
>MAAY01000076.1 GCA_002162795.1 Rhodobacterales bacterium 56_14_T64
GAAAGAATGGGATCGGCGGCTACTGGGCAACGCAGATCCTGCCGTTCGCAGATGGGGTCTCCTTTCCAGGGTATATGGATTTCGAGAGCGCGGTCTACGCGGCCCTCTCGGGGCAATTACGGCATTTTACTGCTATGCCAAAGGGCGGGGCGCATGCGCGCCCCGTCGGACTTGCCGGTTTTCACGCCTTAGATAGGTTATGAGATAAAGAAGCCATTGGATGGGTTTGGACCGAACGTCCGCTAAGGTGAAGGTTTTCTGATGCGGGTCGCGGCGTGAGGTTCGCGTCTTGTTGGGCGGACGACCCGCGTTGGAAAACCTCCCAAGGTCGAAGCCGCGAGGGTCTTGGTGATGCTATGGGTAAAGTTCGCTGACGATCGAGACGACGGCTGTTTCAGCGGGCCGTTTGGCCTTTTGCACGAGGCTGCAGATGCGGGCTTCCCAGCCCAGTCGCCAAGCGCTGCCCGCCGGGCTGGGTGGATTTGTGGTTTGGGAACCTGCTGATACCTGATCGGCGCAGGTGGCTTGGTCCGGTTCTGCACGGAGCAGCCAGCGTGGGTTGATGATCTGTGACAGGCGGTCGGTCATGCGGCCTGCTCCCGTGGTGGCGCGCGTGACATCGGTTTCTGCCCGCGACGAAAGATCTCGATGATGCGCATGGGTCCCCCGCAGCATGGGCATGGTTCACGCAGCGTGAGCGGGGTGACGTCTGGCTCAGCGTCTTGGACATCTGCCTGATCTGGTGGTTGGATGCAGAGCAGTTTGCGGATTTTTGTGAGATTAGCTTTGCGAGCGCTGCTGGCCAGCAGGCCGTAGTGGCGGATCCGGTGGAACCCGTCAGGAAGGACGTGGATCAAAAAGCGTCGGATGAACTCAGGCGTGGCTAAGCGCATGATCTTCTGGCGGTCCCCATTTTTGAGGCGGTAGTCTTTCCAACGGAAGGCGACGGTGTCGGCATCAGCGCTGACCAAGCGGTGGTTTGAGATGGCGACGCGGTGAGTATAGCGGCTCAGGTAGGCAAGCACGGCCTCTGGGCCGCCAAAGGGCGGCTTGGAATAGACCACCCATTCGGATTTGCGGAAAGGGGTGAGCCAGGTGGTGAAGGCGTCCGTCAGCGCCAGCCGCTCCAAGTCCCCATAGAAAGCCAGGTCTCCGGCTTGGTGCAGCGCCACGAGCCCGTCCAGAAAGAGCCGGCGGAACAGGCGCGACAGCACGCGCACATGCAAGAAGAACCCAGGCTTGCTGGCGACCCATTTGGTGCTGTCCGGCGACAGGCCGCCGCCGGGGACGATCATATGGATATGCGGATGATGGGTCAGTGCCGATCCCCATGTGTGCAGCACGCTGGTCATGCCCACTCGCACGCCCATGCGCTTGCGGTCGGCCGCGATGGTCATGACGGTCTTGGCCGACGCCTTGAACAGCAAGCCATAGATCGCCTTCTTGTTCCAATAGGCGATCTGCGCGATCTCAGCTGGCAGGGTGAAGACGACGTGGAAATATTCCACGGGCAGCAGATCTTCGGCCCGTGCCTCCATCCAGTCGCGCGCGGCCGGTCCCTGGCACTTCGGGCAGTGCCGGTTCTTGCAGGAGTTATAAGCGATGTGATGGTGGCCGCATGTGGCACAGCCAGCCACATGCCCGCCAAGAGCCTCAGTCCGGCAGGCCTCGATCGACGACATCACCTTCAACTGGGAGAGGCTGACATGCCCCGCATTGGCCAGCCGCCACGCAGGACCATGGGTGCGGAAGATATCAGCAATCTCCAGTTCGGTCCGGGGCACCCCGGCGCCCGGTCACTCCAGACTTCGCTTCACCGTCTGATCCTGCAATTTGGCCAGCATCTCGTAGGGGCTGACAGTGTCGCGGATCGTCTTGGTGGCCACATGAGTGTATCGCGCAGTGGTCGTCAGCTTAGCGTGGCCGAGCAGCACCTGAATAACCCGCACGTCGGTGTTTGCCTCCAAAAGGTGGGTGGCAAAACTGTGTCGCAACGTGTGCAATGTCGCCGGCTTCTTGACCCCTGCCATATGCTTGGCTGAGGTGAAAGCGCGGCTTAACTGACGCGGCGAAATCGGGTTGATCTTCGGCTTGCCGGGAAACAGCCAGCCTTCGGGACGTGCCTCGCGCCACCAGGCCCTTAGCAACTCCAGCAAGCCGAGTGACAGCATCACCTTACGGTCCTTCTGACCCTTGCCCAACTCGACATGGATCAGCATCCGGTCGCTGTCGATATCGCTGATCTTGAGGTTGCAGACCTCGGACGCCCGAAGTCCTGCGCCGTAAGAGATGCTGAGCGCGGCCCGATACTTCAGCCCCGGTCCGGGTGCTGCCATCAGGATGTCGGACACCTCCTCGACGCTGAAAACCACGGGCAGCTTGCGCGGTTCGGTGCGGAATTGCATGTAGCGCTTCATCTCCTCCCGCCCGCAGGTCATGCTGAAGAAGAACCGCAGCGCCACGATCCGCACGTTGAACGTCGACGGGGTCACCCCGCTGTCTGTCATGTGCAGCTGATACGCGCGCAGATCTTCCGGTGTCGCCGTGTCGGGTGGCCGCCCAAGAAAGGCCGCGAAGTCCTTGATCGCCCGGATGTGGGACTTCTGCGCCTTCTCGCCCATCCCACGGATGCGCATGTCTTCGATCATCCGCTGGCGCAGCGGGGTTACTCTCTCCTCTGTCATGGGAACCTCCTGTCGGTTGATTGAGAAGGCCCCAATCGTCAGACAAGTCAGTCAGATCGCAAAATGCGCGCTGTTACGGAGGGCTCAATCCATCAGCCGCAAGCGCCATTGCCGCGGAGCGGCTTAGTCCCTGGGCCGTTCGCGCCGTGTCAGCCAAACTCCCCTTAGCGTTGAGCTTGGCAGCTTCATGTGCGTTATGCTTGCACCAAACAGCGGATCAATTTGTGTGTCAGGTACCAAGGAACGTCTTTAAGTCTGATTGCGTCAGGTCTTCTACAAAAAACAGATCTACCGGGATATCGCCCGAAACCCTTCTGACGATACGATCGACAGCAGATCTGGAAATGCCGCTATCCCCCAGCTGGACAACAACATCGATATCAGAATGAGTTGAGAAGCCCCCTTTTGCCAGCGATCCAAATAAAGTCAGCTCTAGGCCAACCGCTTCGAGCTCCGACTTGATCGCATGCCACGCCGCCAGTGCCACTTCGCGACGGACGGCAGCTCGGCTGCGGATGATATCAGCGTCACGGGTCATTCATTTCCCTTAAATGATATCGGAGTATGAACAGCGCTGCTGCTGCTATTTCCGCGATGGTTTGCTCGGTCATGCTACTCGGTGGGTGATCGCCACCATCGTGCAAGGCTATGATGAAGTTACAATAGTTGATCACTTCCCTACCAATCTTGACACATTCCGACCTGCGCGGTCTGGATTAATCTGAAAAACGAATGAGGTGCCCTTGCGACAGCGCGATACGTCGATCTGATGGAGGAGGCTGAAACTCCGTCCGCATTGCGCGAGACTTACCCCCCCGCAATACTATATTGCGAATTTTTCCTTGCGGGCCAAAGCTGAACAGTTTTGACGAGTGCTGTTGCATAAGTCCACCTGCGCGAAGTTTCCCTGCAAAAGGTTCAAATAGTCAGTTCTGACATCAGCACTGACCTGAATTCTGAGGTCATCACTGACAGGAAGTTAATTCTTCACCTGCACGGGTGTTCTTTCAGCCACCGGAGCCTTCAGCCCTAGGGTAAATGGAATGCTTTGACGATCGAGGCGGCTCAAAACCTCACGTAAAGCATTTCTGGCGCAGTGGTGACGTAAAGCCTTCCATGATGCGAAGTAAGCGATGGAGGCTGCCTCATCGAAATTGGATCTGTGAACGCGTAGACTGCGGTTGGGCAAACAGGCCGATGGTGCCGCCGAGAACGCACCTCTCCTTACCGACATGGAAACTTAGAAATCACCGGGGCAGGAATGGCAAGCAACGCGACTTGATACAGCCACACGAGAATCTGGGCATTTGGGAGTGCCGAAATGGTGCTCAGAGCCGGACAGATCGTTGCAACCGTTCAGCCGAAATCAACAAATGATTGACGATGGAACTTGGTAGGAATGGGCGGATTCGAACCGCCGCGCTGACGCTAATCTGGCATCTAAAAGGGTGTATAAGTCCCGTTGCGCACCATGCCACTCCCGAAAATCGAAGCTAAGTTCAGCTCGATATTCGGAAAAAGAATGTAATGTGGCATGCAGTGGTCATGCTCTGGACTTTGCCAAAGCTGAACTGTTCGGTCAAGCACAATCGAGGGTAGATTTGCGCCCGTATACGTAGCGATGATGATAGGCCTCGAAGTAACCATATCATGCACGCAGATCGGCCGTTTCGGATAGGTGCGCTCACTGCGGTATCTAGGTTAGCGCCGATCGAAATGACGCTGACGAGTCCTAGGTAGAGCGTCGGTTGATGATACCAGGCGTGGCAGTGAGTATCTCACTTCGCCAATGTCGCCATGCCGAGACGATGTACGTATGGTGAGCAAGGCGGGGTACAAAGAGCAACCCTAGCCAAAATCGAACCCCAACTGCCTAGGATCGGACTTTGAGATGCGTTTGCGCTTCCTGACGGGCGGTGTCGCGCTGAGATGCTGCTGAGCGCGTGTCTGCGCGTAGTGCAAACAGAGCTTATAGGTGCGTGTTTCGACAAGCCATTTAATGTCTGCGAGGTCGTCTTTGGGTACCCAGAGATTTGAGCGTACAAACCCCGCTTCGCGTTTCCTCGCATCATAGGCACGCGAGGTTTCCGCGCTCTCCTTGCGCTCGGCTTTGGAGCGGCGACGTTTGGGCTTGGTATCATGTGGCATAGGCGTATTCGGCATCTTGTGCCGGCTCCTTATTGTTGTGTCTAAGGAGCAGGTACGCGCTGAATTTGCGTTGGATAGGTTTGAAGGCCGTCTCTTATGTGGATAACTTTTCGTGGCGCTGATCAAGTACAATGTAATATCAAGAAATCACGCTGAGCGAGAGAGTGCCTACTACGATATCAGATCGACACCGGCGGTTTAACCCGGTGCCGGCATCCAGCACCAATCTCCAGTCGTTGAGAGACAGCCCACCATATCACGATGTCACAACCTAGCTCGAAGCTGCTCTCGATAATAGCTGCCACACTGTCTGGAGCGGTGCCAAAACATTGAAATTTCAGAACCCTTTCGCAGGATCTCGATCAGAGATCGCGATGTGATACGTATTGTCCGAAGATGCCCCGATTATATATTTTTTCCGCCAAATACTTAATGAACACCCGTGCTTTCCAAGCGAAGGCGCTAAGAATGAAGGTGATCGGCCAACTCAACCTACCTCCAATTTCGCAACGGGTGCCAAACCAATCGCAGGCTCCTTTATAGAACTGAAGTAAACTCTGTTCCAAGGGTACCCGCAGGAGAAATTGCCAGACATTGCGGCAATGACCGACGCTTCCGAAAACTGCGATAACGGTCTAGGAATACAGGCCTTTGCAGGGTTTAAGCCCGTGCTCGACTTTACCGGGATATGAGGGCAGGCGGTGTGTTGTCCGGAATGTTCGGCATCCATTTTGATCGCAAGGCCGCAGCCCAACCCGACGTTACAAAGAGCCGCAGCGGCGGTGTTAGGCCCCTACCGATGTAAGGTTATCCACATCTCTTAGACGGCTCG
Organism: Rhodobacterales bacterium 56_14_T64; assembly: GCA_002162795.1. Classification (GTDB taxonomy): domain Bacteria; phylum Pseudomonadota; class Alphaproteobacteria; order Rhodobacterales; family Rhodobacteraceae; genus Parasedimentitalea. The sequence goes on from MAAY01000076.1 coordinate 5,665, forward strand.
ACCATCTTTTTTATGCAGATCAGTTTTGCAGAAACATAACGTTTTAGGGAAGGCGTGGATCAAGGCCCCCTCGGTGGGCCCAAAACTGAGATGTGATGAGATGGCAAACCCGACCAATGTGAAACGGCAAGAACGACTTAAAGTGAATGTCACCGCAGGCGAAAAAGACGTACTGACAAAGCGCGCTGACGAAGCCGGTCGGAGCCTGTCAGAATACCTGCGTCAGGCTGGACTGGGCCACCGCCTTGGAGCATCCGCTGAGCAGGTCATGCAGACCACTTCGGTGCTAGAGCAGGTGCTCGACATGCTCCGGCAGATTGCGGATCAGTCTGGCGAAAATGAAATCGATATGATGCTTGTTCTCATGCGGCTGCAACAGATTGAGCACGTGATCCTGATGTTGGCACCGGTCGACTGTTCCGCGCGGTTTGCGCCATGCTGATCGGTTGGTCGCCTCATCAGGCCTCTGCAGATCCGGCGCAGCCCGCAGCTTATCTTCTTGACACAGAGGTCGTAAAGCCTGTCGGAATGCAGCCTGTCCGGGAAACAAGAACACCCGCTCCGGAGCTGCTGATCGGGTTTCCAAGCGTAGTACAAAATGCGATTGCAGCGCTGACGTTCGAAGCCACATATCGCGTGGCGCTTCTGTCTTTTGACCCCACAGAAGTTGACGTGGTGCAGTTTAACGCTGGCGATAAGGATAAGATGGTGCGTGGGTCGATCGCGGTGGCAATTGATCTATTCCTTGAACTGGCATTTGCCGGCGTTCCATCGAGGTGCCGCCCGCCGGTCTTTGTCGGGACACATACGCATACGGGCCGTTTGGAGATCAACATCGCCATGCCGCGCTTTGTCTGGACAGATACGGAGAAGCTACGGAGCTACAATCCGCATCCCCCGATGCGCGGCAGTCGCAATGCATTTGACGCCTTGGGTGATTTTTTGATCGCACAGCTTGGCTGGTCTAACCCCCGTGGGCCGGACCGTGCCGCGGGGGTGAAGGGGCCGGACTGGGCCGAAAAAAGACTGGCCGCAGCAGCGCGCCATGGGGTCAAGTTCAGCCCGGAAACGGCACCGAAGCTGTTTCTTCTGCAAGCTGCAAAAATCATCGCGGCGAGTGCTCATGTTCGTGATCGCGTCGGGTTCCTGGAAATTTTTCAAGACGTGGTCGCAGCGACCGATTTCGAGTTCAGCCTGGGGCAGGGGGGGACGATTACTCTGGTCTCTCAAACAGACTCACATCCCCTTGTTCTGCGTGGCACCCTTTTTGATCAAGTCGATGATGCCCCGACAAAAAGCGAACTGAAACCGTCCGCTCACTGTAGCCTTTCGGAAAGCTGGCGTCGCCGCGCGGCATGGAACACCGCGGAATATTCGAGCGGCACCTGGGTGGAACCTGAACCCGACTGGGTACGCCGGGTGGTAGCTCCAGAGTTGGCCATTCCATCTTGCCACCCTGACTCCGCAAAACCGGTCGCCGAACCTCGCCGTTTTGCGCGGCTTGCTGACAGGCTCGTGGCCGGATTGCGCCGCCTGCGCGCGAGGGTCTCGGCCTTGGCGGGAAACCATCTGATCGGTTCCGTCCTAAGCGACATCGACTTGGCCCCATTCCGCAACATCAAGAACAAACTGGAGACGATAAACTATGACACCAAAGTCGAGCAAATCAAAGAGTCTGGAGCTGTTGATGGAGGAGCTTTGCGTGCTGCTTCATCGCGTTTTGGGGAGCGAGACCGGAACGGATATGGCGCTCAAGATGCAAGAGCTCATCTCAGAGATGACGGGGATCGGGTTGGCAATGGAGCGGCACGCGGAGGTGTTGACCCAAGCAGCAGCGGAGATCAAAACGGCACGCATTCAGGCACAAAAACAGGAAGCGCTGTTCGAAGAGGTGAAGGTGATTTCCCGCGATATCGCTTGGATCAGAGCGCAGCTGTCCCAGAAACCCTTCGCGTCGTAGATATCATAACGGCATTGTCCAATATCGCCCTTGATGTTTTCCCAAGGTCTAAAGTCGAGATCAGCATGGGGGATCAGGGTGGTTTCAAGCTCACCGGACCAAACTGGGAGATCACGCTCTCCCGCGAGCGAGAGGTGACTGGGGCAGGGCAGATTCCTGTCGACAGCTACCGACTGTTCGCAGCGGGGCTGAGCGAATGGTTGGGCTTTGATCTAACGGAACTCGATGCGGTTGAAATCGACGATGGCAGGTCACCGTGGAGTGAGGGATTGGACTGAGTTTATCCTCTCTGCCTATTGCGGTCCGATATGCTTGGGGGCGTATCGCAAGGTTAACTTTACAAAGGCATTACCGGATTTGTTGCGAGCTCTGTGTATTAGGGCGGGCACATCGCTACGCTTTCTTCCCCGCGGTTTGGGGGCTACCTCTGTGAATCGGCATGCGAAATTGACCCACTTGGGTGGGTTATGAGCGAGTAAAATTGACCCACCTGCCACGTTAGCATCCGCGCTGGATAGCGCGGAGGAATGAGCAGGTGATA
>MAAY01000068.1:0-25904 GCA_002162795.1 Rhodobacterales bacterium 56_14_T64
CGCACCGGGCACCGCCATTATCGAGCGTCTCGGCGAAGAGCACATGATGACGGGCATGCCGATTGTCTATACCTCGGCTGACAGCGTGATGCAGATTGCGGCGCATGAAGAGTCATTTGGGCTCGACCGTTTGTTGGAGCTGTGCCGCGCAATCGCTCCGCACCTGCATAAGATGAAAGTGGGTCGGGTTATCGCCCGACCTTTTGTTGGCAATGCACAGGATGGCTTTACCCGCACTACTAATCGGCGAGACTTTGCCATCACCCCGCCAGCGCCTGTGCTGACCAATTGGGTGCAGAATGCGGGTGGTGCGGTGCATGCGATTGGCAAGATCGGCGATATCTTCACCATGCAGGGCATCGAGACTCTGGAAAAAGGGGCTGATGCGACGTTGATAGAGCATTTGGCCGATCGGGTGGAAAATGCTGCTGACGGCAGCCTGACATTTGCCAATTTTGTTGAGTTCGACAGCCTTTACGGCCATCGCCGCGATATCTCGGGCTATGCGCGGACGCTGGAATGGTTCGACGTTGAGATTGGCAAGATCATTGCAAACCTGCGTGACGGCGACATGTTGCTGCTGACCGCCGACCACGGCAATGACCCCAGTTGGCCAGGCACGGACCACACCCGCGAACAGGTGCCGGTGCTGATTGCCGGGCTTGGCGCGGGCCCAATAGGCGCGGTGGCTTTCGTTGATGTGGCGGCAAGCATTGCAGAGCATCTGGGTGTTGTGTCAGAAGGCCCAGGAAGGAGCTTCTTATGACTGTCGCAGACCTGCCCAAAATTGAATTGCATCTGCACCATGAGGGTGCAGCACCGCCAAATTTTATTCGTCAGTTGGCGTATGAAAAGAAAATGGACCTGAGTGGCATTTTTCGCGACGACGGTGGTTATGATTTCCGCGATTTCACCCATTTCTTGTCGGTCTACGAAGCTGCCAGTGAAGTGCTTACCGGACCGGAGGAGTTCCGCCGTCTTACGCTTGCAATTTTGGAAGAAAGTGCCGCAAACGGCGTGGTCTATACCGAGACTTTCATCAGCCCAGATTTCTGCGGCGGCGGTGATTTGGCGGCTTGGAAGGACTATCTGGCGGCTATTCAGGATGCATCTGAGGAAGCAGAGAAACGCTTTGGCATCACCCTACGTGGCATTGTTACCTGTGTGCGCCATTTCGGGCCGGACATGGCAAAGAATGCTGCGCGATGTGCCGCTGACACGGCTGGCGATTGGATTGTCGGTTTTGGTATGGGCGGTAATGAGGGCATGGGAACACAAGGCGATTTCGCCTGGAGTTTTGATTGTGCGCGCGAAGCCGGGCTGCGCCTGACCACCCATGCGGGCGAGTTTGGCGGCCCCGAGAGTGTGCGCGATGCGGTGCGGATCCTAGGCGTTGAACGTATTGGTCACGGCGTGCGAGCCATCGAGGATTCCGATCTGGTGCATGAGTTGGTTGATCGCGGCACAGTGCTTGAAGTCTGCCCCGGCTCCAACGTTGTACTGGGGGTCTATCCGGATTTTGCCTCACATCCCATCGCGCGATTGCGGGATGCAGGTGTGCCAGTGACCGTGTCCACTGACGACCCGCCGTTTTTCCATACAACAATGCGCCGCGAATATGAGATGCTGAACCAAGCTTTTGGCTGGGACGCGGATGATTTTGCCGCTCTGAATGCGACCGCCTTAGCGGCCGCATTCTGTGATGACGCCACCCGGGATCGGGTGAAGAAGAGATTGGAGACTTAAATGACTGAACATCTGACCGTCGTTAAACACCCGCTGGTGCAACACAAGCTGACACTGATGCGCGACAAGGGCACCTCGACCGCTGGTTTCCGTCGGCTGCTGCACGAGATCACCCAGCTGCTAGCCTATGAAATCACCCGCGAGATGCCGCTGGCCTCTACCACCATCGAGACGCCGATGGAGGAAATGGAATCGCCGATCCTGGCCGGCAAAAAACTGGCGTTGGTGTCGATCCTGCGGGCAGGCAACGGCATGCTGGATGGAGTTCTGGAACTGATCCCCTCGGCTCGCGTTGGTTTTGTTGGTCTGTACCGCGACGAGGAAACTCTGCAGCCGGTTCAGTACTACTTCAAAGTGCCCAAGGGAATGCACGACCGGTTGGTGATTGCAGTGGATCCAATGCTGGCCACCGGCAACAGCTCGGTTGCGGCGATTGATCTGCTGAAAGAGGCAGGTGCCACTGACATTCGTTTCCTCTGCCTGCTGGCCGCCCCCGAAGGAGTTGCGCGGATGAAAGAGGCGCATCCGGATGTGCCGATTGTGACGGCGTCGCTGGACCGCGAGCTGAATGAGAAGGGCTATATCATGCCTGGTCTGGGGGATGCGGGTGACCGCATGTTCGGAACCAAATAAAAACCAGCGGGTTCGCAAATAAATTATGGGGCGATTGCGCAACTATTCGCCTGATTGCCTCATTATTGTCCACAAACCGTGCTTTACTCCGAATCGCTTTTCGGGCATCGTCGACCCATATATTGTGGGGCGCGGTTATGAAGATCACTAGAGTTATTGCACTGAGCATAATGACCTGCGCGATGGGCGTGCCCGCGGTGCAGGCCCAATCCCTGGAAAATGCAGGCCCTCCGGCAGAGTTTCCACCGGCCTCGTATAAAGGCAAACAATACGTCGACAGCAAGGGCTGCGTGTTCATTCGGGCTGGCATTGATGGCAATGTAAATTGGGTGCCGAGGGTGAGCCGCTCGCGCAAGCAGCTTTGCGGCTATCAGCCCACGGCAGTTGCGGGTGCGACCCGCACTCCAACGCAAAGCACGGCGCCGCAGTTGATCACCGTGCCCACCGCCCAGCAACCTGCCGCGACATCCCCGGCGAAGCCGACAACGTCTGTGGCCAGTACTACAGCTCCAGCAACTGCGGCCCCGACTAAGCCACAGCGCCCGACAACAACCGCGTCCAGTGCCAGCTCATCTGCGACTGCTCCGGTGACAACGACAGCGCCTCCCAAGCCTGTGCAACAGCCTGTCGCGGCTGCGCCTGTGGCCAGCACAACTGTGCCGGCGGCGCAGGCGCCGAGCAGTTGTTCCAATGTCTCGGCCTTGAGCCAGCAATATACCAACGACGGTGCACGATGTGGGCCGCAAGCCGCGTCACCTGTCACCTATGGCAATGGCTCCGCAATAGGTCCGCAGTCTTCGTTGCGACTAACTCCAAACACGCGTGTGGTGCAGACCCATGTGTATCAGGCTCGTCGTCATAGCCAGGGGCTTGACGCTCCTGCAGGGTATCGTTCAGTTTGGGAGGATGATCGGTTGAACCTCCACAGAGCTGAACGTGGGCTGAAACCTGCGGTGATCGGCGGTGTGGTCGAGGTGCCTCGGGGATATGTACTTGTGAATCGTGACGACGACCGGCTGAATGGACATCGGGCGATGCGAACGGAAGTCGGGGATGCGCAAAGCGATTTGATCTGGACGCGCACGGTACCACGCAAGTTGGTTGCCCTGCCGCTGGACCGTCCAGTTGTCAACTTGTCGGCAAACGCAGCGCGTAGTCCAGTTGAAGAGCAAGGCGATCTGGTAATGCGCCTATCCACCCGCTCGGTTCCTGACGCGGCAACCATTTTGGCAGCACCTGCGCCGCACCGTTACGTGCGTGCTGCAACCTATGCCGACCCGGCAATGGCACGCGACGCAGCCCAAGCGCTTGCGGCCAGTGGCTTGCCAGTGCGTCTGGGCAATGTCACCCGCAAAGGGCAGGTATTTAGGGTCGTTCTGGCCGGACCGTTTCGCGTTGATGCAACGGCCCAAGCGGCACTGAAACAGGTTCGCGCTGCGGGCTATTCAGGCGCACGTCTTAGCAAGTAGTCCGTGCAGATCGGCCCAGGCAGATGTGTCTGGGTCCTGACTTTTGATGGCTAAACAAGCGCAGTGGTTTCCGGAAAACTCGAATTTTCAGGTTCGGAATTTTTGAAAATTCCGGGTCATGGCGCTTTTCAGTGCTGTTAAGATCCGCAAATGTTCTGCAGCTGCACCCAATCGCGATCGTTCAGGATCGGCTCCAGGCTGCGCCCTGCCATTGGATCCGCTTCGATCAGGCCCAGGGTTTTTTCACCGGTGATGTCCAGAGCGTAGGCATAAGGTGTCGAAGGGATTGCCGCCTGAGCAAAAACGGCCAGTAATTGCTCTTCAGGAACTTCCGGACGTGGTGCGCTGATCATGGCTTCAGCATAGTGGTCCAGGCTGCTGCGGCTTAATTTTCCGGTGGTTAGCAGGCGGAACGAGGCCAGCATGCCGCCAGACCTCAGCACCTCGGCCAATGGGTCTCTGGCCTGGGCACGAGCGCGCTCAATCAGCACCGCACCAGCCGCCACTGCCGGGTCTTCGTAACCCTCGATCAGCGAACGGTTCAACAGGATGATGCCGCCGGGAAGGTGCAGGCTGGAGACCACGCCCGTGCGCAGCACCACAACCTGCCGCGCACCGGTGCGTTGGGCAAGTTGGGCCAAAATCGGTGCCGTTTCCGGGGTCGAACAGGCTTGGCCTGAGACTCGCTCAATTCGGCCCAGTAGCGCCTGGCCAATGGCTTTTCGTTTGATCTCTGGAACTACGCTGACGGTATGGCGCATCATGGCGCCGGGCAACCAGAACACCAACAGGGCCGCAATCAGCCCAAGGCTGCCAAGAACACTTACCGCTCGCAACCGGCCCGGATGAGAACGCGACCCTTCGATGGCCAGCCGTACCTTTTCAATAGCATCGAGCATGGCTGTTTCATCCTCGGTCAGCTCCAGTGTTTCGCCGGGATCGCCATCGGGATGGAAAATAGCTGGATACTGACCTGGATTGAACCGCTTCAGAGCCGCCAGGGACCAATGGGCCAGCGGTTGGTCTTTCATATCGGTGATCGTTAGAGTCGCATCGCCAATTGAGACAATCACGTCTCGTCGCTGGCTCTCGGGGCTGGCGCGCCACAGGCCCGCAGCCTCAAGCCGTTGATATTCCCTGAGTGCAGTCATCTGCTTGTTCTTGCCTGTGCCTCAATTGCTGCGTGAAGCTAACACGGTTGACCCTTTGTCGGCAAACGGCATTGCTGACAAAGGGGTTTTTGTTACTGATGGTGCCGGTGTTCAGAGATCTCGGGCAAGCTTACGTAGTTCGAACTTCTGGATCTTTCCGGTAGAGGTCTTGGGAAGGTCTTGGAACAGCACCCTTTTAGGCGCTTTGAAGCCCGCCAGCGTTTGTCGGGTAAAACTGATCAGAGTAGCCTCATCGGCTGTAGCCCCCGGTTTCAATTCGACAAAGGCGCAGGGCACTTCACCCCATTTATCGTCGGGTTTGGCCACGACCGCTGCCAGATTTACAGCCGGATGTTCCATCAAGACGCCTTCGATCTCTACCGAGGATATATTCTCACCGCCCGAGATGATGATGTCCTTGGCCCGATCCGCGATCTGCACGTAGCTGTCGGGGTGCTGCACAGCGATATCGCCAGAATTGAAATATCCGTCGGCAAAAGCCTCGGCGGTGGCTTCAGGGTTCTTCAGATATCCCTTCATCACCGAATTACCCCGAATGGCGATCTCGCCTTGGGTAACGCCGTCCATGGGCACCGGATTGTGATTGCTGTCCCGTACCACCACATGTTCCATCATCGGCATGGCAACACCTTGACGCGCTTTGATGGCTGCAATGCCGGGCTTATCCAACTCGTCCCAATCGCCGCCCTTCCAGTAGCATTCGGTGATGTGGCCATAGGTCTCGGTCAGCCCATAGACCTGTGTGACGTTGAACCCCAGGTCCTCGATCTTGGCCAATGTTGCTGGCGCGGGTGGGGCACCAGCGGTGAAGATTTCGACCTGGTGGTCAAAGGTCCGCCGGTCCTCGTCGGGAGCATTGACGATCATGTTCAGCACAATTGGCGCACCGCCAAAATGGGTCACACCGTCAAAGTGAATAGCATTGTAAATTGCTTTGGCCGAGACATCGCGACAGCACACCAAAGTGCCGCCCAGCAGAGGCATCATCCAGGTGTGATTCCAGCCGTTGCAATGAAACATTGGCACAATGGTCAGATAGACGGGATGCAGCACCATTCGCCATGACACAACCGTGCCCATGGTCATCAAATATGCGCCGCGATGGTGGTAAACCACGCCTTTGGGGCGGCCGGTAGTACCTGACGTATAATTCAGTGCCAGGCTTTCCCATTCGTCTTGGGGCAGCATCCAGTCAAAATTCGGGTCGCCACTGACTAGCAGGTCTTCATAAGTGGTGTGTTTGCTGCTTGCGTGCCAACCTGCTTGATCGTCGGCTACCTCGATCAGGGTCGGCGCGGGGCCGTCCATCTCTTCACAGGCTGCTTCTGCCACTTCCAGGAACTGAGAATCGACCAAGACTACTTTGGCGCCACCGTGATCAAAAATATAGGCAACCGTGCCCACGTCCAGTCGAATATTGATGGTGTTGAGCACAGCGCCACAGGCGGGGACACCAAAATGGGCCTCAGCTTGTGCAGGAAGGTTGGGGATCAATGTCGCGACGACGTCGCCGGGTTTAATCCCAAGCTGAACGAGGCCAGAGGCCAACTGGCTGCAGCGTTGGTAATACTCGCCATATGTCTTGCGGTGAGAGCCATAGCTGACTGCCAAATGATTCTTAAACACCGACGCCGCGCGGCGCAGGTGCGATAACGGTGTCAGTGCCACATGGTTAGCAGTATTCTTCTCCAGCCCGGTCTCGTCAGCCATCCAGCCCATAAACGTCCTCCCTTTTACCCGTTTGGGGTAGTTCCTCTAGGAACAGATACTGCGCAATCTTGCTGCCATTGAAAAGGGGTTCCGGCCTCTATTGGCCCCAACAAAATGGGGCTAATTCACCCCCGGAGTATTTTCAAAAAGATGAAGGTGCTTTCCGCTGTTTCATCTTTTTTTAGAAATACTCCCGCCGGAGGCATGCGCTGGCAGGGCATTAGCCTTGGTTTCCTTTTGTCACGCGGTGACATAGCCTACGACCATGATCCTGTCGCCTGGCCGTTCTTACGTGTTTATCCATATCCCAAAGACCGGCGGCACTGCCCTGGCACTGGCGCTGGAGGCGCGTGCCAAGGCTGATGATATCATGCTGGGCGATACACCCAAGGCGCGCCGCAGGCGAAAGCGGATAAAGGATGTGGCGACGAGAGGTCGCAAATGGAAACATTCGACCCTGGCGGATATTGAGGGGTTGGTTCCGGATCAGTCGCTTCGCGGATTGTTTGCCTTCACAATGGTACGCAACCCCTGGGATCGGGCGGTCAGCTACTATCATTGGCTAAAGGTGCAAAATTTCGAAAACACGGCGGTGCATATGGCGCAGACCTTGAGTTTTGCCGATTTCACCTGCCATCCCCAGACCATGGCGACATTGCGGGCCGCGCCAGCCGTTTCCTACATGCAGCATCGCGATGGGGTTGAGCAGTGCCAGCTCTATATCCGGCTGGAACATTTTACCAAAGACGCGCAGCCGTTGTTTGATCACCTTGGCTTCTCACTGGAGCTGCCTGTCATCAATAGCTCGACCCGGTGTCGCGATTATCGGCGGTACTACAATGATCGTAGTGCCGAGGCCGTGGCCCACAGCTGCGCTGAAGATATCAGACGATTTGAATACTCTTTTAACGATTCACCTCTATCCCTTGGGTAAGAAATTGAACTGTTGTCGACTAAATGGCCCTAATCCGCTGCTCTGATGGGCATTGAGTGTCTTTTGCCGGCAATGACCCCGAGATGCCTTTTTTCCGGCTCATTTGCGGCCTGAAAGCCGGGCCTTTTGGATTGAAACAAATACTGCGCGCTTTTGCCATCGGGCAAAGCCGTCTTTTTAGAAGGAAAAGGCGATGTTTGACTGGATCACCAAACGCAAGGCTTCATCCGTGGCATCGGTGATGAGCACCGAGTGTCCTATGGTGTCGACAGGGCAGGGCGGTTTTCTTGCCGGCACACACGTGGCCTCGAACTTGGGTTGGCGGCAGGTTGAAGCGTTGAGTGTGGGCGACAGTGTCCTGACTTTTGATCACGGCATGCAGGTCATTACCGAAATGCACCGGGAAACGATGCTGGTGCCCGAATGTGATCAGTCCGCCGCACAATGCCCGTTGCTGGTACCGCAGGATGCGTTGCACAACCGGATGGCCATGTGGGTGATGCCGGATCAGGGTATCTTGTTGGAAAGTGATCTGGCAGTGGATGCCTTGGGCGATCCATTTGTCGTCGTGCCCACCTGCGCACTAGAGGGGTATCGGGGTATTCACCGTGCATATCCGGGGGAGCGGTTTGAGTTGGTGATGCCTCGGTTTGCCCAGGATGAGGTGATCTATCTGGAGGCGGGATTGCTAGGGTTCAGCCCGACGCCCAGCAGCATCCTAGACACCGCAGCGACAGAGGATGGGATATACCGGGTCCTGCCGCAGGATGCTGCCCGCGAACTGGTTGTAAATATGATGGCAGAGGAAGCATTTTGGACCAATGACATGCCTCCGGGAGCCGGAGGTCATGGCGAGGTTCAATTTTCGCCGGTCATCTAACCAAAATATACACAGGCTATCTAAGGGGCATGGCGAAGGTCAGATGCCCCTTTTTGCTGTTTGGGCCGGATGAAGCTAAGCTGATATGAAAAAGGCCACCCCATCGGGATGGCCAGTTTGGTTTTGGGTCGCTTAAGCGGCCTTTTTCGCCGGATCGAACCGACCGTAAAAGCTCTGACCTTTGGCGGCCATTTCGCGCAGCAATGGCGGGCAGGCAAAGCGATCACCGAATTTCGCCTCTAGCGCGTCGCAACGTTCAGCAGCATAAGGCGTGCCAAGGATATCCAGCCAGCTGAGGGGACCGCCAGACCAAGGTGCAAAGCCCCAGGCCAGGATGGCACCAACATCACCTTCGCGGATGTCTTCCAGCACACCTTCTTCCAGAGCCCGCACCGATTCCAGAACCTGAGCGAACATCAGACGTTCCTGCACTTCAATCAGATCAGGCTGATCATCGGCCAGCGGGTATTTATCCTGCATACCTTTCCAGTACTCAGTGCGTTTGCCTTTGTCGTCATAGTCAAAGAAGCCGGCATTGGCCTTGCGGCCCAAACGACCCTGTTCTTCCATCCAGAAGATCAGATCGTCACCGGGGCTATCGGGGTAGTCATCGCCCATCGCCGCCTTGGTGGCGCGGGCAATCTTGGCACCCAGATCAATCGAGGTTTCATCGTTCAGCTGTACCGGCCCTACAGGGAAGCCAAGCTGGCGCGCTGCATTGTCGATCAGCACCGGCGACACACCTTCGGTGATCATCCGCAGACCTTCGTTGATATAGGGGATGATACAGCGGTTGCAGTAGAAGAACCGCGCGTCATTTACGACAATCGGCGTCTTGCGGATCTGACGCACATAGTCGAGTGCCTTAGCGACAGCCCGGTCTCCGGTTTTGTCACCCTTGATGATCTCCACCAGCAACATCTTCTCAACAGGCGAGAAGAAGTGGATGCCGATGAACTGTTCGGGGCGAACCGAAGCTTCTGCCAGGCTGCTGATTGGCAGGGTCGAGGTGTTGGAGGCATAAATGCAATCGTCGGGGATGATCGCTTCGACCTTCTTGGTCATCTCGGCCTTGACCGTTGGGTCTTCGAATACCGCTTCGATGATCAGATCACAGCCCTTCAGGTGCTCCAGATCGGGTGTAGCGGTGATCCGCGCTAGCAGCGCCTCTTTTTTCTCAGGCGTGGCTTTGCCGCGCTTGATCCCCTTGTCCATATAGCTGGCGCTATAGGCCTTGCCTTTGTCGGCAGCAGCCTGATCACGATCAACCAGCACCACATCCAAGCCAGCCTGAGCCGACACCAGCGCAATGCCGGCCCCCATCATGCCAGCCCCCAGAACACCGATTTTCTTGACCGACTGATCTTCAATGCCTGCGGGGCGCACGGCGCCTTTTTCCAATGCCTGCTTGTTGATGAACAGGCTGCGGATCATCGCCGACGACGACGGGTTCATCAGCACGTTGGTGAACCAGCGGGCCTCGATCTTCAGAGCATTGTCAAAATCGACCAGCGCGCCCTCATAGATCGCGCTTAGCAAGGCTTTGGCCGCCGGGAAGGCGCCTTGGGTCTTGCCGTTGATCATGGCGCTGGCGCCAACAAAGGTCATGAACCCAGCAGGATGGTAGGGCGCGCCGCCTGGCATCTTATAGCCCTTGGCATCCCATGGTTTGATGATGTCAGCAGGTTTGGCGTTCAGCACCCACTGGCGCGCAGCTTCCAGTGGATCTGCATCAACGGCATCGATCAGGCTGGCAGATTTGGCCTTTTTCGGGTCCAGCATCTTGCCTTCCAGCAATACCGGAGCCGCTGCCATCGCGCCAACCATACGCGAATAGCGAATGGTACCACCGCCGCCGGGGAAAATGCCCAGCATGATTTCCGGCAACCCGATCTTGGATTTTGGATTGTCGGTCATCACCCGGTAATGACAGGCCAGCGCGATTTCGGTGCCGATGCCGGCACAGGTTCCGTTGATGGCACAGGCAATTGGCTTGCCGCCTTTGTTCGTCTTGGGCTCCATTCCGGCGCGTTCCAGTTTGCGCAGGATACGGTGGCCGTTCATGGTGAAGTCAAACAGACCCTGGGCCGGGTTGTCACCGGATTCGTCACGGATGGTGGCCAGAACATTCAGATCCATGCCACCAGCAAAATCTTTCTTGCCGCTGGTGATCACCACGCCTTTGACAGCGTCATCCGCCAATGCGCGGTCGATATAGTCCTCGACGAGTACAAATGCTTCGCGGGTTAGCACGTTCATGCTTTTGCCGGGCGCGTCCCAGGTGATGATGGCCACGCCATCTGCGTCTACGTCATATGTAAAATCGGTCATTCTTCATCTCCGATCTGGTCAGCCGTCAGCGGGCTGCCATCTTTGCGGGTAAAGTTGAAACCGTCGTGGTCAACTTTCACCATCATGTCGATATCGCTGTAAAAAGCGGTCTCTGTTGGGGTATGCGTTCCCACCACCAGAAAGGCGGCGGGTGCGTTTGTTCTGTTCACCAATTGGTGTCCATTGGCGTCGCCAGCTGGAAAGCTGGCGCAATCGCCGGGCAGCATCTCGTGCTCGCCGTCGTCATCGATCAACACCAGCTTGCCTTCGGTCATCATCAGGAACTCGTCCTGCTGTATGTGGTAATGGCGCAGTGACGACGGTGCCCCAGGTTCAATCCGGACAATGTTAACACCATACTGCGTCAACCCGCTTTCCGCCCCCAAACTTTGGGTGGAACGGCCTTCAAAAGGCTGAGCCAGTTTGCCCGGGTAAGAGCACCGCGAGACAAAAGGGATTTGGGAGAGGTTCAGCTTGGGCATCAGACGCGCTCGATGATGGTAGCTGCACCCATGCCGGAAGCAATACACAGCGTGGCCAGACCAACTTCTTTGTCCTGACGCTCCAGCTCGTCCAGCAGGGCGCCAATGATGATCGCACCGGTGGCGCCCAGCGGGTGACCCATCGCGATCGAGCCGCCGTTGACGTTGACCAAAGCAGGGTCAACATCAAAGGCCTGCTGGAAGCGCAGGACGACGGCAGCAAAGGCTTCATTGACTTCGAATAGGTCGATGTCGCTGATCACCATGCCGTTGTCGGCCAGGATCTTCTTGGTCACCGGAACCGGGCCGGTCAGCATGATGGTGGGATCAAGACCGATCTTGCCGGTGGCTTTGATCTTGGCACGTGGGGTCAGGCCAAACTCTTCGCCGAATTCTTTGTTGCCGATCAGGACAGCCGCTGCACCATCGACGATACCCGACGAGTTGCCAGCGTGGTGGATGTGGTTGATCCGCTCAAGGTGCGGGTACTTCATCATAGCAATCTTGTCGAAGCCGGGCATCTGTTCGCCCATCATCTGGAAGGCCGGGTTCAGGCCGCCCAGTGACTGCATGTCGGTCTGTGGGCGCATGTACTCGTCACGGTCCAGCATCGGCAAGCCATTCTGGTCGCGTACAGTGATGACGGATTTGTCAAATCGACCTTCGTCCCATGCCTGTGCCGCGCGACGCTGTGATTCAACGGCCAGTGCATCTGCCTGATCTCGGCTGAACCCGTATTCAGTGGCAATGATGTCTGCCGAGATACCCTGAGGTACGAAATACTGATCCATGGCGATTGACGGATCAACAGCAATAGCTGCACCATCGCTGCCCATGGGAACACGGCCCATCATTTCAACGCCACCAGCAATATAGCCCTTGCCAGCGCCGCCTTTGATTTGATTTGCAGCCAAGTTTACAGCTTCCATGCCCGAGGCACAGAACCGGTTGATGGCGAGGCCTGGAATGCTCTCGTCCAGATCAGAGGCCAATACGGCAGAACGAGCCAGACAGCCGCCCTGTTCCATTACCTGGGTCACGTTGCCCCAGATCACGTCCTCGACGGCATGGCCGCTCAGATTGTTGCGTTCCTTGATCGCATTCAAGGTCAGGGCGGACAGGCGCAACGAGGTGACCTCGTGCAGGGAGCCGTCTTTGCGGCCTTTGCCACGGGGGGTGCGCAGCGCGTCATAGATATAAGCTTCGGTCATGATGCTCTCCTTAAACTCGGTCCGACGGGTTGCCGGGCATCAGATCATAGGGGGATTTCCAGCCGGGCGTTTCGCTGATGCGGGTCAGCCAGGCGTCGATATGGGGCCAATCGGCGCGGTCAAAGCCGAATGGTTCAGGGTAAAACAGGTAACCACAACAGGTGAGGTCGGCGTTGGTCAGGTTGTCACCAACCATCCAGTTGCGGCCTTCCAGATGGAGGTTCAGTGTTGTGAAAGCAGCTTTGAGACGGCCCTGCATAAACCCGATCACATCGGCAGGGCGGTTGTCTTCGGGCAGAAAGTTCATCAGGAAGCGGGTCATGCCCGCTTGGCTGGATAGTTTGTGGTTGTCCCACAGAACCCAGCGCAGCACTTCGTATTTATCTGCAGGGGCACCGCCAAACTTGCCGGTTTTATCGGTGATATACTGCTGGATGACGCCAGATTGAGACAGGCGCACATCGCCGTCCACCAACACGGGCGCTTCGGCCATGACGTTCAGTTCGCGATATTCGCTGCTGCGATGTACGCCGCTGAAGAAATCGACAAACACTGGTTCCCAGTCCAGACCGGAAAGTTCTAATGCCAGTGCAGCCTTGTAGGAATGTCCGCTTTCGCCAAAGCAATGCAGTTGGATGGTCATAGTTTACTCCCAAATTTTTTGTTTCGGGTCAGAAACCCGGGATAATTTCACAAACTGCGTGAGATCAGTTCTTTCATGATCTCGTTGGTGCCGCCGTAGATCCGCTGCACCCGCGCATCGGTCCACATTTCAGCCACCGCATATTCCTGCATGAAGCCATAACCGCCGTGCATTTGCAGACATTCGTCCAGCACTTCGCCTTGCGTGTCGGTGATCCAGTATTTCGCCATCGCGGCTTTCTCGACGGTCAGTTCTCCACGCAGATGATCAGCCATGCATTCGTCAAAGAAGGCACGCGCCACTTTAGTTTTGGTCAGACATTCAACCAGCTTGAACCGAGTATTCTGGAACTGGGTGAGGGGGCCGCCAAAAGCTTCGCGCTCTTTGCAATAGGTAATGGTGCGTTCAACCGCGCCTTCCATGGCACCGATGGCACCAGCCGCAATGATCAGCCGTTCTTGCGGCAGCTGCTTCATCATCTGATAAAACCCCTGACCCTCGGCATTGCCAAGAATGTTTTCAGGCGGGATTTCAACGTTGTCAAAGAACAACTCGGAGGTATCCGCCGCGTGCAGCCCAATTTTGTCGAGGTTGCGTCCGCGCTGGAACCCAACGGCCCCATCGGTTTCGACAACCACCAGCGACACGCCTTTTGATCCCAGCGAGGGATCTGTTTTGGCTGCCACGATGATCAGGTTCGCGTGCTGACCATTGGTGATGAAAGTCTTTTGTCCGCTCAACCGGTAGGCATTTCCTTCGCGGATCGCCTTGGTCTTGATGCTTTGCACATCCGACCCGGTTGAGGGTTCGGTCATGGCCAGCGCGCCGACCATTTCGCCCGAAACCATTTTGGGCAACCAGCGTTGTTTTTGTTCTTCGCTGCCATAGGCCAGAATGTAATGCGCCACGATGCCCGAGTGGATGCCGTTGCCCCAGCTGGCCAGATTGGCGCGGCTGCCTTCGATCAAGATTGCAGCTTCGTGACCAAAATCACCACCCGCGCCGCCGTATTCCTCGGGGATTGATGGGCACAACAGACCCAGCTCTCCGGCCTGGCCCCAAGTGTCGCGGTCCATCATGCCTTGTTTGCGCCAAGCATCATACTTGGGCATCCATTCGTTGGTGATGAATTGAGCCGTCATATCGGACAGCATTTGGTGCTCGTCGGTCATCCAGGCGGATTGGGTGGCGGTGGTAAAAGTCATATCTCTCCCCTTAGGTGCGCTCATCCCGGCGCGTGCCTATCGTTTTCTGGCGTCTAGATCGGCATTGAATAGGCGCAGCCGATGCGTCAGGTTTTCGGTGTCGGTGACACTGTCAAAGTTCTCGAACAGGAACGACAGTGCCTCTCCTTCGTCCAGCCCAGCGTCGGATGCAAAACGTTTAAGGCGGCGATAGCCATCTTCGGTCATTGCAACTGGAAAGCGTCGGGTCAGGCGAAATCGTTTGGGCATATCATATCCATGAAACAGGGGTGGAAGGCGGGGAAATCCCCGCCAACCCTATCTTAGAATTGGTCCGCGTCCAGCGCCATCACCGTGTCTGCGCCGCTGGTGATACGGGCAAGATGCATGGACGTGGCAGGCAGACGACGTGCCATATAATACCTACCAGTGGTCAGCTTTGTCTCATAGAACGCCGCGTCAGTAGTCCCAGCGTCAAGAGCGCCTTGGGCTGCTTTACCCATCTGCGCCCACAGCAGGCCAAGACAGACGTGGCCGAACATGTGCATGAAGTCGTAGGAGCCAGACAGCGCATTGTTCGGGTTCTTCATGCCGTTTTGCATGAAGTACATGCCTGCAGCCTGCAGATCCTTGCTGGCAGCCTTGAGTGGAGTGATAAATTCAGCGGTGAATTCATCAGAAATGTCAGCGTTTTCTTTGCAGAAGGTTTTAACCAGCTCAAAGAACGCCATCACATGCTTGCCACCATCAGCGGCCAGTTTGCGGCCCACCAGATCCAGCGCCTGAACGCCGTTGGCGCCTTCATAGATCTGGGCAATCCGGGCATCGCGGGTGAACTGGCTCATGCCATGTTCTTCGATATAACCATGACCGCCATAGACCTGCTGTGCGCGCACGGTCATGTCATAGCCTTCATCCGTCAGGAAGCCCTTGATCACCGGGGTCAGCAGTGAAACCAGACCTAGGGCGTCCTTGTCGTCGCTGCGATGAGCCGCGTCGATCATTGAAGCCCCCCACAGCAGGAAGGCACGACCACCTTCGACAAAGCTTTTCTGATCCATCAAGGAACGACGGATGTCAGGATGCACGATCAGTGGGTCGGCAGGGCCTTCCGGGTTTTTCACACCAGTGACATCGCGGCCTTGCAAACGGTCTTTGGCGTATTCCACAGCGTTCTGATAGGCAGCTTCGGCCTGCGCAACACCCTGCATGCCAACACCCACACGGGCTTCGTTCATCATGGTGAACATGGCGCGCATGCCCTTGTGCAGATCCCCCAGCAAATAGCCGGTCGCCTCGTCATAGTTCATCACACAGGTCGAGTTGCCGTGGATGCCCATCTTCTTTTCGATGTTGCCAACCGACACGCCGTTGCGATCGCCCAGGCTGCCGTCTTCGTTGACGATGAATTTGGGCACGATGAACAGCGACACGCCTTTGATGCCATCTGGGCCGCCGGGGATCTTGGCCAGCACCAGGTGGATGATGTTGTCGGCCATGTCGTGTTCGCCAGCCGAGATAAAGATCTTCTCACCCGTGATCTTGTAGCTGCCATCACCCTGAGGCTCCGCCTTGGTGCGCATCAGACCCAGATCGGTGCCGCAATGCGACTCGGTCAGGTTCATGGTGCCGGTCCACTCGCAGGAGACCATTTTCGGCAGGTAAGTGTCTTTCTGCTGGTCGGTGCCATGCGCCAGAATGGCCGAGGCCGCGCCATGGGTCAGACCCTGATACATCACAAAGGCTTGGTTCGCGCCCGAGAACATTTCGCCAACGGCTGTGCCCATCACATAGGGCATATTCTGGCCGCCATATTGTTCCGGCATATCGAGCCCGGTCCAGCCGCCTTCCTTCATCTGCTCGAACGCAGCACCAAAACCGGTGGGGGTGCGGACCACGCCGTTCTCCAGCGAGCAGCCCTCGGTGTCACCCACCACGTTCAACGGCTGGAGAACACCGCTGGCGATTTTGCCTGCTTCTTCCAGGATCGCGTTTGTGAAGTCCGCCTCTAGCTCATCATAGCCGGGGGTGCTGGACGCAGTGACATTCAACACGTCGTGCAACAGGAACTGCATGTCTTTGGTGGGGGCGTTATAAACGGGCATTTGGGCCTCTCTGGTAAATCAATACAGTGGTGTTGTCGGTGCACTTTGTTGGAATGCAGCAGCTAAGGTTGGGGCGGGCGGCTTATTCAGCTGCCTTTTGGCCTGACGTAGCCGAAGCGATAACTTTTTCGCCCCATTTCAGTTGTTCTTTCAACTCTACGATGGCTTCGTTCAACTCGTCGCGTTGACGTTCCATATCGGCCAGTCGTTCATGGGCTATCTCGTAGGTGCGTGACAGCTGCGTATGCTGCTGGTCGCCCATGTGATAGAGGTCCAGCAGTTGACGGATCTCTTCCAGACTAAAGCCAAAGCGTTTGCCACGTAAGATCAACTTCAACCGAGCGCGGTCGCGTTTGGTAAACAACCGTTTTTGACCCTCACGGATCGGAAACAGGAGCTCTTTGGCTTCGTAGAAACGCAATGTACGGGGCGTTACCTGATAGGCGTCGCACATCTCACGGATATTCAAAGTCTGATCAGTCATCGTGGTCACTCTCGCTGCTGGTGTTGTCCTAGGCTGAGTTGCTCGGGTTATGTTACAACACGTGCCTGACGTTGACGTAAGCTATACCCTACGTCAGTTGATTTGTGACGTGGGGTCCGAACATTTTGACGCAGCGTCGTCTCACAAAATTGGTGGAAATTGAGAGAACTGCTTAACAAAACAAGGCTAATGAGGCGGTTTTTGAGGGCTGTCATGTCTCGACTTTAGGCCAACTACTTTGGTTGTGCTGGGCTTGAAAATACAAAAGCCCCGTACAGGACGGGGCTTTGAAAGCAACATTATCAAAGAGAGTTCGGATTGCTTAGGGCAGACTTTGTGCCGTTGTTGCACGCAAAGAACTGAGTTCCGCCATTGCTTCATCCAGCTGCTCGCGCTGCAACTTTAGCTCGATCATCTGACGATCTGCCATTTCCAGAAAAGCCTGCGCCTGCGCCTGATTGCCTTCGTTTTCATAGATCAGCAGCCATTGTCGGATTTCTTCCAATTGGAATCCGAACTTGCGGCCCCGCATGATCAGTTTCATCCGGGCTTTTTCGCGGGCTGAATAGAATCGCGACCGACCTTCGCGGTCGGGGTGCAAAAGCTCTATGTATTCATAATACCGAAGGGTACGTGGCGTCACATCAAACGCCGCGCACATCTCTTTGAATGACAATCTCGTTTCGGTCATCCACCATCCTCCTTGCGGGCAACCTAGGCACTTGCTTTGTGTAGTGCAACAGGTGGGGATGCTCATTAAACAGACCACAGCAATAAAGTTGTGCGTATAACGAAAGGGGCTGCATCATGGGCGAAAAATCGCAATTGGCACGCCAGTTTATAGAGGCGATTCCGCATGCTCAGGAGTTGGGTATGGTGTTGACCGACATTGGCGACGGTACGGCCGAGATTTCCATGCCTTACGACGTCAAGTTGATTGGCGATCCTGACACCGGCGTTATTCACGGCGGCGCCGTGTCGGCCTTGATGGATACATGTTGCGGCGCAGCGGTGATGAGCCACCCCGAGGCCCCCGGTGGCACCGCCACCATAGATCTACGTATCGAATACATGCGGGCGGCAACGCCGGGGCAGACCATTACAACCAAGGCCACCTGCCACCATATCAGTCGTAATGTTGCCTTTGTACGTGCCGTGGCGATGGACGAGGACAGAGAACGCCCGGTTGCCACCGCAACGGCGGCCTTTTCAGTGGAGGCAAAGTTTTGAGCCGCCCCCGTCCCGAACCTATGCAAGTGGTGAAACAACGCCGCGACGCCGCTTTGGCTGCGTTGGTCAACTCGGTTCCCTATATCCGGTTTCTGAATATCAATTTTGATCGCCGAGGCGATGAATTGACAGGTCAGATGAATTTTGACCAAAAACTGATTGGCAATCCGTTTTTGCCCGCCTTGCACGGAGGTGCCACCGCAGCCTTTTTGGAAATGACGGCCATGATGGCGTTGAACTGGCAGCACCTTTGGCCAAAAATCGAAAGTGGAGAAATTGACCCTGCGGATTTGGCCGCTGGTAAATTGCCACGACAGCCTAAAACGATAGACTTCACCGTTGATTACCTGCGCTCGGGCCTACCGCGCGATGCTTATGCCCGCGCTACCGTGGCCCGATCAGGCCGCCGTTTCGCCAGTGTCCGGGTCGAGGCCTGGCAGGATCATAAGGACCGGCCGTTTGCGCAGGCCGTTGGTCATTTTCTGATGCCGCAAGGGGAAGACAAGCGCGATGTTAAGAAAGGCTGAAACGCCTTTGAGCCATCGCCGGGTGCTGAAAATTGCGCTGCCGATTGTGTTGTCCAATGCGACTGTTCCCATTCTGGGCGCGGTTGATACAGGCGTGGTTGGCCAATTGGGCGCGGCTGCTCCAATAGGCGCGGTCGGGATTGGCGCGATTATTCTTGGCGCACTGTACTGGATGTTTGGCTTTCTGCGCATGGGCACTACCGGGCTGGCAGCGCAGGCGCTGGGCAAAGGCGACCATGGAGAGGTTGCTGCGCTGTTGACGCGGGCGCTGATGATTGCGGCAGTGGCGGGGCTGACGTTGATCCTGTTGCAAATGCCGCTGATCTGGCTGGCGTTCCACTTTGCCCCGGCCTCGCCCGAGGTAGAGATGCTGGCGCGGGACTATCTGCAGATCCGCATCTGGTCGGCACCAGCGGCGATTGCGCTGTTTGGCATCAATGGATGGCTGATTGCGCAAGAACGCACCGGCGCAGTGTTGGTGCTGCAATTGTGGATGAACGGCCTAAATATAGTGCTGGATCTGTGGTTCGTACTGGGGCTGGGCTGGGGCGTCAGTGGAGTGGCCGTGGCAACACTTCTGGCGGAATCCTCTGGGTTGGTGGTGGGGCTGTGGCTTTGCCGGGATGTCTTTCGACTGCCCGATTGGCGCAATTGGGCGCAGGTGTTCGACCGCGCCCGGTTGCGAACCATGGCGCTGGTCAACCGTGACATCCTGATCCGATCTCTACTGCTCGAGGCTATCATTGTCTCGTTTATGTTCTTCGGGGCCGGCTTTGGTGACGAGGTGCTGGCAGCCAATCAGGTGTTGCTGCAATTTCTGATGATCACATCCTATGGCATGGATGGATTTGCCTTTGCTGCCGAAACATTGGTTGGGCAGGCGATGGGTGCCCGCAGGCGCGCCTCCGTGCGGCAGAGCGCCAAAATGGCGGGGATATGGGGCTTGAGCCTGGGCGTGGTGACGGCGTTGGGATTCGCAGTGTTTGGCGGTTGGGTCATCGATGTGATGACAACATCTGACGCAGTGCGAAGCGAAGCTCGCCTTTACTTACCCTGGATGGTGATAATGCCGGTGCTGAGTGCAGCGGCCTGGATTTTCGACGGCATTTTTATTGGCGCCACCGCCACGCGCGACATGCGCAATATGATGCTGGTCAGTTTCGGAGTCTATGTTTTTGCCGTTTCGGTTCTGGTACCGGTGCTGAACAATCACGGGCTGTGGCTGGCACTGTTGATTTCCTTTGTCGCACGCGGGATCAGTTTGGGGCTGCGCTATCCGGCACTGGAATCCCGCGCAGCCTGACCCGGAATTTTTGAAAATTCCGAACCGTTTTCTGTGCAGAAAACGGCTAAGATGGCTAGAGCACCATTTCAATTTTCTCGGTAGGGCGGCCAATCACCGCGCGGTCACCGGCAATGGCAATTGGGCGTTCGATTAGCGCCGGATGCGCGGCCATAGCCTCTCGTAATTCAGCATCAGAGGCATCCTTGCTTAGTCTTAGGTCTTTGAAAAGCTGATCCTTTGCGCGCATCATGTGTATCGCCGAGACGCCAAGCGCGGCCTGCGCTTGCTTGATTTCTGCAAGGCTGGGCGGGTCTTGTAGGTAGAGACGGATTTCTATTGTCACGTCATGCTCTTGCAACAAGGCCAGCCCGCCTCGGGATTTTGAGCAGCGTGGATTGTGCCAATAGGTGATCACAACCAATCGCTCCGCTGGCTGCCTACAGCCTGCGCCACAGTGTCAAAGCCGTCACGCGCCAGCAAATCGTCCAGCCCATGGGCGATGTTGCCTGCCAAAGACATGCCGTGATAGATCATGGCGGTGTAGAGTTGTACGGCACTGGCTCCGGCGCAGATCTTTGCATAGGCCTGTTCAGCCGTGCTAATGCCGCCGACGCCGACCAGCGGGATCTGGCCATCCAGAAGCTGGGAGAGCTGTGCCAGCACGCGGGTTGACTTCTCGAACAGCGGCGCGCCGGAGAGCCCGCCAGCCTCGCCTTTATGCGCACTGTGCAGCCCGTCACGCGACAGAGTGGTGTTGGTCGCGATCACAGCATCAATACCCGTTTCCACAGCCACCTCGGCGATGTCGCGCAATTCATCGGCGTTCAGATCGGGCGCGATTTTCAGGAACACCGGGATTTTGCGCTCCAGATCGTTGCGGGTGGCGATCACCCCGGTCAGCAGCGCCGACAAGGCATCCTTACCCTGCAAATCACGCAGCTTTTCGGTGTTGGGGGACGAGACATTGACGGTCGCAAAGTCCAGATGCGCACCGCAGTGATCCAGCACACGGGCAAAATCGCTTGCACGATCTTCACTGTCCTTGTTGGCCCCAAGATTCAGACCAATTACTGCATCCTTGGGGCGCTGGGACAGGCGTTGTGCAATCTGCTCCATGCCTTCGTTGTTAAAGCCAAACCGGTTGATCGCGGCGCTATCCTCGGTCAGCCGGAACAGGCGTGGTTTTGGATTGCCGGGTTGCGGACGCGGAGTGGCGGCTCCGACCTCGACAAAGCCAAACCCGGATAGCGACAACTCTGTCAGCACTTCGGCATTTTTGTCGAACCCGGCGGCCAGCCCAATCGGATTGGGCAGCTCTATCCCCGCAAGCGTGGTTTTCAGCCGTGGTGAGGTTACCGGCCCCGGGGCTGGGACCAGCCCCATTTTCAAAGCCTTGATCGCCAGCCCGTGCGCAGTTTCGGGGGCGATTTGATGCAGAGCCTTCAGGCCCAGTTTTTCGATCAGCTTCATGCCATATCAGCCGGGAACTGATGAGCGCCATCGACCAGTGGCAGTGGTTTCACCCAGAGCATCTCGGCCAGTTTCAGCGCGCGAAACAGATGTGGGAACAGTGCATCACCACGTGACACCTCCCATTTCAAAGCATCACCCAACGTGTCGGCATCGAAAGCCAGCAGCATCAGGCCCTCAACATCAGCGAAATGCTTGGCAGCGGTTTCAGCGGCCTGTTCGGCGGTCGAGAAATGAATGAACCCATCAGACAGGTCGATTGCGGCGCCCAGAGTTTCCCCCTGAGAGTCGAATGCCGCCCATTCGTCGGCACGGAAGATTTTGTAGATCAGCATGTCTGCCTGATGCCCTGCACGCGCGTCCGGGTCAAGGGACTGGCGTAACTGCTACCAAATCCTAGCTTTTCCCCTGACCTTTCATTGGGCCGTCATGCGAACTTTGTAGGTGACCGCAGAATCCAGGGGGAAGTGACAAGAACCTTGCGATTTCGGTATCTGGGCGCAACTATGTCATATTCCCTTCAGATAGCGTGGCTACTGACGCTTGGAGGGCAACAAAAATAATAACTGGGAGACTAACATAATGATGATGCGAATTCTGACTTCGGTTGCGGCGTTAGGCCTGACGGCAGGTATGGCGGCTGCGGACTATAATCTCACCATCCTGCACACCAATGACTTTCATTCCCGGTTCGAGCCGGTCAGCAAGTATGACAGCGGCTGCCGTGAAGGCGACAATGCCGAAGGCAAATGTTTTGGCGGCACTGCGCGTCTGGTGACTGCCATTGCCGATGCCCGTGCCCGCTCGAACAACTCGATCCTTGTTGATGGCGGTGACCAGTTCCAGGGCTCGCTGTTTTATACCTACTACAAGGGGAAAATGGCCGCCGAGTTCATGAATAAACTGGCTTACGACGGTATGACCGTCGGCAACCACGAGTTTGACGATGGCCCCGAAGTTCTGCGTGGGTTCATGGATTCGGTCGATTTCCCGATCCTGATGTCCAACGCCGACGTCAGCGCCGAACCAACCTTGGCCGGTGTTCTGAACAAATCCACAGTCATCGAACGTGGCGGTGAGAAAATCGGCCTGATTGGTCTGACACCAGAAGACACGCATGATTTGGCTAGCCCGGGCAAGAACATCACTTTTGGCGATCCCGTTGCTGCGGTTCAGGCCGAAGTGGACCGTCTGACAGCCGAAGGCGTGAATAAAATCATTGTGCTCAGCCACTCGGGGTATGTTGTTGACCAAAAGGTTGCAGCCGAGACCACTGGTGTTGACGTGATCGTTGGGGGCCACTCTAACAGCTACCTGTCGAATGTATCTGATCGCGCAGTGGGTCCTTACCCAACCATGGTCAATGATACGGCGATTGTGCAGGCCTATGCCTATGGCAAGTTCCTGGGCGAACTGAATGTGACCTTTGACGATGCTGGCAATGTCATTCAGGCTTCTGGTGAGCCGCTGAGTATGGACGCATCCGTGGCCGAAGACGAAGACACTGTTGCCCGTATTGCCGAGCTAGGCACACCGCTGGACGAAATCCGCACCAAAGTTGTGGCCGAGTCAGCTGAGGCGATCAATGGTGACCGCGCTACCTGCCGTATTCAGGAATGCCAGATGGGCAACCTAGTGGCTGATGCGATGCTTGCACGGGTCAAGGATCAAGGCGTGACCATTGCGATTGCCAACTCAGGTGGCATTCGTGCCAGCATGGAATCGGGCGAAGTCACTATGGGCGAAGTGCTGTCAGTCCTGCCGTTCCAGAACACCCTGTCGACCTTTGAACTGGACGGCGCCACCTTGGTTGCAGCATTGGAAAACGGTGTGAGTCAAGTGGAAGAGGTCAAAGGCCGCTTCCCTCAGGTTGCCGGTCTTAAGTTCAGCTGGGACGCAAGCGTTGCAGCCGGCGAAGGCCGCATTCAGGACGTCATGGTTGCCGATGGCGACAGTTTCGTCGCGGTTGATCCGGCTAAGACCTACATGGTTGTGACCAACAACTATGTTCGTGGTGGCGGTGACGGCTACAAGATGTTCTCGGGCGACGACAAAAATGCTTATGACTTTGGCCCAGATTTGGCCGATGTTCTGGCTGAATACATGGCGGCCAACTCGCCATATAAGCCTTATGTCGATGGTCGCATCGAACAGAAGTAATCACAGTTTTATGTGATGCACAGGCCCCGCCGGAGAGATCCGGCGGGGTTTTCTATTCTAGCAGCAATTTCTTCGAGCTTGTACGCTTTCCAAGTGGCTCTCGAGTTTGACAGCTGGCAGGAAAATAGATGGCTGACGACCGAGCAATTGGTAGATAGTCTTGCGCAATGTGCGGACGCTTTGCCACCACCTTGCCCAATGATGCGATGGCGCAGCTATTTGCGGCGCAGCCCGCCAATAACTTGCCCGTTGTTCCGAATTTCAATGTCTGCCCGACCACTGCGGTGCATGCGGTGCAGTCTGGGGAAACTGGGCGCCAGTTGGTGTCCATGCGCTGGGGCTTTCTGCCGCGTTGGTACCAAACGACCTCTGCTGGGCCGTTGCTGATCAATGCACGCTCAGAGACCATCGCCCAAAAACCTGCCTTTGCCAAAGCGTGCAGAGAACGGAGGTGCTTGATTCCCGCCACGGGTTTTTATGAATGGACCAAGGATGATCAAGACCGCAGGTTGCCATGGTATATCCAGCGCCGTGACAGCACGCCCCTGGCATTTGCCGGGATCTGGCAAAGTTGGGGTCAGGACGATCCGGTCAACACCTGTGCCATCGTCACCACTAGCGCCAATCAGACGATGTCACCCATCCATCACCGGATGCCGCTGATATTGGAGCCTCAGGATTGGGCGCTTTGGTTGGGTGAGTTGGGGCAGAGGGCCGCAACATTGATGCAGCCAGGAGACGAGGATGTCTTGGAGTATCACCGGGTTGATCCGGCAGTGAACTCAAACCGCGCGTCTGGGCCAGAGTTGATAGAACCGTTTGACCCAGATGATGTGCCAAGGGGGCAGCTGCTTTAACGACTCGTTATTCGCTGGTTTTGTCCAAACCACGGTGCGGTGCTCGGCTCAGGCTATTTCCAGCGTGGATAACTTTTTGCAACAGCTGCACAAGTTGCTCTTGTTCCTCTGGCGTTAGCCCAGAGAGGATATCCGGCTGCGCAGCTTCAACCAAAGGGTGGGCAATGGCTAACAGCGCTTCGCCATCTTCGGACAGGAACAGCTCGCGGGCGCGGCGGTCGGCACTGGACACTTTGCGCAGGACCAGCCCACGAACATCCAGACGATCAATGACCTTGCCCAACGTCGCCCGGTCATAAGCAATCAATCCAGCGACCGTGGCTTGGTCGATGCCGGGATTATCACGAACTGCGCAGAGCGCTGCATATTGCACCGGGGTGAGTGACAAGCCGGCTGTCGCAATGTGTTCCATGAATTGTGCTACGGATATTTGATTCAACCTGCGGATCAGATGACCGGGCATGCTGTGAATATCCAGAGGATGTAGTTCCATTGTGTTCATGTAGCTAGTCCTAGTTTTGGGGGTGGAAGGGCACCCTATTACGAGCATCACTGAAAGCGCTCAATTTAAGGTTACTTTTCCTCGCACTGCCTACGCAAGCTGCTTTTGCCTGTTTCTTAGGCCAAACGGCGCTTTCCCTTGCGTCTGACTGCAGCTAGAGGTGGCGCATGGCTTTGACATTCTCCTCTTTGGTCGACTTGTTGGATCATTCTTATGATAGTGTGATTGACGTCCGAAGCCCGGGAGAATTTGCCGAAGATCACTTGCCCGGCGCGATTAACCTGCCTGTTCTGGACAATAAGGAGCGGGCGCAGGTTGGCACGATGTATGTACAGCAGAGCCGTTTCCTGGCCCGGAAACTGGGCGCGGCCAAGGTGTTCCGCAACACCGCCCGTCACGTCGAGACCGCCTTGGCCGACAAAGACGGCGGCTGGCAGCCTTTGGTTTATTGTTGGCGCGGGGGTCAGCGCTCGGGCTCGTTCACCTGGCTATTGCAGCAAATCGGCTGGCGCGCCGAGCTGATCGAGGGTGGTTATCAGACCTATCGACGGCTGGTGAAGACCTATTTGTACGACACAGTGCTGCCGCACCAACTGGTGGCTCTGGATGGGTATACCGGCACTGCCAAGACGGACCTTTTGAAATTGGTACAGGACCGTGGCATTCAGGTGCTGGATCTGGAAGGGCTGGCCAACCATCGCGGTTCACTGTTGGGCGGCATGGCTGGACCTCAGCCAAGCCAAAAAGCGTTTGAAACGGAACTTGCCGCCAGACTGGCGCGGCTGGATCCCACCCGCCCAGTGTTGGTCGAAGCCGAGTCGAGCAAGATCGGTGAGCGCATTATCCCGCCGTCGCTCTGGACTGTGATGAAATCAGCGCCACGCATTCA
>MAAY01000068.1:25913-52678 GCA_002162795.1 Rhodobacterales bacterium 56_14_T64
ACCGGTCGCGGCGCGTTGCCGGTATTTGGTGCAGGCCTATGACGATATTCTGTCGGATGCGGTCACCTTACGTCTTAAACTGGCGCCGCTGCGGGCGCATCGCTCAAATGCGGTGGTTGATTTTTGGCTTGAGTTGATTGAAGCGGGCGACAAGGCGGCGCTGACTGAATCCCTGATGGTGCAGCACTATGACCCGGCCTATGCGAAATCACGCCAGACTGTGGACGCGCGGGTGATGGCAGAGGTGCTGGTGTCTGAGCTGGACAGTGATGGATTGTCTGGCGCTGCGGACCAGATTACAGAGATCATGCAGGGCTATTCATTGGCCTAATTGTCACCGCATGAGCCGACGCTGCGGGCGCAACGGGCTTATGCTAGAATAATACCCGCAGCATTCTGAGTGATTGATCCGATGATAGCTGCGGGTTCACCCGCCTGTTGCAGGTCTTGCAGCAGCTTCGGGGCATCATTTTTGGCAACGGCGGCCAGCAGCCCTCCGGCTGTTTGTGGGTCAAACAGCAAGTCCTGCGCTCCAGTTGTGTGCAAATCAGGCGCCAGCGCGCGGTTGTCGGCAAATATGGACGAGCGAACACCCTGAGTGGCCAGTTGCGCAGCGCCCTGCATCAATGGCACGGCGGCAAACCGCAACTCAGCCCCAACGCCTGAGGCCTCACAGATCCCAGCCAGATGTCCGTATAGACCAAATCCTGTAACATCCGTCATCGCTTGGGCATCTTGCAGGATCTCAGCCGCCCGCGCCTGTGGAATTGACATCTGCGCCAGAGCCGCAGCCACCCAGGCGCCATCCGCAAGACCCGCCATTTCTGCCGCCATGATCACCCCGGACCCAATCGCCTTGGTCAGGATCAATACGTCTCCGGGTTTGGCCCCGGCCAGTGTGATCACTGGACGCGGGCACAGGCCCGTCACGGTAAAGCCAATGGTCAGCTCATCGCCCAGCGACGTATGGCCGCCGACGATTTCGGCACCCGCATCACGCATGACAGCGCTGGCGGTCTCCATGATTTCAAGCAGAGTGCGTTGCTGCAGCTCTGGCGACATGCGCGGCAGGATCAGGGTGGCGGTGGCGGCCTGTGGCAATGCGCCCATTGCCCAGATATCGCCCAGGGCATGTACGGCGGCGATGCGAGTCATCATCACCGGGTCGTGACAAAACGCGCGCAGGTGGTCCGAGCTGATTACCTGTTTCACTCCGCCTGTGGTCAGCAGTGCCGCGTCATCGCCGGGCAGCGGTGTGATGTCGTCGCGCAGGCTGCCGGGCAGAGGCGCCAGTGCGGCCCGCAGGGCGTTGCGGCCCACCTTGGCGCCGCAGCCACCACACATCGGCTTGTCCCCCAATGCCTCAGCCATGCCCAGCGTGTGGTAACTCGGCAGTGGTGGCTGCTCCATCGCTGGCAACTCGTGAAACTTGCTCATGAATGTCTGGTCGATGTGATTTTTCCAGCGCCACATCAGCGACCCCGACGGGGTGAGGCCAAAGCGTTCCGCCAGCGCTGATTTCTCGCCCAGAGAGATCAGCTTCAGATAGTCTTTCTGAGGTTTGTAGGGGCGCAGTTGGCCACCACTCAGCGCGGCTTGCAAATTATCGAACAACACGGGCGATTGGCGCACTGCATAGACGCCGGCCTTGGGGCGTGGGGCGTGGCTGAGGTGGGCACAGTCACCGGTAGCAAACACCGCCGGATCCGAGCTCTGCAACTGCGCATCCACAGAGATGAAACCATTGGTTAGCTCTAGCCCGGTCTCAGCGATCCAGTCATAGGGACGCGCGCCCGCTGCACCGGTGGTGAAATCCGACAGCACTTCGCGGCCATCGGTCAGGCGAATGTGATCTGGCTCGATGCTGGCAATCTCGGCGCCTTCCAACAGGGTCACCGCCTGTTCGGTGAGAGCGTTGCGCAGTTTGGTACGGGCCTTGTCGCCAATTGCCGTCAGGGCCTCTGCATTGTCGATCAGTGTTGCCTGCGCCAAACGTCCCTGCATGCGCAGGGCATGGGCCATAGCCAACACCAGCTCGACCCCAGCAACGCCACCACCGATGACAGCGATATGAGCGGGGCCTTTACCCTTGCGGAATGTGTCCCACTTTGCAGCGAACGCGCCCAATGGTTTGGCTGGGATGGCATGTTCGGCAAAACCGGGCAGGGCGGGCATATCCGAAGTGATGCCAACATCGACCGAGGCCACATCATAGCCAATTGGCGCACGGCCAGAGACATGGATTTGCCGAGCGTCAGTGTCGATGCCAGAAGCCGCGCCAATCACCACACGTGCACCGGCAAAACGCGCCAATTTCACCAGATCAATGTCCAGATCTTCGCGGCTGTAGTGCCCCGCGACAAACCCCGGCAACATGCCGGAATAGGGCGCGGTGGTGCCGGGATTGATCACCGTCAGGCGGGCACCGGGCAGCGGCCGCATCCCCCATTTGCGTAGGACCAGCGCATGAGCATGGCCTCCCCCGATCAGCACCAGATCTCGGGTCAGCGGCAGATGAGGATCATTCATGGTCGGGCGGCCTCGTCTCAGATTTCTCAATGTTCATCCAAGCGGCGCGCGACCCCTTAGCTTTCGTCGTCGGTGTCTTCCAGGTCTTGCGTGGCCCAGCTGCCGTCCTCACCCGCCGCAGGCAGGCTGTCGCGGCTTTCTTTCTGGTGAATGTGCACCTTGGCAATGAAGTTCGCGGTGATCGGAGCGGTGAGCAGCAAGAACAGCGTGATCATCAGCTCGTGCACCGAGTAATGAGGACCCATAGCAAAGGCGTAGGTCATCGAGGCCAGCAGCACGCCGCCAACGCCCAGCGTGGTCGCCTTGGTCGGGGCATGCAGCCGCGACATGGCGTCGTTGAGTTTCAGCAGGCCAAACGAGCCAACCAGGCCAAAGAGGCCGGCCATGATCAGAAACGCGGTGATCAGAAGTTCGAAAAACAGGTCCATGTCGCCCTCACTCTATGATGTTGCCGCGCAGGATAAAGCGCGCGTAGGCCACGGTAGAGACAAAGCCAAGCATGGCGATGATCATTGAGGCCTCAAAGTAAATGCCGGTGCCGAGCGAAATGCCATAAAGCCCCATCAGGGCGATGGCGTTGATGAACATGGTGTCCAGCGCCAGGATACGGTCGGCGATCTCGTCGGCAAAAAGAACTTTCCACAGGTTCATCAGTATCGACAACCCGAAGCAGCCAAAGGCGAATATGGTGGCGTAGTGGATCATTCGAAAATCTCCATCAGGCGTCGCTCGTAGCGTTGTTTGATATCGTCGCGCACTGCATCGGGGTCAGGAGCGTCCAGGCAATGCACCAGCAGCGCATGACCCTCGGCTGAGACATCCGCCGTTAAGGTGCCGGGGGTCATGGTGATGGTGCCAGCCAGCGCGGTGATGGCCTCGGGGGTGCGCAGCTCCAGCGGGATGGTGACCCAATCGGGTTGACGCTTGGCGTTGGATTTGAACACCACAATCTTGGCGACCACAACATTGGCCACCACGATGTCATAAAGCACCAGCAGGATGTACTGGATGACCTTGATCGGTCTCTTGATTGTGGGGCGGTTTGGCCAGAATGGTTGGGTCACAAAGGGAATGATCACCCCCAACCCAAACCCAAACACCAAGGAGTTCAATGAGTAGCCGTTGACCAGCAACAACCATGTCACGGTCAGCAGCAGGGTCAAAACCGGGTGTGGCAGCAGACGTTGGAGCAGTTTCATGGCTCAACCCTCTTTAGAACCGCGTCGATGTAGAGGTTTGGATCAAACAATTGCGCGGCGGTGGCCTCGGTATAGTCCATCATCGGGCCCGCGAATATGGTCAGCAGTACCAAACCTGCCAGCAAGGCAAAGCAGGCAATAAACGGTAGCGCTGGTGTGGGGGCAACGCCCTGTTCCAACTCAGCCCGTTCATCGTTCCCTGCCAATTCTGGCTCTGGATCGTCGATATGGCTGGCGTCGTGGCTTTTCCAGAAAATCTCGGACCCGGCGCGGGCCAAGCCGATAATGGTGACCAACGAGCCTACTAGAATAACCGTCCAGATCCACCAGACCAGATCATGGCCGCGTGCTGCGTCCATCACCAGCAACTTGCCAACAAAGCCCGACAGGGGCGGCATCCCGGCCATAGCGATGGCGCCGACAAAGAACAGCGAGGCAATCAGCCCGGTTTGCGCCATGGGACGTTGCGCGATGATGTCACCACCCCGGCGTTCCATCACCAGATCGGCCACCAGGAACAACAGAGCGGCGGCGAGGGTGGAATGCACAGTGTAATATAGCGCTGCGGCGGTTGATTCTGGCGTGAACAGCGCCACAGCGATCAGCAGGGTCCCCATCGAGGCGATGGCGCCAAAGGCCACCAGCCTGCCAATCTCACGCGACCCCAGAACGCCAATGGCTCCGACGGCCAGTGTTATCATCGCGGCGGGCAGCAGCCAGTCGCCAACCAGACCTTCAGTGGCCGCGACTTCGGGGCCAAACACCAGCGTGTACATGCGCAGGATGCCATAGGCGCCAACCTTGGTCATGATGGCAAACAGAGCGGCAACCGGAAGGGGGGCATTGGCATAGGACGCCGGTAGCCAGAAGTGCAGCGGCAGCACGGCGGCTTTGATGGCAAAGACCAGCAGCAGCATGATCGCGCCAACTCGCAGCAGCGCGGTGTCATCGGGGGACAATTCAGCCACCCGCACCGCCAGATCGGCCATGTTGAGGGTGCCGGTCACCGAATAGATGGTGCCAAGGGCAAACAGAAACAGGGTTGATCCGAGCAGGTTGTAAACCACATATTGCACGCCAGCCTGCAACCGTTTGGTGCCGCCGCCGTGGATCATCAGCCCGTAGGATGCGATCAGCAGCACTTCGAAAAACACAAACAGGTTAAAGGCATCACCGGTCAGAAAGGCACCAAGAATTCCCATCAGCTGGAACTGTAGCAGTGCGTGGAAATGACGTCCCCGGGCGTCCCAGCCTGATCCGATGGAATAAAGAACCACCGTTAGGGCCAAACCGCTGGTCAGCAGCAGCATTAGCGCCGACAAACGGTCCAGCACCAGCACGATACCAAATGGCGCCGGCCAATTGCCCAGCTCGTACACCTGCACGGTGCCGTCAGTCGCCTGCACGGCCAGCACCAGTGAGATCGCCAAAAGTGCGACAGTACTGGCAAGCGAGAAAATCCGTTGCAGGCTCAGATGGTGACGCAGTACCATGATGATAAAGGGCGCCACGATGGCAGGCAGCACGACGGGCGCAATCAGCAGATGGTTCATGCGTCATCTCCTGCGCGCTTTGTGTCTTCAACCATGTCGATGTGATCGTCTTTGGCCGATAAATAGGCCCCGAGCGCGATCATCACCACCACCGCAGTCATGCCGAACGAAATCACAATGGCGGTCAGCACCAGCGCCTGTGGCAACGGATCAGTATAAGGCACCTCAGCATATTTGTTCAACACTGGTGGCGCGTTGACCATCAAACGACCGGTGGCAAACAGGAACAGGTTGACCCCGTAGGTCAGTAGGGAAAGCCCCAGAATGACGGGAAATGTGCGCTTGCGCAGGATCAGATAGATTCCCGCAGCGGTCAGAATGCCAACGGCCGAGGCAAACAGGATTTCCATGCTCAGGCCTCCTTTTCAATCGTGGGCGCGTCATCGCGAGCCGGGTTGATATCCATGGGGTGTTCCGACTGCATACCAGGCTGCCAGGCTAGTCGTGCCAGGCTTTCCAGTGTCAACATCACTGCGCCAACCACGGCGAGGAAAACACCAAGGTCAAACAGAGCAGCAGTGGCCCATTCGAACTCTTCCAGCGGTGCCCAGTGCAGATAGCCAAAGGCACTGGTCAAGAAAGGTTTGCCCGCAAGCCAGGCCCCCATGCCGGTAGTGGCTGCAATCAGCACACCGGACCCGATAATGCCGTGGTAGTACACTCTCTGTCGTTCAGCCGCCCAGCCAAAGCCTGAGGCCATGTATTGCATCAGCATGGCAATCGCGGCGATCAGGCCAGCAATAAATCCGCCACCGGGCAGGTTGTGACCGCGGAAAAAGATATAGGCAGCAACCATCAGGGCCAGTGGCATCATCACCCGGGTGGCAATCACCATCATCAGCGGATGCGGGTCACCATCTTGGGGCAGGTCGGGTTTGCGGTTCAGCAGATAGGCGCGCACTTTGGAGCCCAAAATGGCCTCGGTCAGCGCAAAGATTACCAGCGCGGCAATGCCCAGCACGATGATCTCGCCAAAAGTATCATAGCCACGGAAATCGACCAGGATCACGTTGACCACATTGGTGCCACCGCCGCCCTTGTATGAATTGGCGAGGTGGAATTCCGAAATCGACGGGGCGATGAAGTCTCGGGTCATCAGGGCATAGATCAGCCCGCCAACACCAGTACCGGCGGTGACAGCAATCGCCGCATCACGCAGGCGGGCGCTAACCGGGCTTTCCACCGGAGTGTCTTTGGGCAGAAAATTCAGCGCCAGCAGCATCAGGATGATGGTCACCACCTCAACCGAGATCTGCGTCAGCGCCAGATCCGGGGCCGAGAGATAGTTGAACGACAGTGAGACAATCAAGCCAACAACGCCGATCAACACCAGCGCTAACAGGCGTTTGCGATGGTTCAGCACGATAAACAGAGTGGCCAGCACCAGACAGATCCAGCCGATGATTGGCAGGGCTCCGGCCTGTTGCACAGCGCGTGTGGCCTCGGCGGCGACGCCAGTGTGATAGGCATACAGCGAAATCGCGGTGGTAAAGACCAGCATGATCGCTGAATAGCGAGTGATCGATCCATTATGCAGAATGTCAGTCACCCGTTGGCTGGTCCGGGTCATGCCGCCAAGGACGGCGTCAAAGATTACCTTTGCTTCGGGGCGGGGGGCGGCATTCCACAGTTTTGCCAGTTTAGGATGACCCCACAGCAGCAATATGCCTCCGGTTATGGCCATTCCCGACATCATCAGCGGTATGGTGATGCCATGCCACAATTGAGCGTGGAAGTGCGGGACTTCGCCATCCCCGATTACAGCGGCTGCCGCGTATGAGACAACAGGGCCGGACAACAGATTGGGGCTGAGGCCAACGGCCACCACCAATACCGCGAGCAAGGCCGGGGCCAGCCATAATCCGACTTCGGGATCATGGGGTTGCGTTGGATAATCGGTGCGCTGCGGGCCCAGGAACACATGCACAATATAGCGGAATGAGTAGGCCGCCGAGAACATGGCACCGAACACGGCCAATCCAGGCACCAGATAATGCGAGTTGCGCCACAGGGTGTTGACGGTTTCCTCTAGCATCATTTCTTTGCTGAGAAAGCCGTTCAGCGGCGGGATACCAGCCATCGACAGCGAGGCAATCACTGCGATGGTAAAAGTGATGGGCATCAGTTTGCGCAACCCGCCCAATCGTTTGATGTCACGGGTATGGGCGCTGTGGTCGATGATACCGGCGGTCATGAACAGCGCCGCTTTGAATGTCGCATGGTTGATGATGTGGAATACGGCAGCAATGGCGGCGGGTTTGGTGCCAAAACCCAGCAGCATGGTGATCAACCCCAAATGGCTGACGGTGGAATAGGCCAGCAGCGCCTTAAGGTCATCTTTGAACAGCGCAATTACCGCACCTAGCACCATGGTGATCAAGCCAGTGGTGGCCACGATATAGAACCATGCCTCGGTGCCGGCCAAGACTGGCCACATGCGGGCCATTAGGAAAAGACCTGCTTTAACCATCGTAGCCGAGTGCAGGTAGGCTGATACAGGTGTCGGGGCTGCCATCGCGTGTGGTAACCAGAAATGGAACGGGAACTGCGCCGATTTGGTAAAGGCGCCAATCAGGATCAGGATCAAAGCTGGTAGATACAGCGGCGAAGCTTGGATCAGCTCTTTCTGCTGCAGGATCACTGTCAGATCATACGAGCCGACAATATGGCCTAGGATCAGCATACCCCCAATCATCGCCAGACCACCAGACCCGGTTACAGCCAGTGCCATCCGGGCGCCTTGCCGACCCGCGGGAAGGTGTTTCCAATAGCCGATTAATAGGAATGAACTGAGTGAGGTTAATTCCCAAAATACCAGCAAAAGCAGAATGTTGTCGGACAGGACGATACCAATCATCGCGCCCTGGAACAGCAGCAGATAGGTGTAGAACTGCCCCATCGGATCTTCGCGCGACAGATAGAACCGGGCATAGAGGATGATCAGCAGGCCAATGCCT
Source organism: Rhodobacterales bacterium 56_14_T64 (assembly GCA_002162795.1). Taxonomy (GTDB): domain Bacteria; phylum Pseudomonadota; class Alphaproteobacteria; order Rhodobacterales; family Rhodobacteraceae; genus Parasedimentitalea. The sequence continues at coordinate 34,152 of MAAY01000068.1, forward strand.
AGGATCAGGCCGGCGAACAGCAGTCCCAGCCCATCGAGATAAAAGTTAGCGTTCAGACCCAATCCGGGCAGCCAGTCCAGCCTTGCCTGCACCACTTCTCCGCGCAACACGGCGGGGGCATTCAGCAGTAATCCAATAAAGGCTAGCAGGGTGGTGAAACCGGCCGAGGCCGCGGCGGCGTTGCGCCCGGCGCGGATCAGCAGCGCGGGAAACAGCGCGCCAAGAAAGGGCAGGGCCGCAATCAGAAACAGGGACACGTGATGATCTCCGGGCTTGGGCAAGGCAAATTTATAGTTGCCTAAGCAATTTTTAGCATCAGTGCCAGCCCCCGTGGTGTTTGCTAGGGTGGTTTGCGGCAGTTGCGCTGCGTTTTGTTGAATTCTTGCGCTTTAAGTGGAGGCTGCAAGGCGCGTTGACAAGAACTTGATGCCTCCGTCAGAGGCTTTTTCTGACCCGAGTCACGGAACATGCTAGATCGCATCTGTTGCACACACAGACCCGAGGGACCCTATGCCACAGACGACCCTATCCAGACGTCACATTTTATTGGGCGGTGCTGCGGTGGTTGCCGTTACGGCAGTTGGTTTTTGGTGGCGCAGTCAGGCCCCGGATCACGACCACCCACGGCTGGCGGTGGCCGAGGCCTATCAGCAGGCGCAGTCGGGCGACATTACCTTGATAGACATTCGCACCCCCATCGAGTGGAAAGCCATCGGAGTGCCCGTTGGCGGCCATCAGATTGATATGCGACGCAAAGACTTCGTCGAGGCGGTGGCTTTGGCCGTCGGCGGCAATCGCAGCGCTCCGATTGCGCTGATCTGCGCCCGTGGTGTGCGTTCGGCACGGATGACATTGGCGCTGAGTGAGGCGGGGTTCAGCAATATCATCGACGTGCCCGAAGGCATGCTTGGCTCGCGCGATGGACCTGGTTGGGTGACTGGCAATCTGCCCGTTGCAAGGTGGCAGGAATGAAGACGTCAATCATGGCAGTTGTCGCTGTTGCAGCGGCGATGACAGGTGGGGCAGCGCAAGCTGGTTGTCACGAGGATCTGGCGCCTTGCGAGGTCAGCGGCGGCGAGTACCACATAACGCTGCCACATGATGCCCAACGCCCGGTGCCGGTCGTGGTGTTTTTGCATGGCTATGGTGGCTCCGGTGCCGGGACCATGAAAAACACTGCTATGATTGATGCGCTCAAGGCGCGCGGCTATGCGGTGATTGCCCCTAATGCCACCCGACGGCGCAACGGCAACCGGTCCTGGGTGTTCTTTCCCGGGTGGGAAGGGCGAGATGAGGCCGCTTTCCTGCGCGACGTAATGGCGGATGCAGGTGACAGATTTGGCGTTTCAAGGCGGGACACCGTGCTGGCCGGGTTTTCGGCTGGTGGATTTATGGTGAATTATCTGGCCTGCGCACATCCGGATGATTTTGCCGCTTATGCGCCAGTGTCGGGTGGTTTTTGGCGCCCGCAGCCCGAGAGGTGCGCTGCGCCGGTTCGGTTATTCCACACCCATGGCTGGCGCGATACAACGGTTCCGCTGGAAGGTCGCTACCTTGGCGGGAGGCAGTTCCAGCAGGGCGATATCTATGCCGGGCTGGAGCTGTGGCGGCAGACAAACGGCTGTGAAAGCCATGCGCCAGAAAAATCGTGGCAAAACGACAAAACCTTGCACCGTCGTTGGGGCTGCGGTGTCGGTGCTGACATTGAGTTCGCGCTGTTTCCGGGTGGCCATTCGGTTCCCAAGAGTTGGGCAAAACTGATGGTGGACTGGTTCGAGGCGCAATAATCACGGCAGTCTGTATCGTTGGGACTGTCCAGCAACATGAAACCATCCTCGAAGTCTCCCGCCCGTCATCGATCTCCTGACGGAGGCGCTCCTTTAGTGAGGACTGCTTTATTGTGATCTCTAGTGGCTGTGTTTGGATCGCCGTTCACAAAATGTTAAGAAAATTTGCGCAATCGGTCCAAAGTCGGCTGTCTTGTTGCCGTGCCAAATGACCATTTAAATCCATTGGGATCGCGTTGGAAAGCCGCCTTAAGTCACATTGGAGAGATCGCCGTTATGCAAACGTCCTGATACTTACTGCCCGGATAGACGGACAGGATTTCCAGCTTAATCCACTTGTACTTGCCTTGTGGGAATTCAATGTTGCTATACTTGGTGTCGGCAATTTCAAAGACACCCAGTCGACCCTTGTCGCTGGTAATCCCGACGCTGCGAATGCGGCCGTTGGTGGCGTAATGCTTGTCGGATTTATGGTGCCCGTTTAGCAGGTCAATCATACTGATGTTCTGGGGGCCTTCTTGGAAACTGAAGGATATCGTCTGGCCTATACCATTGCCCTTGACCCCTTCGCACCAAGCCCCGTTCCCCTCAACAAGGGGGCTAATATGTTCCGGCCCGTATGTGTTCTTGCCCTGAGGCGACAGAACAGAGCTGACACATAATTCGTATTTTCCGGGATACCATGAATCGTTCACACAGGTCTCTGCATTGGCATCACGAGTTGCCTGGATCGTTGCCAAGCAAAAAACAATCAAGCCGACGAAAATTCTCATAGTATTTTTCCCTCCCAAAAGGACCTGCCGGGGCAGGACTGTGTCGACCAACACGCGCCGAGTGAGTGGAATGGTGGAAATGGGTGCTGGGTTAGTCGGTAGTTTTAGGTCTATCTGGGGCTAAGGCAAGGATTTTAGAGTGTCGCTGATACCGAAATCATTGGGCGCGGATGTTTTGATTCGGCCCCGCCGCTGCCGCTACACCCAACCTTTGCGAAAGAAATGCGGGCTCGAGCCAAATTTGCGTTTGAACTGGCGCGAAAAGTGGGTGGCGCTGTTGAAGCCCGAGGCCAGAGCGATTTCGGTCACTGACATCGCGGTCTCATTCATCAGTGCATAGGCGTGGCTGAGGCGCATGTCGGAATAGACGTTCATCGGGCTTTGATCTAGATATCGTGAAAACAGCCGCTCCAACTGGCGGCGTGAAATCTCCAGCCGGTCGCAGAGCGCGCCGATCGACAGAGGTTCCTCGATGGCGTCTTGCATCAGTTGCAACGCAGTGAGCAGACGCTGGTTGCGGCTGCCAATGGCAACGGCATAGTTGGATTTTTGCGGAGCCATCTGCCCGCCGGACCGAACGTGCAGGCACATGTCGGCAATGATAATGGCCAGTTTCTTACCGTGCCGCTCTTCGATCAGGTTCAGCATCATGTCGGTGGCCGCGTTGCCACCGCCACAGGTCATAAAATTGCCGGTAATCTCATAGATATTGGGTGAGGGTTGCAGGTCGGGATACATTTCGCTGAACCCCGGCTGGTTTTCCCAGTGCAGGGTAAAGTCTTGCCCCCTAAGCAATCCAGCCTGCGCCAGCGCAAAGGCACCGGTGCAGATGGCGCCGAGGCGACGGCCAAACCGGTGTTCGCGGCGCAGCCAGTTGATTGTGGCATCCCCAGCCGTGTGCTGCGGCTCAACTCCGGCGCAGACAAACACCACCGCGTCCTGCGGAAGTTGCCCCAATGGCAAGTCCGGGGTAACGGTCATACCGTTGGAGCAGGTAACCGGCGCGCCATCCTCGCTCATGACGTACCAGCGGTACAGCGTGGTATTGGTGACTTGATTGGCTATCCGCAATGGCTCGATTGCGGCAGCGATGGGAAGCATCGTTGCCTTGGGCAACATTAGAAAGTAAAAGTCCTGCGGCGCACCACTAAAAGGGATTGCCAGCTTGGCCGCTGCGCCTTTTTGTACGAAACTATCTGTCTGCATGATGGGTCCCTGTGGCGCTGCTGACACTTTGCCCAAGGCGGCCAAGGCGTTTCTTCCTGTGTGTTAGACTGCTATCGCTGCAGGCAACCACCGGATTGCGACAGCGAAAAAGTGGAATGCGACGGCAAATGTGCCACATCGGCGGAGATCAGCAAATTTTTTCGCACCTCTTGCAGCCCTTTGGCCGCGATACTAAGAATCAAGTAACACTCTGTCGGGTATGGTCCCGATTACATTCAAAGCAGGCAGGCCCTAATGTTTGATCCAAAAGAAACCTACATGAACACCCTGGTCCCCATGGTGGTTGAACAAACCGCACGTGGCGAACGGGCCTATGATATCTTTTCACGCCTGTTGAAGGAGCGGATTATTTTCCTCAGCGGTCCGGTGCACGATGGCATGAGCTCGCTGATCGTGGCGCAGCTTCTGCACCTTGAGGCGGAAAACCCAAGCAAAGAAATCTCAATGTATATCAACTCGCCCGGTGGCGTTGTCACCTCGGGCCTGTCGATCTACGACACCATGCAGTACATCAAGCCCAAGGTTTCGACCCTGGTGATTGGTCAGGCTGCGTCGATGGGGTCGCTGCTGCTGACCGCAGGCGAAAAAGGCATGCGGTTCTCGCTGCCCAACAGCCGCGTTATGGTGCACCAGCCGTCGGGCGGGTTCCAGGGTCAGGCCACTGACATCATGATCCACGCCGAAGAGACGCTGAAATTGAAGCGTCGTCTGAACGAGATCTATGTGCAACACACCGGCCAAGAGCTGGACAAGGTTGAAGCCGCGCTGGAACGCGATAACTTTATGTCGCCTGAAGACGCCAAGGACTTTGGCCTGATCGACGAGATCGTGGCCAGCCGTCCCAAGGGCGAAGCCGAAGAGAGCTGAGGCTTCTTATTAGATACAAACCTGTGCATCCCGGCAACGCCGGGGCGCACTTTTACGATTGTAGCGGCTGAGGCACTGGCCTAAGCTGTTTTGGAAGTGGGAGACGCCTAGAAAGGGCTACTCCCAGCGCGGACTGAAAGGTAGACCATGGCAACGAACTCAAGCGGCGATAGCAAGAATACGCTTTACTGCAGCTTCTGCGGCAAGAGCCAGCATGAGGTGCGCAAGCTAATTGCGGGCCCAACCGTGTTTATTTGCGACGAATGTGTCGAGCTCTGTATGGACATCATCCGTGAAGAGACCAAAGCCTCGGGGTTGAAGGCCACTGACGGCGTGCCGACCCCCAAGGATATCTGCGGCGTGCTGGATGACTATGTCATCGGTCAGGCGACGGCAAAAAAGGTTTTGTCGGTTGCGGTGCACAACCACTACAAGCGGTTGAACCACGCGCAAAAATCAGGCTCGGAACTTGAACTGGCCAAATCCAACATCCTGCTGGTCGGTCCAACTGGTTGCGGTAAAACGCTGCTGGCGCAGACGCTTGCGCGGATTTTGGATGTGCCGTTCACCATGGCAGATGCCACCACATTGACCGAGGCCGGTTATGTGGGGGAAGACGTCGAAAACATCATTCTGAAGCTGTTGCAGGCGTCGGAATACAACGTTGAGCGCGCACAGCGTGGCATCGTTTATATCGATGAAGTTGATAAGATCACTCGCAAATCTGAAAACCCCTCGATCACCCGCGATGTATCGGGCGAGGGCGTGCAGCAGGCCTTGCTGAAGCTGATGGAAGGCACTGTAGCCAGTGTTCCACCGCAGGGTGGTCGCAAGCATCCGCAGCAGGAATTCCTGCAGGTCGACACCACCAATATCCTGTTCATTTGTGGCGGCGCGTTTGCCGGTCTGGATCGGATCATTGCCGCACGTGGCAAGGGCTCGGCGATGGGCTTTGGCGCGGATGTTCGTGATAACGATGAACGTGGCATCGGTGAAGTCTTCCAAGACCTGGAACCTGAGGACCTGCTGAAATTTGGCCTGATCCCCGAGTTTGTCGGCCGTTTGCCGGTTCTGGCAACGCTGGAAGATCTGGACGAAGATGCGCTGGTCACTATTCTGTCCGAGCCTAAGAATGCTCTGGTCAAACAATACCAACGCCTGTTCGAGATTGAAGACACCGAGCTGGACTTTACCGATGATGCGCTGAGTGCAATTGCCAAACGCGCCATTCAACGGAAGACCGGGGCCCGGGGCCTGCGCTCGATCCTTGAGGACATCCTGCTCAACACCATGTTTGAGCTGCCCGGAATGGACAGCGTGACCAAGGTGGTGGTGAACGAGGAGGCGGTGAATTCGAAAGTTGAACCGCTGATGATCCATACCGATGCGGAAAAGGAACCGGCAACCGCTGGGTAACCCATCGGTTACAGATAGATTTATAAAACGGCGCGGTTCATCCCGCGCCGTTTTGCTATGCGATACATTGGAATTTGTAGACTCCTGGTTGCACCAGGATGAAAAGGGGCTGTGATGAGCATCAAACGTATTTCCTCGGGTGGCGAGTTCGAGGGCAAGGTTGGTTATTGCCGTGCTGTTGTGGCTGGCGGGTTTGTGCATGTTGCGGGCACCGTGGGACAGGGCGACGATGTTGTGACGCAATGCCGCTCGGCACTGGCGATCATCGGCAAGGCTTTGACGGATGCGGGCAGTGGCTTTGAACAAATTGTACGCATAAATTACTACCTGCCCGACCGGCATGAATTTGAACCCTGCTGGCCGATCTTGGCCGAGACTTTTGGCGATAACCCGCCTGCGGCGACGATGATCGAATGTGGGTTGATTGATCCCAAATTCCGGATCGAGATCGAAGTGACTGCGCTGGCGCCGCAATCAAACGCAGGCAACGTGACCTGAAACCCGCTGGACGTGGGAAATTACGCACATCTGCGACGTTGCGCGCAATTGGAAGTGGCGCAACATCTGGACCTCTGTCGCAAACTGCGTCATATCAGAGGGGAATTTACGGAGGCATCCATGTCGATCCTGAGCAGTATCTTGCGCGCCGTCACCTGGTGGAACGGTCAAACGCTGAATACACAGATCTTTACGGCCCGCAAGGGTATCAAAGTTGGCGAAGATGATAAGGGCAATGTGTATTATCACAATGCCGATGACAGCAAACGCTGGGTGATCTTCAACGGCGAGATCGAGGCCACGAAGGTCAATGCCGACTGGCACGGCTGGCTGCACCGCACCTATGACGAGCTGCCCACCGAGCGGCCGCTGGTACACAAGACCTGGGAAAAGCCGCATCAGGAAAACCTGACCGGCACCGCGCAGGCCTATGCGCCCGAGGGCTCGATTCGACGCGCCTCTGAACCGGCTGCGCGCAGCGATTATGAGGCATGGGTGCCGGAGTAATCCGGACCCGGCAGAGGCACAGATCTATGTCCCATAACATAACCGAAGTTCTGGTTGGCGGCGTCGTATTGGCTGCAGCGATTGGCTTTGCCGTCTTTGCTGGCCAGGCGACCGGCTTGTCGCAGAGCGGGGCGGATTACGCCCTCAATGCCTCGTTCCGATCTATCGAAGGCGTCAGCGTTGGCACCGATGTGCGATTGGCTGGGGTCAAGATTGGCACCGTGACCGATGTTGAACTGAACCCGCAGACCTTTCGGGCGGACACGCATTTCACGGTGTTGCAAGGCATCGATATCCCAGATGACAGCGCTGTGGTGGTGTCTTCCGAAGGGCTGTTGGGCGGCAACTTTGTCGAGATCATGCCCGGTGGTTCTCCGTTCAGCTTTGCGCCGGGCGACGAGATTGATGACACGCAGGGCGCGGTCAGTTTGATCACATTGCTGCTGAAATTTGTGTCCGGCAGCGGGGACGAGTCGTGAAGCAACTGCTGGCCGCAGTGGCCCTGTTGGGGCTGAGTTCGGCTGGCTGGGCCCAGGACGACGGCGCGGTGTCGGGCAGCGGTGCTGTGTTGCGCGGGTTGGACAAGGTCAATGGTCGCACCGTGGACGCTGACTTGCAAACAGGGGGCAGCGCCGAGCTGTTTGGCCTGTTGGTGACGCTGTCAGATTGCCGCTATCCGGCGGATAATCCCACTGGCGATGCCTTTGCTTTCCTGACCATTCGGGATCCAAACAGCGGCGCTGTTCAGTTCGAAGGCTGGATGATAGCCTCTAGCCCGGCGCTGAGTGCGCTGGATCACAGCCGCTATGATATCTGGGTTCTGCGCTGCAATAGTTCCTGAGCCGTCGGCACCGTAGGAGCGGTGAAATCGGCATCTCGCTGGAGCGCGTCGCGCAGCCGTGATTGATAGGCTGCCCGGCTAATTTCCTGCCCCCCCAGCGAGGCAAGATGCGGCGTGACGAATTGCGTATCACAGAGTATGAAGCCTGCCTGATTGAGACGGTCCACCAGATAGGCCAGTGCAATTTTTGAGGCATCGGTGCGGCGTGAGAACATGCTCTCGCCAAAAAAGGCGGCTCCAAGAGTGACACCATAGACACCACCGCTTAGTTCGCCATCCTGCCAGACCTCCAGAGAATGTGCCTTACCCATCTGGTGCAACTCGACGCAGCGATCATAGATTTCGTCGTTGATCCAGGTCTCGACCCGGTCAGCGCAGGCCTCGACCACGGCAGGAAAATCACGGTTTACCGTCACTTCATAGCCACTACGCTTGATCCGGCGGGCTAAGGAGTTGGACATATGAAACCCGTCCAACGGCAGGATACCGCGGCGTTTGGGGTCTACCCAGAAAATTTCGGGATCATCGCGGGTTTCTGCCATGGGAAAGACCCCGGCTGAGTAGGCAAGCATTAGCAGCTCTGCGGTCAGTGTCATCGCGTAGGCCCGGATAGGGGTGTAGGGTGCGTGCTTGCACGCACCGCTACTGTGATTTTAGCTGGACATGTTGGTGTCAAGCCAGTGCTCCAGCCAGTGGATGTTGTAATCGCCGGACTGCACGTCACTTTCGGCCAGCAGCGCATCAAACAGCGGTATGGTTGTGTCGACACCGTCAACGATCAACTCACCCAATGCGCGGCTTAGTCGTGCCAGTGCCTCGGGACGGTCGCGGCCATGCACGATCAGTTTTCCGATCAGACTGTCGTAATAGGGTGGGATCGAATAGCCGTCATACAGCGCGGAATCCATCCGCACACCCAGCCCGCCGGGGGCGTGATACTGGGTGATTCTGCCGGGGCAGGGAGCAAAGTTGGGCAATTTTTCGGCGTTGATCCGCACCTCGATGGCGTGACCATTGATTTCCAAATCGTCCTGGCTGAACGACATTGGCAGTCCTTCGGCGACACGGATTTGTTCGCGCACCAGATCAACACCAAAAATCGCCTCGGTCACAGGGTGTTCCACCTGCAAGCGGGTGTTCATCTCGATGAAAAAGAACTCGCCGTTCTCGTACAGAAACTCGATGGTGCCGGCGCCGATATAGTTGATCCTTGCGACAGCGTCGGCACAGAGTTTACCGATGCGGGCACGCTCGGCAGCGCTAATGCTGGGGCCGGGGGCTTCTTCAAAGACTTTCTGGTGACGCCGCTGCAGCGAGCAGTCGCGCTCGCCCAGGTGCACCGCCTTACCCTTGCCATCGCCAAACACCTGAATTTCGATGTGACGCGGCGTGGTCAGGTATTTCTCAATATAGACTTCATCGTTGCCAAAATTGGATTTTCCCTCGGCACGCGCGGTGCGGAAAGCCATTTCCATGTCAGCAGCGATTTTGGCGACTTTCATGCCCTTACCGCCACCACCAGCCGTGGCCTTGATAATCACTGGATAACCGATCTCGGCGCCAATTTTCTGCGCCGTTTCCAGATCTGGAACGCCACCTTCCGAGCCGGGAACACAGGGCACGCCCAGCTCTTTCATGGTGTCTTTGGCAGTGATCTTGTCGCCCATGGTGCGAATATGCTGAGCGGTAGGGCCAATGAATGTCAGCCCGTGGTCTTCGACGATCTGCACAAAATTGGCGTTTTCCGACAGGAAGCCATAGCCAGGGTGGATCGCTTGCGCGCCGGTGATTTCACAGGCCGAGATGATGGCCGGGATCGACAGGTAGCTGTTGATGCTCGCTTGCGGGCCGATGCAGACCGACTCGTCGGCCATACGCACATGCATGGCATCGGCGTCGGCGGTGGAATGCACCGCAACGCTGGCAATGCCCATTTCACGTGCCGCACGGATCACGCGCAGGGCGATCTCGCCGCGGTTGGCAATCAGGATCTTGTCAAACATGTCAGATCCTTACTCGACGATGACCAGAGGCGTTCCGAATTCGACAGCAGCGCCGTCTTCGACCAGGATGCGTTTCACGGTGCCGCCTTTGGGCGCCGGGATGTGGTTCATGGTCTTCATGGCTTCGATGATCAGCAGGGTGTCGCCTTCGCTGACCTTGGAGCCCACGGAAATAAAGGCAGGCGCGCCAGGCTCGGCCTGGGTGTAGACGGTGCCGACCATTGGCGATGGCACAGCGCCGGGGTGGGCGGCAGGATCTTCTGCCGGAGCGGCGGGGGCTGTTGCAGCGGCTGCGGGCGCTGCGACCAGGGCAGCAGCAGGCGCAGCAACTTGGACCGGTGCAGGCATTGCCGCGACATGACGAGAGACGCGCACATTCAGGCTGTCATCATCGCCGTAATCCCGTTTGACTTGCAGTTCAGTCAGATCGTTGTCGCGCAGCATTTCGGCCAAGGCCTTGATAAAGGCGACGTCTGCTTCGTGAGTTTTGTTTTTCATTTGATCCTCAGCCGGTTCCCAGTGGCCTGCTTGCAGCGAAGGCCGAATTTTTACGCGCTTATAAGGCAAGGTTGCCCGCAAGGAAAGCTCCCTAACCAAGTGCTAACATGGGTTGTTCACGCCGGGTTTGCAATCGCCCTCAAGCTACAATGGCATACCTGTCAGCTTGGCGACCAGCTCAGGTAGTTTACGAGCGGAAAATTTCTTGAGCAGATGGGCGCGGTGGGTCTCGATGGTGCGGTAGGACAGGTTCAACTCGAGCCCGATTTCTTTGGCAGATAGCCCACGGCAAGTGAAGATCGCCACATCGCGTTCTCGCGGGGTAAGCGAGACCACCGGCCGGTCGTAGGATATATCGGCAAAAGACCAGATACCGGCGCGAAACGGCTGCTCTGGTGTCAGCGAGCGACCACGCACCCGGCACCAGAACAATGTGCCCGAGAGCCGCCGCATGATGCGTTCGTCATCATAACGCCCGGCCTGCACATCTTGTTGCTGCAGGCGGGTGCCGATCCGGTCAAAATCCTCGCGGCTGGGATACAGCTCGGCTATCTCGGTGCCGATAAAGGCTTCAGGCCTGTCGCCAAAGGTCTCGGCAAATTGCAGATTGCAGCGCCGGATAATGCGATGTTCCAGCTGCGCTAGCCCAATGGGGGCGTGGTCAAAGGCGATATCAGACATGGCGGCCTATGTGGACTGAATTGCGGCTGAAAAAAAGCCCTTTTGGCCGTTTGGTGGTCAAATGCTCCAAAGCAACATTGGCTGGTTGCGCTACCCCAAAGAGAAACATGGGCCTCTCGGGGTAGCGCAGTTTTGGTTATTCCACAGCAATTTCTTTGCGACCAGTGATCATAGCGCGTGGCAGATTCACTTTGGTCCGCCGGCTTTCGAGAATCACAGCCAGAATATGAAGAACCACTGACAGTTCAGCCCAGCCGACACAGATTTCGTGCAGGTCTTCGACCCAATTGGCGTTGGCGAGCACCGTCGTGGTCAGCATGTACCCAGTTAGGCCGATCATCAGGAGTGAGCCGAGAAGGTTGTAAATCATCCATGCGCCAAGCGGTGTGTGACCCCGGTGACTGCGTTTGTTGCCGCTGACCATGTCGGACAGTTGCCCGGCGGCGGCGGAAAGGCTGGGCGGAAAGCTGGAGAACCGTGCATAGTAGGTGCCGATAAAGCCCCAGAGGATACGAAAGAGAACCAGACCGGTGATGCCATAGCCGATCCACAGGTGAAGCGGCGAGTGATCACTTACCAGAGTGGCATTTGCTGCGAATCCTAACACCAAAGACCAGTGGAAAATGCGCACCACCGGATCCCAGACTTTCACGCTTTGCATGTTGTTTGTCCTTTGAACTTGCTTGAGGGCCGGGGCCGCCATGGCAACCGTTCGCCATTCAGGACATGTCAGAGAGGGGCTGGCGTAAAGATATTGGACTTGTGGGTAAAATGACCGCGATTGGACTTAGGTTTATCCGTTTTTTTGCGGCGGAAACAAAAAAAGGCCGGGCCACTAGGACCCGACCTTTAGTCTGTCAACATCAGCAGGGGCCAGTGCGACAGGGAGTGATCGCTTAAATGGCCAGATATTCGGCCCGCAGTTCCTCATTATCCAGAACCTCGGACGCGAGGCCATCAAACACAATGCCACCAGTGTCGAGGATCACAGCACGGTCGGCCAGTTCCAGCGCCCGTACTGCGTTTTGTTCCACGATGATGGTGGTGATGCCCTGTTCCTTGATGTGCATGAGGGTCTTTTCGATCTCATCGACAATCACCGGGGCCAAGCCCTCATAGGGTTCGTCCAGCAGCAGCACCTTGATGTCACGGGCCAGCGCGCGGGCAATCGCCAGCATCTGCTGCTCGCCGCCCGACAGCGTGACACCCTCCTGCTTACGACGCTCCCCCAGACGAGGGAACAGTTCGTACAGGCGTTCGATCGACCAGCCGATCGGCGGTTCAATCTGTGCCAGCTCTAAGTTTTCCTCGACGGTCAGACCGGCGATGATGCGGCGATCTTCAGGGACCAGTGCCAGACCAGCGACCGAGGCCTGATAGGCCTTCATGTTGTGCAGCGGCTGGTGGTCCAGCCAGACCTCACCTTTGTTGAGCTGCGGGTCGTCCAATCGGGCAATGGCCCGCAGGGTCGAGGTTTTGCCCGCGCCATTACGCCCAAGCAGAGCCAGGATTTCGCCTTCGTGGACGTTAAAAGAGATACCCTGCACGATATAGCTTTCACCATAATAGGCGTGCATGTCCCAGACCGACAGAAACGCTGGGGCGGTGGTGGCCTGATTGGCATTCTTGGAGAAATCGGGTTTGACGTTCATGTGGGTCTCTCCTTACGCCGACTCGCCCAGGTACGCTTCGCGCACCAAGGGGTTGCCTCGGATGTTTTGCGGATCGTCTTCGACCAGGGGTTTGCCCTGCGCCAAAACAGTGATCCGGTCCGCCAGCGAGAACACCACGTGCATGTCGTGCTCGATGATGGCGATGGTGATATTGCGCTCTTCGTTGATCTGCCTTAGCAGATCGATGGTGTTGTTGGTGTCCGCCCGAGCCATACCGGCGGTGGGCTCGTCCAGCAGTAACAGGCGCGGCTCCTGGGACAGGCACATGCCGATCTCCAGCCGTCGTTTGTCACCGCGAGACAGGGCAGCGGCATGCATCTGCCGTTTGTCTGCCATGTTCATTTCTTTCAGCATATGTTCGGCTTTTTCGACCACATCCTTTTGGCTGAGCACTGAGGCGATGGCGTTCATCTCAAACGCCCCGTCGCGCTTGGCAAAACACGGGATCATCATGTTTTCCATCACCGTCAGATCACCAAAGATCTCGGGTGTCTGGAACACACGGGAAATGCCCATCTGGTTGATCTCGTAGGGCGCGCGGCCCAGTACGGATTGACCGTCGAACATCACCGATCCGGTATCCGGGATCAGTTTGCCCACCAACACATTCAGCAGGGTGGATTTGCCCGCCCCGTTGGGGCCGATGATGGCATGGACCGAGTTTTCCTTGACGCTGAGGTTTACATCCCCCAGCGCCTGGAGCCCGCCGAACCGCTTGTTTACGCCTTTGACTTCAAGAATTCCCATCTTGTGTCTCCTTATTCCGCAGGTTCGGTTGTGCTGGTGGGCTTATTGCCGTCGGCCTTTTTACTTCGCAGCCAGGTGGTTATGCGTTGGCCGCCTTCGACCAGGCCGCCGGGCAGGAATACCACAACCAGCACAAACAGAATGCCGAGGGTCATGTGCCAGCCTTTGCCGACAAAGGGGTAGACCAATGTCACCAGCAGATCTTCGAGCCCGTCAGGCAGGGCACTGAACCAGCTGTGCAGAACGCTCTCGTTGATTTTCGAGAAAATGTTCTCGAAGTATTTGATGAAACCTGCGCCCAGAACTGGACCAATCAGGGTGCCAGCACCGCCAAGGATGGTCATCAGCACAACTTCACCAGACGCCGTCCATTGCATACGCTCAGCACCAGCCAATGGATCCATCGAGGCCAACAAGCCGCCGGCCAAACCCGCATACATGCCAGAGATGACAAACGCAGCCAGTGTGTAGGGGCGGGTGTTCAGGCCAGTGTAGTTCATCCGCTGCTGGTTGGATTTGACCGCACGCAACATCAGCCCAAAGGGGGAGCGGAAGATGCGGATCGACAGATAGAACACTGCCAGCAGGACCAGTGCACTGAGATAGTAGCCGACGTTGAACTGGAACGCCCAGGGGCCGACGACCATTTCATAAGTCGAGCGCATTTCCATTCCAAACAGGCTAGTCACTGGGATTGATCCATCCGCAGTCTGCGATACGCCCAGAATGCGCGGATCGTTCAGGGTCAGCTGCAGCCCGGTTTCGCCATTGGTGATCGGGGTGAGCACCGAATAGGCGAGGTTGAACGACATCTGCGCAAAGGCCAGAGTCAGGATTGAAAAGTAAATTCCCGAGCGTCGCAGGCTGATGTAGCCAATCACCAGCGCAAACACGCCGGCCATTGCCACCGACAACAGGATCGCGGGGATGACGTTCATACTGAGTAGCTTGAACATCCACACAGCCGAGTAAGAACCGACACCCAGAAAGGCCGCGTGGCCAAAGCTGAGATAGCCAGTCAGGCCGAACAGGATGTTAAAGCCGATTGCAAAGATGCCAAAGATGACAAACCGCTGCATCAGGTCCGGGTAGCCGGCGTTGAATTGAGCCAATCCGCTATCTGTTGGGAAAGGGTTCAGGATGAAGGGGGCCAGCATCGTCAGTACGGCGACGAGCAACAGCATGGTGGTGTCGTTTTTGTTCATTCCGAACATGTTCCTATTCCTCCATCACGCCCTTGCGGCCCATCAGGCCCCGCGGACGTACGAGCAGAATGATAATTGCCACCACATAGATGATGATTTGGTCGATGCCGGGGATGATCGATTTGATCTCGTTCATCGAGGCAAAGCTTTCGAGGATGCCCAGCAGGAACCCGGCCAGCACGGCGCCCGGAAGGCTGCCCATGCCGCCAACAACCACCACCACAAAGCTGAGAACCAGAAAATCCATGCCCATGTGATAGTTCGGCGAGTTGATTGGGGTATACATCACACCTGCCAGCCCAGCGACCGCAGCCGCGATACCAAACATGATGGTAAAGCGTTTGTCGATGTTGATGCCCAGCAGGCCTACTGTTTCACGGTCGGCCATACCAGCCCGCACCACCATCCCGAAAGTGGTGAACCGCAGGAACGAGAAGATGCCGCCAATGACCAGTAGAGAAAAGAAGAAGTAGACGATGCGCCAGACCGGATAGACGATATCCATGCCGATAATAGCGCCGAGATTGACAATGCCGCTCAATGCCTCGGGGGCAGGAGTCTGGATCGGGTTGGCGCCATAGAAATACTTGATCATCTCTTGCAGAACGATCGCGAGACCAAAAGTCACCAGAATCTGATCCGCATGGGGGCGCTTGTAGAAGTGTTTGATCAGCCCGCGTTCCATCGCATAGCCAACAAAAACCATGATCGGAATGGCAAATAGAATTGCCAGAGGCACCGCCCAGTCAATGATTGCGCCACCCGTCTCCGCGCCGAACCAGGCCTCGACATAGGGGGTCTTAACCACTAGTGCATTGCCGAGAAAGTCGGTTTGGCTCTCATCGACAGTCTCGTAGCTGAGGTTAAGGATGCGTTGTACGGTGACGGCGCAAAAGGCACCGATCATGAACAATGCGCCGTGGGCAAAGTTCACCACGCCAAGCGTGCCAAAAATGAGTGTTAGTCCTAGCGCGATCAGCGCATAGGCCGAGCCTTTGTCGAGCCCGTTTAGTACTTGCAATAGGATTGCGTCCATAGCCCCCACCTTGGGTTAATCAGTCTGGTCTTTGTGAGTGTCCGGCGGCCTTGTGGGGGATTATCCCATGTCGATCAGCATGATCCGGCGGCCGGGAGAATGGGCCGGGCGCAGAAACTGCGCGCCCGGCCCGGCCAAATGGCCTTAGCCTGCGTTACAAGTGCCCAGGGCACCACCTGCAAACATTGGGTGGTCGATTGGGTAAGTAACCTGCGCCGCCGGAGTGACTTCGACAACTTCAAGAAGGTCGAACTCGGAGGTTGGGTTTTCTTTACCGCGCACAACCAGCACGTCTTTGAAGCACTGGTGATCGCCAGCACGGTACAATGTCTTACCATTGCCCAGGCCGTCGAACTCAAAGCCTTCGAGAGCTTCGCCAATACCACATGGGTTGAATGTACCCGCGCGTGTTGCAGCATCTGCATACAGCAGTGTCTGGCAATAAACGGTGTGAGCCGCCTGGCTTGGTGGGAAGCCATATTTGGTGCCGAAGGACTTAACGAATGCTTTGGAAGCATCATCCTGCAGCGACCAGTGCCAGTTTGTTGAACCGTGGATGCCTTTAACGTTAGCACCAGCACCCTTGGCCATCAGGCGCGAGTACAATGGAACAACAATCTCGAACTGCTTGCCATTTACGATCTTTTCACGCAGACCAAACTGAACAGCGTTGGTCAGCGAGTTCACCATGTTCCCGCCGTAGTGGTTCAGAACCAAAACATCGGCACCCGAGTTCAGAACCGGAGCGATATAGGACGAGAAGTCAGTCGAGGCGAGCGGTGTGCGCACCTTGTTGACTGTGTTCCAGCCCATGGCTTCGGTTGCAGCTGCAATCGATTCTTCCTGAGTCCAGCCCCAAGTGTAGTCAGCTGTCAGGTGGTAAGCGTTACGGTCGGTACCATAGAGGTTCTTAAGCACAGGCGCCAGCGCCGCTGCAGACATGTAACCGTTAAAGAAGTGACGGAAGCCGTTGGCCTTCTTATCTTTACCGGTGGTGTCGTTCGAGTGGGTCAGACCGGCCATGAAGATCACGCCAGCTTCCTGACACAGACCCTGAACAGCGATAGCAACACCCGAGGATGAGCCGCCAGTGATCATCACTGCGCCGTCTTTTTCGATCATCGACTTGGCCGATGCGCGTGCAGCGTCAGATTTGGTCTGGGTATCGCCTGTGACGAACTCGACCTTTTTGCCCATGATGCCATTACCCTGCAGCTCTTTGGAGCTAAAGGTATTCAGCATGCCGCCATCGCCTTCACCGTTCAGGTGCTCGACTGCCAGCTGATAAGCGCGCAACTCGTCGGCGCCCTCGTCTGCGTAGGGGCCAGTTTGTGGAACGTTGAAGCCCAGAGTGACCGAACCACCGGTGGGTTCATTGGTATAGGCCGCGACAGATGACGCGGTAAAGATCGTCGGCAGCGCAACACCGGCACCGGCAACAGCGCCGGTTTTCAGCATACCGCGACGGGTAAATTTCGAATTGGACATATAATCCTCCCTAAGTCGATAAACGCTCCGCGGCTCCTCTAGTTCCGCGATGCGCAGGCACAGTTGTGCAAATGCAGTATGAGGCGAAGTTGTAAAACCACGCAATAATCGCCTTGTTTTTCGGGATAATTCTGTAAATAAATGCACAATAGTAGGTGGGGTGTTGTAAATTTTCTTATGTTGCAGTGCAGAAAGTATTTGAAATAGCGAGAAAATGGGACCCTTGGGCATGGCACGAGATACACTGACTGGCAGCAGGATCCGCGAGCGCAGACTGTTTTTGGGGTTGCGGCAGGCTGCTTTGGCGCGGCAGGCGGAAATCTCTGCGTCCTACCTGAACCTGATTGAGCACAACCGGCGCAGAAT
The DNA here is from genome assembly GCA_002162795.1 of Rhodobacterales bacterium 56_14_T64. Lineage (GTDB taxonomy): Bacteria > Pseudomonadota > Alphaproteobacteria > Rhodobacterales > Rhodobacteraceae > Parasedimentitalea. The sequence continues at coordinate 51,765 of MAAY01000068.1, forward strand.
CGGTGGGAAACTGCTGGTTGATATTGCCAAGGCACTAGGGGTAGAGCCCTCGATGCTGACCGAGGGGGCAGAGGTGGCGCTGATTGCAACTCTGCGCGAGGCGGCGGCGGATGCAGGCAAGCCAGTGGCTGAATTGGATCACGCGGATGAATTTGCCGGGCGGTTTCCGGGCTGGGCTGAAGTGCTTGCAGGCGAGCATCGTCGCGTGGCAACGCTGGAGCGCACGGTGCAGGTGCTGTCGGATAGATTGACACATGATCCGCATCTGGCGGCCTCACTACATGAAGTGCTGTCGACTGCCGCGGCCATCCGATCAACCGCATCAATTTTGGCGGAAACCGGTGAGTTGGAACCAGAATGGCGGGATCGCTTTCACCGCAACCTAAACGAGGATTCACGGCGACTGGCTGAAAGCAGCAAATCGCTGGTCAGCTTTCTGGATCAGAGCAACACCAGTTCGGCGCGGCGCGGTGTGCCGCAAGAGGAGGTCGAGGCGTTTTTCACGGCCCATGATTATCACTTCAGTGCCATCGAACAGGGAAAAGCCACACCCGAACAATTGGTAGCCGCATCGCCAGAATTGCTCAGCGATGCGGCGCGCAGCAGTGCGCTAAGTGCATTGGAACACTATAGCGCTGATGCCGCCAAGATGCCGTTGACAAAGATTGGTCGCGCGGTCGCCACGGGTCTTGATCCGGCGGGGTTGGCGGCAATGTTTGACTGTGGGTTACCGCAGGTGCTGCGCCGTTTAGCAGCACTGCCCGAGGACGTTTTGGGGCGGCCATCGGGGCTGGTTCTGTGTGATGCTTCGGGGGCGATTTTGTTTCGCAAGCCAATAGCCGGGTTTGCACTGCCACGTTTTGGCGCATCTTGCCCATTGTGGCCGCTTTACGCGGCTTTGGCCCGGCCCTTGG
>MAAY01000068.1:52696-87480 GCA_002162795.1 Rhodobacterales bacterium 56_14_T64
CTGGCCGCAAACGCAGCCAGATTTTGACCGCGACCCGGTGTATCGGGCGGTGATGTTGATCCTGCCGCAGGCAGAGGCATCAGAAGCGGCTCTGGCGGTGGGATCCAGTTGCCGGATCTGTTCGGGCAAGGACTGTGTGGCGCGACGTGAGCCTTCAATTCTGGATGAAGAGTTTTGACAGTTCTGGTGCCACAGGTCTACTCTGCCGGGAACTTGGGGATTTGACGTTGGGTCTTAAACGACCGGGAGGCAGCGTTATGGGAGGAGATCTGCATATGGGCAGACATGTCGTTTTGATTGAGGATGAGCCAAATATCATTGAAGCAATCCGGTTCTTATTGACCCGCGATGGCTGGACTGTTGATGCGCATTCAGACGGAAGTGATGCAGTCGAAGTGATCAAGGCCGCGAAGCCAGATCTGGTGATTCTGGACCTGATGCTGCCGGGAAAAAGCGGCATGGAGATCATCAAAGACCTGCGGGACGAGGAAAGCCTGCGCAATTTGCCGGTATTGATGCTGACTGCGCGGGGGCAGGCGCGGGACCGGGATATGGCTGAAAAGGCCGGGGTCAGCCGCTTTATGACCAAGCCGTTTTCCAATACCGAGGTGCTGGCCGCCGTTCGGGATCTGCACGCGCAGGCTAATCAGGGATGAGCCGCACCAGCGGTGACGAGGGCAATGGACGGCAACAAACCGCGCTGTTTGTCGAGCGCAAGACCTATCGTCACCGCCGCCTGATGGATATTGCCCGGCTATTGCCACTATTGGGGGCGCTGTTGTTTTTGGTGCCGCTGATGTGGCCTAACCCTGATCCATATCCGGCGCCGGATACCTCGGGCGGCATGCCGATGTCCGAGGCGATCACCTATATATTCCTTGTCTGGACGTTGTTGATCCTGGCCAGCGTGGCCTTTGGATTTGCAGTTGGTCGTTGGGCGGAAAAATGGACCGAAGGCAATAGCGAACCCAGCGAGGAGGAACCGTAATGGCCTCGCTGAATGCGCTTGTTTTGGTTTGTCTGGCCTATGTGGCACTGCTGTTTCTGGTTGCCTTTGTTGCCGACCGCAAAGCGAGCCAGGGCCACCGCGCAAAATGGTTGCGCTCGCCGTTGATCTACACGCTGTCACTGTCGATCTACTGCACGGCCTGGACCTTTTACGGTGCGGTTGGCTATGCGGCACGCTCGGGGCTGGAGTTCATTACCATCTATCTCGGGCCTACTCTGGTGATGATTGGCTGGTGGTGGGGGCTGCGAAAATTGGTGCGGATTGGCCGCAGTCAGCGGGTCACCTCGATTGCTGACCTGATTTCGGCGCGGTACGGGAAATCCAACACTCTGGCGATTTGCGTGACCATATTGGCGGTGATTGGTGTCACGCCCTATATCGCGTTGCAATTGCAGTCGATTACGCTGTCGTTTTCGACCTTTGCCGAGGCAGATCCGGCCCGCCATCTGAATGAGACCACAACGGTGTTCTGGGTCGCTGCCGGACTGGCTGTGTTTGCCATCCTGTTTGGCACCCGCAACCTGAACGCCAATGAGCGGCACCACGGGGTGGTGACCGCGGTGGCTCTTGAGGCGGTGGTTAAGCTGTTGGCGCTGCTGGCGGTGGGCATTTTTGTAGTTTGGGGGCTATCGGATGGGGTGAGTGACACCATGGCCCGCATTGATGCCTCGCAAATTGGTCAATGGCAGATGCGGGCCGACCGCTGGGCCACTATCACATTTTTGGCCGCCGCTGCCTTTGTCTGTCTGCCGCGGATGTTTCAGGTGATGGTTGTCGAGAACGAGGACGAACGGCACCTGCGCACTGCCGCTTGGGCGTTTCCGCTGTATCTGCTGTTGATGAGCCTGTTTGTGGTGCCAATTGCCGCCATTGGTTTGGAATTGCTGCCGCAGGGATCTAATCCTGATCTGTTTGTGCTGACTCTGCCGTTGAGCCAGGGCCGTGACGGGCTGGCGATGCTGGCTTTCTTGGGGGGGTTTTCCTCGGCCACGTCGATGGTGATTGTTGCGGCGATGGCGCTGTCGACCATGGTGTCAAACCACATTGTGATGCCGATCTGGCTGCGGTCGCAGGGCGAGGGAGCCTCGGTGTCGGGGGATGTGCGCAACGTGGTATTGCTGTCGCGACGGGTGTCAATCGCGGCGATCATGGCGCTGGGATATTTCTATTACAGATATTCAGGTCAAGGTGCGGCGCTGGCCGCGATTGGATTGATCTCATTTGCAGGGATCGCGCAGATCCTGCCGGCTTTGGTGGGCGGATTGTTCTGGCGCGGTGCCACCCGTTCGGGGGCACTGACGGGGCTGACAATTGGTTTCGTATTGTGGTTGTACACTATGTTGCTGCCGACTCTTGGAGGGGGGTTGCTGCCGGATTCGGTGTTAAGCAATGGACTGTTCGGTTTGTCCTGGCTACGACCGCAAGCGCTGTTCGGGATCGAAGGGCTGGATCCAACCGTCCACGCGGTGATGTGGTCGATGATGCTCAACACGGCGGCCTTTTGCATCGTGTCTCTGGTGACGTTTCCCAGCCCAATGGAGCGGCTGCAGGGCGCACAGTTTGTCAATGTTTTTGAACACTCCCACGGGCCTCGTGGCTGGACCGGGCAGGTGGCGCAAAGTGAAGATCTGATGATCATGTCACAACGGATCCTAGGCGCTGGCGAAGCTCAGGAATTTTTCCAGAGTGAAGCTTCCCGTCAAGGAAGCCCGGGTGACCTGCCAGAGCCAACCCCGGCGTTTTTGGAGCGATTGGAACGCGAACTGAGCGGCTCGGTCGGGGCTGCTGCGTCCCACGCAATGGTTGGACAGATTGCCGGTGGGTCGTCGGTTTCTGTCGAAGATTTATTGGCTGTGGCGGATGAGACGGCGCAGATGTTGGAATACTCGAACCAGTTGGAGCTACAGTCGGCGGAACTTGCGCGCACCGCGCGGCAACTAAGTGAAACCAATGAAAAACTCACCCAAATATCGCAACAGAAAGACGATTTTTTAAGCCAGGTGAGCCATGAGTTACGCACGCCGATGACTTCGATTCGGGCCTTCTCAGAGATCCTGCGGGATGTTGAGGGCCGCAGTGAGGACGAAAATAAACGCTATGCCAGTATCATTCATGATGAAGCCCTGCGGTTGACCAGGCTGTTGAATGATTTACTCGATCTTAGCGTGCTGGAAAGTGGGAAAGTGAGCCTGAATATGACGGCTGGAAGCCTGGCCGAGGTACTGGACCACGCGGTGTCGACAGCGCTGGCCGGGTCAGAAAATCCATTGCTGGTTCATCGCCAGTCGCTGAGCGAAACCGTGCGAATATCTTCGGATTTGGATCGGTTGGCACAGGTTTTCATCAATGTGATCGCCAATGCGCAAAAATATTGTGATGCCAAAGTGCCCGAAATCAACATTGTGGTCACAAGGGCGCGAGGACGTTTGCGGATAGATTTTGTTGATAACGGCAGCGGTATCCCGGTGGCCTCGCAACAAATGATTTTTGAGAAATTCTCTAGGGTTAGCCCCGAAAAAGCCGGTGGCGCGGGGCTGGGACTAGCGATTTGTCGCGAGATCATGCAGCGCCTTGGCGGCGATGTGCGATATTTGACCGGCCACCCAGGCGGTGCCTTCCGGGTTACCTTGCCAATGAACACAGATTTGGCAGCATGAAGCGGCGTTTATAAAGACTATGGTAACCAACTGCGGGTTAAAAGATATCTAAAGGGGCACAGAAGGTGCAGGTTGGGAACCTATGTCAGAAACAACAACAGCAGAGACGGTGGATGGCGTTGCAAGTGTTCTTGCACGCAAGCTAGCTGTCGCGCGTGAGGGCACTAGCGGGATTACCAATTCTGCTACCCTCAAGGTGCTGCGCCGTTCGCTGGCGCGGGCCGCTGCTGACCTGTGCGATCTGCCAGTTGCCGTGATTGCTGCGCGGCAGGTCAATTGCATTCCCGAAGATTTGGGTCGGCATCTGTCCGACGATAAATTGCTTGTGGTGCTGGACGGGCCTAATGGTCGTATTGGTGCCGCCTCGCTGGATGCGCCAACGGTGACCGCCTTGATCCAGCAGCAAACGATGGGGCAGGTGATGGGCAAGGCGCCGACCGAGCGTCACTATACCTCGACAGATGCGGCGATGACCGCTGATTTCATCGACCGAGCCTTTGCCAAGGCGGTGACGATGCTGGAGGGTCAACCAGACCTAAGCCTGTTTGACGGCTTCCGGTTTGGCGCCCGGATTGAAGATGTACGCAGCCTGATGTTGGGGCTTGAGGCGGAAGATTACCGCGTCATAGAATTGACCCTGGATTTGTCCTGTGGTGCCATGCAAGGCGCTATCACTTTGATCCTGCCCGAGCCGACTGCGGCTGAGGATGGCCACGCCGATGGGATGGATTTTGGTCCGTCACTGGGCAACACTATGGGATCGATGCGGGTCGAACTGACCGCCGTTCTGTGCAAGATGCAGGTGCCGCTGAGCAAATTCTCCAGTCTTCAAGTTGGCGATCTCATACCGATGGATCAGGCGTTTCTTTACGAAACGGACTTGGTTTCCATCAGTGGGCAGAGCATTTCTGGTGGCCGTCTGGGGCAAATCAATGGCGCACGCGCCGTCCGGTTGAATGAAGCGCGTACTAAATTGGTTGGTGACAGCGCGGCAGATAGTTTGGCGTTCTCGTCCGAAATTGGGCCCGAGATATCGCTCGGGCAGGTTGATGAGCCGCAGACCATCGATTTGGGAATCGCAGCGCAGACTCTGCAAGACCCAATGGATAGTTTTGGAGCTGGTCCGATGGGTGACTTACCGATGGGCGATCTCCCCCCGATGGGTGACCTGCCAATGGGTGGCTTGCCAATGGCTGGAATGGGCGATCTGGCTCTTGACGGTATGGCTTCTGGTGCCGGTGATTTGGGCGCCGGTGATTTGGGTGGGGACATGTCCGATCTGTTGGGCACCGGCCCAATGGGCGCTTTGGGTGACTTTGACGCTGATGATGCTATGGCAGAAATTTCGGAATTGGCCGGGCTGCCTGATACAATCTGATCCGCGTTTTGAAAACGAAAAAAAACGCTCCAGACCTGATGGTCGAAGCGTTCCTTCGCGGATCTCACAGATCCATCAGCTTTTGTCGGTCAGTTGCTCTAAGGTGGGGCGCAGATTATCCAATTGATAGCCTGCTGCGGCGGTTTTGCTGAGAATGGTGTCTGGCGTCATATCGCTTGCATGTCCCAGTGCCCAAACGATTGAGCACCGGGTGCCGGACGCGCAATAGGCCAGCACTGGCCCGTCACAGATCTCGGCAAGTTCACGTTGCTTGGAAACATTCTCGACAGTCATGGTCTGATGGGTCAGCGGCAGTTCCTCGAAGCGCAATCCGGCTGCTTCGGCGGCGACACGGATGGCTTCGGCCTGATGGCTTGGAGGCACCTCTGCGTCGGGGCGGTTGCAGATGACAGCTTTGAAGCCAGCCTCGGCCAGAGCTTGCAGATCCTCGGCCGCGATCTGCGGCGAGACGAAGTAGCGGGGTGTGATACAGCGTGGGTCCATATCTGCCTCTTTACGCTTTTGTCGCCAGCCGGTCTAGCTGCACACCAAATTTAGGTGCCGCCAACATGCCGGCCAGCATCGCCACCAGGAACAACAGGCCTCCCCAGCCGTTATATGTGATCGAGGCAATGACTGGTCCCGGGCACAGGCCAACCAACCCCCAACCCATGCCAAACATGGCTGAGCCGATGACGAGACGGTGATCGATCTCGGATTTTGATGGTGCCGGGAAACTGCCGCCGACCAGCGGTGCACGGCCTACAGTCAGCCGCCAGGCGAAGAACATTGGAACAATTGCACCGCCCATCACAAAGGCCAGGGTTGGGTCCCAATCGCCGAATACGTCGAGCCAACCCAGAACCTTGGTGGTGTCAGTCATGCCAGAAATGAAAAGACCAGCGCCAAACAATCCGCCAGCCAGGAAAGACAGAAATAGCCGCATCAGATAACTCCCAGAACGTGACGGAACAGCGTAAGCGTCAGTCCGCCGGCGAGGATGTAGAACACAGTGGCGACGATGCCGCGCAGCGATAGTCTTGAAATCCCACAAACGCCGTGACCCGAGGTGCAGCCATTGGCGATGCGGGTGCCGATGCCGACCAGCAGGCCTGCCGCGATGATGATGGTTATGTTGCTGGTCATGTGGGTGCTGGCTTGGGCCGCGAACACTGTTTGAAGGATCAGCGGCAGCAACACGACACCGGCCAGAAAAGCCAGTTTTTCAACTGCCGCATTGCGTTCAGTACCGTCGATTAGCCCGCCTAGAATTCCACTGGCGCCCATAATGCGGCCATTGCCAAGCAGATAGACTGCGCCGCCCAACCCAATGAGACCGCCGCCGACGAGGCCCCAGATCCAGTCCATTTCCATATTGAAATCCTTTATTCTAGGTCCAGGGTTGTCCTGTGGGTCAGAGTTTGTTGAGCGGAAGTTTTAGAAATACATCGCCCTGATCGTCCGGCTCGGGCATCTGCCCGGCGCGCATGTTAATCTGTAGCGATGGCAGGATGAGCTTGGGCATGCCCAATGTGGCGTCGCGGGCATCACGTAGTCCGGTGAAATCCTCGATGCTGCGTCCATGGCCGATATGGACGTTCAGGGCCTTTTGCTCGCCCACGGTGGTTTCCCAGGAGTATTGATCGCGGCCGGGTGCCTTGTAATCATGGCCGACAAAGACACGGGTTTCATTTGGCAAAGCGAGGATTCTCTGGATCGATGCGTAGAGCATTTCCGACGATCCGCCAGGGAAATCACAGCGCGCGGTGCCAAAGTCGGGCATGAAAAGCGTGTCGCCGACAAAGGCGGCATCCCCGATCACATAGGTCATGCAGGCCGGGGTATGTCCCGGCGTGTGCATCACATCCGCCCGCATCTGGCCGATGTGAAAACTGTCGCCTTCGGTAAAAAGCGCGTCGAACTGGCTGCCGTCGCGTTGGAACTCGGTGCCCTCGTTGAAGACCTTGCCAAAGGTGTCCTGGATCTCGGTGATCTTGGCGCCTATGCCAACTTTTCCGCCCAGTTTTTCCTGTAGGTATGGGGCCGCGGACAGATGGTCGGCATGGACGTGGCTTTCCAGGATCCATTGAACATCTAGCGCTTGGTCGTTGATCCAGGCAATGATCGCGTCGGCCGAGGAGGTGTCGGTGCGGCCCGAGGCATGATCAAAATCCAGTACCGAATCGATGATGGCGCAGGCGCTGCCTTGCGGTTCGTGCACGACGTAAGAAACCGTATTGGTGGCCTCGTCAAAAAAGGCTTTGATGATAGGCGTCATGGTCGGATCTCCATTCGTTCCTGTTATCATATGGTGAATTGTGAATGTGTATCAAGGGAAATGACAGTGATTTGGCGGCAACGTCCGCATCATGGGGCGCGCCATTATTTGTGCGGCTTGGCCCGTCAACCTCGGTTTACCCGCGGCTGTGGTGGTCAGCTTTTGGGGCATCGGTGTAGGCCGCAATGGCAGCGTAAATAAGCAGCACTATAGCAGTAGCCGGGATGAATTTCCATTTCCAGATGTCGTGGCCGTGTCATTCTGAGACAAATAGACGGAGGATCAAAAAATGCAGAGCGTCGAACTATTGCGGCTCGCTGAGCGATTGGAACAGCGCATTGTTGGGGCTAGTACGGCGGCCCGGCAGTCAATGCAGCCGGAGTTCAACCGCGTGTTGAGCCGGATGCGGGCCAGTGGAGAGCCGGTGCCATCGCGTCTACTACGTCTTGATAGGGCGCTTGGCGAAGAGGCAATCGAAGCGTATTTCGACAATTTTCCGGTCTGACTGGATCACCCCAGCATCACCCCAACCACCACCAGCATCAGCCCGAGCATGGAAAGCAGCATAGCGCCCAGATTATAGGGCAGAACCGATTGAACCACGGCGCGCAGGGCGTCGTCATCCAGATCCTGTTTGCGGGCGCGCATGACACGCAGGATGCACCAGAGCAAACCTCCCAGACCCGTAAGGGATATGGCTGCACCGATCCAGACAAGGATTTCAAACATGGCTGGGCTCCTGTGCGACGTTCGTTGTCGCGCCTAATGGATTGCGGGGCCGGGTGCAAGGCGATGGCAGCAATCGAAGCTTGCGGTGGCGCGTGTTGGGCTGTATTCCGGCCTCTTTAATCCCACTGCGACGGAGCCGAAGATGGACGTGACCGAACAAGAAAAAAGCGACAGCTACCGTGTGACCGCAGGCGAGTTGCGGCAGTTTGTCGAGCGGCTTGAGCAGCTTGACACGGAGAAGAAAGACCTGGCCGACCAAATGAAGGAAGTCATGGCAGAGGCCAAGGGGCGCGGTTACGACACCAAGGTGATCCGTAAGTTGGTGGCCCTGCGCAAGCGTGACAAAGATGACATCGCCGAGGAAGAGGCGGTATTGGAAATGTACAAAGAAGCGCTGGGGATGTGATCTCCGGGGGCTGGTGGATTGGGGCGCGGCCCCAAACCCCGGAGTATTTGTGATAAGATGAAGCAGGGGCGGGCCGTTTGGTGCGCCCTTTTTTTCATGCTGAGGGTCGCCGGATGCTTTAAGCTTGAAGTAAATTCAGTTGTGCGAGATAATGGGGTGATCTCAGCAACAGGAATCCGTGCCATGCCGACAATCTCAGTACATCCCGAGGGATGGAAAGTAGCCAAAGGTTATGCCAACGGTATGGTCGGTGAGGGCCGGATGTTGTTTGTTGGCGGGCAGATTGGCTGGACTGCACAGCAGGTGTTTGAGGCGCGGGATTTCATAGGCCAGATGAAGCAGGCTCTGCGCAACATTCTTGCGGTGGTAGAAGAGGCGGGTGGCGCGGCAACGGATATCACCCGGCTGACATGGTATGTGACCGATAAGGCAGAGTACCTCGCGCACCAGCGGGAAGTCGGGCAGGCCTATCGTGACGTGATGGGCTATCATTTCCCTGCGATGACGATGGTTGTGGTCGCAGACCTGATTGAAGACGACGCCAAGGTAGAGATTGAAGCCACGGCGATGGTGTCACTCTGACGGGACCTGTGGGCGGTTTGGTTATGAAAGTGACCAATGTGCGGTAGGGGAAAACAGCAGGGTAGTGCGAATCGTTGGACTGCGTCGAGCCACTTGGCCCGACGGCACCGGTTACCGGAAGTCCGAATTAAATCAATGTTTTAGGTAGTTATTGTCCGCGTTTTCTTGAATTTTCTCTCGTTTTCAAAATTTTACCAGTTGATAAAAAATTGAAATGTGGCACTCTGGATGTAACAAGAACACATCCAAGGAGACACCCAATGGCGAGTAGCCATCAGGCATCCGGCGTTGTGGCGGGGCGTTTGCCCAGCCAGAAAATTGCCGAAAACTTCGGAGATTTGCATCCTGCCTATACCGTGCACGAGGCATCAGTGGCGGCGGATCGTTGCTATTTTTGCTACGACGCTCCTTGCATGGCGGCATGTCCGACCAGTATCGACATCCCGCAATTCATCCGTGAGATTCAGACCGGGAACCCAGAGGCGGCGGCGCGCAGCATTCTGAAGCAGAACATTCTGGGCGGTATGTGTGCGCGGGTTTGTCCGACAGAGACGCTCTGCGAAGAAGTCTGTGTGCGCGAGACTGCCGAGGGCAAGCCGGTCGAGATTGGCCGCCTTCAGCGCTATGCCACCGACACGTTGATGGCCAAGGAGGGTCATCCGTTCAGCCGTGCTGCGAGCACCGGTAAGCGCATTGCGGTTGTTGGAGCTGGTCCTGCTGGCCTGGCGGCGGCGCATCGGTTGGCCATGCTGGGCCATGAAGTGGTGATCCACGAGGTGAAGGACAAGTCGGGCGGCCTGAACGAATTTGGTATCGCCGCCTACAAAAGCACCAATGATTTTGCGGCGCGCGAGGTCGATTGGCTGATGCAGATTGGTGGTATCAGCACTGTGCATGGCAAGGGCCTGGGCGGTGGTTTGACGCTGGAAGGGCTGAAGGCTGATTTTGACGCGGTGTTCCTGTCGATTGGTTTGGCGGGCGTCAATGCTCTGCGTGCTCCGGGCGAGGACAAGAACGGTGCGCGCGACGCGGTTGAGTTTATCTCGGAGCTGCGCCAGGCAAGTGATCTATCTAAGCTGGCTGTGGCCCGCAATGTGGTGGTGATTGGTGGCGGTATGACTGCGGTGGATGCCGCAGTGCAGTCGAAACTGCTGGGTGCCGAGAATGTCACTATTGCCTACCGACGTGGTCAGGAAGCCATGGGCGCCAGCCGGTTTGAGCAGGACCTGGCGACCTCGAAAGGGGTCAAGCTGATGTTCAATGTGATGCCGGTTGCGGTGCATGGCGATGGGGCTGCCAGTGAGATTGAGCTGGAATACACTAAGATCGAGGATGGTCGGGTTTCTGGTACTGGCGAAACGTTTCGTCTGGCGGCAGAGCAGGTGTTCAAGGCCATTGGTCAAAACCTGGAGGGTCAGCCTGAGGGGCTGGCGCTGGAGGGGCGCAAGATCAAGGTTGATGACGCGGGCCGTACGTCTGTCTCAGGCGTTTGGGCTGGGGGCGATTGTGCCTCGGGTGGCGAAGACCTGACCGTGACAGCGGTGGCCGAAGGCCGTGACAGCGCAATTGACATTCATTCCAGCCTGATGGGCTGAGCCAACTTTGGGATCGCGCTGGCGGTTTCAAGCTTGCACTTCAAGGAGCAGACAAATGGCTGATCTGACAACTGAATTTTTGGGCATAAAATCCCCGAACCCGTTTTGGCTGGCCTCGGCGCCGCCAACGGACAAAGAATACAACGTACGCCGTGCCTTTGAGGCCGGATGGGGCGGCGTGGTATGGAAAACGTTGGGTGAAGAAGGCCCACCTGTGGTCAACGTCAATGGGCCGCGTTATGGCGCGATCTTTGGGGCGGATCGTCGGCTGCTGGGGTTGAACAACATCGAGTTGATCACCGATCGACCTTTGGAAGTGAACCTAGAAGAGATCACCCGGGTCAAGAAAGATTACCCGGATCACGCCATCATCGTCTCGTTGATGGTGCCATGCGAAGAGCAGGCCTGGAAGGACATCCTGCCTAAGGTCGAGGCCACTGGAGCGGATGGTATTGAACTGAACTTTGGCTGTCCGCACGGCATGGCCGAGCGCGGTATGGGATCTGCGGTGGGGCAGGTACCTGAGTACATTCAGATGGTTACCGAGTGGTGCAAGAAATACTATTCTAAGCCGGTGATCGTAAAGCTGACACCCAATATCACCGATATTCGTCAACCTGCACGGGCCGCCAAGAACGGCGGTGCGGATGCGGTGAGCCTGATCAACACCATCAATTCAATCGTGTCGGTGGATCTGGATATTATGGCGCCCAATCCGACGATTGGGGATAAGGGAACACACGGTGGCTATTGTGGTCCGGCGGTCAAGCCGATTGCGATGAACATGGTGGCAGAAATTGCCCGTGATCCTGAAACACATGGATTGCCGATCTCGGCCATTGGTGGGGTAACCACCTGGCGTGACGCGGCGGAGTTCATCTCATTGGGTGCGGGCAATGTTCAGGTCTGCACTGCGGCGATGACCTATGGCTTTAAGGTTGTTGAAGAGATGATTTCCGGTCTGTCCCAGTGGATGGATGAGAAAGGACATTCCTCGATTGCCGATTTCATGGGGCAGGCGGTGCCAAATGTTACGGATTGGCAGTATCTGAACCTGAACTATGTCGCTAAGGCGGTGATTAGCCAAGATGACTGCATCAAATGTGGTCGGTGTTTTGCAGCTTGTGAGGACACCTCGCATCAGGCAATCGAGATGTCGGCTGATCGGGTGTTTACCGTCAAGGATGACGAATGTGTTGCTTGTAATCTGTGCGTGAATGTCTGCCCGGTTGAGGATTGCATCACGCTGGAACAGGTCGCACCGGGTCAATTGGACGAGCGAACTGGAGATGTAGTGTCAGAGGATTATGCCAATTGGACCACACATCCCAATAATCCTTCGGCAACGGCAGCGGAATAAAGGGGCGCCTTGCGGCGCCTGCCTCCGGCGGAGGTATTTTTGACAAGAAGAAGGGGGCGGCTCGAGAGAGTCGCCTTTGCTGTGTTTGGTCAGTTGCGCGGCGTCAGCATGCGGCGGTATAGGGTTTCCAGATAGTCGGGGGCTGCGTCAAAGGGATCTTCGTCGCCCATCAGGGTACGCACTTGCACGTCGAAATCCGCGTAATGCTGGGTGAGCGACCAGATGGAAAACAGCAGATGTTTGGGATGGGTGCGGTTGATTTTTCCGGCAGCCATCCAGCTGTCCAGAAGGGCAGATTTTTCCTCGACTAGAGATTTTAAATCGTTGGAAATTGTGTCCAGCATGCGCGGTGCGCCCTGTACAATTTCATTGGCATAAAGTCGGCTTTCGCGTGGAAAATCGCGACTCATTTGTAGTTTTCGCTCAACGTAGGAGAGGATTTCTTGCAACGGGTCGCCGTCGGGATCCAGCGAGCGCAGGGGGTCCAGCCAGGTGTCGAGAAGGCCCGACATCAACTCGTTGAAGATAGCTTCCTTTGAGGGGAAATAGTACAGTAGATTGGGTTTGCTTAACCCGGCCTCGGTGGCGATCTGGTCCACTGTTGTGCCGCGAAAACCATGAGTGGAAAACACCTCCAACGCGGCTTCGAGGATGGCGGCGCGATTCTTTTTCTGAATACGGGTCGGGCTAGGAGCTTTTGTCATCGCTGTGTCTTTGGTCCTGTCTCGGGTGGCAATCTGTTGGTGCCTGATTTTCCGGCATTTCCCTATGATTTTTTAGGGTTTTTGGTGCCTTTGCGCTGCAATTTCTTGACTGGTGCCTGACCCGTGATAGCGTGAGTTTTACCAGTTGGTCAAATCAATGTCGCAAGACATGGGATGGCCTGCGGAATAATATCGCCAAAAGGTGAACAGACGGGGAAGGATCACGGTCATGGCTACGCTTGGACAGAATCTAGTAATCAATAGCGAGCGGCTGTGGGACAGCCTGATGGATATGGCCAAGATTGGCCCCGGCGTGGCCGGTGGCAACAATCGCCAAACCCTTACGGACGAAGATGGCGAAGGGCGGGCTCTGTTTCAGAGCTGGTGCGAAGCCGCTGGTTGTACCATGGGGTTGGACCAGATGGGCAATATGTTTGCGCGTCGCGAAGGAACCGACCCAGACGCGCTGCCGGTTTATGTTGGCTCGCATCTGGATACCCAGCCGACGGGTGGCAAGTACGATGGCGTGTTGGGTGTTCTTGGTGGGTTAGAGATCCTGCGCACGCTGAACGATATAAATATCAAGACAAAACATCCCATTGTGGTGACCAATTTTACCAATGAAGAGGGAACGCGCTATGCGCCGGCGATGCTGTCGTCGGGGGTGTTTGCGGGTATTCACACTCAGGATTGGGCCTACGGGCGCGAAGATGCTGAGGGCAAGAAATTTGGCGATGAGTTGAGCCGGATCGGCTGGCGGGGCGAGGAAGAGGTCGGCGCGCGCAAGATGCATGCATTCTTTGAATTGCATATCGAGCAGGGGCCAATTTTGGAAGCCGACGAAAAAGATATTGGTGTTGTCACTCATGGTCAGGGGCTGAGCTGGACACAGGTGACGATCACTGGGAAGGACGCCCATACTGGATCTACGCCGATGCCAATGCGACGAAATGCTGGCTTGGCGATGGCACGGGTGCTGGAGGCGGTGGACGAGATTGCCTGGAGCCATGCGCCTCATGCTGTCGGCGCGGCCGGGCATATCGAAGTATTTCCGAACTCGCGCAATGTGATCCCCGGCAAGGTGGTATTCACCGTTGATTTTCGCTCGCCTGAGTTGGAAGTGATCGAGGATATGGAGCTGCGTCTGCGTGAGGAAGGCCAGGATATTGCTGACGCCATGGCAATGACGATCGAGTTTGAAAAGGTAGGTGGGTTTGATCCGGTCACTTTTGATGAAGGATGTGTCACCGCGGTACGTAATGCGGCTGAGAAGTTGGGATATTCCCATACCGATCTGATTTCCGGGGCCGGTCATGATGCCTGCTGGATCAACCGTGTGGCGCCGACTGCGATGGTGATGTGCCCTTGTGTGGATGGCCTAAGCCATAACGAGGCTGAAGAGATCAGTTCGGAATGGGCGGCTGCGGGTGCCAATGTGTTGTTCCATGCTGTGGTTGAGACGGCTGAGATCGTGGAGTAATTGGGGCTCTGTCTCCGCGACATTGTGGGGCCGCTCCCTCGGGATATTTGTGGCCAGATGAAGGACGGATCGCCGATGGCGACTGCAGGGAGTTATAATCATGAATAAAGTCATCAAGAACGGTACCATTGTCACCGCTGATTTGACCTATAAAGCTGACGTCTTGATTGAGAACGGGGTGATTACGCAGATCGGGCCGAACCTGAAGGGTGATGAAGAGCTCGACGCCACTGGCTGTTACGTGATGCCGGGTGGGATTGATCCACATACCCATCTTGAGATGCCTTTCATGGGCACCTACAGCTCGGATGATTTTGAAAGTGGCACGCGGGCGGGTTTGGCTGGCGGTACCACTATGGTGGTGGATTTTGCGCTGCCAAGTCCGGGCGAGAGCCTGCTGGATGCGCTGAAGCGTTGGGACAACAAATCCACCCGCGCCAATTGTGACTATTCGTTCCACATGGCGGTGACATGGTGGGGCGAGCAGGTGTTTGACGACATCAAGACCGTCATTCAGGAACGCGGCATCAACACCTTCAAACACTTCATGGCCTATAAAGGCGCGCTGATGGTGAATGATGACGAGCTGTATTCGTCGTTCCAGCGCCTGGCTGAGCTGGGCGGGATCGCCATGGTTCATGCCGAGAATGGTGATGTGGTGGCCGAGCTGAGCGCCAAATTACTGGCTGCTGGCAATACTGGCCCCGAGGCACATGCCTATTCGCGGCCGCCTCAGGTTGAAGGTGAAGCCACCAACCGGGCGATCATGATTGCTGATATGGCCGGGGTGCCGCTCTATGTGGTTCATACCTCTTGCGAGGATAGTCACGAGGCGATCCGGCGGGCGCGGATGCAGGGCAAACGGGTCTGGGGTGAGCCGTTGATCCAGCACCTGACACTGGATGAGAGCGAGTATTTCAATCCCGATTGGGACCATGCGGCGCGCCGGGTGATGTCGCCTCCGTTCCGTAATAAGAAACATCAAGACAGCCTGTGGGCTGGTTTGCAGTCGGGGTCACTCTCGGTTGTTGCGACTGATCACTGTGCCTTTACCACCGAGCAGAAACGCAATGGGATTGGTGATTTCACGCAGATCCCCAATGGCACTGGAGGGCTGGAAGACCGGATGCCGATGTTGTGGACGCACGGCGTGGCCACAGGCCGGTTGACGATGAATGAATTTGTTGCCGTGACTTCGACCAATATTGCCAAGATCTTGAATTGTTACCCGAAAAAGGGTGCGGTTCTGGTCGGCGCTGATGCGGATCTGGTTGTCTGGGATCCTGAGAAAAGTAAGACCATTCAGGCCTCTACCCAGCAGAGCTCGATTGATTACAACGTGTTCGAAGGGAATGAGGTCAAAGGCTTGCCGCGCTTTACGCTGACCCGCGGGCATGTGGCGGTTCATGATGGCGAGATCCGCTGTCAGGAAGGCCATGGCAAGTTTGTAGCGCGTGAAGCCAATACAAGCGTAAACACTGCGTTGAGCACCTGGAAAGAGCTGACCTCGCCACGAGCGGTTGAGCGGTCGGGTATTCCGGTAACTGGCGTTTAACTCAGGGTAGGGCGTTGCAGTGCGGCGCCCTGTTAACCTGTCTTATCAAGGCATTATGATGACTACTGAATCTACTACCCAGGCTGTCGTAGAAGCCCGTAATCTGGATCTGGTGTTTCCCACCAATGACGGGCCGGTGCAGGCGCTCAGGGATGTGAACCTGACCATCAACAAGGGTGACTTTGTCAGCTTTATCGGACCGTCTGGCTGCGGCAAGACGACGTTCCTGCGGGTGATGGCGGCGCTGGAGCAGCCTACTGGCGGTGAGATTACCGTTAACGGCATGTCTCCGGATGAGGCTCGGCGTCAGCGGGCTTATGGCTATGTGTTTCAAGCCTCGGGCCTGTATCCTTGGCGTAACATCGCCCGTAACATCAAGCTGCCGCTTGAAATTATGGGGTATTCCAAGTCCGAGCAGGACAAGCGTGTTAACGAAGTGTTAGAACTTGTTGAATTGTCAGGGTTTGAAGGCAAGTATCCTTGGCAGTTGTCTGGCGGCATGCAGCAGCGGGCGAGCATCGCGCGGGCACTGGCGTTTGATGCGGATATCCTTTTGATGGACGAGCCATTTGGGGCGCTGGACGAGATCGTACGCGATCATCTGAACGAGCAACTGTTAAAGCTGTGGGCGCGTACTAATAAGACCATCGCTTTTGTCACTCACTCGATCCCCGAGGCGGTGTATCTGTCGACCAAGATCGTGGTGATGAGCCCGCGGCCCGGGCGGATTACTGATGTGATCGAAAGCCCACTGCCGAAAGAGCGGCCGTTGGATATTCGTGACAGCCCGGAATTTATCGAGATCGCGCATCGGGTACGCGAAGGTCTGCGGGCGGGGCATGGCGACGATGTGTAACCCAGCAAGCTTGGTAGAAAATAGCTGGTGCGTGCCAGCACGCACCCTACGAAGGACCGTATCATGAAGACCCTCGTTGCGGTTCTCACGGTGCTGGCTGTGATCATTGCCCTTTGGTATGCGGCTTGCCTGCCGATGAATATCAAGGGCGTTTTAACTGAGGCCGAACGCGCAGGTGTCACGGTTGTTCCGGCGGGCGCGAAGGAGCGGCGGGATATGGGTGTGATTGGACTGGTGCTGGACAACAGCTTTGCCATTCCGGCCACATGGGCGCAGAAACGGCCACGACTGCCGGCACCGCATCAGGTGGCGGTGGAGTTGTGGAAAACCACCGGTGCGATGGTGTTGAAGGGCAAGACCATGTCCAAACGCAGCCTGTTCTTTCATGGCTGGGTGACGCTGAGTGCGACGCTGTTGGGCTTTGCTATTGGGACCGGGCTGGGGATATTGCTGGCCGTAGGGATCGTACATTCGCGCGTTATGGATATGTCGGTGATGCCTTGGGCAATTGTCAGCCAGACCATACCTATTATCGCGCTGGCTCCGATGATCATTGTAGTACTGTATTCCATTGGAGTTCAGGGGATACTGCCCAAAGCGATTATCTCGGCCTATCTGAGTTTCTTTCCGGTGGTTGTGGGTATGGTTAAAGGCCTGCGCAGCCCGGATAGCATGCAGCTGGATTTGCTGAGGACCTATAGTGCCAACCTTAATCAGGGGTTCTGGAAGCTGCGTCTGCCGGCCTCGATGCCTTATCTGTTTACCTCGCTGAAGATCGGTATTGCGGCGTCATTGGTTGGGGCCATTGTTGGCGAGTTGCCAACGGGTGCTGTGGCGGGACTTGGGGCGCGATTGCTGGGCGGGAGCTATTACGGGCAAACGGTGCAGATTTGGTCGGCTTTGTTTGCCGCAGCAATTCTGGCTGCTTGTTTGGTGGCTTTGCTGGGGGTGATAGAGCGGGTTGTTCTGAAGCGGATGGGGATGGGCGCATGATTTTTGGACGTAAACGGGGGCGAGCCCCCGCCGCTGCGCGGCTCCCCCGAGGTATTTTGAACAAGAAGAAGCGGGGGGGATTGGCATGTTGATGGTCGGTCTTGCCGCGTTGATTTGGTGCGGTGGTTGGTGGCTAAATGCGCGGTTGGCCAATGGGCCGCAGGCGGAAACTCGTCTGGTGCAGTTGCTGGTTCCAGTGATTTTTGGCGTGACGCTGTTGTTGGTTTGGCAATTTTTGGTGAAGGGGTTGCAGGTGCCATTAGTGATCCTGCCGGCGCCATCGGATATAGCTGTTGCCTTTGCCGGGAACCTCTCCAAACTGTGGGAAGACTTCCTGCAGACCTTTGTTAAGGGGGCGGTGAGTGGCTATGTGATTGGCTGTTCTGCGGCATTCCTGATGGCGATTGTGATGGATCGCAGTGATTTTTTGCGTCGGGGGTTGTTGCCGGTGGGCAATTTTGTGGCTGCCCTGCCGATTGTTGGCACTGCGCCGATCCTGGTGATGTGGTTTGGCTTTGACTGGCATTCCAAGGCTGCAGTGGTTGTTGTCATGGTATTCTTTCCGGTGCTGGTGAACACTGTGGCCGGACTGCGCGAGACCAGCGCTATGCAACGGGATTTGATGCAGACCTATGCGGCCAGCTACTGGCAGAGCTTTTTCAAGCTGCGTCTGCCGGCGGCGCTGCCGTTTGTTTTTAACGGATTGAAGATCTCCACCACTCTCGCGCTGGTTGGGGCGATTGTTGCTGAGTTCTTTGGCTCGCCCACCGTTGGTATGGGGTTCCGGATTTCCACCAGCGTTGGGAAACTGTCGCTGGACATGGTCTGGGCCGAGATCGTGGTGGCGGCTTTGGCTGGGTCGATGTTTTATGGCTCGGTGGCGATGGTGGAGAAATCTCTTACTTTCTGGCACCCGTCGCAACGGCGGTGAGAATTGAAATTCCGCGGTCCCTTTGCGAAGGGGCTGCGATACCGGACGGGTACTTCGGGGCCATTTCTTTTGGCTGTTCGTGCTCAATACCTGTGCAGGGTTATGAAGGCTTTGCGATGGGAATAAGAAAAACTTTGAACGGATGGTCAAATTCTTGCAAGCTTTGGCCATAACCACAGGGAGTAACTACCAATGAAACACATTTTGACAGCCGCCGCTCTGGCGCTGGGTGCTGCAGGCACCGCGCAAGCCGCCGATGAAGTCCGTTTGCAGCTGCAATGGGTGACACAGGCACAATTCGCTGGCTATTACGTGGCGCTGGATAAGGGATTTTATAGCGAAGAAGATCTGGATGTGACCATCCTGCCGGGTGGTCCGGATATTGCTCCACCGCAGGTTCTGGCCGGTGGTGGCGCTGACGTGATGCTGAACTGGATGCCTTCGGCTCTGGCGGCGCGCGAGAAGGGTCTGCCGGTGGTGAATATTGCCCAGCCGTTCAAAAGCTCGGGGCTGATGCTGACATGCTGGAAAGACACCGGCATCACCAGCCCGGCGGATTTCAAGGGCAAGACCATTGGGGTCTGGTTCTATGGCAATGAATATCCATTCCTGAGCTGGATGAGCAAAGAAGGTATCAGCACCGATGGTGGTGACGACGGCGTGACTGTGCTGAAGCAGGGTTTCAACGTTGATCCACTGTTGCAGCGTCAGGCTGATTGTATTTCGACCATGACCTATAACGAGTATGGTCAGGTGTTGGATGCAGGCGTGTCCGAGGATGAACTGGTGACTTTCAAGTATGAAGACCAAGGTGTTGCGACGCTGGAAGACGGTATTTATGCGCTGGAAAGCAACCTTGAAGATCCGGAATTCCAGGCCAAGATGGTGCGCTTTGTACGCGCGTCGATGAAGGGCTGGAAATATGCTGAGGCCAACCCAAGCGAAGCTGCTGACATCGTGCTGGATAACGATGCATCTGGTGCGCAAACAGAAGCACACCAGCAGCGGATGATGGCTGAGATTGCCAAACTGACTGCGGGTAGCAATGGTGCTCTGGATCCGGCTGACTTTGATCGGACCGTGGCCACGTTGCTGGGCGGTGGTTCGGATCCGGTGATCACCAAGGCACCGGAAGGCGCTTGGACACATGCCATTACTGATGCTGCGCTGAAGTAACTCGCTGCATCTCCATAGGTTGAGTTGTGAAAGTTCGTTGGGCCCGCTGTGATTATTCGCGGCGGGCCCATTCATTTCCAGAATCAATACAGAATAAAGAAGTTATGCGCTGCCTTGATATGATCTAACGGAACGCTAGAACTCGTTAAGGTAGAGTGAACTTGAATGATTATTTGAGTTCGGAGAATTGGCCAGCCCAGAAGGGGTGAGAATGTCCGATTGGAAACGATCAGGTCTTTGCCTATGCCGCAGTGTTGATGTGGCAGGTTGTGGTCACTGCCTGCGCGCTTCGAAACGCAAGTGGACCAATGTGGTGGACTTGTACCAGCCGCAGGTCGGGCGGGCTGAATTGCCGCTGCTATCGATTTGTCAGGCGGCGCTGGAGCGGCGGAAAACCGCGGCGCAAACCCATATTTTGATACTGCATGACACAATGGGGGAAATGGCAGTCAGTCAGGCTGAGGATTCCGACTGCACCGCGCGGGTGCACACAGTGGAGGTCTGCGCCCTTGACCGGATTGGTCACGTTGACGTGCTGCTGGCGTTGGCTATGGGATTTGATCATGTCTTGTTACAGAAACTGGTGGCACCAGAGACCATGGCAATTCAGCACCAGGAAGTTGAAATGGCGCGGGCGATGGGCGGAAATGGGCGACTGGATTTGTTTGGATCTGTCCACCGGCTTGCGGAGATTCTGCAGGCTTTACCCGAAATAACAGGGCCTTGGCGACATGATTTCCCTGTCGTCGCTGCAAGCCGTCGGGCCACCGCGCGGTCTTGTGCCGCAGTTTTGTTGCCCACGGCGCTGGCGCCGGTGCCTTTGCCGGCGGATGCGCCTTATGGAACAGTGCAGCTAGATGAATCGGCCTGTACCATGTGCCAGAGTTGCGTGTGGCTGTGCCCGACAGACGCCTTGTCTATCGGCGAGCATAAGAGTGAGTTGCTTTTTGTGGAAAGCAGCTGCATCCAGTGTGGAATGTGCCGGTCTATCTGCCCTGAGGATGCGCTGCAACTAATGCCCAGATTGGATCCGCTCCCCAGAGCAGATGCGCGCAAGGTTCTGCATAAGGCCGAACCGTTTCATTGCACGTCCTGCGGTGAACCTTTTGTCGCCAAATCGATGATGGATCGGTTGTTGGCCCGCATCTGGGGCGGGCGCGGTGTGCAAGCCTCGGAGGAGGTGTTGCAGCTTATAGCCCTGTGCAGCGCCTGCCAAACTCAGGAAATTCAAGAGCCGCAGTACCGCCGACAACCAAGTGCGGTGCAATTTCGGTCAGAGGCGCGGCGCAGGCAGTAAGTCTGGGGTCGCAGGTCAGGACTGCTCTAGAAAGCCGCCGTAGAGACCGTGTTTGAATATCAATCCCTTACCGGGGCGGGTGGTGACGGACAGGACTTCACCAATCAGGATCGAATGGTCACCGCCCGGATGGCAGGCATAATGGTGGCATTCAAAGCGGGCGATGCAGCCCGGCAGGGTGGGGGTGCCTGCGTCACTGGTCTGCCAGTCTACTGTATCGAAGGCCTCGCCATTGCTGGCAAAATGCTTGGCCATGTCCAACTGGTCTTCGCCCATCACGTGAATGGTGAAATCCTTGGCGTTGACAAAGGCATCGTGGCGTAGAGATCTGTTTGCTGGGCACCACAGGAGCAGGGGCGGAGCCATCGAGACCGAGGTAAAGCTATTGGCGGTGATGGCCAAAGGACCACGGTCCGTCATGGTGGTGATCACGGTGACGCCGGTACCAAAACAGCCCAGCGCGGTGCGATAGGCATGGGCGGTCTCTGGCCCTGGAATAAATTTGGTTTCGGACATGCCGTGCGCTCTTTTATGGTCCCAAACGCTGACCTGACACGCAGGCGTGGTTTTGTCCACCAATCAAAACGGCCCCCGACAGTGCGGGGGCCGCGAAAGTTAGCTCATGGCTTGATCTGCCAGCTTTGCCATTGCGATGGCGATAGTGGTGATCTCGCCCATGGCATCCACCGATTTCAGCACGCCTTTGTCACGGTAGTAGGCAATTAGCGGCGCGGTTTGCGCGTGATAAGCCTCCAGTCGTGAGCCGACGGTCTCGGCGTTGTCATCGGCGCGGCGTTTCATGTCCGCAGCACCACATTTGTCACAGGTGCCGTCCTGAGCTGGAGCTTTGAAGCTGTCGTGATAGCCTTCGCCGCAGCTGCCGCAGGTGAAACGACCCGAGATTCTGGCGACCATGGCGGCGTCATCAACCTCAAGACTGATGGCCGCATTGATCTTCTGCCCGGATTCACTCAGCAGCTTGTCCAGCGCCTGTGCCTGCACTGTGGTGCGCGGGAAACCGTCGAGGATAACCCCTTTGGCACAGTCAGGCTCGGTCAGCCGATCACGCAGGATGTTGATGACGATCTGGTCGCTGACCAACCCGCCGGACTCCATTACGGCCTTTGCCGCCTTGCCAGCCTCAGTTCCTGCAGTCACAGCGGCACGTAGCAGATCGCCGGTCGAGAGTTGCACCATGCCAAAACGCTGTTCTAGCATGCGGGCTTGGGTGCCTTTGCCGGCGCCGGGTGGCCCCAGCAGGATCAGAACTGCGGGGGAGGGGGTGACCTCTGAACTCATGCTCATTCCCCTATTTTCCAGCCCTGTTGGCAATCAGATCTTCAACCACCGAAGGATCGGCCAGGGTCGAAATATCGCCAAGGGTGTCAAAATCACTTTCGGCAATCTTACGCAGAATACGACGCATGATTTTGCCCGAGCGGGTTTTAGGGAGGCCCGGGGCCCATTGGATCACATCCGGGCTGGCAATCGGGCCAATCTCGGTACGGACCCAAGTCCGCAGCTCTTTCAGCAGCGCATCGCTGGGTTCGGCGTTGTTCATCAGGGTGACATAGCAATAGATGCCCTGGCCCTTGATCGGATGCGGGTAGCCGACCACCGCAGCCTCGGCCACGGCGACATGCGCCACCAGGGCGCTTTCGACCTCGGCGGTGCCCATACGGTGGCCCGAGACGTTGATCACGTCATCCACCCGGCCAGTGATCCAGTAGTCACCATCGGCGTCACGTTTGCAGCCATCACCGGTGAAGTAGTAGCCCTTGTAGTCTGCAAAGTATGTCTTTTGGAACCGCTCGTGGTCGTCCCAGATGGTGCGCATCTGGCCGGGCCAGCTGTCTTTGATGCACAGTACGCCATCGACATCGTTGCCGTCGATCTCAACTCCGGACTGCGGGTCCAGTACAACGGGCTGAATGCCAAAGAACGGCTTCATCGCGGCGCCGGGTTTCATGGCATGGGCACCGGGCAGAGGCGTCATCAGGTGGCCGCCAGTCTCGGTCTGCCACCAGGTGTCAACAATCGGGCATTTGCCGCCGCCAACGATGTCGTTGTACCAGTTCCAGGCCTCGGGATTGATCGGCTCGCCGACGGTGCCCAGGGTGCGCAGGCTGGAGAGATCGCATTTCTCGACCCATTCATTGCCTTGCCCCATAAGCGCGCGCAGCGCAGTGGGGGCGGTGTAGAACTGAGAGACCTTATGCTTTTCGCAAACTTGCCAGAACCGGCTGGCATCGGGATAGGTTGGTACCCCTTCGAACATCAGTGTGGTGGCGCCATTGGCCAGTGGTCCATAGACGATATAGCTGTGGCCAGTGACCCAGCCAACATCCGCCGTGCACCAGTAAACATCGCCGTCATGGTAATCAAAGGTGATCTCGTGGGTCATCGCGGCGTAGACCAGATAACCGCCGGTGGTATGCACGACGCCTTTGGGTTGGCCGGTAGAGCCAGAGGTGTAGAGGATGAACAGCGGATCTTCGGCGTTCATCTCCTCCGGTGTGAAGGTGTCACCAGCGTCTGCGGCCAGGGCGTTGTAGTCATAGTCGCGACCGTCAACCCAAGTGGTCTGACCGCCGGTGCGCTTGACCACCAGGCATTTCACATCGTCCTGACAATGCAGCAGGGCGGCGTCGGCATTGGACTTTAGCGGCGTATGACGTCCGCCACGCGGCGCGTAATCGGCGGTGATTACCACTTTGGCACCACATCCGTTGACCCGCGAGGCCAGCGCGTCGGGGCTGAAACCGGCAAACACGATGGAGTGAATGGCACCAATGCGGGCGCAGGCCAGCATGGCATAGGCTGCTTCGGGGATCATCGGCATATAGATGATGACCCGATCGCCCTTGCTAACCCCCATCGAAGCCAGAACATTGGCCATTTTACAGACCGAGCGATGTAGCTCATTATAAGTGATGTGCAAGGCCGGGTCTTCGGGGCTGTCCGGTTCCCAGATGATCGCTGTCTGGTCGCCTCGGCTGGACAGGTGGCGGTCGATACAGTTGGCGCTGACGTTCAACGCACCATCGGCGAACCAGTTGATCGAGACCTCGCCAAAGTTGAAATTGACGTCCTTTACCTGGGTATAGGGCTTGATCCAGTCGATGCGCTGGCCTTGCTCACCCCAGAAGGCAGCAGGTTCGGCCATCGAGGCCGCATACATTTCTTCATACTTGGCAGCGTCGACATGCGCGCGGGCCACTGTCTCGGCCGACGGCGGATACACGGGGCTCTCGTGTTGCGTGGTCATCCTGGGTCCCTCCCTCTTAATATTATCAGCTTGTCACACCACAGCCCTGTGGGCGGGTCTGTCAAACCGTTTCCATCCTCGGCGACGATCATAGAGCAGGTTGCAAATTTGTGAATAAGCGACGGGAAAATAACGATTTGCTTGTAAACGATTTTCCGACCGTTTTTCCAATTTGTAAACTTGCTTGCCCTGACAGCATAATTTTCTATGCCTCTAAGGGCTTTAGCTGTCAACGATACCCAATCTTGCAATGCTGCATCCCCAGTCATGAAAGTCTGTCATTGGCTGGTTTGATGCAACCACCTCGTGTGACATTTTGTGGCAACCTAGTGATTTTTGCGCATGTTTTCGTTATGTCGGACCTGTGGTGCGGTGACTCGAATGCTGTGCTTTTGGCTCGGGTTCTCTGGCCTGTCACACAGTGTTTTCGCGGGGCTTGGCAGCGGCGGGGCTTGTCGCTAGCTTGGCAGCCAAGCGCCTCGTAGCAATGGCGCACATTGGGAGAAATAATATGACTAAGATGTTGACCGCGGCGCTGATGGCAACCGCAGGATTCGCCATTGTCTCTGAGGCAGCTGCAACCGAATGGAACGTTTCCGTTTGGGGCAAGCGGCGTGCCTTTACCGAGCATGTTGAGCGTCTGGCCGAGTTGGTGAGCGAAAAGACCAACGGCGATTTTACTCTGAATATCTCGTATGGTGGTCTGTCGAAAAACAAGGAAAACCTGGACGGGATTTCCATTGGCGCGTTTGAGATGGCGCAGTTTTGTGCTGGCTATCACCGTGACAAGAACCCGACCATCACCGTACTGGAGCTGCCATTCCTGGGTGTGAACACCTTGGAAGAAGAAGTTGCCGTGGCCAATGCGGTTTATGCGCACCCGGCGGTTCAGGCTGATTTGGCGCGCTGGAACGCCAAGCTGCTGATGACCTCGCCAATGCCGCAGTATAATCTGGTTGGCACCGGCGATCCGCGCGCGACGCTGGATTCGTTCAAAGACATGCGGGTGCGTGCCACCGGCGGTATCGGCAAAGCCTTTGCGGCCGTGGGCGCGGTGCCAACGTCTGTCACTGCAACTGAGGCCTATAACGCGATGGAATCGGGTGTTGTCGACACCGTCGCCTTTGCTCAGCACGCGCATCTGGCCTTTGGCACTATCAATCGCGCCGATTGGTGGACCGCCAACCTGAACCCCGGCACGGTGAACTGCCCAGTGGTGGTCAATGTCGACGCCTATGATGCGCTGAGCGATGGTGAGCGTGAGGCTTTGGACAGCTCGGTTGGTGAATCAATCGATCACTATCTGGCCAACTATGGCGAGCTGCTGTCCAAGTGGGACGATGTGCTGACTGAAAAGGGCGTGCAGAAGGTAGAGATCTCGGAAGAACAACTGGCCGAGTTCCGCACTGTTGCAGCTGACCCAATCCGTGAAGCTTGGATCAGTGACATGACCGCGCAGGGCATTCCGGCGCAGGAATTGTATGATCTTGTGATGGATACTTTGGCTGAGACACGCAAATAAGCGGGTCAAATGTGATTTTGGGCCGGGCATCATTGCCCGGCCCATTTGATTTCTAAGAACTGGTAAGGATCTGATCCATGGCGTCTAGCGCAACGGTATTGGAAGATGGCAGTCTGCTGAGCCGATTGGATGGCCAATTGGTGCGACTGGAACAACTACTGGCGCTGGTCAGTGGGTTGGCGGTGTTTTCGCTGATGGTGCTGGCTGTGGTCTCGGTTGGGGGCCGCAACGCATTCAATATGCCATTGCCAGGATATGTCGACTGGATTGAGCAGGTGATGCCACTGATCGCCTTCATGGGCATTGCATATGTGCAGCGCGATGGCGGCCACATCCGCATGGATATTCTCATTGGCTCACTTCGAGGCCGCGCCATGTGGTTGTTCGAGCTGATTTCTGTGTTGCTGATCTTGCTGCTGATGATGGCGCTGGTTTATGGCAGCTGGTCGCATTTTGATCGCTCGTTTGATTTTGCCGCTCCGCTGTGGAGCCGCGACAGCTCGATTGATATCAGCCTGCCGATCTGGCCTGCCAAACTGCTGGTACCAGTTGCATTCTCGGTTCTGTGCTTGCGATTGGTACTGCAAGCCTGGGGCTATGGTCGCGCGTTAGTGCTGGGGTTGGAACACCCTGTGGCAGTGCCGTTGATCCAAAGTGCAGCCGCGCAGGCAGCGGCTGAGGCGGAACAGTTAAGTGAAGCTGGCAATAATGGCTCGAAGGGCTAAGGGGCAGGATTATGGAACCGATTGAAATTGGCCTTTGGGTCTCTGGCTTTATGCTGGTCATGGTGGTGGCAGGAATGCGGGTGGCCTTTGCCGCTGCAATGGCTGGTCTGGTCGGGCTGGTGTGGATCTTCTGGGCTAAGTATGGCTATGCGCCGGACAAATTTGGCAAAGCGCTGACTGTCTCGATCAAGGTTGCCGGTCAGGTGCCACACTCTAAAGTGTCATC
The DNA here is from genome assembly GCA_002162795.1 of Rhodobacterales bacterium 56_14_T64. GTDB lineage: Bacteria > Pseudomonadota > Alphaproteobacteria > Rhodobacterales > Rhodobacteraceae > Parasedimentitalea. The sequence goes on from MAAY01000068.1 coordinate 79,424, forward strand.
ACAGGCGTTAAGCCTGATCCCGACATTCATTCTGATTGGCTATCTGGCCTATTATGCCGGGCTGACCAAGGCCCTGTTCGAGGCTGCAAAACGCTGGATTGCCTGGCTGCCCGGTGGGTTGGCTGTTGCGACGGTGTTTGCCACGGCGGGCTTTGCCGCGGTCTCTGGTGCCTCGGTAGCGACCTCGGCTGTATTTGCACGCATCGCCATCCCAGAGATGCTGGCGCTTGGGTACAACAAGCAGTTCGCAGCCGGTGTGGTGGCAGCCGCGGGGACTCTGGCCTCGCTGATCCCGCCCTCGGCAATTCTGGTGATCTATGCCATCATTGTGGAGCAGGACGTCGGCAAACTGCTGCTGGCCGGATTTATCCCCGGAGCCTTTAGCGCAGTGGTCTATGTGCTGCTGATCGTCGGAATCGCGGTGGTGTTCAAGAATGTCGGCCCGCCAGTGACTGGTTTTACCTGGCGGCAACGGTTTGAATCTCTGCCGGGTGCGTTGCCGATCATCTTTGTCGTCGTGATCATCATCTGCTTTGTCTACAACCCGTTTGGTGACGAGGCCTGGGGTACCCCAACTGAGGGCGGCGCCTTGGGGGCCTTTGTGGTGTTCTGCATGGCTATCTATAACGGCATGAAATGGGAGCAGTTGAAGTCGGCCTTGCTGGAGACGGCCAAGCTGACGGTGATGATCTTTACCATCATTTGGGGCGTGCTGATCTATGTGCGGTTTCTGGGCTTTGCTGATCTGCCGGGCGCGTTTTCCGATTGGATAACCTCACTAGAGATGGCACCGATGTTGATCTTGATCTGCATCCTGCTGGCCTATGCGGTGTTGGGGATGTTCATGGATGCCATCGGCATGCTGCTGCTGACCTTGCCGGTGGTCTACCCGGCGGTAATGGCGCTGAATGGTGGCGAAAGTGTTGCCGCCGCTGACAGTGCCTTTGGCATGAGCGGAACCATGTGCGCGATCTGGTTTGGTATCTTGGTGGTGAAAATGGCCGAGTTCTGCCTGATCACGCCGCCGATTGGCCTCAACTGCTTTGTAGTGGCCGGGGTACGTGACGATCTGACAGTACAGGATGTGTTTCGCGGCGTGATGCCATTCTTCATCGCCGATGGCGTTACCATCGCGCTGCTGGTGGCCTTTCCGGGTATCGTTTTGTACCTGCCGTCACTGGTTGGGTAGGGGAAATCCGACTGCTGGTGTGTTCTATGAACGCTCCAGCAGTCGACATGGTTAGTAACCAGACATGCTCGTGGTTGTGCTGACAGAGTTGTTGCCAGCAATTACAGATATGACCGCGATAGCCGCAATTAACCCAATTTCAGTGGTTACAGTTAGCCCTGTGCCCTGAAGCGCGTCTGGCAGCGTGTCACGGGGGAGGTTTTTTCGGCAAGTTACTTGCAATAGTCCCCCAGGCAGATACTCGGCCGCAATTGGGGTGCCTGTGCCACAGACCAGCCGTGTCTTGGCCTCTGCCAACGCCAGATCGGCGCCTTGTGCATGGGTCAATTGAGGTGAAATCAGAAATGCCGCGCCAAATAATAAAGTCCTCGAAAATTGTAGAAACATATAACACCACCCATTATGATTATTTTGCGGTTATGATAGCCGTGAAATTGATTTGAGTTAATCAAAGATTTTGAGTGTCTTTCATTGATGTAAAGGCAGGGTCTTTCGACGCTTAGGTGACCGCGGGCAATCCAGTCAGAAGAGGGTTGGATGGGTGTTGGTGTAACGAGGAGATTGAAGAATGTTGAGATGGTTTCATGTCGTAGGTCTGACGCTTGCCGCGTCCACTGGTACTGCGCCTGTCCTGGCTCGGGCACAGGTCGGAGCCAGCGTTTTATATACTGTTATCGTTCCTGCGGGTGATTTTGGTTCGACCAACTTCACCCGGCAACTGGTGTCCAGTCTGGCTACTGCCAAGGCATTTTGTGGAGGGCTGGACCAGTCGGCCTATCGCGTTGATTGTCTGGCTGAACGGCTACAAGTGGTGTCTGATGACATTCCCGAGGGCACCGATTACGACGAGGTGCGCCAGGTTTTGGAATCCGCTTCGGCTGAGATGGCGCTGCTGGCGCGTGATAATCGGGACCCGGATTTGCCCAGAGCACCGGCCTCACGTCAGGGTGATTCGTCTGAACGGAGCACGCGACCGCTGACACCAGTTGCCAGTGGGGCGCAGGCAGAGGTCGGGGAGCGGGCCATCGCCATTCTTGAACAGGCACAGACACAATTGCTACGCAGTGCCGAAGGTTCTAACAGCCGCTCGCTGCAATATGCTCAGATCGCCCAGGCGATTGATTCCACCAAGATACTGCTGCGGTCGTAACCGGACTGTTGTTCTTATTCGATGGTGATGGTCTGACGCAGATCACCGCTTTCTGCATCCAAAATCAGAATGCGGTTGTCGTCGCTGACCACCGCAATCCAGCCCTTGCCAAAGGTGACCGCCGTTGGCGTGGTGCCGTCGGGCAGGGTGATACTATCGGGCAGAGTTACAGCTTTATCCGACAAACGGATGACAAGCAGGCTGATTACCACTACAAGCCCGCCAATCATGATCGCGGTGAGCGTGGTCACCAGCCGCCTCAGGAACTTTAGCTGAGTTGGCTCTTGGAGTTCGGGTTCGGAAGGACGTGTCATGGGCAGCCGCCAAATTGAGTTTGTCATCGCGGAAAATCCGCCTAACCGGCTTGATAAGGCGCTTTCACGGAATGTGCCAGTGGAAGCCACCCTGTCGCGCACCCGGTTGGCCCGGTTGATTGCTGCAGGATCGGTCTCGGTGGATGGCGTGGTGGTCGAAGACCCCAAAGCCAAGGTGGTTGAGGGCGCGGTGATTCTGGTCACTGTGGAAGAGGCCGAGGATAGTCATATCGGCCCCGAGGACATCGCGCTGGATGTGATCTATGAAGATGACGATCTGATTGTCGTCAACAAACCGGTTGGCATGGTGGTGCATCCGGCACCGGGCACGCCGTCGGGCACTTTGGTCAATGCATTGCTGCACCATTGCGGCGAAAACCTGTCAGGTGTTGGCGGCGTAAAGCGACCCGGAATTGTGCACCGTATCGACAAGGAAACCAGTGGATTGTTGGTGGTCGCCAAGTCTGATGTAGCGCACCAGGGGCTGGCGAAGCAGTTTGAAAAACACACGGTTGAGCGTTACTATCGAGCGATCTGTTACGGCGTTCCGGACGCCAATGATCCGCGTCTGCGCGGCATCAAAGGCACCAGTTTTGAGCCGGGCAATATCCTGAAATTGACCACCCAACTGGCGCGGCACAAGTTTGACCGCCAGCGCCAAGCGGTGTTGTTTCAAGGTGGACGCCATGCGGTGACGCGGGCGCGCATTGTTGAACCCTTTGGCAATCCCGGAGTTGTGGCGCTGATTGAGTGCTGGCTGGAAACGGGTCGTACCCACCAGATCCGGGTTCATATGGCCCATGCCGGTCACGGGTTGGTGGGCGATCCGACCTATGGAGGACGTCGGAAACTGGCGGCCAAGTCGCTGGCCCCGGCGGCACATGATGCATTGCGGGTATTCCCACGTCAGGCGCTACACGCAGCAGTGTTGGGTTTTGTTCATCCGGTCTCGGGCGAGGAGATGCGGTTTGAAGCGCCGATGCCTGATGACATGGAAGAGTTGATGGCGAAGTTGCGACAGATTGCTGCTTAGCCATATCTCAAACCTCGAGGACCAAACGGTTATGCACATCCCCAAAGTCAGGTGCGCCCTGTCTTTATAGGGTGAGCGCGCTCTTTAAAGCAATTTGGGCAACTTTTCGCACATCCCTGTGAAGCAGATCACAGACGGGCCTTCCCGTGTTAGTATATCAGAAAGTTACAGCACCTCTTGAAAGGGAGGTTATGCTGACCCATATATTGATATGTTAAGTCCTTATACATTAGGGAGGGGCACACTACATGGCGAACTTTAAGAACCTACCGGCACCAACACCTGAGGGCGGTCTGAACCGCTATATGCAGGAAATCCGTAAGTTTCCACTGTTGGAACCGGAAGAGGAATACATGCTGGCCAAGGCCTGGGTGGAAAAGGAAGACACTGGTGCGGCGCACCGAATGGTCACCTCTCACCTGCGATTGGCGGCAAAGATTGCAATGGGCTACCGCGGATATGGCTTGCCTCAGGCTGAGGTGATTTCCGAGGCCAACGTGGGCCTGATGCAGGCGGTGAAACGCTTTGATCCCGAACGTGGTTTCCGTCTGGCGACCTATGCGATGTGGTGGATCCGGGCTTCGATCCAGGAATACGTCCTGCGTTCGTGGTCGATGGTAAAGCTGGGGACAACCTCGGCGCAGAAGAAATTGTTCTTCAATCTGCGCAAAGCTAAGGCTCGTATCGGCGCGTTGGAAGACGGCGACATGCGGCCCGAGAACGTCAAGCGCATTGCCACCGATCTTGGTGTGACCGAAGCCGAAGTGATCTCGATGAACCGTCGGATGTCGGGCGGCGATGCTTCGCTGAACGCTACAGTCGGGTCCGAGGGCGAAGGCACCATGCAATGGCAGGATTGGCTCGAAGACGAAGATGCTGATCAGGCTGGCGACTACGAGGCGCGCAATGAGCTAGAGGCACGTCGTGAATTGCTGACCGAGGCGCTGGAGGTGTTGAATGACCGTGAAAAGGACATTCTGACCCAACGACGTTTGGCTGAGAAAGCTATGACTTTGGAGCAACTGAGTGGCCAGTATAGTGTCAGTCGCGAACGTATCCGCCAGATCGAAGTGCGGGCCTTTGAAAAGCTGCAAAAGAAGATGCGTGAACTGGCATCGGCCAAGGGTATGATGGCAACGGCTTAAGTAAGACATCTTATTTTGAGAACGAAGAAAAGGCGGTGCTTTGGCACCGCCTTTTTGCTGTTGATCCAGCCCAAATGAACAATGTCTGGAAATGCTGGCTGGATTGTAGCGGGCTAATTTTGGCTTGCTAAAAGCGAACAGTGTGATGGCTGGCTCGGACAAAATGCCCTGCTGGCTCGGCTGGCTGAAATCGTTTTGGGGGCTGGCGTATCTGGCTGTCTGGCGCGTCCCTAAGGATTGGCTGGAGTAGCTAGATGCTGGCGGCCTGATGATTCTGGCTTGCTGCCTGTTCTGTTACTTTGATAGGCGACATTGCGGAGGTGGTCAATAATAAATCGAACAAAATCAATTACTTGACTGTATCTGTCAGGATTAACGATGCGACCAAAAGACTCAGGTACTGTCAGACGCAACAAAAGGCCGCCCAAGTTACCTTGGGCGGCTATTGAAATCTAAGTCGTTTGAAGTGGTGTTTTGGTCAGTCCAGTCTTGCCCGAAGAACTCTCAGCATATTGTTACCAGCCACTTTGCGGATCTGCGTTTCAGTGAGCCCGACATCCAGCATCGCTTGTGTAAGCGCGGCCAGTTCTGAGGTGTCGAAAGAGGTTGTGACTGAACCATCAAAATCGGAGCCTAGGGAAACGGCATCCTCGCCAACAACGTCGATGGCAGACTTGATGGCCTTCGCCACTCCGGCTGGACTGTCATCGCAGGTGACATCAGCCCAATAACCAATGCCAATCACCCCTCCGGTGGCGGCGATCTGCTGCATCAACTCGTCTGGGATATTGCGTTTGACCTGACAGTTTTTGTAAATTCCGCTGTGAGACACCACCAGCGGAATGTCCGTCATTGCCAGCACGTCGCGCACCACTTGGTGGCTAGAGTGTGCCACGTCCAAGATCAGACCACGATCCACGACCGCCTGAACCACCTCGCGGCCAAAATCAGTCAGGCCTGAGTTGGCATCTCCGTGCAGCGAGCCACCTAGCTCGTTGTCAAAGAAGTGCTGCAACTCAATCATGCGATAGCCGGCATCCTGCAGACCTTGCAGATTGTCCAGGTCACCCTCCAGCGGATGCGCGCCTTCGATGCCCAGCAACCCGCCAACAACAGGCTCACCAGCCAGTTTTAGCGCCATCAGGGCATCCAGATCAGCCTCGGTGCGGATGATCCGCAGATGCCCGTCCGAGTTGGCTTGGGCGTCATGCAGTTTTTCCGACTGATAAAGCGCCCGTTGATACAGCGAGGTCCAGGTGCGTGGCGGCCAAAGCTGGCCGATGGCCAGCAGGGTAATGTTATCGCGCGCATCTGCGGCGTTGTGGTCGTAGTTCAGGCCTGCAGGTGTTTTTGTCACCGCAGTGAACATTTGCAAAGCCACGTTGCCCTCGATGAGTCTAGGAATATCAACCTGACCTCGGGTGCCGCGCTCATTCAAATCGCGGTTCCACAGCAATGTGTCGGCATGCCAGTCGCCAATCAGCAAGTCCTTGTGCAGCGCGGCGGCTTCGGGGCTGATCGGGTAGGGGGCGTGCTCGGACACGACATTGCGGTCCTTTTCCACATATTCCGGGCCATACACAAAGAAACCAACCACCGGTATTGCAGCCAGGATCAGCAACCGCCCGATCCATTTTCCCAATTTGCGCATTTGAAAGACCTTTCCCTATTCAGTTAGCGGCAGCCTAGGGCAGCGAGTTATGTGCGCAAGGAAAACCTCAGGGCAATGGGGCCTTGCTGATAGCGGTAACCAAGGTAAGTTATCCGCTCAACCAGGAGAGTGATGATGCAAAAGCCAGTTCGGTGGGGAATATTAGGGGCTGGCAAGTTTGCCCGCCAGTTCATGGCACCAGCCATTCATGCCGCTGAGGGTGCTCAATTGGCGGCGCTGGCCACCTCTAGCGCTGAAAAGGCCGAGCCGTTTCAGGCGTTCTGCCCGGAACTGACGGTCTATGATGATTACGATGCGCTACTGGCCGATCCCAGCATTGATGCGGTATACGTGCCGCTGCCCAACCATTTGCATGTGGAGTGGAGCCTGAAGGCGATGGCCGCAGGCAAACATGTGTTGTGCGAAAAGCCGATGACCATGCAGGCGGGTGAGTTCGACCAGTTGATTTCCAAGCGTGATGAGACCGGAGTGTTGGCGGCTGAGGCTTATATGATCGTGCACCACCCGCAGTGGCAGATGGTGAAACGGTTGATTGACGAGGGCGCGATTGGCAAGCTGGTGCATGTAAGCGGCAAGTTCTCATACGATAACCGCTCGGACATGGGCAACATTCGCAACAAGCCCGAGACCGGCGGCGGTGGCCTTCGCGACATTGGCGTCTATGTTTTTGGCGCGGCTCGTTATGCAACGGGTCAAGAGCCTGACGAGATCTCGGCGCGAATCCGTTGGGAAAACGGCGTTGATGTTTTGACAGAAGTACAGGCGCAGTTTCCCGGCTTTTCCTATTCCGCCTATGTCAGCATTCGCATGCATCCCTACCAAGAGATGCTGTTCCACGGTGAAACTGGTGTGATCCGTCTGACCGCACCGTTCAACGCGCGGGTTTTTGGCGAGGCTCGGGTAGAGTTGCACCGCGCCGGGCTAGAGGTGCAGGTGACGCGCTTCCCGGGTGATGATCATTACAAACTACAGGTCGAGGCCTTTGGGCGATCAGTGCGTGACGGGGCAGAGTACCCCTGTCCACTTGAATTCTCGCGTGGCACGCAAGAAATGATTGATAAGGTGTTTGAAGTGGCCCGGCCTTTGTAAGGGCTGGGTTAGAACAACGGGAGATGGGTCCATGGCAGGTGGATGGGCAAAGGACGGTGCGGTGAGTGAGCAGATCGAGGCGTCGATTAGTGATGAGCTCGCCCGGATGCAGACACGAAAATCGTTGGTCGGCGAAAGCCTGACCCATTGCGCGGACTGTGAAGAGCCCATCCCCGAAAGGCGGCAGATCGCCATTCCCGGTGTCAAACTATGCATTGAGTGCCGGCAGGAGCGGGATGGGGCCTATAAGGCCCGCGGCGGGTTTAATCGGCGCGGGTCCAAGGACAGTCAATTGAAGTGAGTCTGTTTAGAAAGGAAGTCTGTGTTTCATGAAAACGAAGAACTGCCTGAAAGCCAATTTGAACGGGCACTTCTCTTACAAAATATGGTGATGGCACTTGCAACCGGTGGAGCAGTAGTCGAAATTCTTTACCGCCAAATTCGCTCCGAGTTTGTTTCAGACCC
>MAAY01000110.1 GCA_002162795.1 Rhodobacterales bacterium 56_14_T64
AGGCCACCCGCGACGCCATGATGCAACAGCTGAACGCAGAACGTGCCCGTCGCGCCCAAGTCACCGAGGCTGAAGGCACCCGCCGCGCGGTTGAGTTGGCCGCTGACGCCGAGCTCTACGCTGCTGAACAAACCGCCAAGGCCCGCCGCATCCAGGCCGACGCCGAAGCCTACGCTACCGAAGTAGTGGCCAAAGCAATCAAGGAAAACGGAATCGAAGCCGCGCAGTACCAAGTGGCCCTTAAGCAGGTTGAGGCGCTGTCAAGCCTGGGCAATGGTGAAGGCAAGCAGACCATCATCCTACCCGCCGACGCGGTCGCTGCTTTTGGCAATGCCTTCAAGATGCTGACAGGAGGAAAATAATGGCCGACCCAATCTGGTCGACATGGTGGATCTGGGCGGCAGCAGCATTGCTGTTGGCCATTATCGAGGTGCTAGCGCCCGGCTTTGTCTTTCTCGGCTTTGCCATCGGCGCCGCCGCGGTGGCCTTGATTTTGCTCAACACCGGCATGACCGTAAGCTTACCGATGCTGCTGCTGATTTTTGCCGCCCTGTCGCTGGTTGCCTGGCTTATTCTGCGCCGCGTTTTTGCCCGCCCGTATGGGCAGGTAAAAAACTTTGATCACGATATCAACGACTAGATCCAAGGCACCTACTTAGTTCGCTAAGGCAGAAGTTCTGAAAGTTTGACCAAATAGTTTGGGCCGGGGCACATTGCTCCGGCCCAATTTTGTTCAGGCTGCTTCCAGCGCAGTAATAATCGGAGAGAAGTCTGCTGCTTTGAGACTAGCACCACCGACCAGAGCACCATCAACATCATCGACAGCAAAAATTTCGGCAGCATTACCGGGTTTCACGGATCCACCGTACAGCAGGCGAATTGCTCCACCTATTCCTGTGCCAAACCGTGCAACCAACTGTGCGCGCAAGAAGCCATGCACTTCGCCAATCTGTTCCAAAGTTGGCACCTTGCCAGTGCCAATGGCCCAAATTGGCTCATAGGCAATAACCAGAGTGTCACCGGCTGATCCAGCCGGAACAGACCCCGCCAGCTGAGCCCCAATGATGTCCAAGGTCTCGCCCGCTTCGCGCTGCGCAAGGCTTTCGCCGAGACACACAATTGCAATCAGGCCAGCTTTGATCGCCGTATCAGCCTTAGCGCAGACAGTTGCATCCGATTCACCATGATCGGCGCGGCGTTCCGAGTGACCAAGGATGACCGAGCTAGCACCAGCATCTCTCAGCATCTCAGCACTGGTGTCGCCGGTATGCGCACCGGACGACGCCATATGACAATCTTGGCCGCCCACTGTAACGGCACTACCCGCGACAATCTCGGCAGCACGATGAAGCAAGGGCGTTGGAGGGCAAATCAAGACATCAACACCCGACGTCGCATGTGCTGCGGCCAACTCCTGTAAGTCCGACAGCGCCTCACTGGTGCCGTTCATTTTCCAATTTCCCGCCGCCAATTTCTGCCGCATCTGCCGCCTCCTGTTCAAGTTTCACAGATTGGTAGCACCACCGCGGCCCAGAGACAATTACCGCTAACGCAATAGCACCAAGGCAGCAGACAAACGAAAAAAGGCGGGAAATTCCCGCCCTTCAAACCAAACCCATTTCTGCGCCATCAAACGCCGGGCATTTCCTTAAAACTGATCGACTCGCCACAGCCACAAGCATCCGAGACATTGGGGTTGTTGAACTTGAACCCAGCCTCAAGCAAAGAGACCTCATAGTCGATCTCGGTGCCAAACAGGAACATCTGCGCCATTGGCGCAATCATCACCATGGCGCCGTCCTGCTCCACCACCTCGTCATTGGGGTCATGCTGATCGACGTATTCCATGGTGTATTCCATGCCCGCACAGCCGCCCTTTTTGACGCCGATCCGCAGACCTGCATGGCCAGCATGCAGCATCAGCTTGGAAATCTGCGCTGCCGCCTTGGGGGTGATTGTAACGGCTTGCTTGCCGGGAATACCAAACATCGATGTCTCCTTCTGCAACCAATCTAAGGATGCCGCGGGGTTGTCTCAACCCCACCCCAAGCCTGTACAGGGAAAAACACTAATCCCAGGTGCATATTTTCAAAGATAACCGTCACCAGGCAACACATACCTGCGCAGATGGATCCGTCTGTCGGCTAGGACCTACATAAAGCCCAATTCAAGCCGCGCCTCGTCTGACATCATCTCCATGCCCCAAGGTGGCTCAAATGTCATATCGATATCGACAGTCTTGACCCCAGCAACTGGCTCGATGGCATCGACAATCCAGCCTGGCATTTCACCGGCCACCGGACACCCCGGAGCCGTCAACGTCATGATGATCTTGACGTCGTTCTCCTCGCTGATGTCGATGGTATAGATCAAACCCAGCTCGTAGATATTGACCGGAATTTCCGGATCATAAACCGATCGGCAGGCTTCGACCACCGGTTCATACAATGGGTGGCTGACAGTAGAGGGCGCAATCAAGGGTGCACCTTCAAGAGGTTGGGACGCATTGGTCATTGGGACAGGGCCTCAAGTGTTTACTTGAGCAATTATATAGGGAATTTGAAACGGGCGTCCAGAGGTGGCGAGGCCAAAGCTGGCATTTGCTTGATTTCAGTAAACGTGCCGCAACGAACAAAAGGCCCAATAGCCCGCTATTGAACCGCCCCTCCGGCCCATCTGGCCGCCGCTTTTCTGCATCAGCGTCACCTGTCACCAACACGCACGCCTCAACTAATTTCACTGTTTTCTGGTCCTACGCCCTAATCCGGGCTAGATATTACTAATAGGCAGCCCGCTCTGGTTGTGCGGATCTACCCCGTAGCAGCCAGGTTCAAGGCCATGCACAGACGTTGAATTACATCTTCCAGGGCCATTTCGGCCGTTGTTTTGTCATGGAGGCTAAAGTTATTCAGATAAATACAAAGCTCCTGCCCCGCACACTTCTGGCTCTGGCCATCGGAGTTGTCCTGTCCCCACAACCACTTGCCGCACAGGACGATTGGACCTTTGTATTTGCGCCCTACCTGCTGGCCCCGACCATCGATGGCACCACAACCCTGGGTCGGGTTGGCGGCGATATATCTATCGACCCGGGGGATATCCGGGACAATTTCGAAGCCGGAGGCATGCTTCGCTTTGAGGGGCGCCACGACTCAGGCTTTGGTTTTGCGCTTGATTATTCATTCATGAACCTCGGCAATGGTGCAACCAGCCCTATTGGTGAGATCCGAGTAGACTACGAACAGTCCGTGCTCGAGGCTGTGGGGACCTATCGACTGTCAGACAGAGATAGCCAAATAGATATCTACGCCGGGGTGCGGCATTGGGATATCGACACCGAATTGACTGTTCTGACCGGCCCCGCGACTGGCCAGATTAACCGAGGGGCCTCCTGGACCGATCCAATTGCCGGACTACGCTGGCAACGGCGTCTTTCGCCAAAATGGCGCGTTATGATGCAGGGTGATGTTGGCGGCGGCGGCGGTGGAGCTGACTTCACCTGGAATGCCATGGGTGGGCTTGCCTATGACCGCTGGGAGAACACCTCGCTGTACATGATGTACCGTGCTTTAGGCGTGGACTACAAAGAAGGCACGCGCGGCACGCCCTCTTTCTTTGAATATGACACAGTGACCCAAGGCCTGCTGGCTGGTGTTGGGTTTCGTTTCTAGCCCTTCGGTCATCAGCCATCCATGAAAAAAGGCGCCCCAAATACCGGAGCGCCCTTTCATTTCTTTGCCTTCATTCCCTATTTGGTGATGATCTCTGGCCCCATCACCGCGTTTGGCAGCACCGTTGAAAGCCACGGGATATAGGTGATCATGATCAGGAAAACGAAGAGCACCGCCAAGAACGGCAAGGATGCCCGCACCACCGCCATCATCGACATTCCAGCCACGCCAGAGGTGACAAACAGGTTCAACCCCACCGGCGGCGTGATCATGCCAATCTCCATGTTCACCACCATGATGATGCCCAGATGGATCGGATCAATGCCCAGTTCCATCGCAATCGGGAACACCAAAGGCGCCACAATCACCAGCAACCCCGATGGTTCCATGAACTGGCCACCGATCAGCAGGATCACGTTGACCATGACCAGGAACATCACCGGACCAAACCCATAGGCCAACATCGCATTGGCGATGCTTTGTGGAATTTGTTCATCCGTCAGCACATGTTTCAGGATCAATGCGTTGGCGATCACAAACAACAGTGTCACTGTCAGCTTGCCTGCTTCAAACAAGGTTCGCTTGGTATCGTGGTGGAAAAACGCAGTGGCCAAAGCCATCGGTTTCTTCAGCAGGCTGGTCTTGGCCTCTCCTTCACCATTGAAAAGCGGCCCCATGTCTTTGTAGACAAAGCAGGCGATCAGGAAGGAATAGATCGCGGCAACGGCAGCGGCTTCGGTCGGAGTGAAAATACCGCCATAAATGCCACCCAGAATGATCACGATCAGAAACAGACCCCAGCCCGCCTCGCGGCCAGATGCAAAAATCTCGCCCCAGCCCTTCCATTCGCCCTGCGGTAGGTTCTTGATTTTGGCCATCACAAAGATGGTGATCATCAGCATGGTGCCTGCTAGCAGGCCGGGGATCACCCCAGCCAGGAACATCCGCCCAACGGAAACTTCCACTGCGGCGGCATAGACCACCATCACAATTGACGGCGGGATCAAGATGCCCAGAGTACCAGCGTTACAGATCACCCCGGCGGCGAATTCCTTGGTATAGCCAACTTCACGCATGCCAGCGATGACAATCGAGCCAATCGCCACCACGGTCGCCGGAGACGAGCCAGACAGCGCCGCAAACATCATGCAGGCAAACACCCCGGCAATCGCCATACCGCCCGGCAAGTGACCGACACAGGCAATCGAGAACCGGATGATCCGACGTGCAACGCCGCCCGTGGTCATGAAACTGGATGCCAGAATGAAGAACGGGATCGCCAGCAGGGTGAAATGCCCCTCAAAGGCCTCAAACAGCGTGCCTGCGACGGATGCCAGCGAACTATCGGAATAGACCAGCAGGAACAGGGTTGAACTCAGGCCAAGAGACACCGCAATCGGCACTCCGATCAGCATCAAGCCAATCACCATCGAAAATAGCAGGACAACGTCCATCAGTCGCGCTCCTCTTGCTGAGCACGTATGGCATCCAGCTCGTCTTCTACTTCATGACTGGCCACCAGCCGGTCCAACTCGCCGCGCCAGATCGCCCGTGCCGCTTGTGCAAACCGCAGCAACAGCAGCAACATCGACACTGGCAACACCAGATAAGGCACCACTTTGGGCAACTTCTCATAAGCCTCACCCTCGTTGATCAACCCCTCCAGCCAGCTTAGCCAAGAGACCATCGGCACGTCCTGCACCTCATAGAAACTCTGGCTGCGCGCTTTTAGGTCAAACCCGGTGGGAAACCAGCGCCCTGAGGTTGGCGGCAGGTCGGCAAACACCGCCCAGTAGTCATATGCGCCTTTCAGCAGCAGCAACGAGAACACCAGACAGCAGCCCACCGAGATCAGCGCCAAGATGCGCCGTGGCGCCGGAGCAAACATGTTCAGAACCGCGTCCACACCCAGATGCGCATGTGTTTTCACCGCATAAGACGCGCCCAGCAGCACCAGCCAGGCAAACAGGAACACTGTCAGCTCCAGCGCCCACAGAATATTAGAATTAAAGACAAAACGTGCCACCACATTGGCAAATGTGATCAGTGTCATCAGGCCCAAAAGCCCGGCAATCACGTTTTCCTCGATTGAATTGATAAACCCGGACGGACCGGACCTTGCCCCCGACATGTCGCTATCCCCATTTTTTTGGAAGTCATTGGGTGCGGCACACCGATCCGGGTGCCGTAAGTGTAAGGTGCGTGCTAGCACGCACCCTACGATAACCTGAATTACAGGCCTGCGTTGATAGCCTGTGCCGCGTCGATCATGTCTTGACCAACATCGCCCGAGAACTTGTCCCAAACTGGCATCATGGTATCGACCCACTGCTGACGCTGAGTTGCGTCCAGCTGACGAATGGTGCCGCCAGCGGCAACAATCGCCTCTTTGGCCGCTTCATTGACCGAGAAGGCTTCTTTGTTGCGCATCTGAGTGACTTCACCCAGAATGGTCAGGAACTGCTCGCGCACCGGCGCGTCCAGGCTTTCCAGCCAGTCCACATTGGTCACCACCAGATAGTCGATGATACCGTGGTTGGTTTCGGTCACGCCGTCCTGCACTTCAAAGAACTTCTTGCCGTAGATGTTCGACCAGGTATTTTCCTGCCCGTCGACAACACCCTGCTGCAGCGCGCCGTATACTTCCGAGAATGCCATTTTCTGCGGCGATCCACCGATGGCTTCCATTTGGGCAACCAGCACGTCGCTGGACTGAACGCGGAATTTCAGACCATTGGCATCGGTCGGCGCAACCAGCGGCTTGTTGGCTGACATTTGCTTCATGCCATTGTGCCAGAAGGCCAGACCTTGCAGGCCACGTCGCTGCATGCTGTCCAGCATCGCCTGACCGTCAGCCGAGCCCTGAAATGCGTCCACAGCTTCGATGTTCTTGAACATGAAGGGCAGATCGAACAAGCGGAACTGCTTGGTGAACTTCTCGAACTTCGACAGCGAAGGTGCTGCTAGCTGCACGTCGCCCTGCAGCATTGCTTCCAGAACTTTGTTGTCGTTGTACAGGGTCGAATTCGGATAGACTTCCAGGCACATAGTGCCGTTCATCTCGTCGTTGACACGTTGTTCCAGCAGCGTGGCAGCAATGCCTTTGGGGTGTTTGTCAGTGTTGGTTACGTGGGCAAATTTCACCACGATCTCGCCGGTGTCACAGGCAGCGCTCGCAACGCCAGCAGTTGTGCTCAGGGCCATTGCCGTAGCGGCAGCCGTCATCAAATATTTCATAGTATCCTCCCGGGTATTCTACACTCCGTCTCTCCAAAAACAGAGAGCTCCGAGCGATAGCATCACGCCAAGAGGGCTACCGCTCAACAATTGTTTCGAAATTCACAGAATCTCAACCAATCTTTAAAAATTTCAACACGTTGCAGCCTTGTTCCTCGTCTTCACTGCAGCGGCCAAGACCATTATGTGTGGATTCCCACACAACGACAGAATATGTTTGTGCGGAAATCCGCACAGCTTGTGAACTCATACCCGAACCTGATTCACCCTGCACACTCACATGACACAGCTTCGTCACGACCAGAGAGAAGGATCCTG
>MAAY01000012.1 GCA_002162795.1 Rhodobacterales bacterium 56_14_T64
GTTCTAGGGTTACTTCACTGAACCCGCAAGCGATAAATACAGGAAACCTCACCTTTTTGTAAAAATCATCAATTCACTCATGAAAACAAAGAATTGCAGTGAGCGGGCTCATGCCGAAATGGCCTGACATCCCGGAAGAAGCGCGCGCAAAACCAACAACCCAACATGAAACACCAGATATTGTGGGACAGCCCATCAACGGCACTACCAAAACGAGTCGCGTGGACCCAAACAACGGCATGTCTAGGTCACAACCCGAGTCGCTTTGGTGATCCAGTGCCCTTAGGCTCGCACTCGGCGAGTGCTGCCAGAGGCAGATCGGCGACGGCTGGGCAGACGCAGCAGCAACAGTCCGACAATCACAGCCAGATAGATAAGCGGCTCCAGTTGAATACCTTTGACCAGCATGATGAAGTGCACCGCCCCCAACAGGGCCACCACATAAACAACCTTGTGCAGCTTACGCCAAATCGGGCCCAGTTTGCGGATGGACCGGTTGTTGGAGGTCAGGGCCAGCGGTAACAGCAACACAAAGCCGGTCATGCCGATGGTGATATAGGGGCGTTTGAGGATGTCAGCCCAGATCTGGCCGGGCAGTTGCACGTCCAAGACCAGCCAGACTAGTAGGTGGCAGGTGACATAGAAGAAACACAGCAGGCCGATTGCACGACGGAATTTCAGCAGGTTGATGCCGGCGTGTTTGCGCAATGGAGTGATCGCCAAGCCAAGCACCAGCAATTGCAGAGCCAACTCGCCGTATTCATGCTCCAGTGCCTTGATCGGCTCAACACCCAGACCACCGGTCAGGCCCTGGTAAAACAGCCAAGGCGCGGGCAGCGCGCCCAACAGATAGATCACCCAGGTCGGCAATCGACGCAGAGACTGGTTGAGCCGGTCCCGCATCAATAGAATTTCCCCAGGTCCATGCCGTCGTACAATGAGGCGACCTCGTCTTCGTAGCCATTGAACATCAGGGTTGGCTGACGCTTGGCAAACAGCCCGCCGCCAATGCGCCGTTCGGTGGCCTGACTCCAGCGGGGGTGCGAGACCTCAGGGTTCACATTGCTGTAGAAGCCATATTCGCGGCCATTGGACATGTTCCAACTGGTGGGCGGCTCGTCATCCGTCAGCGTAATGCGGACAATCGCCTTGATTGACTTGAAGCCGTATTTCCAGGGCACCACCAGACGCAGCGGCGCGCCGTTCTGGTTAGGCAGGTCTTTGCCAAAGATGCCTGTGGCCATCAGGGTCAGCGGGTTCATCGCCTCGTCCAGACGCAGCCCCTCGCGGTAGGGCCAGTCGAGCACACGGTAGGCGGTGCCGGGCATCTCGCTGGGCCGATACAGGGTTTCAAAGGCGACGTATTTTGCGCTGTCCTGCACCCCGGCCATCGCCAACAGATCGGCCAGCTCAAAGCCGTTCCAAGGCACCACCATCGACCAGGCCTCGACACAGCGGAAGCGGTAAATCCGCTCTTCCACCGTCATCTCCGCCATGATGTCTTTAAAGTCGTATTCGCCGGGACGATCGACCAAACCGTCAATGGTGACACTCCAAGGGGAAGTGGTGAGCAGGTGGGCATTTTCTGCCGGGTCATCCTTGCCAGTGCCGAATTCATAATAGTTGTTGTAGCTGGTGACCTCGTCCCAGCTGTTGGGCTCTAGCGCGTCCTGCGCTTGCGCACCGCCCGCCATGGCACCCAGACCCAATCCGGCCATCCCCGCCATGATCTGGCGGCGGTTCAGAAACGCACCATGGGGGGTGACGTCATCATGGGTCAGGTTGTTGGTCCAGCGGTTGGCCATCGTGGTCTCCTAATGTCTCGTTTCCCCTGAGATACGCAAAACTGAGCCAAGAACCAAAACATATCGTCTCACGTTTCGGCGACGGGACTGTAACTTGGCATGATTTCATTCATTGGTCGCGACTGACCACCGTCCTGCATGATGCGCACATGGCGACGGCGGATCTGGCGCGGTTCCGGCACCCCGACCGAGTGGGCGATGGTCTCGACCTCGTGGATGATCTCGCGGGCATATTTGGCAACGCGGAGGTATTTGTCCTCGACCACCAGTCCCTTTTGGAACCGTGGGTCATGGGTGGTGATGCCGGTTGGGCAGGTGTTGCGATTACATTTGAGCGCCTGAATGCAGCCCAGCGCAAACATGAAGCCACGCGCCGAAGTTACAAAATCTGCCCCTGCAGCCAGCGCCCAGGCAACGTCGCCGGGATTGACTAGCTTACCGGACGAGATCAGCCGGATACGGTCTTTTAATCCGTGCTCATCGCGCAGGTTGGCCACCATTGGCAGTGCTTCGCGCACAGA
Organism: Rhodobacterales bacterium 56_14_T64; assembly: GCA_002162795.1. GTDB lineage: Bacteria > Pseudomonadota > Alphaproteobacteria > Rhodobacterales > Rhodobacteraceae > Parasedimentitalea. The sequence goes on from MAAY01000012.1 coordinate 2,327, forward strand.
CATACCTACCAGATCGATCAGTGGCATTGGCGCTGCGCCGGTACCGCCCTCGCCGCCATCGATGGTGATGAAATCCGGGGCGGCATCAGCGCCGCGCGCCACGATGGTCTCAAACAGCTCACGCATGACAATTTCCGAACCGACCACCGTTTTGATACCCACAGGTTTGCCCGTCACTTCGCGGATGTGGGCGATCATATCCAGCAGGTCGCTGAAATTCTCCATTTCCGGGTGGCGGTTGGGCGACAGGCTGGCCTGGCCCGCCGGGATACCCCGGATGGCTGCAATCTCCTCGGATACTTTGGCGGCTGGCAGAATGCCGCCCTTGCCCGGCTTGGCCCCCTGCGACAGCTTTATTTCAAACATCCGCACCGCATCATGGGCGGCGATCTGTCTCAGCTTGTCATCACTCAGCTCGCCCTGATCGTCGCGCACGCCATATTTTGCGGTGCCTATCTGAAACACGATGTCGCAGCCGCCCTCGAGGTGAAACGGGCTTAGCCCGCCCTCGCCCGTGTTCAACCACACGCCTGCCTGCTTGGCGCCACGGCTCAGCGCCTGCACCGCCGGTTTGGAAATGGCACCAAAGCTCATCCCCGAGATATTAAAAATCGAGGGCGCCATGTAGGGGGTGCGCGCCGTGGGGCCGATCTGCAATGGCTCGGTTTTGGCACTTTGATCGTCCAGCGGAGGGAACGGTGCATTCACAAAGATAGGCGTGCCGGGCACATTGGTATTGCGGGTCGAGCCAAAGGCGACGGTGTTACCTTCCCCCGATGAGGCCCCCTTGACCCAGTCACGCTGAGCCCGATTGAACGGCAGCTCTTCACGGTCCATCGCAAAGAAGTACTGGCGAAAGAACTCGCCCAACTCGCTGAACAGATGCCGGAACCGGCCAATCACCGGATAGTTGCGCCGGATGGCATCGCTGGTCTGCAACCGGTCAATCACAAACAACACTGCGACGCCAATCACCAGTGCACCCAATGCAAAAACAAAACTCAGAGCCATGAACTCTATGGCGTTGGTTGCAAAATCCATGCAAAATCTCCGATATGTAAATATGACGCGCCCCACACGCCGAACATTGAATTCAGTTTGAGCCCCTTCATTATGCCAGACAAATCAAGGCTGGTCACATTAGGAGACGATGTATGAAACATTTCACCCTTGCCGTTGCCCTGGGCCTGTCGACACAAGCCGCGTTTGCGCAAGACATGGTCAGCTATACCACCGCCATGGATTTTGACGATGTCACCTTTGGCATTGAAAACGCGATCACCGATCTGGGTCTTGTGGTCGACAATATCAGCCATGTGGGCGAAATGCTGGAACGCACACGAGAGGCAACAGGATCAGAAGTTGTGCTGTTTGAAGCCGCCGAGGTCTATTCCTTTTGTTCGGCCAAACTGTCGCGTCAGGTGATGGAGGCCGATCCAATGAACATCGTGTATTGCCCCTATGACATCTTTGTCGCGCAGCTGCCCGGGTCGGATCAGGTCACTGTGGGTTTCCGCCAATTTCCCGATGGCGCGATGCAGGACATACAGACGCTGCTGGACGGCATCGTGCAAGAGGCCATCGCGGAATAGCCAACGGACTCAGATCCAGCGCCGGGATTTTGCCAGATAGTGCAACAGGCCCACACCCAAGATGCCGCCCGCAGAGACCATCAGCAGCATGGACCAGGTCATCTCTTTCATCTGCGCGCCCAGATAGGCAGACAGCACCGTGATCGGCACAATGCCCACTCCGGTGGTCCAGACAAAGGTCCACAGCGGCACGCGGGTCAGCCCGGCGGCGTAGTTGATTAGATTGAAGGCGATCACCGGAATGAAGCGACTGATCAGCAAGGTGAAGGTACCCTGCTTTTGCGTCCAGCTGTCCAACTGCGCGGCTTGGGCCTGAGATAACCAGCTGCGGATGGCTTTTGCTCCCAACTTGCGGGACAGGCCAAATGCAGCCAGAGCCCCCAGCATGGCGCCAATCCAAACCAACAGGCTGCCCATAACCGTCCCAAACACCGCACCCGCACAGATCGCCAGAATTTCGGCTGGAAATGGGATGAAACTGTGCAGGATCATCAGTGCGATAACGGCAAGAGGAGCCCAGGCGCCAGTTGCTCGCAAATGCTGCGCCAACTGATCGGGGCTAAGAGAATAAGTACCCAGCGAATAGGCCAGCGCTCCGCCCAGCCCGAGCAGCAGGAGAAACCCTGCCAGGGTAGTACGGCGGTTGGCTGATCGCCGGGAGCTATCTCGGTTTGACATGACGCTTCATATAGTTGGTACCGTAGGATTTACTACTTTTAACGCTTGCCGATGATCAGCTTGTATCAAAATCCGCAATAGCGCGCGGCAGCTGTGCAACGGGGCGGCGCTGATGGCCGCGCATCCTTGCGTTGACTGGCGCTTGTCCGCATGGTGACTGCAAGATTTGGCTTTGAATTTGGATCGAGCAGCACATTATGAAACAGCTGATTGCCCTATGGGCCTTGCTTGGCACGCTGGTGATAAGCGGCTGCGCGCCCATCCCCCAAACCTCGTCCGATCCGGTGGGGGAATTGGCCCTTGCCATCCAGTCGATGGGTGCAAGTGTAGACCCCGCCGAGGCCCGCCGCGCCGCCGAGATTTCATACAGTTATGCCACCCAACTGGCGCAAGGATACGGCGTGACCACCGCGCCGCTGGTGCATAACACTAAGGTGAATGCCGGCATCAAGGATCGGGGATTGTGTTTTCACTATGCCACCGACATGCAGGCGCGGCTGGAGCAGGAAGGTTTCAAGACGCTAGAGATTCTGCGCGCCATTGCCGAGCCGACACGCGCGTTTCATTTCATCGACCACAGCACGGCGGTGATCGCCGCACGCGGGGATGACATCGATGATGGGGTGGTGCTGGACGCCTGGCGCTATGGCGGGGATTTGTTCTGGTCACCGACAGTTGAGGACACCCGGTATGAATGGGAGCCGAGGATGCAGGTGCTGGAGCGGAAGCGGAAGCGGAAGCGGAAGCGGAAGCGGAAGCGAGTGGCGGCTGGGGTGGTTGAGGGTTGAAAGTTATTTGCAAAACTTGGAACTTATTGGGATGGCATTCAAATGTACTCTGACGAAGATATTTCTCTCGATACCATTTTGAATCTGAAAACCTACGGCGGCATCAACCCCAACGCCAAACCGATCTGCGGCGTATCAGGAGAAGACAAAGGCAGCTATTTTGAATATCGTTTCAAGGATGAAGAGACTTTTCTGTCTGCATTCGATGTTAGCTCTGATTTGTACTTCTCAAATGACGCTAGTCAGCGATATGACTTCATTTTCCGAGGGCAAAGAGATTCGAGTTTGCCACTAATACCCACTGTCTACAGAACAGTATCTAAAGACAGCGTGCGCAACGGCGTTGTGCAGCGCGCCATTCGGAACTTCAGTAATGAATATATTCCCGAGCTTGAATTACGCTACTTTGTTCCCTTTCTGGAAAAGGTGAATGATCTTGGCTACCTGCTTGATGATGACTCGATGGGATTACTCCGCGAGCAACACAAGAAAAAGCTCTACAAACAAGGGATATGGCCATCCGACATGCGGACCGGTACTGGGGTCACGTTTCCAAGTGAAGGACAGCTTCGGCTACTGGCCCTAGCCCAACATTATGGTTTGCCAACTAGATTGCTAGACTGGACAACCAACCCAAATATCGCACTCTATTTTGCCACTCAGGCACTGGTTCAACCTTCCAGAAATCCACGTTTCAAAGATTTTGATCACGGCCCCACTTTCGGCGTTTGGATTGTGCCGGAAATACTGCTCGCAGCAGTTCAGGCTACCAAAGACTATTTTAGAATAGTACGTCCACAAAAGTTTCAGAATGAGAATTTGATGGCTCAGCAAGGTTTGTTTACTTGCCATGTTCCGTCTCATCGGGTGTCAAACTTTCCGTTGGACAAGGATGGTCAAGGTTTGATGCCATTTGATCATTTTCTCTGCGACGCCGACGAAGGCAGCAAGCTTCACAAAATCATTACGGAAGTCACAGGCAAACCGATGCTTTTCACATTGAGCCAAGACAAAGTTGAACTCATTCAGCGGAAGCTTGATTTAGTTGGGGTGCACGGAGCATCTGTGGAACCCAGCTTGAGAGGTGCGGTATCCGAAGCGCTGCGCCCGAGGCACAATCAAAACCACTGAAGAACGGCCTTTTCTTCACACTGACGGCACGACTACTCAATCCAAGCCAAATCTACGATTTGGCAGCGCCCGGACTTCCTCCGTCAAACCAGAGGTTTGCCTTTGGCAAAACGGGGAGGGCGCTTTGCACCCACCCCTCGGTCCGCGCGCGGATCGTTGGGAGACCACCGCTTAGCTGGCCAGCGCTTCCCCTGTCCCTTTGGCCCCGACCCTCTCGGCCAGTCCTTTTAGGTTGCCGTCCAGGATCTTGCCCATCATCAGCTTCATCATGGTCTGCCCCAGCAGCCAGCCGAGGGGGCCGAATTTTACGCGGTAGTCAAAGCTCCATGTCACGCGAGTGTGGCCGTTTAGCATTGGGGTCAGCGACAGTTCGGCCTCGGCTTGTTTCAGGGGCATGGCGTCCATTTCGGACAGGCGCACGCGGTAACTGTGGTTGGGCTTCCAGGTGGTGACCTCCTCGACGACCGAGGTGCCGTTTTCAAAGTGACAGCGCCGTTTGGAGCCGATGCTGTTGTCGCCTGTGGTCAGCGCATCAACGGATGTCACCTGTGGGGCGAACTCGTCGATGTGCATATAGCGGCCGATGACGGCCCAGATCGCGTCAGAGGTGGCGGGGATGTCGAGGGTGCGTTGGTAATGGATCATGTGGAGTACCTGCGAGTTTGGCCGTCGTAGCCGGGTGATGTGTTGGCATCAACATAATCCAACCTGATGACAGAAACTGTCATTAGAGCGCGCCGTCGTC
>MAAY01000010.1 GCA_002162795.1 Rhodobacterales bacterium 56_14_T64
GAGGCGACGATGGTTGCGTCGGGCACCATGACCAATCGGATCGACAGGCTTGTAACCGATGGGCTGGCACAACGCAATGTGAACCCCAAAGACAGTCGTAGCTTTCTGATTGGCCTGACCGACAAAGGGCTTGCTCTGATCGACGAGGTTGTGACCGAGCACGTCAAAACGCAGGCTGGCTTGATCAAAGGCTTAAGTGCAGATGAGGTCGAGACTTTGAACGTGCTGTTGGGCAAGGCCTTGGTTGCTGCCAGCGACGACGAGACATAAAAAAGGCCGCCCGAGCAGAGGCGACCTTTTGCGGTTTGATCTAAGAAAGTCGCTTTACAGCAGACCTTCTGCCTTCAACATGTGCAGCATATTGGCCTCGGGGCGTGGGCCAATGTGGCTGATCACTTCGCCAGCACAGACGCAGCCGATTTTGGCACAGGTTTCCAGATCGCGACCGGTGGCCATGCCGAATAGGAAGCCAGCAGCAAACTGATCGCCGGCACCAGTGGCGTCGACGGGAACAACCTTGGTGACCGAAACGTCGATTTGCTTGCCGTCCGCAACAACTGTCACGCCATCGCCAGACCGGGTGCAGACCACCAGCGGACAGATCGCGGCGGTTCTGGCCAGTGCGTCAGCCAGATCATCGGTTTCGAACAGCGACTTGATCTCGTCTTCGTTGCCGATCACGTAGTCCAGCTCGTTCTCGATCAATGACAGAAAGTCAGCCCGGTGCCGTTCGACACAGAACGGGTCTGAAATTGCGATGCCAGCCTTGCCGCCACCCTCATGACAGCTGCGCGCGGCCTCCATGAATGCAGTTTTGCCTTTGTCCTTATCGAACAAATACCCCTCAAGGAACATGATTTGGGCCTGTCCAGCGACGTCCTTGGAGACATCAGCCGAGCTCAACTCGGACGAAATGCCCAAGTAAGTGTTCATTGAGCGTTCGCCGTCGGGCGACACAAAAATCATCGAGCGCGAGGTTGGCAACTCGCCACTGGTGACCGGTGGGTTCACAAAGTCGACGCCATCGTCACTCATCGCTTTGGCGTAAAATTGCCCCAGCGCGTCGTCATGCACCCGACCAATAAACGCCGCCTCAAGCCCCAGCGCACCAGCGCCGGCGATGGTATTGGCAACCGATCCACCGGGAGTCTGCACCCGGCCCGACATCGCCGCATACAGCACTTCGCCGCGATCGCGTTCGATCAGCTGCATAATGCCTTTCTCGATACCCATAAGGTCGAGAAAGCTGTCGTCGCTTTGACTGATAACATCAACAACGGCATTACCAATGCCAACAATTTGGTAGGTCTTCATAGGTTCTTGTCCTCAAACATGCACAGGTCGCGGATCAGGCAGGTGCCACACAGCGGCTTGCGTGCTTTGCAGTGATATCGGCCGTGTAAGATCAGCCAGTGATGGGCGTGTTGCTGGAAATCAGCGGGAATATTGTCTTCGACGGCGCGTTCAACCGCATCGACGTCTTTGCCGGGCGCGATGCCGGATCGGTTGCCAACGCGAAAGATATGGGTGTCCACGGCCTGAGCGGGCTGATGCCACCACATGTTCAAAACCACATTGGCGGTCTTGCGACCGACGCCGGGCAGTGACTGCAGTGCGGCGCGGGAATTGGGCACCTCGCCGCCGTACTCATCGACCAGAAGCTGGCTCATTTTGATCACATTCTTGGCCTTGTTGCGATACAGGCCGATTGTCTTGATATGGTCGATCAGTTTTTCTTCGCCCAGATCCAGCATTTTCTGCGGCGTGTCAGCGATCTTGAACAATTCGTGCGTGGCCCTGTTGACCCCGACATCAGTGGACTGCGCCGAGAGGGCGACTGCCACCACCAGGGTGTAGACGTTGACGTGCTCCAGCTCCCCTTTGGGTTCTGGTTCAGCTGCCTGGAACCGAGAGAAAATCTCGCGGATCGTATGATAATCGAGTTGCTTTGCCATCGCGGGCCTTAATGACGCGGCGCGTCCCGCATCGCAACGGGAAAGCGGTGGATTGGCTCAGGCGGTGTTAACCTTGTGCTGTTTCGCAACAGCCACTGCGCCGTGTTCTGCTGGGGCCTCATCGCCACCTTTGACAAAACTCGCAACGGTCACCTGATCAGGGTGGTCCGGAAAATGAGCAACCAGATTGGCGCAGAAAGGTCCGCAGCCGGAATGGCCAATGACGCGACCAGCATCGCCAGCGACGCCGATCATCATGCCAAGACCATAGCCGATTTCACTCCAGACCCGGTTCGGTATTGGGCCGCCTTGCATCTGTTGGCTCAGCAGCAGTTGGCGGGAGTGCTCCGTAAGCAGGACCCTACCCAAAATTGCCTGTAGTAATCTGGCGGCATCCAGCGCGGTGCCCATCAGGCAACCATGATAAACCCAGTCCGGATGATATCCGTTCACATTGTCCCAATGGATCTCGTCAAAGTCCCTAGGCGTCGTTGCCAACCGGGCATCAAGCCCCAGTGGTGAACAGATCTGTGTCTGCATGATGTCGGTCAATGGCGCATCATGAACCCGTTCCAGCGTTTGCCGTAGCAGCAGATAGCCAAGGTTAGAGTAGAGCCAGCGGGTGCCGGGTTCATAGATCGTTTCAGGGTAACCCGTTTCCCGCAGCAAGCGTTCGGCAGGCCAGGGAGCTTCGCCCGCTTGCACAGCCGCCTTGTAGGCGGGCAGGGGTCCGTAATCCGGCAGCCCTGCGCGTTGCTGTAGGATTTGCAAAAGCGTGAAAGGGTGACCATCAAAAGAGGCATCGAGGTCCAGTTTTCCCGCCTCTACAGCGCGCAGGATAAGGGTCGCCAGCACCGGCTTGGTGAAACTCCACCACGGGAACAATGCGCCCGGCACATCATCTCTCAAGACGTCGCCTTGTTTGTTCAATGCTGCAGATATCATTTGCGCCTCCTGTTCGGCGTACCCTCTCTTCAATTGGCACAAGGCGCAAGTTTCGGGTCGTTTGTTCGTGTGCAGATCCTTAATCTGATATCAGACGACGACAAAGGACAGGCCGATGAACACCCAAGCCAACGAGCAAAGCTATCACTACGGTGTCATGCGCCGCGCGATCGAGCTGATCGACGAGGGCGGCGAGGGGCTGTCGCTGGACGAGCTTGCAAAGAAAATGGATATGAGCCCGGCGCATTTTCAGCGTCTGTTCTCTGCCTGGGTTGGGGTGTCGCCAAAACGCTATCAACAATACCTGCGGTTGGGCCACGCCAAGGCTTTGCTGCATAACAATTTCACCACCTTGGGCGCGGCGCATTCGGTTGGGCTGTCTGGAACCGGGCGGCTGCATGATCTGTTCCTACGCTGGGAGGCGATGAGCCCGGGTGAATACGCCCGCAAAGGATCGGACTTGGAGATTTTCTGGGGCTGGTTCGACAGCCCCTTTGGACTGGCTCTGGCGATGGGCACAGCCAAGGGTATCTGCGGATTGGCCTTTGCGGCAGAAACCGGGGCCGAAGCGACAATGGCCGACATGAAGTCGCGCTGGCCCAAGGCGACATTTACCGAAGATCCCATGGCGCTGCGCCCACTGGTCACGGCCGCTTTTGACCAAACGGGCGAAACCGCGTTGCACATGATTGGGGCCCCATTACAGATCAAGGTCTGGGAAGCGTTGCTCAGGATCCCTTCGGGGCAGGTGACTACCTATTCCGAAATTGCCCAGTCGATTGGCGAGCCACGCGCTCAGCGCGCAGTCGGCACTGCGGTGGGGCGCAATCCGGTATCCTGGTTGATCCCCTGCCACCGCGCCCTGCGTAAATCCGGCGCTTTAGGCGGATATCACTGGGGCTTGCCGGTGAAACGCGCCATGCTGGCATTCGAGTCCGCCCGCGCCGAAGGCTAGGGGGTATTTAACCGAGTTTTGGCCGAGGAGAGTTTGAAAGGCTTTCGCCGCAACCACCCCAGCAGTTGCCAACCAGATTGTTCTGCATTGTCGACTGTATTCCGGCTCTGCGTCTGCGCCTGTTTTTGTACCCGCAGCCGGACATGATACGCATGCTCGCGTTCATGAGGGCGCAACTCACGTTCGGGTTGCCAGGTCCCCAGTTGTAGCTTCATCATGACGATGTGGTGGTAATAGCACATGTTTGTCTCCTAAGTTCCGGAGCATGTGTCTCACAAGACCACTGACACCCTGTTGTCAGTAGGGGATGCTATGGTGTCAGTAGTCCGCACCGCAAATTCGCAGGAAACGCCCATGCACCGGTCAAACCGTCTGTTCGAAATTATCCAGATCCTGCGGGCCAAATGCAGCCCGATAACGGCTGGGCGGCTGGCAGAGATGCTCGAGGTTTCGGCCCGCACGGTTTACCGCGATATTGCCGCGCTGCAGGCGATGGGAACACCAATCGAAGGCGAGGCGGGGCTCGGCTACGTGATGCGTCGCGGCTATGATTTGCCGCCGCTGAATTTTGATGCCGAAGAGGTTGAGGCACTGCAGGTTGGTCTGTCGATGCTGGTGCGCACCGGCGACAGCACCCTGCAGCAGGCCGCCCAGCGAATTTGCCACAAGATCGAAGACTTGCAAGCGGATGCCGACTGGCTGCGGGTTGCGCCTTGGGGGGCTGCTCCCGATGACCCTGCCAAGGGCTGCGTTTCGCTGGGTGTTCTGCGCAATGCTATCCGCTGCGAGCAGAAACTGCAGCTTACCTATCGCGATGGTGCCCAACTCCAAACTTACCGTGTCGTGCGGCCGGTAGCGCTGATCTATCACCTGGACTGCACCATGCTTGCCGCCTGGTGCGAGCTGCGTGGGGCCTTTCGCCATTTTCGCAGTGACCGGATTTGGGGCTGCAGCCTATTAGATGATTGTTTTTCCGGGCAGGGCCCCGCTTTGCGGAAATTATGGTCGGAACAATACTCGTGGGAAGATGGTGGAACGGCGGAAGCAGGCCAATAGGCGTGATTTTGCGCGGGGTATTGCCGATCATTTAGACACAGGGGTTGAGCCTTAGACCCTTAGTTATGATATGTTGTGGCAAAAGACGCGCGGTAGGCGCGGTTCCGAGCAGAAAAAGGCCACACCATGACCATGCTGAAATTCTCGACTGCAACCGTTCTGGTTGCTGCACTGGGCCTGAGCGCCTGTACTGACCCGGCGTCGCTGGGCGATTACAATGGCGATCCCAAGCAGAACACCAAAGGGGGCGTGGCGATTGGCGCCTTGGTCGGGGCTGGTATCGGTGCCCTGTCCAACAGCAGCAACAAGACCGCCGCCGTTTTGGGCGGTGCTGCCATTGGTGCGGTTGCTGGGGGGGCAATTGGTGCCACGCTTGACCAACAAGCTGCTGAGCTGCGCCAGACTCTGGCCAACGAGGACATCACAGTCGTCAATACCGGCGATCGGTTGATCGTTTCACTGCCCAATGATCTGACATTTGCCACCGATAGCTATACCATCAGTTCAGCCGTACAGTCGGATCTGCAGAAAGTGGCCGACAGTCTGCTGCGTTACCCTGACAGCTCAATCCAAGTGATTGGCCATACCGACAGCGATGGCGATGCCTCTTACAATCAGGGCCTGTCTGTCCGCCGTGCCAATGCAGTTGCAGATCAGATTCAGGCTGGCGGCGTGCCTTATAACCGGGTGCAAACCATCGGACGTGGCGAGGATCAGCCGGTGGCCAGTAACCTGACGCCCGAAGGCAAAGCGCAGAATCGTCGGGTTGAGATTGTAGTGATCCCAAAATCGACCTGAGAACCGGTCTGAGCGGTCAAAGATAAGGGGTTACGCAACGGCGCACATAGCTTGCGCGGGGTTTGGGCTTTTGCATTTGCCAATGGCGCGTAAGTGTTAGGGCAAGTCAGTCGCGAACAAAGGATGCTCAAATGCCCGATCCCGTTATCGTAACCCTGTCCGGCTCGCTGCGCCGCGATGCCACCAACCGCAAACTGCTGCTTGAGGCAGTGCGGTTGTTTGGCGATGCCAACCATATAGATGCAGATCTGGATCTGCCGCTTTATGACGGCGATGTTGAATCCCGCGACGGTATCCCCGCGGCAGTCCAGGTGCTGGCTGACCAGATTGTGGCGGCGGACGTGGTGCTGATTTCGACCCCGGAATATAACAAGGGCCCTTCGGGGGTGCTGAAGAATGCGCTCGACTGGGTCAGTCGCACCGAGGGTCGCCCCTTTGCGGACAAGCCCGTAGCGGTGATGTCAGCTGCAGCCGGACAGACCGGGGGGGAGAACGCGCAGGCGATCCTGCGCGACTTTCTGGTGTCGTTTCGGCCCCGCGTTGTGTCTGAACCATTGCTGCATCTGGGTGGGTCAGGCGGTCAGTTTGACGACAATGGTCATTTGACCAGCGACGAGCACACAACGACACTTGCGGCATTGATGCAGAACCTGCGCGCTGAAATTGAGGGCTGAACCTGTCAGTAGGTGGGAGCGAAGCACCTGCCCATCCGCTACAGATTATCCTCGACTCGAAATCCATCGGGGATGGCATCCACGCCGTCCAGCAACAGATCCGCCATCACATGCGCCACTTTTGGCGCCATACCAAAGCCGATCTTGAAACCTCCATTGGCGATGAAATGGCCGGGACGGTTTGGATAAGCTCCCAGCATCGGTGAACGGTTTTTTGAGCGGGGGCGGACGCCGGCCCAACGGTTAATCACCTCGGCCCCGTGCAAGACCGGCATAAGGGCGCGGACGCGTTCGATCACGTCTTCAAGCTTTTCGTCGGTCTCATGCGGGTCATCAAACTCGCGCTCGCTGGTGGACCCGACTGCCAAAGTTCCGTCAGCATGTGGGATCATATATAGATTATCGGCAAGAATCTGCGGCACATCGCCGGCATCAAAGCGCAACACGGCGGATTGACCTTTGACGCCGCTGCCGACGGGTCTGCCCAGTTTGGCGTTCAGCTCGAGCAATCCGGCAATGCCCTTGGCATGGATCACCTGGCC
>MAAY01000100.1 GCA_002162795.1 Rhodobacterales bacterium 56_14_T64
GCTGCGTAAGGCGTTGACCAGCTGCGTACACTGACGAACCATGAGGCTGCGCGCGCGATGCAGGGATAGAAAAGCCTGCTGTTCAACCGATTTGGCCTCGACGAAACGCGTTCTGCGCCTTTGAACGATCCACCGGATCGTTCAATCCGCTGGCGCGGACCGGTCTTGAACTTGGACGGGTAACTGCTTCGCAGATCGCTTCCGCATCGATAGCGTCTGACTTGCCGCGCTTCACGTATGGTTTGACATACAAGGGCGGGATCAACCGAACCTCATGACCTAACCTGGTCAGCTCACGTGCCCAATAATGACTTGTGCAACAGGCTTCCATGCCAACGAGGCAAGGATCAAGCCGCGAGCAAAGGCAACACCTGAGCGCGCCGCAGAGGTCGGTTGAAAGCGACCTCGTCACTCTCGGTGATCCCGTGAACCTGAAAAATATTCTTGGCCAGATCGATGCCGATGGTAGTAACTTGCATGGGGTGGCTCCTCTCATTTGTAGATTCTGACACCTGCAGAAAGACGCATCGCGACGTCGGTTGGACCAGAAGCCATCCATCCCATCAGCTTTTTACTCCGCAGCGCATTAGCTGCATTTGTGGCGAACATTAGGAGAGGGCCGTTCGCGCCAGTTGGGTCAACATAAGTGAATGACTGCAAAGTCCACTCTGGAAACATTGGTGCTGACCGAAGCGAACGGCTGCAAACCGCCCTTATTGTCGAAATTTGAATTGCGCAGCAATTGCGGCTCTTCCGGCTCCCATCATTGTTACGAACGGCCCATCCAGTAGATCAGGCACGTCTCTTTGGGCTATTATCTGCCAGCAGAATGAAAGAGAGCTGAAGCCCTCCTTATTCAGTTGGCCGGTGGAGAGCAATGTTCCACTTTCCTTGGCGGCGAAGGGTTGAATCGAGCCCATAGAGAGCAGTCAGGGGGTGATGCAGTGTTTACTGGCAGCGCGAATGGCCTCTGACTGAATGGTCAAAAAGTGCAGAAATGCCGTGTTTTTAAGCATGCCCTATAACGCAATGTCTCCGGCTTTGGGGGCAGGTGCCGGGGTGGGGGCAGGTATCGGTCGATGGGTGACTAATACGCTGACAAAGTAGGGACATTGTACAGTTCACTAATACTGATTTCGGGACCCACTTCGGGACCCAGAAAATTCAACGTACTGAAGTGGGGTTCCGATAGGACATTAAGTCATTGATCTTAGTAACTTGTTATGGCTCTTGCGGTAGGGATCGAACCTACGACCAATTGATTAACAGGCGATTTCGTTCCCAACCTCAAGTTGTTGATATCGTGGCGTATCGCGCGCCAGACATATTTTGTTGCGGAATCCCAACGACATTTGCAGCTATTGAAGTGACAGTAACTGACTTTCAGCGACGCTGGTAGCCGTTACAGCTGGTGACAAATCCGGTGACAAATACTGTGGCGGGTTTTCGGATCACTTCTGTACTGCGACGGCTTCTTGGACGCTGGCCTGCTTGGTGGCGCAATTTACCAGGTGTGGAATTAGAAAACCGCCCATGCGGGTTAAAGATTGGGGACCAATGGCCAAGCTAACGGACGGAAGAAACGGAGTAATTGCGAAGGCGCAGGCTCCGGAACGCGGACAGCGATTTATCTATGATGACCACAGGGATTCTTCGCGTGGGTTCGGATTGCGCATCACGGCCGCTGGCGGCAAGGCGTTTATCCTGAGTTACACTGTCGATGGAAGAAAACGTCGCATGACAATCGGCCCTTGGCCAACTTGGTCATTGGAAGCCGCCCGTATTGAGGCGCGTGACCTGATTTTGAAAATTAATTCTGGCGCAGACCTGCTCGAAGAGGAACGTCGGCGCAAGGCTGAACCCCTGATCAGTGAGCAGGCTGTAGATTGGCTCGATATGCATGCCACTGGCCTGAAGAGCGAGACGGCTATTCGTGGTTACATCCAAAACGACCTTATTCCCGCGATTGGCCGTCTGAAAGTGAGTGATGTCCGCCGTCGTGATGTGATCGAGCTGGTGGAGAAAAAAGCCGAGAAAACGCCTCGAGCGGCAGCCCAGTTGCTGCTCTATGCACGCCGCATGCTCGATTATGCGACCGATAGGGATTACCTTCAGGCAAACCCTGTAGCTGGCCTCAAACCGTCTGCGATCAAAGTCAAAGGTAAACGGGATCCGCTAAAACCTATTATGAGGACCAGAGCTCTCGATGAAGAGGAAATCAGGGCGTTTTGGCTCAATATTGAGTCCTGTGGTCTTCACCGATTGACTGCATTGGCACTTAAACTTGTCTTAGTGACAGGCCAGCGGCCGGGTGAAGTGGCTGGCCTACATGAAAGCGAAGTTAGCGGTCGTATTTGGACAATCCCCGCGGATCGACGGGGCAAAACCCAAACCGCTCACGATGTTTACCTGTCTGACACAGCGCTTGATGTTCAGAAAGGCGCGAAGGCAGAACTGGATCGGCTACAGGGCCGCAGGAAGGAGCCGTGGAACGGCTATCTTTTTGAGGCTAAGCCGGGGTCTCCTGTGACCAATGCCGCGCTTTGCCGTGCCGTAAACCGGCATCATGTATCGCTCTGTGCAAAGGATGTGCACCCTTGGGGACGGTGGACGCCGCATGACCTGCGCCGGACGATGCGTACCGGTCTCTCGGCCTGCAAGGTTCGACCCGATATCGCCGAACTGACCATTGGCCACGTCAAAACCGGTATGGTTGCCGTTTACGACCAACACGCATTTGAGGATGAACGGCGTGGTGCGTTGATAAGCTGGGAAGGTCGTTTGATGGCGATTATTGAGGGGCAGGGCACTGAAACAACAGTAGATAATGTTGTTTCGATCGAGGAGGCGCGTACCAATGCCTAAAAAGGTGAAACACGGTGTTGGCATGATGGAGCGTACCCGACTTCGATATGATTTGACTGCTGCTGGTGGGGAAGATGAGTGGACAGCATGCATCGAGCATATGATGAAGACGATGGTTGGCCCGGATGAAGGGCGAGACCGAGTTGCCGCAGGTTTCCAAGCCATTCTCACAGCGCGTGGGTTGCCTGATCCAGGTGTGGCTGCGCTGAACGACACGGTCTATGGACAGCAAGGCGAAGATTCTGTGCAATACATCGCCGCGCAATGGTTGATGGAAAACAATCGACTAAACAGAGAGCGTAATGATTTAGCAAGCGGTTCGAAAGCCTTCGATTTGCAATTGATGATCATGCACGCCGAGGAACTAGGCAGGATGTAGGAACGTTGTCAGTGGCGTCATAGGATTGATGAGGCGACAGGTAAACGGCCTGAGGAGTTGGCTTATCAGGGCGCCGACAAGTCAAAAACGGCCAGGATGGAAATGCCATGCGGAGCGACAATAGTTTCCTCGCTAAAAATGGGAAACGTGCGCAGCAGTTTGTCAACGAGCTCCATATCCGAAAGCCTCATTCGTCTTGGGCAGATCTACAGAGAAAGGCGGCGGAAAATTTCGGCGTAAGCGCAATCACGATCAAGAGAAACTTGAGTAATCCAAAAATAGCTGGATCAGGCAGGAACGAATGATCCTCTGACAGTCAGCGACGTTGCCTCATGTTCAAACCAGCACGAGGTCAATCATGACATTTTGTAACCTAATCACCGAAGCGAACTACGCCGACCAGCGTGGTGTTTCCATCCGTTCTGTCCAACGTGAACGCGCACAGCGCGTTGGCCCGCCGTTCATTAAGGTCGGTCGGAAAGTGTACTACCGGTCCGCCGCGATAGAGGCTTGGCTTTTGTCCATGGAGCAAGTCCAACCAAGATCATCAAGGACAACGTCGTGAGGGACGTTCTTGATTTGCCGCCTGGCAAGGCTCGACGGGCTTTGTCTAAGTGGGCCAAGTTCAAATCAGTATTCTCGGCGCGTATTGGAGAAACCCGCCAAGGGGAAAATGTAGCGTGTACTATGCTGTCGACGGGCAGGGGGGCAATCAATGACAAGGCGGCAACCATTGGACCTGATGCAAAAGTGGTTGGTGCCCCAGTACTGGGTTCGCCAACAACCGCAGCTCACAAGAGCCAGTTTCTGTGTGCTCATGAGATTGTTGGATCGTCAGAACACAAAAACTGGACGTTGTGATCCCTCGGCCGTTGGGCTTGCCGAAGAGACCGGGTTCTCGGAAAGGAGCGTCCGCGGCGCCTTCAAGGAGCTCGAGGAACGAGGTGTTATCAAACGGAATCGAGTGGCGCGGCGGTCCCGCAACCAGTTTCTGATTTATTCAGTGGTGGAACTTGAGCAAAATCGGCAGTCGGTTAAATCAAAAAGGCTTACGGGTCAGCGTCCAGGCCTGCAGCCCGCTGCCGCTCCCCCTGCAATGCACTGCCGTCAGACCCTGCAACGGACTGCACCCGAAACAATAAAAGAAACTATAAAGAAAAACAAAGGGGCTGAGAACACGAATGTAATGGATCGGGCCCTGACAGGTGATGCTGGCAATCAGGCGTCCTTGGATATCGACGCCGGTGAGTTTGAGCGCAGGGTTGTGAAAGTGTTCGAACGGGAAGGTTATGGCTATGAAGGTTTGTTGATGCTTTCAGCTGGTGAGCTGGAAGAGGTATTTGAGCGACTCTGCGGCGGCCATCTCTCGTTTGGTGTGGCAGTAAAGGAATTGCTCGATAGTTATCGAACAGCGCGAGGGCAAGTTTAGTGGTGGCAGGGATTTCGCACAGATGTGAAGGGCGCCTGTGGACATTGCTGGTCTCCGGCAGCATGGAGCCATAGGCTGGTAGAAGCACAAATCTTGGCGCAAGTCGCGGCTGCATACGAGCCTTTTGCGGCGTCCGCGCAGAAAGGGAAATTGAAGTAGAGAATCATCATTTAGCGAATTTTGGCGAATTTGACCAAGGATGCTCAGCTACCAGAGGATTGTCCAATTCAGGTTATTTTCGATTCGGTCACTCGTAAATGCCATGCTGCTATCGGGCCCACGGCTTTGCCGCTCAACTATGATGAGTGAATAGAGGCACGGGAGGATCAAGTTTAGTCAAAATTCGGCAGCGGCTGGAACTGAGCCGCTACCGATCTGAATTTTTCTATCCTGCTGCCAATTTGGCCTCGACGTCGCTGGTGGTCCACAGGGCGTTGGCAATGTAGCGGAAGTTGGTCAGCGCGGCGAGATAGCCGTCACCTTCGGGCAGTTTGGCAGCGGCAGTTGCGTCTCTGACGACAGCCACTTCAAATCCCTGTTCTATCAGCTCACGCATGTGGCTTTCAGTGCAGAGGTTGGCGGACATTCCAGCCAGGATCACCTGATCAACACCGCGTTTGCGCAACTGCAGGCTCAGGTCGTTGCTGTCATTACCATAAACTTTGTGTGGCGAGGTGACGATAGTTTTGCCGTCCTCGATGTACTTTTTGTACTGTGGCATCCAGTCGGCACCTGAGCCTTCAAATCCATCGAGCGACAGCGATCCAGCCCGGTCAAACATACCGATCTTGTGCATCAGCTTTTCCAGCGCGCCTTCGAATTTCCAGCCGTGATCGGTGGGGTAGTAGTAGTGCGGTGACACCGCCACAGTGATGCCTACCGCCTTGGCGGCTTTGAATAGGCGTTCAATGTTTTCGACAGTTCCTTGTTCTTGCACCGATTCACCAACCACGCCCCAAGTCACACCCTCGGGGTGCAAGAAGTCGATCTGTGGGTCGGTGATAACCAGTGCGGTGCGGCTGAGATCCAACGTCATGTCGCTAGGTGGCAATGCAGGCGATGCCGGGTCGGCATATGGGTTTTCCTGCGCTTGCGCCGCTGAACCAGCAGTTACCGCTGCAGCGGCCGCTCCAGTTGCCAAGACTCCCCGCAGGGCTTGGCGGCGGGTCAGGTGATCGTGGTCATGGTCGTTGCACATGGTATCTCTCCTTATCAGATGATGAGAAAGAGTTAGAGTGATTAATGTATCAATTGGTCCGAATTTCGTATCCAAGGGCGAATTTTTGTATTCATTCATCCAAGAGTGTAATCATGTATCAACATGGAACACGACTTCATTCTCGATCAGATGGAAATCCAAGCAAAACCTTTTGCCCTGTGTGAGTTGAGCGGCAAGGGCGAGCTTGGGCTTGGGCAAGACAGTACTGCGAGACTACATTATGTGCTGTCTGGCCAGGGTGAGATCCTTATCCCGGGGCAGCCTAACCTGCCGGTGTCGCGCGGGACTTTGGTTCTTGTACCTGCCTTGCGCTCGCACACATTGCGCAGTTTTGGCGCTGGCACCGACCCGTTACCGCAATGCCGCCCCGCGGGCTTGAATCTTGTGCATCTGGTGCACCGGCAGGAATCCGGCAACCAACTTGGCGGGCTGGTGGTGATCTGCGCACACATCAACCTGTCTCTGAAGAACTTGCATAACGTAATTGACCTAGTACGCAGTCCTATTGTCGACACTGTCGGCAACAATCCCGGGCTGGCAATCCCAGTGAACCAGATATTGCAGGAAATCGCGAACCCATCTCTGGGTAGCAGGGCTATGCTTCGGGCGTTATTACAGCAGGCGATGATAGCATTGATGCGTCGCAAAATGCAGACAAGCGATCTTGAAGTTGCATGGATGCAAACACTCCGCGATCCTCGGCTGTGGTCGGTTCTGACCTACATGATGAAGACACCGGGCGATGATCATTCTTTGGAAACACTGGCAGAGCAGGCAGGAATGAGCCGTAGCACCCTGGCACAACGTTTTTCCGACGCCTGTGGCAGTGGCCCGATGGAACTGGTGCGGGAGCTTCGAATGCAAAAAGCGGCGGAACTGTTGGTGCGAACAGATCTCCCAGTGAAACGTATCAGTGCCGAGGTTGGGTTCCAAAGTCGAACGGCCTTTGCTCGCGCGTTTGTTGCCGCGACAGGTCTTCCTCCGCGCAGTTACCGGCGCGAGAACAAGTCCAGAGGTTGACCGCTCAGCCGTGTCGTATGGCCTGAATATACCATCCGGCAATGGGCGGCCGCGCGAGGTTTTTCGCACGAGCGGCTTAGCCAGTGATTTGATCTCTACATTTATGAGTGTGTAACGCGACCCAATTTCTGCACGCTCCACAATTCGGTATTTAGGGCGGGAAGGAACCATTCGCTGCGTCAACCGCCAACGACCGCAGTGCAGAGAGAAACCGTTATTTGATGAATGTCCGTTTCCAGAATGCGCCCTTTACTAATGTACGTCAATTGGGCCGGGGAAAGCCACCCGGCCCGAATTGACACAATTGGCGTTATCAGGACGCGGCTGTAAGGTACGGAATTGCCCGACCGTTGGTCAGTTCTCCAACTGACTGTACCAGCGCTTGCGCATCAATGCGGAAATGCTTGTAAAGGTCACCAATCGTGCCGGTTTGGCCAAAGTGTTCTACACCATGAGGCACCGTTTGATGGCCATGGACAGAGCCCAGCCACGACAGTGTTGCTGGATGGCCGTCGATAACGGTGATGATTTTGCAGTGGCGCGGCAAGTCATTCAGAAGTGTCTCGACGTGCGAGCAAGCGGTGGTGATACCGTTTGATCGTGCCCGTTGTGCCGCTGTCCAGCCCGCGTTCAGCCGGTCAGCGGATGTCACCGCCAAAACCCCAACGTCACGCCGCCCTTCAGCAATTATCCCCGCAGCTTTGATCGCTTCAGGCGCAATGGCCCCTTGGTAGGCGATCACGACCTCACAATTGGCCCCAGGCTTGCGCAGCCAATATGCGCCGTCAATTGCGCCTTGTCTGAAGTCCTCGTCGACACGTTTTCCGGGTTGTTCAATGGGGTTGGTGGTCAGGCGAAGATAGACAGACCCACCTGTTTCATCGCGCAGCCATGTGCGCTCATCCAGATCGCTTTCACCGTCTTTTTGCAGATAGGCAAAGGCCCACTGCATGATCACGGCCAATTCATCAGCAAAGGCGGGTTCAAACGCGGCCAGACCATCTTGCGACATGCCAATCAATGGGGCGCTAATGGATTGATGTGCACCACCTTCTGGGGCCAGCGTGACACCAGACGGCGTGCCCACGATCATAAAGCGAGCGTCCTGGTAACAGGCGTAATTCAACGCATCGAGGCCACGGGAAATAAAGGGATCATAGACAGTGCCAATGGGGATCAAGCGTTTGCCAAATACGGAATGCGAAAGGCCTGCCGCTGCCAGCAACAAAAACAGGTTCATCTCAGCGATGCCCAACTCGATATGCTGACCATTGGGTGCAAATTCCCATTTTGCCGTAGACGGAATATTCTCAGCCCTGAAGGTATCGGCCTGATGGGTCCGGGCGAACAGTTTGCGCCGGTTCACCCAGGCCCCCAGATGGGTGGTGCCGGTGACATCGGGTGATGTAGTCACAATTCTGTCGGCCAGCAGGCTGTCACCTTTTGACAGATCATCTAGGATTTTGCCAAAGGCCATCTGGGTCGAGGTGTCCCTGCTAGAAGCCAGTTCAATGGTCGGCACGTCGATGGTTTCATCATGATAACGGCGCGCGCCTTTGGCAAAGAAAGGCGTTTGATCGTAAAAGCCTTGTAGTGCAGCTGGGTCGGTAACCGTTGCGAACTTATCCCATTCATCACCCGGAGCCACGCCCATGTACTGTTGCCAGACTGCCATCTGTGCCTTGGTCATCAGGCCACCGTGATTGTCCTTGTGACCGGCGATTGGAGTACCCCAGCCCTTTACTGTGTAGGCTAGGAAACATACCGGAAGGTCATGATCAACAGCGGCAAATGTATCTGCCATGGTCTGCACGCAATTACCGCCGAGATTTTCCATCAGCGCAGCCAGTTCATCATCGCTGCGCCGCGCGATCAAGGCAGTGACATCACCCTGATCGCCCAGAGTTTCCATCAACCGTTTGCGCCAGATCGCTCCTCCCATGTAGGTCAGCGCCGAGTAGAGCTGGTTGGGGCAATTGTCGATCCATTCTCGCAACTGACCGCCACCCGGCTCTTCAAAGGCGGCCTGCTGGAGATGGCCGTATTTGACCCGCACGACATCCCAGCCAAAGGCGTCAAAGATCTGCTCAACCCGTTTGAACAGGCCTTCGCGCACAACCCCGTCAAGCGACTGGCGGTTATAGTCGATAATCCACCAACAATTTCGCAGATCGTTTTTCCAGCCCTCTTGCAGGGCTTCATAGATATTGCCCTCATCCAGTTCAGCGTCGCCCACCAGGGCAATCATTCGGCCAAGTCTCTGATCCTGGCCCCACGATTTGGCCTGAATGTAGTCCTGCACTATTGACGCAAAAGACGTGATCGCAACCCCAAGCCCCACCGAACCCGTGGAGAAATCCACATCATCAATATCTTTGGTTCGTGATGGATAGCTTTGAACCCCGCCAAAACCGCGGAAATTCTCTATCATCTCGCGCGTCTGATTTCCCATCAGATACTGAATGGCATGGAAGATGGGAGAAGCATGGGGCTTCACCGCCACCCGGTCTTCGGGGCGCAACGCCGAGAAGTAGAGCGCTGTCATAATCGATACCATGGAGGCCGACGATGCTTGGTGCCCGCCAACCTTGATCCCGTCTGCTTTGGGCCGGATGTGGTTGGCGTTGTGGATCATCCAATGTGACAGCCAAAGCAACCGCTGTTCAATGGTTTTCAGATGGGTCATGTGGTTAGGCATTTCCGACTCCCCCATCAGGCTGCTTTGATCATTGACGATTGTCGCAATGCTTGGCGCAGGTCGGCGAGAATGTCATCGACACCTTCCAGGCCAACAGACAGGCGTACCAAGCCTTCGCTGATGCCGTGCAGGGCCCGCTCTTCTGGAGTATAGGTGGAATGTGTCATGCTGGCTGGATGCTGGATCAGAGTCTCGGCATCCCCAAGGGAAACCGCCCGTGTGATCAGCTGCAGCTTGTTCATCATGGCGCGACCCGCTTCCAGGCCACCTTCCAGTTCAAAGGCAATCATGCCGCCGGATTGTGCCATTTGTCGCTGGGCCAACGCGTGTTGTTCGAAACTTGCCAGGCCTGGGTACCAGACTTTTTCCACACCCGGTGTCGCCTCCAGCATTTCGGCAATCGTCTGGGCGCTTGAACAATGGCGGTCCATACGCAACTCCAGTGTCTTTAGCCCGCGCAGGACCAGCATTGCATTGAACGGAGCCATCACTGCCCCCGTCATGTCCTTCATGCCATAGAGGCGGATTTCCTGGATCAGCTCGGCACTGCCAACCAGCAGGCCCGCAACAACATCGCCATGACCGCCAAGGTATTTGGTCGCTGAATGCAGTGCGAGATCAGCGCCAAGTTCGATTGGCCGTGTCAAATATGGGGTGGCATAGGTATTGTCGACAACCACGCGGGCGTTGCCTTCGTGTGCGATGTCTGAGATCGCCTGAATGTCGACCAGCCGCATGTTTGGATTTGCCGGGGTCTCGAAATAGACAACCTTTGTTTTGTCGCTGATCGCGCCGCGCAAATTCTCAGGATTGGTTAGGTCAACGTGGGTGACTGTAACGCCGAATTTGGCCAGGCCATGCTGCATGAAGGAAAAGGTGCAGCCATAGAGCGTCTTGTCCAAGATCACCTCGTCACCGGGGGCCACCAATGTCCAGATCGCCGAGGTGATCGCCCCCATGCCCGAGGCCAGAGCTAATCCGGCCTCCGCGCCTTCCAGCACCGCAATGCGCCGTTCCAGCAAGTCACATGTCGGATTGGAGATGCGCGAATAAATATGGCCTGTGCGTTCACCGGCAAACATCTCGCCACCAACTTCGGCCGTCTCAAATGCAAATGTCGAGGTCAGATGCAGCGGCGGCGTCAGCGACCCCTCATTTTCCATTGGATCATAGCCATGATGAATGGCACGGGTGGCGAAGCTATCGGATTGGTTGCGCATGGGTCTCTCCTGAATTCTTTTCAAAAGATTAGAGCGAGCAAGGGCAGTAGATATTGCGATTACTGCCAATTCTTGCACATACTTTAGCATATACTGCCAATGGAGCGCGGAATGGACCATAAAGATCGCCAAATTATCCGTGCATTGCAGCGAAATGGCCGGATGACGAATCAAGACCTCTCGGCTGACGTCAACCTCTCTCCATCGCCCTGCTTGCGCCGAATGAAGTTGTTGGAGAAAAGTGGGGTGATCAAAGGCTTCAGCGTCGATGTTGACGCCGCAGCTTACGGACTACCAGTTACGGTTTTTGTTCGGGTCACTCTGGAACGCCACACGGATGAATGTGTTCAACAATTCGAGCAAAGTGTGCGGCAGGTTGATGAAGTGCTTGAGTGTTTCGTCATGACGGGCATGTCGGATTACTTGCTGCGGGTCGTTGTGGCTGATCTTGCAGATTATGAGAACTTTGTTCGCAAGCGCTTGCATCCAATCGGCGGCATCGCCTCTATCGATACCAGTTTTGTCTATGGGGTGGTCAAAAAAACAAGTGTTTTTCCCGTGATCATTTAGACTGTGAGCTGTAGAGCATACGCGGAAACTTGTCGTTCACTGAACTGCAGGAATTTGATCATCATTGATCAAATGCGGCTCTTCGCCGCGGTGGTCACGTACGGCAGGTCAGGGCCGATTGTACCAATTTCACGGATCTGAACAAAGGCCTGAAAGTCCCGCATTTTGATCGCTCGATATCATCACAGCTAGGGTTCAAAGGTAGTGCATTCTGCTGATAGCTCACACCGTCGAGGTACCGTTTGGGCCCTTCCCAGGCCCTTCCGGCATGCGGGTAATTCACACCCTGTGCGGGCAAAGTGTTGTATGTTCAACTGAGGGTGAGGTTAGGGTTGTTGTTGTCATATCAGGAAGCACCACCATGTGGCTATGAGAGTTAGTCGCTGAGTTTAGGACCAGTAATTACGGTGGATCGATTTGTAAAAGAGACGGTTTAAAATGATGGAACAAAAAAGAACTATTCGCCTGATTTCAAAGCCATGGTTGCGCTGGAAATGATCGGGAAAGCAATGATGCTGGCTGAGCTGTTAGCCTGTTCCCCTCGTCTCATTGCAGAGTTTGCTCAACGTCTTGAAGAGCAAGAAAATGCGAAAGAGCCGTTTTACAGAGACGCAAATTATTAGGGTGATTAAGGAGCGGGAGGCTGGGGTGCCGACGGCTGATGTGTGTCGTAGACATTGCCTGTGTCCCGCGACGTTTTATATGCTGATGACTAAATATGACTGTATGGATGTATCAGATGTCCATCGGCTGAAGTATTTGAAGGATTAGAACGCCAAATTCAAGTGCTTCGTTGCCGACACCACGTTGGAAAATGTTGGCCTGATAGATTTGCTGGCAAAGAACTGTCGACGCCGAGCCTGCTGGCTTGTCGGTGCCGATCCAAAGGCCCCCGGCGCGAACGTCCGCCGAATAACCCCGAAGTCCGCTAACAGATGCAGGCGATCGCCGCTTCGCGTTGTCGGTCAGGCTTCTGTCGGATTGGCGTGCAGTTGGGTGCAAGGGGAAGATCATGAACCACAGGAATCTGTACCGTCTCTATGACAACGGACCTCGCCTTGCAAGCATTGCTCAGTGCGGTCTGGCGTCGCAAACCTAAGAACAAAGTGATGATCCACTCCGACCAAGGTTCGCAGTTCACCAGCAAGGAGTGGCAATCGTTTCTTGGCAAACACAATCTGGATGCAAGCATGAGCCGACGTGGAAACTGCCATGACAATGCCGTCGCGGAGAGCTTCTTTCAGCTTTTGAAGCGTGAACGCATTCGACGAAGAACCTACCTTACGCGCGATGCAGCAAGGCAAGACGTGTTCGATTACATCGAGATGTTCTACAATCCAAACCGCAAGCACACGAACAACGGCATGCTGTCACCAGTTGATTATGAAATCAAACAAAGGAAAATGAACGAGGCGGGCGTCTAGGAAACTAGGGCCACCTCATTTAGCAACAAAATCTCTGTGCCATTGGTCGTTGGACTCCTTTCACACTACACTTTAGTACCGACCTTTAATCCTTCTAACACTGCCTCCTCTACCGTGCGGGTACACAAGCTGTCTCCAATTACGTGCTGCTCGCGCTTCCAGTCCTGGAGTTCTTCTACCAATTTCGTGACAGGCCTGTGGCCAAATGCGGTCACAATGGTATTGACATTCTCGAACTCAATTGCTTCGCCACTCAGAGTATGCTGGAAATACGCACTGTCCCTGTCTGCGCCGTAAAAGCGGGCGTATGGGGTAATTTCGACGCCCATCCGGTATAGTTCTCCCAACCAAATATCGCGTGTGTACTGTGGAATTGTCTGGCCCGCAGTTATTCCGTTGACGGCTAGACGCACGTGGCATCCCGTGCGGACCAATTGCTCGGCGAGCCCCAACCCAATCCAGTCGCAGCGCCAATCAGCGATCACAACTCGCCCTCCAGGGCTGGCTTGTCCTTGCAGAACTTGCCATGCAGTCACGACATGCGCCCCGTCTGTATCACCCGTTTCAAGAGAATAAGGTTGTGCGCCAGTGGCCAGAATGATGACATCCGGATTGATCTGATCGATTAGTGCCCGTGTTACCTCGACGCCGAGTTTGACCTGGGCCCCCGCCGTAACCAACTCGCGGGCAAGATTCTGCGTGACGCCTCCAAACTCGGCACGCCTTGGCAGTAATTGGGCCAGATTCACCTGTCCGCCAAGGGAATGACTGGCTTCATAAAGGGTGACTTGATGCCCCCGTCCAGCGGCAGTCGCCGCTGCCTTCATGCCTGCCGGACCTCCACCTACCACCATGACCTGGCGCGGTTGGGCGGCTGGGGTTAGGCTGCCATATTCCAGCTCGCGCCCGGTTTCCGGGTGCTGAATACAGGAAATCGAATACCCATTCAGCATGTGCCCGATGCAGGCCTGATTGCAGGCGACACAGGCGCGGATGCTTTCAGTGTGTCCGGACTGGGCCTTTAGCGGCATCAGCGGATCCGCTATCAACGCGCGGGTCATACCACACAGATCGGACTGCCCAGAGGCTAGGATTTTCTCAGCAATTTGAGGTTGGTTTATCCGCCCGGTAACCAGTATGGGCAAGTCAACTTGGGACTGTATTGCGGCGGCCAAAGGGACGGTATAGCCAGTCTCGAACGCCATACTTGGTACAATATGTGTAGATCCAGACAATCCGGCTGAAGTCCCGGCAGTTACATTAAGGTAGTCAAGAACTCCGTCACTGGCCAGCGCATGTGCAATCTTCAAACATTCGGAACTCTCTAGACCTGTGTGATCCATTTCGTCGGCGGAAAGTCGAATGCCGATGGCTAAATCTGGCCCGGACCCAGCGCGCACCGCCGCCAGTACCTCTCGGGCAAAGCGCAAGCGGTTGTCGAAACTGGCACCATAGTCATCAGTGCGGATATTGACGCGCGGATTAAAAAATTGCGCAATCAGATAGCCGTGCGAGGCGACAACCTCGATCCCGTCCAGTCCTGCCAATTTCACACGCGTAGCGGCGTCCTCAAACCCTTTTATGATATCGCTGATCATGACCTGGGACAGCTCTCGCGGCATGACATGAAAGCGTTCGTTGGGGATGGCCGATGGGGCTACTGCCACTGCCTGTGTGCCGTCAGATGCCAGGGGCATCTCTCGCCCTGGATGCGACAACTGGGCAATGACCTTGCAGCCATGGGGTTGGCAGGCTTGGGCAAGGCGCCTGTAGCCGGGAATACAAGCATCTTCATAGGCGCGGATTGCGGGACGACCGCTGTCTCCCGAGACATGGGCACGGGCGGCTTCTAGAATGATCAGTCCGGCTCCGCCTTTTGCGCGCGCCGCGTGATACGCAATCATTGCGTCACTCGGTGTGCCGTTTTCCAACATCACCGTCATGTGGCCGGTCGAGACGATCCGGTTTTTGAGTTGGATCGGGCCAACGTCCAACGACGAGAAGAGATTTGGGAACGCTGCCGTCATCAGTCGTTTCCCTCATTGTCCCCGATTTGAACTGCGCGCAGGCGCGACAATGATTGATGGCGCGCGGTACAGGAATCGCAAGAGACCGGCGCAGCTATGGCATCAGCCCGATCAGATGAGGGGCCCAGGGCAAGTAAGAGCCCGGCGCAGGCCAATATGGCCGCGCAAACGGCTAGGACGAGGACTGAACGCTTGCCAATCAATTTGAACCTGCTTCAGGCGTTATGGTCGTCAGCGCGCCAACATCAATGCGGTCATGTTTTAACGGTTGGTCAGGGTCAACTGGCGCGTCCAGTTCACGGGCATATCTGTGCCCGGCATAGGTGGCCGCCGCAATGATCGCCGGGGCTTCGCAATCACCAATACGCTTTAACGTGAATGGCAGTTTATCAATCTGCCCGTCAACACTGGCAAGAAGCTCGTGGTACAAGGCGTCATTTGGTCGACGCTGTGTCACCATCACAACCGAAGTCACCGTGAGAGACTTTTCAGCCCCCGAGTACTCGCAATTCAAGATGGCGTTCTCACCGTCAAAACTGGCCAAACTATGGGAGACTATCGTATCCACCCCCAGTTTCATCAGATGCGAGCGTACCCGCCAGCGTTCAGAGGTTTTGCCCGCCCAATTCGAGATGTTATCAGCGGGTGTTACCAGTGCAACTTTGTTTCCAGCCGCCTTCAAATGCTCGGCTATGACGCCGCCCATGTAATAGCTGTCTTCGTCATAAACCAGTACAGGCCCGGATGGCATTGTTCCGGCCATGATGTCATCTGGCGTCAGAATTTCAGGAGTGGTTCCTGGAGCTGCGATCGATACATAAGCTTCGCCGTTAAAACGCTCTCGGCGCCAAGTGGCACCCGTTGCCAGGGCGACGTGATCCGGCTCGGTTGCCATAACATCCTCGGCGGTTAGGGCGCTTTCTCGGTAGATCTCGACGTTCGGAAGGTTCAGCAATTCCTGTTCTCGGTAGTTGCGAACACGGGCATATTCGCTCATCCCGGGCAGGGTGCTTTCGGTTGTGACCCGACCACCTAAATCACGTCGGGCTTCGGCCAGCATCACGTTATAGCCGCGTTCGCCCAGTGCACGGGCAGCTTCCAACCCCGTAGGTCCTGCACCAACAATCAGAACCCGGCTATCAGAACCCTTGTGCGCGATCTTTTCAGGGTGCCAGCCTTTACGCCATTCTTCGCCCATAGTCGGGTTTTGCGTGCAGCGGATCGGCACACCAATTGAATCGCCAGAATAGCAGATGTTGCAGCCAATACATTCGCGGATTGAATCTATACGCCCTTCTTTGATTTTGTTAGGCAGAAACGGGTCCGCAATCGAAGGCCGTGCTGCACCGATCAGATCGACGATGCCGCGTTTTACCTGACTGACCATCGTGTCCGGTGAGGTGAAACGACCAACGGAAACAACGGGTTTGGAGGTCACAGATTTCACAAAATCCATGTAAGGTTCCAGCGGCGCTTCTTTGACAAAGCGCGATACGCCCATCTCCAGTGAATAATCGGCTATGTTAATGTCCCAGAGGTCAGGCAATTCGGACAGCATCTCGAACATTTCGCGGCGCTCACCATAAATGGGCACTCCGTCCCTGCCGATCGTATCATCAGCGGAAAACCGGACCGCCACAGCGCAGCGATCGCCCACTGCGTCCTTTGTCTCTTCGATCAGCTCGCGCACCAACCGGGTTCTGTTCACCAGTGAGCCACCGTATTCGTCGCTGCGGGTGTTCATACGTGGATTAAGGAAGTTCGAGATCAGATATCCGTGCGTGGCGTAAACATAGACAATGTCAAACCCGGCGTCTTTGGCTCGCAGTGCAGCGCGTCGATGCCAGTGGCGGAACGTTTTGATATCAGTCTTGTCCATTGCACGGGTTTGGAACGGGTGGCCCACACCGTTGGGGAAGCTGTCCAGCTCCATCGCCACCTCGCGAGTCATCATATTCGCGGTTCGAATGCCGCCGTACCAAAGCTCAGCCCCGGCCAGTGACCCATGGGCGTGGACCTTGTCGGTCATCAACGAATGTGCCCGCACGTCACTGTCGTCCCACAACGAGGCTGAAGGGTGCGGCAGGTCATCGGAGCTTGGATGGATCGAGTTATACTCGGTGCAAACAACACCCCAGCCACCCTCAGCCTTTACGCAACGCATCTCCGCCAACGTTTGGGGGCGCTGCCATCCCATGCCGGTGCAATGAGGCACCTGGTAAAACCGGTTTGGCGCAGTAACCGGGCCGATTTTCACCGGCTCAAAAAGGATGTCATAACGAGGGTCTCGGGCCATCTGGGTCTCCGGTAATTGTGTTAATCAGTGGCGAGGGCAGGGAGTTCGCGACGAAAAGGAACTCCGTCGCAAATCGGTTCACCGAGTTCTCGGGCATAGCGATGGCCAGAATAAATGGCTGCCGCGATGGTGCCCGGAGAATAACAGTCGCCGATGCGGGTAATAGATGTCAGAGTCGTGTCGATCGTCTTGGTCAGAGCTTCGAAAAGATCATCATTTGCATCACGCATCGTCACCATAACGACAGCGTTGCAACGCAAAGTTTTCACTTGGTTAGTATAGATGCATGCCAATTCAACGTGGTCGGGGTGGATGCTGGCGAGGTTGTGCAAAGGAACAATTTTCACTCCCAAATTCATCAACGGGGTCTGAATTTTACCCTGCTCCATCGTGTTGTGGGTCCAATGCGACACGTCGGCAGCCGGGGTGACATACGTGACCTCCAAGCCGTCTTGCCGTAGTTTTTCGGCCAGAACCCCGCCCATATAATAGTGATCATCGTCGAAGATGATCACAGGGCCCTTGGGAAGCATGCCTGTCATGATCTCGTCGGGTGTCAGGACGGTGCAACCAGGCGCGGCTGGGATGGGGACATGATTGTGACGCCCGATACCATGACGTGCCCAAGTCGATCCGGTGGCAATCACGACATGATCGGCACCAACGTCGACCACATTCTGCGCGTCGAGCATGCTGTCATAGAACACCTGCACATTGGCCATCTGACTGATTTGGTATTCACGATAATCAGTTACACGTCTCCACTGCGACAACCCCGGCAACTGGCTTTCAATGGAAACCCGGCCGCCTAATTTTGTCGTTGCTTCTGCCAAGGTGACGGACAGACCACGTTGAGCAAGTGCTCGGGTGGCCTCCAACCCTGCTGGACCCGCGCCGATGACCAGAACGCTTTCGTCCCGCTTGTTGGGAGCAATGCGCTCGGGATGCCAGCCACGGCGCCATTCCTCACCCATAGTCGGGTTCTGAGTGCAGCGCATGGGTGTCGCTAGGTAATCACCGGTAACGCATATATTGCAGCCAATACACTCGCGGATGTCTTCGACCCGGCCTTCGTCGATCTTGTTGGGCAGGAACGGATCCGCAATCGAAGGTCGAGCTGCTCCGATCAAGTCAAGCTGGCCACTTTTGATAAGCGATACCATCGCGTCAGGAGAGGTGTAACGGCCAACGCCAACAACCGGTTTCTGCGTCACCTGCTTGACGAACTTGGTGTAACTATCCTGAAACCCTTCGCGTTCGAACCGTGATGTTGCGCTGTCGTTGGGCCAGTCACTGACATTTACATCCCAAAGGTCGGGCAGGTCGGCCAGCATTTCAACAACATCCCGGCCTTCGCCGACGCTGGTCAAACCAGCCTTGCCCTTCAGTTCATCAACTCCGAACCGGATGGCAACGGCACAGGTATCGCCAATGGCTTCTTTGGTGTCCTGCATCACCTCGCGGATCAGTCGCACCCGGTTTTCCAGGCTGCCACCGTATTCGTCCGTGCGGTCGTTTCGACGCGATAGGAAATGTACAAAGGTGGTCATGTCATGACCGCAATACAGGTAGACGATGTCAAAGCCGGCTTTGTTGCTGCGGCGTGCGGCATCTACATGCATCTTGCGAAACGCCTTGATGTCGGCCTTGTCCATCGCCCGTGTCTGGATTGGCTCTAGCAGATCAATGGGACGGGCCGATGGCCCCATGGGTATCTCGCGGCTGTAGTTATTTGAGGCGCCGCCGCCTAGGTGTGCGGGTTCAATCCCTGCCAGTGCCCCGTATTCGTGCACCGCGTCCGCCATCCGGGCGAGTAAAGGGATATCACGGTCATCCCACAATCGTCCTTCAGGAACCGGGCTCAGTTCAGACGTATGGCTTATTTCGACTTCTTCAGTATTGATGACACCCCAGCCACCCTCGGCCTTGATCCTGCGCATTTCCACCCAGCTGGAGGGATACTGATGCCCCATACCATTGCAATGTGGGACTTGATAAAACCTGTTCTTGGCCGTCACGGGGCCGATTTGAACGGGTTCAAACAGAATGTCATAGCGAGGGTCTCGTGCCACAATCTATCCAGTACTACTTGGCGGTGCTGAGTACTGAAAGTGGCGAGGGAATACCTGAGCGAGATAGTTTTCAATTTGCCGCTTTGCATCGGCAAGTGAAAACTCGCCAGGATACATCAGAATGTTCAACCAAAAACCATCATAGATGCTTTCTAGTATTAAGGTGACGTCGGTCGCGTCGACGGTGTCATAACCACCATCTTCAATAATCTTGCGGCACAACTCAGCTGTGATATCGCGACGTTCAGTGTCGATATCATCAGCAAGTTTGCGGTAAGATGCACGCGCGCCGGCCTCTCCAAAAAAGCCATACCAGACAGCAATTTTCTTACGATTGCAGATTTTCGGATGGAAATGCGCAGCGACAATGGCCAACAGCTTGTCCTCGGGGGCAAGGTTGGCCTTTTCATAACTTTTCTTCCATTGCTGATGATGCTCTTCAGCAAGAAAGCGTAGGGTTTCTTCAAACAAGTTTTGCTTGGTCGAGAAATGAAAGTTGGCCAATCCAATGGAAAGTCCAGCCGTACGTGTGACAGTTGTCATTGTTGTACCGGAAATGCCGTGTTTGGCGATGCTGTCGATAGTCGCATCAATCAATTGCTGTCGCCGCACCTCTTTCGAGGCGGTCCTGGGCTTCTTGCTGTTGTTCTGTTCGATTTTTTCTTTACTCATCGTTCCACCGGAAATTAGGGCATTTGATCCGTGATGCCCCATTTATCCGTTCCCCAAAACCACAAACGCATTGTCATCCCAGCTAAGCCAGACCGGGCGTTGGCTCTCGGCATTGCCATTGGCGCGCTGCCGGTTCTGAGCAGAGACGGCAACCGGCTGTGGCACACCGTCAACGCTGACATAGTAATGACTTCGCTCACCTAGGTATGCTGCGTTATCTAACCTTCCTTTGACTGTGTTGGAACCGCCGTGCCCGTCACTTGACAGAGTTAGCTTTTCGGGCCGAATTGCGACACTGACAGATTGGCCAGGTGTCAGGCTGGGTGGAATGTTGGTGGTGTACACGTCACCTATTCCAGCAGTCTCAATTTCTGCGCCGCCATCGGTTAGTGCCTTAACTGTGCCGTCAAAGAAGTTCATCGTGCCAATGAAGCTGGCGACCTCACGATCCATGGGGCTTTCATACAGCCGTGTCGGTGTGTCCACCTGCAGGTCGCGCCCGTTGGACATTACAGCTATGCGATCAGACAGAGTCAGCGCCTCTTCTTGGTCGTGTGTCACGAACACAAAGGTGATGCCGACGGTTTTTTGCAGGGCGCGCAGTTCCAGTTGCATCTGTTCGCGCAATTGTTTGTCCAGGGCACCAAGAGGTTCGTCCAGCAGAAGAACCTTTGGGCGTAAAATCAGAGAGCGGGCAAGGGCGATCCGTTGCCGTTGCCCGCCAGACAACTGGTTGGCTTTGCGGTCGCCATAATCCGGAAGCTTGATAAGGTCGAGCATCTCGTCAACCATTGCGTTGCGTTTAGATCGGGATAATTTTTGTTTACGTAAACCATAGGCGATGTTGTCACGAACGTTTAGATGCGGGAAAATCGCATAGCTCTGGAATACCATATTCACAGGGCGGTGATGCGGCGGCACGCCGGACATTGGCTGGCCGTCGATATAGATCTCACCCGACGTCGGGTTTTCGAACCCAGCAAGCATCCGCAGTAGCGTTGTCTTGCCACATCCAGACGATCCTAACAGCGAAAAGAACTCGCCGTGGCCGATATCGATGGACACGTCGTTTATCGCCTGAAACTTGCCAAAGAACTTGTTGACGTTTCGGATTGAAATGAAAGCATCAGTTTTCGTCATCGGATCATTCACTTTTTGAATCAGTTGCTTGCGCATCTCGGTTGATCCATTGCCCAAGGAAAACCATGGCAAAGGATACGACAAGAATGATCGAAGCGAGGGCAAGGATGGATGGGAATTCCTTGGGGAAACGCAACTGGCTCCAGATATACATGGGCAAAGTTGGATCGGTGCCGCTCAGGAAAAACGCCATGATGAATTCGTCGAACGACACGGTGAAGGTCAGCAGCAGGCTGGCCAGTATACCTGGAAATACCATTGGGAAGGTGATGCGCCAGAATGTCCACCAGGCGTTTTCACCCAGATCGGCCGAGGCTTCTTCTATGGACGGGTCAAACCCTTCGAAACGCGGAATCATGGTTGCTATGGCAAAAGGAAGACAAACGATGACATGCCCAATTGTGACTGTGTAAAGCGACAGTGGAATGCCCATGCGGCTGATCAGAATCAAAAGCGCCACACCAAAAATGATACCAGGCACCACCAGTGGCAGCATGATAAACCCGACCAGCGGGCCTTTTCCTGGCAGTCTGTATCGGGTGATCGCTTTCGCTGCGAATATCCCAAACCCGGTCGAGATGAGCGAAGTTGTAACGCCGACCCGAAGACTGTTCATCAATGCAGCCCAAACAGGTTCGCGGTCCATCAGCTCAATATACCACTGGAAGGTAAAGCCGGTCAGCGGGAACTTGACATAGATTGACGTGTTGAAACTAAAGAGCGGCAGAAACAGAACCGGCACATAAAGCACAACCAGAAAAAGTGCGGCATAAATCTGGAGCGGCCGGTTTGGCCGTTTGATATAGGAGTGTCCGCTCATGAAATACGCTTTCTGACAAAGTTGGCAAATGCCATGAAGCTAAGCGAAATCGCTCCAATCGAGAGAATTAGAATAATCGACAGTGTCGCCCCCATGGGCCAGTTATTGACGGCTCCAAATTGTTTCTGGATCAGGTTGCCGATCATTGCACCGTCCGGGCCACCCAGAAGGGTAGGGGTGATGTAGTCCCCAGTGGTCGGGATGAAGATTAGCAGGCAGGCTGATATAACACCGGGAAGCGATAGCGGCAATGTGATCCTTAGGAACCGCGCAACCGGGCCGTCGCCAAGATCGGTTGCGGCTTCCAATAGCGATTTGTCGATTTTCTCTAGCGACACATACATTGGCAATATGGCGAATGCTGCCCAGGCATGGGCCAGGGTAATGACAACTGCCGATTGGCTATACAGCAGGAACTCAAGCGGAGCGTCAATCAGGCCAAGGGCCATCAGAGCGGAATTGATCACACCCTGGTACCCCAAGACCACTTTCCAAGCGAACACACGCAACAGATAGCTGGTCCAGAATGGCAATGTAATCAGCACGATCCACATCATTTTGTTGCGGTGGATATGGAAGGCGACAAAGTAGGCCATCGGGTAAGAAAGAATGACCGTGGCAATGGTGGCCATGCCCGACATCCACAGTGAACGTCTGAGCAAAGCGCCATAAATTGGGCGGTCCATGGCTAGCTGGTAATTCTTGGTGGTCAAGGTGGTGTCAAAATCAAACCCCACCTGTGTCCAGAAACTCATGGCGACTAGAATGCCAATTGGTATCAGTATGCCAACCGTCATGATCAATAGCGTCGGCGACAACAGGGCGAACCCACGCGTTGTTTCAGACCGTTGTAACAGTGTCCTGAACCTGACGGTATTGGGCAGCAACGCCGTTTGGTTCGGCATTGGGATGTCTTGTCCTCTCATCTCAGCAGAACTCCAAAAATGGCATTGGACAAAGGTCGACTTGCCATTGGCCATGGCAAGATCCGGAATTGGTCCGTCATCCGGTCCCGTTCTACGCTAGAGCGCTATGTGGGGCCGGACTGCGGGGCATCAGAAACCTGATTTGATTTCCTCGAAGAGGGTATTCATCTTGGTTTCCCATTCCTGTGTTTGTGGAATTTGGAAATGCCCGCCTGCCAATATGTCGGCAGGTGTTTTACTTAACCCAAGGCCCTGTAGCGTTTCGTCATCAAAGGAATCGAATGATTTGATGTTCGAATGCCCATAGCCGTAATCATTGATCATGAACTTGCCCGACTCGACGCTTAGCAGTGAGTCGATGATATCGTAGGCAAGATCCAGATTGGGTGCATCCTTGTGGATCATCAAACCGCAAACCCAGGTCAGAGCGCCCTCTTTGGGCTGCGCAAATCGCACTGGTACCCCATCGGCTTTTAGCAAAGACGCTGAGGAGTTCCAGGTCATCGCAGCAACCAGCTCACCCGAAGCAAGTGCCTGTTCGAGAGTGGTGGTGTCATCCGTATAAAGACGGATCAGCGGACGCTGGGCGCGCATGGCTGCTGCGATTTTTTCAAAGGCGTCTGGCGTATCTATTTCCGTGAGTGGCACGCCAGCCTTGATTGCGCCACACCACCAGGCATCCCCGCCTGAGGCGAGGCTACCAAGCCGCCCCTTGTAACGTTCATCCCAAAGCATATCCCAGGATTCATCGCCTTCGACATCAAACATGTCCGTGCGATAGGTAATCGAAGTCTGACCCCAGTCAAACGGCGCCAAATAGGGTTTCCCGTCAACGACGTTGCCCTTTAGATCGTAAAGCTCGGGCATCACATCAGCCCAGTTCGACAGGCGCGATGTATCGATTGGTTGGAACAGGCCCGAGGCAATCCAGCGCGGAATACCTGCGTTGCAGGGGTGCGATACATCAACCACATATCCACCGAGCATTTTGGTCAGTGCCTCTTCGGAGCCGCCAAAAATGGAAAAGTTCGGCAACTCACCGTGCTTTTCTTTATAGGCTGCAAACAGCTCTGGTATGTCATAGCCGCCCCAGGTGAAAAACGTACCCTGATCCTGTGCCGCAGCTGCTGCCTTGCGCGTGGCCAGCGGCGTGGTCATCACCCCAATGCCTGCCGCCAAAAGCGATTTTGTGAATTTTCGACGACTCAACTTACCTTCTTTGAGTGAGCCTAGTTGGTCAATTACATCCATTTAGCAGTCTCCCTGATGTCGGTGCACTCTCCATGCGAGGCGCGATCTCGTGAGTTTCAAAAACGTCCCAAAACGCTTTTTATGTTTACACCCGGAATACTGTATGTGAGTGCAATTCTGGCTTTCTATCAATTGAACGTTCATTCAATGAGTGGGTTGATTTTTGAGTCGAGTCAAGTCAGAACTTCCCCCAAGGCAAATCGCTTGTTTCTGAAGCGCACTGCTGCTGCGGCCGGTGAACTAACTTGAAAATGACAAAGGAAACTGAGGCGTGACGGATTTTACAACTCGTTCTGAGCTCGACTTAGCTTTGGCGGATGTTCTGAATGCTCCGAAAACGGGTGCGGCGGTCGAAATCCTTTGTCGTCGCCCAGGCCGTAATCAACGTGAATTCCCCAGGACTTTGCGACTGACACAGGCTGGTGGTATTACAGGTGATTATGAAATGCGCACACCTTGGCTCAAGTTGAGTGATGGGTCGCCGGATCCCCGCATCCAAGTTTCCATCCTGCCTGCACGCGTCTTGAAGCTATTGTGGCGCGACCGTGTAAACACTATCCATCCGGGTGACACATTCGTTGCCGATCTTGACGTGACGCTTGCCAATATGCCGGTCGGAACCAGACTGAAAATTGGTGATGCGACGGTCGAGGTTTCGGATCTGTGGAACGATGGCTGTGCCAAATGGAAAGTGCGCTTTGGCCGCGCGGCCTATGATTGGACGTCGGACCCTCGCCACGAGTCGCTGCGCCTGCGTGGTATCTACTGCAGTGTCGTAGAAGATGGTGATGTCCGTCTGGTGATATGATCACCAAAATCTAAATGCTGTCAGCACCAAACCAGCGTTGATTAGAAAACGAAAACAAGGACGACTTCGATGAAATCCCTTCCCACCCATGCGCAAACCGTGATCATCGGCGGCGGTTCCATCGGTTGCAACACGGCCTACCACCTGACCAAATTGGGAATGACAGATGTTGTCGTGCTTGAGCGTGACCAACTTACCAGTGGCACGACTTGGCATGCGGCTGGCCTGATTGTGGCAGGGCTTTTGAAGACCGAAGCCGAATGTGAAATCTACACGCATGGGCGCGATCTTTACGCCAATTTGGAACAAGAAACCGGTGTGCCTACTGGCTTTCGTGATGTGGGTTACCTGCAAATCGCAAACAACGCAGAACGCGTGCACGAGATGCGCAGGCTGGCGCCTTTCATGCGTCGACACGGGATCAATATTCACGAGGTCTCACCGCAGGAAGCGGCAGACCTGTTCCCAGTCGGGGACCTGTCAGATGTCGTCGCAGGTTTTTATATCCCCGAGGATGGTCGTGCCAACCCGGTGGATGTCACCATGTCGCTGGCCAAGGGTGCGCGGATGGGCGGGGCGAAGATATTTGAGGGTGTCACCGTGTCCGAAATTATTGCATCGAACGGCGCTGCTACGGGTGTACGTACCGCAGATGGGCAAACCATTACGGCCGAAAATGTTGTCATATGCGGTGGTATGTGGTCACGCCAGCTTGGGGCCAAGGCTGGGATCAACTTGCCGCTGCAGGCCGCTGAACATTATTACCTGATCACCGAAAATGTACCCGGCCTTAGCCGCGATCTGCCTGTGCTCGAGGACCCATCGACCTATACCTACTACCGCGAGGAAGTGGGGGGGCTGATGCTGGGCCTATTTGAACCCGGTGCTGCGCCGTGGAAACTGGATGGGATCCCCGATGATTTTTCCTTTGGTGAGATCGAGCCCGATTGGGATCGGGTCGGCACACATCTGGAAAAGGCCTACTCCCGTGTGCCGTCAACACTGAATTTAGGTGTGCGTAAGCTGTTCTGCGGTCCCGAAAGCTTCACACCAGATCTCGCGCCGCTGGTGGGTGAGACCCCAGAGCTGCGCAACTGTTTCGTGGCCTGTGGGATGAATAGTCTGGGCATTCTGAACGGGGCAGGGACCGGCAATGTGCTGGCCCATTGGATTGTAGATGGTCACCCGCCCATTGATGTGACGGGCATCAACGTCAACCGGTTTACCCGACACGAAGCAACCCGCGCATTCCGCCGTGATCGCGGGCCGGAACTGTTGGGTAAATTGTTCGGCCAGCACTACCACAACGAGGGTTATGAGACAGCGCGCGACCTGAAACGCTCGGTTCTGCATGACAGGTTGACGGCGTCAGGTGCCTATTTCGGCGAGGGACACGGCTGGGAAATGCCCGATTGGTTTGCCCCCAACCCCGAGCAGGCAAAGATCGAGACCTACAGCTGGCATCGCCAGAACTGGTTTGACTGGCACGCCGAGGAACACCGCGCTGCACGTGAAGATGTCATCATCATGGACATGTCCGCCATGTCCAAGTTTCAGGTTGAAGGCCCCGATGCGCTGGCCGTGATGAACCGTCTTAGCTGTAACGAGATCGATGTGGAGACCGACCGTCTGGTTTACACGGCGTGGGTCAATGAAAAGGGTGGCTTTGAGGCTGATCTGACAGTGACGCGTCTGGCCAAGGACCGCTTTATGGTGGTGGTCGGTGAAAACAGCCACGGTCACACGTTGATGCGGATGAAGCGGCATATTCTGGATGGTGAGGTAGTGGTGATCACGGATCTTACGCCGGCGATCACCCAGATCAACATTCACGGCCCCAAGGCACGGTTGCTGATGGAGAAGGTGACCAGCGCGGATATGTCCAATGACGCCTTCCCCTTTATGACCTGCCAGGACGTCGATGTTGGGTATTGGATGATCAAAGCGTTCCGCGTGACATTTGTCGGTGAGTTGGGCTGGGAGCTTCAGGTGCCGTCTTATGCGGCCGTGCAGATCTATGACCTGCTCAAAGAGGCGGGTAAGGATCTGGGCCTGCGCGATGCGGGGATGCAGACGCTGAACAGTCTGCGGTTAGAGAAAGCATATCGTGATTTTGGGTTGGACGTGGACAATACTGATAACCCAATCGAAGCGGGCCTTGGTTTTGCAGTGAAACTGGACAAACCCGGCGGCTTTATCGGACGTGATGCCTTGGCTGCGATCGAGGAAAAGGGCGTGCCCAGCACCCGGATGCTGCAATTCCTGCTGCAGGACCCTGAGCCACTGCTGTATGGCAATGAGTTGATCTATTTGGATGGCCGCGAAGTCGGTTACATGCAGATTGGCGGTTATGGTCACACGCTGGGTGGTGCAGTCGGGATCGGATTTGCCGAATTGGACAAGCCGCTGACAGCAGAAATCGTCAAGACCGGTAACTGGGAAATTGACGTGGCTGGTGAACGTCATCTGGCAACTGCGTCTCTCAGG
Organism: Rhodobacterales bacterium 56_14_T64; assembly: GCA_002162795.1. Taxonomy (GTDB): domain Bacteria; phylum Pseudomonadota; class Alphaproteobacteria; order Rhodobacterales; family Rhodobacteraceae; genus Parasedimentitalea. The sequence goes on from MAAY01000100.1 coordinate 27,324, forward strand.
CCATTGTTCGACCCTAAGATGGAGCGCATCAAATGCTGAGCAGCAACCCTGACAGAAACCTGACGATCCGCGCGCTTGCCGCTGAAGACGAGCCCGAATGGCGTCGGCTTTGGAACGCCTACCTGACGTTTTATGAAACCACAGTCGACGAAGAGGTCTACCAGACAGCGTTTGAAAGACTTCTCTCCACTAGAAACGGGGAGTTTCAGGGCCTCGTCGCTGAAGTTGATGGCCAACCGGTTGGGTTGGCTCATTTCCTGTTTCACCGGACGCTATGGAGCGTTGAGGACACCTGCTACCTCATGGACTTGTTTGTTGATCCAAGCTTGCGCGGTGGCGGAGTTGGCCGCGCGTTGATTGACGCTGTGCACACCGCAGCCAAGGACCAGGGCATTCCGGGAACTTACTGGTTGACGCAGGACACAAATTACAAAGGCCGCATGCTCTACGATCAGGTCGCCAAACAGGCACCATTTATCGTTTACGAAAAACAAGACTGACGCCGTAGGGCAAAAACAAGGAAGTTGTTGTGCACTATTTATACCTGACTTTGGCAATCCTTACCGAAACCGCTGGGACATTGGCGCTTCAGGCCAGTGCGCAGTTCACGCGATTGGGGCCATCGGTCGTTGTTGTTGTGGGCTATGGTGCTTCGTTCTATTTCATGGCCCTGACACTCAAAGTTATGCCGGTCGGCATTGTCTATGCCATCTGGTCCGGCGTAGGCATCGTGTTGATCGCAGGCTTGGGAAAGGTGATATTCAAACAGGATCTCGACCTGCCTGCCTATATTGGCATTGCGCTCATACTGGTTGGAGTTTTGGTGATCCAGCTGTTTTCAAAGACTGCGACCCATGGCTGAAAGGGGCGGTTAGAAATCAAACCGCCCCAGCGGCTATTCTACAGTTCCGTCAGCCCTTGGCATACCAACCGTTATCGACATAGGTCGCGTTGCCGTTGACAAAGCTTGCGTCGTCAGAGGCGAGGAAAACCACAGCCGCAGCGACCTCTTCGGGATAGCAAATACGACCCTGCGTCGCTGCCATACCGGTGTCTTCCCATTCCTGGCCGGCCGCGTCCAGTTCAGCGATTTCCTTTAAACCATGGGCCGTTTCAACAAATCCGGGGCACACGGCATTGCACCGAATTCCTGCATCTCGGTATTCGGTTGAAATTGTTCGGGCCAGTTGAAGGACTGCGCCCTTGGACATGCAATAGACGGATTCCAGCGCATAACCCAGCTCAGCCGCGATTGAGGAAGTGATGACAATAGACCCTCCGCCGTTATCGCTCATCTCTTTGACGGCACGGCGGCAGACAAGAAACGCCGACTTCACATTTACGTCCATCAGGCGGTCGTATTCATCTTCGGTTGTTTCATGCAGCGCTTTTACAATGATGGTTCCTGCGTGATTGAACAGAACATTGTAAGGGCCAAAGGTCGCAATCGCGCCATCAAAGGCTTGGTCAATCTCATCGACCTTGGTCACATCCGCATGAAAGAATGCCGCTTCGCCACCAATTTCGTGGATTATGTCTACGGTCTTTTGCCCCTCAACATCCTGAATATCAAAGATGCTGACTTTGGCGCCTTCTCGTGCAAAAGCCAACGCGGTTGAGCGCCCGATACCGGTAGCCCCACCGGTGATGACTGCGATTTTGCCTGCAAGGCGACCATTCGGGTTGTGGGTCATTAGTTGCGTCTCCAGGAGTAAATTAAATGCACTCGCCACCATCGATGACCAAAGCGTGACCGGTCATGAACGTCGACATGTCCGATGCCAGGAACAGAATTGAATCTGCAATTTCGTCAGTGGTCCCCCAGCGACCCATTGGGATCGTTCGGGCCACATAGCTTTCCAGCTTCTCGCGCCCGCCCATCTGGGTCTCGAAACCGGCATTGAAAGGCGTGTCGATAAAGCCAGGACACAGCGTGTTGAAGCGAATGTTGTCTTTGGCGTAATCGGCAGCCATTTGACGGGTCATCGCCACCACGGCATGTTTGGTGGTCGCATAGGCAATCATTTCACGATCATACTGCACACCCGAGTTGGAAGAGGTGATGATGATGCTGCCGCCGCCCTGCGCCCGCATGTGGCCAACGGCCGAGCGGGCGGCGACAAAATGGGCCCGTACATTCAAATTCCACGACAGTTCCATACCGTCCAGCGGAACCTGTTCCAGATTGCCCTCAATCTGGTAACCTGCGTGGGAATGAAGGACATCGAGCCGGCCGTATGTATCGACGGTCGTGTCAATCATTGCTTTGAGAGCCTGATCATCCGTGACATCCAGACCGGCAGACGTTGCCGGAATTCCTTCAGTCTTTAGGTCCTCAACGACTTGCGCAGCCTTTTTCTGGTCAAGATCGGTCACAACGACATGGGCCCCGTGGCGTGCCATAGCCATGGCACCAGCTCGCCCGATGCCGGATCCAGCACCAGTGACGAGCGCTATTTTGTCTTGCAGCAAGTGAAGGGTAGGAAGGTTTTTTGAGGTCTGAGCAAGCGTCATTTGGTTTTCTTGCCTCCGCGTTGCAGCAACAATTGGGCAGTGACAAGCATGATGAGTGAAACTGCAAGAACCATCGTTCCGATGGCATTGATTTCAGGGGTGACTCCGCGTCGGATCGAAGAAAAAACATAGATTGGCAGCGTCGTTTCAGATCCGGCTACGAAAAATGCTATGATGAAGTCATCAAAGCTGAATGTGAAGCTGAGCAGGAAACCCGCAAGGATCGCCGGGAAAATCATTGGCAATGTGACTTGCACAAAGGTTCCCATAGGCGTGGCATACAGGTCCGAGGACGCCTCAGTCAGGGCGCGGTCCATGCCCGCCAGCCTTGCTCGTACGATAATCACAACCAGCGCCATCAGGAACATGGTGTGCGCGGCGATCAGTGACCCCATGCCCATATGCAATTTGGGGGCTTCGAACCCCTCAGGCCAGATCGCAGCAATCAGCGGATTTAGTTGATTAAACACCGTAACCAATCCGATCAATGTCGCGATGCCGATTACGATGCCAGGGATCATCACTGCGACGTAGATGAGCAAGTCAAACGCTGTGCGAAGCGGTCCCTTGATGCCTTGCAAGGCTACCGCCGCCATTGTGCCAAACAGGCTCGCCAAAAGGGCCGAGGTGAACGCGACCGTCAAGCTTGTTTCCAGCGCGTCCATCACAAACGGGTTGGACAGAACTTTGCCGTACCATTTGGTCGAAAATCCCTGAAGCTGGCTGGCGTGCCGCCCAGCGTTAAAGCTGAACAGTGCTATGACCCCAATTGGGATGTAGAGAAACAGATAAACGCATATTGCATAGAGTCTCATCTGCTCACCTCACATTATCGACACATCATCGCGGTTCGCACCGAGACGATTGATGAGCCGCATGTAGATCGTGACCGTGACAAGCATGACCACAACCAATGTGACAGCCACGGCAGATCCATAGGCCCAGTTGCGCGATTGCAGGAACAGATCGACCAGTGCGTTGCCGACAAAGAAGACCTTGCCGCCACCCAACATTGCCGGGATCAGATATTCGCCCATCAGCAGAATAAACACGAGCATACAACCAGTTGCGATGCCAGGAATTGACAGGGGTAGGGTGATTTGAAGGAAGGTTCGCCAAGGTTTGGCACCGAGATCCGAAGAGGCCTCAAGCAGCTTTTTATCAAGCTTGTCCAGGCTGACATAAATAGGAAACACCATCAGCGGAAGATATCCATATATGATGCCGACAAGCACGGCAAAGGGGGTGTTGATCAGGCGGACACCCTCAATCCCAAACCATCCAAGAAGTGCTGGAATCCCACGTCCACCTAGCAGGAAAATCCATGCATAGCTGCGGATCAGGATCGAGGTCCAGAACGGCACAATCACCAGCACCAGCAGGATTGTTCTCCATTTTGGATCGACTTTGACAGCAAGAAAATAGGCCAGCGGATAAGCGATCACCAGGGCGGACAATGTGCCAATTGGCGCCAGTGTCATCGTGTTTTTGAACGCCGCCCAACGGGCTGGCAAATTGGCATATTGTTCAAGGGTGAAAGCGGGCACCACGCCACCGGCAGGCGCCCGCTCTCCAAAGCTGAAAATGAGAACAACAGTTAGCGGTATGATCAGCATCACCAGAAACCATGTTCCGGCAGGTGCCAACAATAACCAATTGCGAGTGCGTTGCGTCATGTTGTTCTCATTCCAATCTTGATCAGGCCGACTTAAACCGTGCCATCAATTCGGCGCGATTTGGGTCAGTCAGTGTTGCAGCTGCACCAAATTCCAGTGGGCTCAGCAATTCCTGAGCCGGGAACAGGATCGGATCGTTCTTCAGCTCGTCAGGCAGCAGTGCAAATGTTCTTGCGTCCGCAGTTGGATAACCATGCGCCATGACCTCCTTGGCGTTCACTGTCGGGTCCAACAGGAAATTGATCAGCGCATAAGCTGCATCCGAATGCGGCGCGCCTTTTGGAATGGCGTAGTAGTCACTCCAGATCTCGCCACCTTCCGCACCCAGTACATAGTGAATTTCAGGTATGTCGGTGTTGAGTTGTTTGCCATCGCCGGACCAGCAAATTGTCAGCCAGGCGTCACCATTGCGCATTGAAGGCTGATAATCAGAGGTGATCGCAAACAAATGCGGTTTCACATCGATCAGCAGCTTTTCAGCATCCGCCAGTTCAGCCTCATCCACCGAATTGAACGAATACCCAAAGTAATTCAGCGCGCTGCCAATTGTGGTCAACTGATAGTCATGCACCATCGAGCGCCCCGAGAACTTGTCCCGTGAGATGTCAAAGAACTCTTTCCAGGACGAAATTGGCTTGCCGTCATTATGCGCCGTGTTCACGGCCATGCCGGTCGAACCCCAGTCTTTGGGCACAGCATAAAGCGTGCCGTCAACCGAACCAGCCTCGGCATAGCGCGCGTCAAAGGCGGAAGCGTCATAGTTTGACAACTTGGAAGTATCCAGCGGCTCAATTAGGCCTTCGTCGACATAGGTGGAGATCGTGTAATTGGTCGGCACATAGACGTCCCAACCGGAGGCTCCGGCCTGCAATTTTGCCAGCATCTCTTCGTTTGAGCCAAACACGTTGACCTGGACGTGGGCGCCAGTTGCCTCGGTAAAGGCTTCAAAGTTTGATGGGTCATGGTAGTTGGGCCAGGTCGCAAGCACCACACGGTCGCCGATATTGCCTCCGGCAAACGCAGGGCTGGGGCGCAGGCCAGGCATCGCAGCCCCCATGACTGCAGTCGCGGCACCCAATCCGGTGACGTTTAGAAAATGGCGACGGGTAATCGATCCCTTACGGTACCGCCCCAGTTCTTCCATGAATTTTTTCTTAGAGATGTAGTCGCTGTCCTTGGTCATTGTCTTTCTCCCTGTGGCTTCTGAATTATTAGGTGTTGTCGAGAACAAGGGCCGCGCTGGCCTCCCAACTCGCAAACAAAGTGTCGCCTGCTTTAAACGGGCCGTTGTCCGGCTCTGATTGCCTTGGCGAAAGAACCAGAAATTCGCCAAGAGTTTCATGTCTCACCAGATACTCGGTGTGCTCCCCAAGAAAGATCCGGTTCTGTACGATAACGCTAAGCCCGTCTGTATTTCGGCTCAGGTTTATTTGCTCTGGGCGGACACTGATGCAGACCTCTTGATCCGTCTCAACCTTGCCAACTGGCTTGCCCTGCATGCTCAATCCGTTGCTCAACAAAACCGAGATGAGCGCGCCGGATTGTTCAGTGACCTTGCCATCGAAAAAATTCGACGTTCCGACAAAACCTGCAACATACCGCGAATTTGGCTGGTCATAGAGCTCTTGTGGGCTGCCGATCTGCACAATGCGGCCATCCTTCATGACGCATATGCGGTCACTCATCGACAGGGCCTCTTCCTGATCATGGGTGACAAGAACAAACGTGATGCCCAATTGGCGCTGCAAGTTCTGCAATTCAATTTGCATCTCTTTGCGCAGTTTTCGATCCAGTGCGGCCATCGGCTCATCCAGCAAAAGCAGCTTAGGCTCGTTAATAATGGCTCTGGCCAGGGCAACGCGTTGTTGCTGCCCACCGGACATTTCCCAGACTTTTCGGTCGTCGAACCCACTAAGCTGCACCACGTCGAGCGCCTTGCTAACCTTTTCAGCTATTTGTGCTTTTGGTAGACGGGGGCGACGTTGGCGCAGCCCGTAACCAATGTTTTGCGCAACGGTCATATGTGGAAACAGCGCATATTGCTGAAACACCATGTTGACCGGACGATGGTGGGCATCAAGGTCGTTGACCACTTCGCCGTCCAGAAGAACTTCACCTTCAGTCGGAACTTCAAATCCCGCCAATATGCGAAGAGCGGTTGTCTTGCCGCAGCCCGATGGCCCAAGGAAAGAAAGGAACTCACCTTCGGCGATCGACAGGTTCAAATCGCTTGCAGCCAGCACATCCCCGAACCGCTTAGAGACCCCACGTAGCTCAGCAATCACCATGTTGTTGACCGGGCTAGCATCCCCGATATACCCCCTGATTTCCATTTTAGCCTATCTTTTTCCGGATTCTTTGAATACTACTCAACTTGGGAAAACTGTATGAAAAACGTGTTTCGTTGTATATACCACGTTTTTAGTATACCAATCAGAGTATAGGGGTCTGGCAGATGAAAGACGTGATCAATGCAACGGGCGCTTTGATTGATGCTATCGGCACTGATCAGTTTGCGCAGACACTATCAGACGCCCTAAAGGGCATTGCCCCCTTGGATTACACCGTGGTTTTTGGATATTTTGGTGCGGCCCGTCCGATGGATCTATTTGATGATTTCCCACGCGGAAAACGCAAGGTCTTTGTCGAGGATTACCAAGAAGGCCCTTACCTTCTGGACCCCTTCTATTTAGCCTGCGGAAATCAAGTTGAATCGGGCCTTTACAGAATAAAGGATCTCGCTCCAGACCGATTTTTCCAGGGAGAGTATTTCCGCAGTTATTATGCCCGAACCGGACTTGCTGAAGAAATCGGTTACTTCATCGAAATGCCTGAAAGGGCTATCGTTGTTGTTTCTCTTATGCGGGCAAAAAAAGCGTTCTCAGCCAGGGAATTCCGGCAGCTCGGAGAGTTTTGGCCAATTGTACGGGCGTGCTGCAAGCGTCACTGGCAGGATCTCCCATCACAATTTGGAGCAGGAGAACACGACTCCGGTGATGCCAGTCTCCATCACAGCGTCGAGTTGGCATTCACGAAATTTGGCGATGGTGTGCTGACCCCACGCGAACGCCAAGTCGTCGAGTTTACTCTGAAGGGGCACTCCGCAGATGCGGTTGGGCGCATACTAGAAATTTCACCGGGAACCGTGCGCATCCATCGTAGAAATGTGTACTTGAAATTACAGATACGGTCTCAGGGTGAGCTGTTTTCTAAATTTATTGACACTTTGGTATCGGGCGAAAAGCAATGAAATATTGAGTATTTCTCTTTTTACATCGTTACCAGGCAAGTTAGTAGGACAATAAATGTTTTTATCCAACTTGGCACTGCACTCTCCTGACACCTTGGAACTCGTTTCCGGAGAGTGCTGGTCGGTTGGAGTTGTGTCTTTTCACTGTTGGTTGCCTCCGAAGGGCTGACCCCACTCGGTGACCAAGTTTAACTATTAGCGCAAGACACGCATCAAGTATAACGAGACGATGGTTTGGTAGTCTCCCCATTTTTAAAGCCATGTCGCTAAACTGTGTTGGCTGGTTTGGAGTCCGTTTTGATCAATGCTGCGGCGCAGAAAGTTGTCATGAAGCGCGGATTGCGGTTATTCGCTGCGCCATGCGCCAAGGTCAGGTATGCGGATTTTGGGACCATGAGTTTAGTGTCCAAATTCGAATTTGCGGCTTAAACGTTATGGCAAATTGTAACATCAATGAGTCAATGTGGGCTCGGTTGTTGGCACGTTGCCTTCAAGTAGGTAGGTTGCTCTCGGCCTGTGGCCCTTGATTTGGATTTCTCCGCGCGGGGTTGACTGGTAACGGTCAGATAACAGTTGCCAAGTCTCTGCTGAAATCTGAATCTGATCAGCAATCCCTTCAGATTCCATTCTGCTGGCAACGTTTACAGTGTTTCCCCACAGGTCGTATGAGAATTTTTGTTTGCCGATTACGCCAGCAATGAACGCGCCCGAATGCACGCCAATCCTAAGCTTCAGGTCAACATTGTTATCGCGACGAAATTCACCAAAGGCTTTTGCATACCCAAAGCCAAGTCAGCAATGTTCTCTGCATGATCTGCGACGCAGCCTTTCAATCCCGTAGCGACCATATAGGCATCGCCAATGGTTTTTATCTTCTCGGCACCATGCTTTTCGGCAAGTTTGTCGAACCGTGAAAACTGAAGTGGTCCTGCTTTTCCGGACAGGTTTACGGCTCAGTTAAGATGCATCTGGGTTAGGTTTCATGCCGCGTGTTTCATTCGTGTCTGACCGAAGTATGCGTGGTCCGGTGTCTTCTTTTCATGAGCGGTATGTGGCCGCTCAGTATTGTAGAAGTTGATCCAGTCTTTGATCACGCGCGTGGCTTGGAAACCGCCCTGCAATTCTTGCAGATACACCGCTTCCTGCTTTAGAGATCGCCATAGGCGTTCGATGAATATGTTGTCGAAATATCTGCCCCGACCATCCATCCACTGACCGGCAGTGCATGTTTCATGCATGAGAGGGGAGACTTTGATCTTGGCCTCAGTTAGCCTGGTGATCCAGGCCGATCCAGTGAATTGAGAACCCTGATCTGTGTTCATGATCTCGGGTCTGCCATTTTTGGAGATGGCTTCATTTAGGGCCTCGACACAGAAACTGGCATCCAACGTGTTTGATAACCGCCCCCTATCGGGCATTGGACAGCACCTTCCGCGTTGCCCAGTCCATGATCGCGACGAGGTATAGAAAACCGCGTTGCACCGGAATGTAGGTAATATCTGAACACCAAACATGGTTTGGACGTGTGATTGGCAACTTCCGCAGCAGATATGGGTAAATCGGATGCTGTGGACGCTTCTTGCTGGTGCTAGGGCCTTTATACCCTCTCGTGCATTTACCAATGCACTGCCGGGCGGCGGATGCCATGATGCCCATCAGGCGGCGCACGCGATGGCGGCCGGCATGGAAACCGTTTCGAGGCAGGTATGCTGCAATTTGCCGACTGCCAAAGACTGGGTATTTTGTGAACACCCGGTCGATCTCGTTCATCAGATTCAGCGTTTCATCACCTACCCCAACCGGGGTGTAAGACAGCGATGACCGGCTGATCTTCAGCAGTTTGCACTGCCGGGTCAGGCTGAGATCAGACCAATCTCGATTGATCATTGCCTGGCGTTCGGACGGGCTTATCGCTTCAGCCCATGTGACAAAAAATCGTTTTCGACCGCCAGATTCCCGATCTTGGCATGCAGCTCCTTCACTTCAGCCTCGTTGTCCTCAGCCTTTTTCACTTTGTCGGAAATACCCCCGTAAGGCCGTCAATCGCCTGCCGTTTCCAGGTCGTCACCTGGGTCGGGTGAATGCGGTGATTGGCTGCAGTTTCCTGCACCGTCTTGTCACCACGCAGCGTTGCAAGCGCCACAGTGGCTTCGAATTTGTCCGAAAATCGGCGTATCGTTGTCATGTAAGCATCCATTCTTCAGGTTTGGATACACATTAGCAGACTGTCCATTTTTGCCGGAACACTTCTGTTAACAAAAGCCTCTTTGTGCAAATACCTGGCCTGCTGCGCAAAGAACCACGCAACCATCTCAGAAGTAAGCGTAAGTTCCGGCATGCTAAAGGCCATAAACCAAGACAGGGCAACAAATTCTCGAAGGGGTATCCATTCGAGAAAGACCCGCAGATGTGAAAGAGCGCGTTATCCCAGGACATTCACTGTCGGGCAGGCGTTTTTTCCAACGCCGATAGGGCGAGGGAGACCTCATTGGTGGCTCAAAAAACTGCGATATCGCTACGATTGTGGAGCGTCACACGTGGTTCACGATCCTGGTGAAACTTAACGGAAAGAGTACGGATCACGTCGTTCCCGCATTGGCGCGTCAAATGACCAATTTTCCTGGTCAACTCAAACAAAGCCTAACCTGGGATCGGGGCACCGAGTTGGCGTCACATCAAAAGTTCACCATTGCGACGGATATGGATGTTTATTTTTGCGACCCAAGGAGTCCGTGGCAACGCGGTACAAACGAAAATCCCAACGGACTGTTATGGCAAAACTTTCCCAAGGGATCCTGCCTTGCCGGGTTGTCTCAGAATGAATTGCATGACGTCGCGCGGCACCCAAATAGCCGCCCACGAAAATCCTTGGGCATCCAGTCCCCATCACATAGATTAGAGCAGGTGTTGCTCTGACCGGCTGAATCCATCACCACCAATTTTAAGGGGATTACCAGGGTATTATGGGAGAGGTCTCCAGACTTGTGCCGACGCAAGCAGATTGAAATAGGTTACCTTCACTCCACGCGCAAATTTTGGTGACAAATGCGGTGACAAGTCAAAACATGCAAGCCGATTCAAAAACCCAAAAAAGCCACCAAGCTATTGAGCTTAGTGGCTTTTTATGGCTCCGGCGGTAGGGATCGAACCTACGACCAATTGATTAACAGTCAACTGCTCTACCGCTGAGCTACGCCGGAACGGTCCGTGTCGTATAGCGCCCGGATTTTGGAGCGTCTAGAGAATAAACTCGATATTTTCAAAATAATTTTCTCAGTCTATTTGCACAGTTGAAATCTAGCGGTAGCGGATAGATTTCCGATGGCCTCGATTTGTGATTTTCCCATTAAATCAATCAGATGCGCAAGGATGTTGCGTTCTGCAGCTGCCAGTAAAGATGCCGGTGTCGTGGTGTAGATTTCTTGCGCCAGACTCTGAGCTGTGGCCGGTGACTTTGCCAATCCGTCCAGGATCGCCGACTCGCGGGAGTTTCGGTGAGCAATCAGCCATTCCAGTCGTGCGATCGGCTCCGTAACCGGGGCTCCGTGGCCGGGGTGGAACACCCGCCAGTTTCGGGCCCGCAAACGGTGACAAGAGGCCATGAAATCGCTCAGGTCTCCATCGGGTGGCGACACCAGTGAACTGGCCCAGCCCATCACATGGTCAGCGGTGAAACACGCATCCTTCCAGGCCAGCGCGATGTGGTTGCCTAAATGGCCGGGGGTATGGATCACTTCCAAAGTCCAGCCGTCGCCGGTAATCAACGCGCCGTCGGCTACTGTTATGTCGGGCTGAAAATTCGTGTCGATGCCTTCATCGCCACCTGCCATGCCTGCTGCAGCCAGTTTTGTCATCACGGTACTGCGGCCTGCCTTGGCATCGCCAAAGGCATAGATCGGCGCGCCGGTGCGCTGGCTTAGCTCAGCCGCCAGTGGGGAGTGGTCGAGGTGGCTGTGAGTGACGATGATATGAGTGATACGCTGGGTGGGCGCAACAGCTGCCAGAATCGCCTCAAGATGGTCGGGCAGGGTGGGGCCAGGGTCGATCACCGCCAGAGAGGTCTCGCCCAGCAGATAGGTGTTGGTGCCGCGATAGGTCATCGGAGACGGGTTTGCGGCCAAAATCCGGCGCAGCCCCGGTTCCAACTCTATTGCTACCCCAGCTTCCGGGTTGAAATCATCAGGAGCCTGCATCATTGTGCCTCGGTCTTTTGGTATTCATTTCAAACGCCCGCATCGGGCTGTGCTTCACAGTCTTGCTGGCGCTCTATAGGTTTAGCCCATGTTATTCCACTGGCTCAAACGTTATATGCCGCGCAGTCTGTATGGACGGGCGGCGCTGATCATGATGCTACCCATCGTGGTGCTGCAACTGGTGGTCTCGGTGGCGTTTATTCAGCGACATTTGCAGGATATCACCGTGCAGATGACGCTGACGGTGATGCGCGAACTGGAATTGATTTCGGAACTGAGCCTGTCTGCGCCGACCCAAGAGGTGATGCTGGAGCAAACGGCTCCCTTACTGGCGCCCCTGCAAATGGGCTTGCGGTTTCTTGGGGATGAAGAGTTACCACCGCAGGACGTGCTGGCCTGGAATGAATTCTCGGGACGTATCGTGCGGGACACATTGCGCAAGGGGTACGCTCCGATTATGGCCGTGCAATTCCCGGACAACCGACTGGTCAGGTTGATTTTTTCCAATCGTCTTGGACCAGTGGAGATCAGTTTTGATCGACGCCGGGTCACTGCGGCAGCGCCGCACCAGTTGATTGTCACCATGCTATTCTTTGGCATCTTCATGACCGTCATTTCGTTTCTCTACATGCGCAATCAGTTGCGGCCGATCAAACGACTGGCGGATGCGGCGCAGGCCTTTGGGCGGGGACGTGCAGTGCCGTACCGCCCCTCTGGTGCGACCGAGGTGCGGGTCGCAGGCAGCGCCTTTCTGGATATGCGCGCCCGGATCGACCGCCAGATCGAACAACGCACCCTTATGCTGTCCGGGGTGAGCCATGATCTGCGCACGCCATTGACCCGGATGAGGCTGGGGTTGGCGATGCTGGATGAAGAGGACGCCGAGCCGCTGTTGCAGGATGTGGATGAAATGCAGCAAATGCTGGATGCTTTCCTCGATTTTTCACGCGGTGTGTCGACCAGCCCCCCCGAGGCAACTGATCCGCAGCAGCTGGTCAAGGCCATCGTTGACAACTGGCGCCGGGAGGACCGGGATGTGATGCTGGGAGAGTTGAGCGGCACGGGTACGGTTATGCTGCGCCCTGCAGCCTTGCGCCGTGCCGTCGATAACCTGGTCTCTAATGCGGTACGGTATGGCAGCCGGGCGCGGGTATCGGTGGCCCTGACCGACCGCGCATTGCGCATTCGGGTTGAAGATGACGGCCCAGGCATCCCGCAAGATCAACGCAGCGAGGCCATGCGTCCCTTTACCCGGCTGGACCCCTCACGCAATCAGGATTTGGGGTCCGGTGTTGGACTGGGGCTGGCCATCGTTGCCGACATCGCCCGCGCACATGGCGGTACGTTGCGGCTAGGTCACAGCGGCGATCTTGGCGGGTTGCAGGCGGACATCGTGGTTGGCCGATAGGATTTTGGTCTTTGCAATAAGCGGTTAGGTGCTTAGGTAAACAAAAGCATTGAGATTTTTCCGATCACTTGTAATCTCGGTGCATGTTCAATTTAAATTATTCCGTCAAATTACATTTGGCAGTATTTCGTAGGCAGGGTTTGCTGCTGTGTTGTGGCGCTGGATTGATGATGGGGGGCGGGGCTATTCCCGGATACGCCCAAACGGACGATGCTCCACCACCTCTGGACCCTCAGGCGGTCGAAATCCTGACATCGGCAACTGAATACCTCGCGGCGCACAATGCTCTGGCGATGGATTGGTTTGTGTCCTTTGATGTGGTGGTCGATGGCCGTGAAAAGATCACGTACATGCGCAGTGGTGCCAATCTGTTGCAGCGCGGGGTTGGGTTCTACGGCTATTCGGAATTTGGCGACGACACCCGCGAGTATTTCTTTAACGGCGCGCAGTTCCAAATTTTCGACGTCGAAGAAAACGCCTATGTTTCCACCGATTTCAGCGGTGATTTTGATGCACTGGCGGACCGGGCAAGCGAGGCCTACGATATCCGTCTGCCTATCTGGCAAGTGATGAGCACCTCGCCTCGCTCTGAACTGCTCGACCGGGCCGAGTCAGCGGCTTATCTGGGGACCACCAGATTGGCCGGACGCGAGGCACATCATTTGGCGTTCTCCGATTATGACACCGATTGGCAGATCTGGATTTCGACCGAACCTGACCAGCCAGAACTGATGATGATTGTTGGCACCGATCCCTACACACAAGGCTGGCCGCAGTACCGGGCTTATTTCACCAATTGGGATTTCGACCCGGATATCCCGGACGGTGTTTTTACCTATGTTCCGAATGACGAGGCCGAGTTGATGACTTGGCCCCAGCCCGAGGATGTCAGTATTCTGGGAGGGCGTAACTGATGCGACAGTTTTTCATTGGTGTACTCATTTTTGCCCTGTCAGTTGGCACGTCTCCCGAGAGCGTTATGCGGTTGTCACCGCGAGCAGATTCTGCTGATGCCCGAGGGCACGGCGGTGGTGGCGGACGCGCCCGAGGAGGAGGCGGCGGAAATCGGGGTGGATTTTCGAGTGCCCCCAGATCAAGGCCTTCTGGTGCTAGAACCCGACCTTCGACTGGAGCAAGACCGTCGACTCGTCCCGCGACAAAACCCTCTACGCGGCCAGCGACAAAACCTGCTACGCGGCCTGCTGCTAAACCGGCAACTCGTCCCGCGACCAAGCCGGCAACTAGACCAAATAAGCCGCCTGCAGTTAACCCCGGCCGGCCATCTGCCGGAACACGTCCTGCGGCCGGAACACGTCCTGCAGGCGCGCGTCCTCCTGGATCACGTCCGCCAGGGGCACGCCCTCCGGGATCGCGCCCGCCAGGCTCTCGGCCACCCAATGCTGGGCATCGGCCCGGTTCGCGCCCGCCAGGCGCACGGCCTCCGGGACATCGTCCTCCGGGCTACCGGCCTCCTGGGTACCGTCCACCGGCCTACCGTCCACCATACTACCGGCCACCCTATTATCGGCCGCCGCATTACCACTATGGTCCATACTATTATAATCCGGGCTGGGGCTGGTTCTTTACTGCGGCGATTGTTGGCTCGACACTGGTCTACACCACTTCGCTGCCGTCGGATAAGGAGTGTGAGAAGGTCACCGAGGACGGAGAAACACTCTATCTGTGCGACGGTGTGTTGTACCGCTCGACTTACTACGAGGATGAAAAAGTATACGAGATTGTCTCGGACCCGCCAGCAGAAGAAGGGCAGCCGGAATCCGTTGTTGGTATGGGGCTGACTGATCCCTTTACCCGCGGTGACACGGTTCGCGAGCTGCAAAATCGGCTTGTTGGCGCCGGCTATGACGTCGGCAGTGTAGACGGAGTGTTTGGCAGCGGCACCGAAGCGGCAGTGATGTGGTTGCAGTATGACAACGAGCTCGAGTCTACGGGCTTGGTTGATCCCGCGACTGCAAACCTGCTGGGGTATGACGTGCCTGGCGCTGCGCCGCCTGCAACACCGCCCGCTCAGGAGGTCCCACCTGCAACTCCCGGTACTGATCCCGAGACTGCAGCACCTGCTGATCCGGCAGAGCCCCCCTCCGAGGCAGCCCCCTCTGCGGTTGAGCCGGAGCCTGATACGCCTGCTGATCCACAGCCTGCTTCTGATGCCGGGGCCGACGATGCAGCGCCTGAGCCGCAAAACTAAACAATAGACTGATGCCGGTCCTAGTGACCGGCATCAGAATTTATCAGACTGCGTATCTAGTCCTGATCGACAGGACAAGGCTTACGCAGGCGGCAGCAAAACCAGCTTGCCGGGCAATTGTTTCGACATGAAATCTTCCTGCGCCCTGGCTATGTCCTGTAGCGGATAGGTGGCCGAAACCAGCGGCTTGATCTTACCTGTGTTGATCAGCATGACCAAACGTTCGAACACCTCTGGTGGCTGGTAAGTGCAGCCGTGAAGGGTGATATCGGGCAGATAGATTTCGCGCAGATCAGCCGTGACCATGGGGCCGGCAATGGCGCCGGACACAGCGTAGTGCCCACCCGGTTTCAGAGCGCGGATCAGCGAAGGCCAGGCCTCACCACCAACCACGTCAATGACCACATCATAAGCGGCTGCCTCTGGGGTCGCGCCACGCGCCAGAATATGCGTGGCCCCGGCGTCACGAACTGCGGTGGCCTTGGTGGGCGAGGTCACGCCGGTGATCTCTGCCCCGCGCAGCTGTGCCAGTTGTACGGCCGCCATCCCAACGCCCCCAGAGGCCCCGGTGATCAGGACGGACTGGCCGTCGCCAACTCCGGCACGGGTCAGCAAAAGCTCTGCGGTGCCAAAAGCGCAGGGAATGGCTGCGATTTCAATGTCCGACAGCGGAGATGCGCTGACATCATAGATATCTGCAGTCTCGACCAGGCAGTATTCGGCAAAAGCTCCGTCAAATTCTGACCCCAGCACGGTGTAGCCATGCGGATTGCTGGCGGTGGGTCGTGGCAGGTTGATCGGACTGGTGATGCGTGCGCCAATCGCCAGATCCACATTGCTGCCAATGGCGACAACCCGTCCGCACAGATCTCCACCCTGAATACGGGGAAATGTGAGGGCGCCTGCATGGCCCCCAGCCTCGACCTCCTGATCAACGCCTTCCGTTGCTCCGGTCACATCCGATGAATACCAGCCGATCCGTGTGTTGATGTCAGTGTTGTTCACACCGGCAGCCAGCACTCGCACAAGAACTTGTCCAGACCCAGGCACCGGAACTGGGATGTCTTCGCGCCACTCCAGTGCTTCAGGTCCGCCGTGATGGGTAAGACAGACGCCTTTCATAGTGTTCGGTAAGGTCATGCCCGCAGCCTTTCGTTAGTAGGATCCCAGAGTGGTTGGTCCTCTTGCACCACGGCCCGGCATTTTTCACCGTAGATTTCTACCTCTAGCTCAGTTCCCGGCACCGCCAGATCTGCCCGCACCATGCCCAGCGCAACCGACGCATTCACCCGGTAGCCCCAATCGCCACTGGTGGTCTCGCCGACGATTTCACCGCCGCTCCAGATACAGGACATATACGGCGCATCAGCATCGTTGGCGTCAACAATTAGGGTGACAAAACTCTTCTTCACGCCCTGTTGCTTCTCAACTTGAATAGCTGCTTTGCCCGGGAAATCCTGCGGCTTGTCCAGTTTGACAAAACGGCCCAACCCACCTTGAAGTAGGGAGTAGTCGGCTGTCAGATCGCCCTTCCAGGTGCGATAGCCTTTCTCAATCCGAAGTGAGTTCAGTGCGTACATGCCAAACGGCTTGGCTCCGGCCTCCAGGATCGCAGCATAGATCGTAGGCTGGTCCGCATTGGCGCAGTGTACTTCCCATCCCAACTCACCAGCAAAAGATACACGCGCCAAAAAGGCAGGCTTGCCAGCCACATTGGCCTTTTGATGGGTGAGCCAGCCAAGCGACAGATCGGCGTCTGACAGGTCGGCAAACAAATCACGTGCCTTTGGTCCGGTGACAATCATGGTGCCGAATTCAGTTGTGTGATCCGTTAGGCTGAGACCTGTGGGCAACGCATTTCGCAAGATTTCAAAATCATGCCACTGCGCTGTACCTGCAGTGATCATGGTGAAATGATCTTCACCATGGCGGATGCAGGACATTTCGGTCAGAATTCGCCCACGGTTGTCCGAGATGTAGACAAGGTTCATTCGGCCTATTTTGGGCAGGCCTCCAGCGACGAGGCCACGCAGGAATTCCGCAGCACCTTCGCCGCTCAAGTTGAACCGTGAGAAACCCGGTAGGTCGAGAACGCCGACGCCATCCCGAACGGCCTCGCATTCCTCCTGAATGCGCTGCTGCCATGGGCCTGACCGCCCCCAGGTGTGTGTCGCCTCTTCCGAGGTGTCATCACCGTCCTTGGCAAACCAATTGGCGCGCTCCCATCCGTTATACGCACCCATGACTCCGCCCAAGTCTTTCACCTTGGCATGGACGGCACTGACCTTCTTGTCGCGCGCGGCGGGCCACTCATGATGGGGGAAATGCATGGCGTATTCATTGCCATAAATCTCCATACCTTTTTGAACGCAGTAATCGTGATCTGTGTAGTCGGTATAGCGCCGTGGATCGCAGGCCCACATGTCCCACTCGGTCTGACCGTCGACAATCCATTCGGCCAGGCATTTGCCCGCACCACCGCCCTGAGCAATGCCAAAAGTGAACACGCATGCCTCAAACGCATTTTTGACACCGGGCATTGGGCCAACCAGTGGCATCCCGTCTGGGGCATAAGGGATCGGGCCGTTGATGACGCGAGAGATGCCAGAGGTGGCCAGTGAAGGCACGCGTTCCATCGCGTCCATCATGATGTCTTCGATCCGGTCTAGATCGTCCTGCCACAGCTGGAAAGAGAAATCCTCGGGCATCGGATCTTCAGGGGTATCCCAATGCGCGCGGCAGTTCGGCTCATAAGGTCCAAGGTTAAAGCCGTGTTTCTCTTGACGCAGGTAGTACGAGACGTCGACATCGCGTAGCAGCGGCAGCTTCTTGCCAGTTTCCTTGGTATAGGCTTCAATCTCGGGAATTTCCTCGGACAGCAGATACTGGTGGCTCATCACCATCATTGGAACCGTGCGACCGCCAAAGGGTTTGAACCATTCGCCGACCCGCTGTGCATAATAACCTGCTGCGTTGACAACGTAGTCGCAGTCGATATCGCCCTTGTCGGTGTGAACCGTCCAAGTGCCATCATCATGCTGTGTGACGCCAGTGGCGGGGCAGAACCGCAGGATCTTGGCGCCCATA
>MAAY01000069.1:0-5535 GCA_002162795.1 Rhodobacterales bacterium 56_14_T64
CGGGCCGTGACCCGCAGATGCCACCCGAAATCGATGAGCTGATGAAAAAAGGCCAGGAGCAGCTGCGTGTCCTTATGGGCGGTCGTGGCGGCAAAGGCGGCGGCGGCAACGGCGACGCAGACGGGCCGCAGTTCACCCGCGGTACCTTTGGGCTGGCGGCGCTGGCGGCGATCGGCCTCTGGGCGTTTTCCTCTTTCTATACTGTGAAACCGGAAGAACAGTCGGTTGAGCTGTTCCTGGGTAAGTTTTCCAGCATCGGCAATTCCGGTCTGAACTTTGCGCCCTGGCCGCTGGTCACCGCCGAAGTGCTTTCGGTGACCTCCGAGCGCATTGAGAACGTGGGTGTGGACAGGGCGGGCCCGTCCGGCCTGATGCTGACCACCGACGAAAACATCGTCGACATCGATTTCCAGGTGGTGTGGAACATCAACGATCCGGCCAAATTCCTGTTTAATCTCGCCGATCCCGATCAGACCATCCAGGCGGTGGCTGAATCGGCGATGCGTGAAATTATTGCTACCAGCGAACTGGCACCGATCCTGAACCGGGATCGTGGCCTGATCGCCACAACCGCCCAGGACCTGATCCAGACGACTCTGGACAGCTATGGTTCCGGCATCAACGTGGTGCGCGTCAACCTCGACAAAGCCGATCCGCCGCGCGAAGTGCTGAACTCTTTCCGCGAAGTCCAGGCAGCAGAGCAGGAACGCGACCGTCTGGAACGCGAAGCAGATGCCTATGCCAACACCGTGTTGGCCTCGGCCCGTGGTAACGCGGCCCAGATCATCGAAGAAGCCGAAGGCTACCGCGCCCGCGTGGTGAATGAGGCCGAAGGTGAAGCCAGCCGTTTTACCGCCGTTCTTGGCGAATATAAAAACGCGCCGGAAGTGACCCGTAAACGTCTCTATCTGGAAACCATGGAAGAAGTGCTTGGCCGGGTGAACAAAGTCGTCATCGACGGCGACGCCGGCGGTCAGGGTGTGGTGCCTTACCTGCCCCTGAATGAGCTCACCAGAGGGGGAAGCAACTGATGCGCAAGACAACACTTATCCTGCCAGCCATCATCCTGGCTGTGATCGTGGCGATGTCCTCGGTCTTTATCGTTGACGAACGTCAAACGGCGCTGGTGCTGCAGTTTGGTCAGATCAAAGCGGTGAAAGAAGATCCCGGTCTGGGATTCAAAATTCCGCTGATCCAGGAAGTGGTTTATTATGATGACCGCATCCTGTCGCTGGAAACAGCCGAAATCGAAGTCACGCCCTCTGATGACCGTCGTCTGGTTGTAGATGCGTTCGCTCGCTACCGGATTACCGATGTTGTGCAATTCCGTCAGGCGGTTGGTGTTGGCGGCCTGCGGGTTGCTGAAGACCGGCTGGAACGGATCCTCAACGCCCAGGTGCGCGAAGTGCTTGGTTCTGATCAGGTAACCTCTGCCACCATCCTGTCTTCTGAGCGTGCCGGGCTGATGGTCCGGATCCGCGACAACGCCCGCTTGCGCGCGCTGCCGCTGGGTCTGGACGTGGTCGATGTGCGGCTGAAACAGACCAATCTGCCGGTGCAAAACCTTGACTCAACCTTTGCCAGGATGCGCGCAGAACGGGAACGTGAAGCCGCAGACGAAATCGCCCGTGGTAAAGAAGCCGCGCAGCGGGTTCGTGCCCAGGCCGACCGGACTGTGGTCGAAGTTGAATCTGACGCGGCCCGGACGGCGGAGATCACCCGTGGTGAAGCCGACGCCAACCGCAACGCGGTCTTTGCAGAAGCCTTTGGCAAGGATCAGGAGTTCTTCGAATTCTACCGCTCCCTGGCCGCCTACCGCAAAGCGTTCCAGGCGGGAAATTCCTCGATGGTGATGTCACCTGACAGCGAGTTCTTCGACTACTTTAAAACGGTAACGCCGCAATAATGGCGTGGATCCTTCTGGCCCTCGGGCTGGTATTGATTGTGGAGGGGCTGGTGTTCGCACTGGCCCCTTTTCGCTTTGATGAGCTGTTGCGCCTGCTGGCGGACATGCCGCTGCAGACCCGTCGCCTGATCGGACTCGCGGCACTGGCGGCCGGCGTGCTCCTGGTGGCAATCAGCCGATATGCTGGTCTTTGAGTTTAAAAACCAGAATTTCATATTATTCAGACTATATAGACACTGTGTTCGCAGGCACGATCACACCAAGTTGATAAACCATCGCGGTTTTCAGAGTTGTTCTTTCCGACGGCGATCTTACATTTGATCGTGACGCATACGGCCCCTGTGAATACCCGTGTCGGGTTTAGGGCCTACAAACAAGGAGTTACGCGTGAAACCGCAGGCTGTTTCCATTTCCCGTTCCCCTCAGTTGCTGACCCGCATGCTCGCGGTTCTGGCGCTCAGCACCCTGATGTTGCTGACCTGGATCGCCCAGGCCCAGGCCCGTGGTGCGCCCGAAAGCCTCGCTGATCTGGCCGAAGCCGTCAGCCCGGCGGTGGTCAATATCACCACCTCCACCACAGTGGCGGCGCCGGCAGCTCCTGGCCCGATGGTGCCTGAAGGTTCGCCATTTGAAGAATTTTTTAAAGAATTTATGGACCGCAACGGCCAGGGTGGCGACAACCGCCGCGCGCGCCGCAGCCAGGCGCTGGGATCCGGTTTTGTGATTTCTGAAGATGGTTATATCGTCACCAACAACCACGTGATCGACGGTGCCGACGAGATCATGATCGAATTTTATGAAGGTATGAAACTGCCTGCGAAAGTGGTTGGCACCGATCCCAAGACCGATCTGGCACTGCTCAAAGTCGAAAGCGACACCGCGCTGACCTTTGTGCCGTTTGGCGACAGTGACGTCTCGCGTGTCGGCGACTGGGTGATGGCCGTGGGCAACCCGCTTGGCCAGGGCTTTTCGGTCTCCGCCGGTATTATTTCGGCGCGCAACCGCACCCTGTCCGGCTCTTATGATGATTTCATCCAGACGGACGCCGCTATCAACAAAGGCAACTCCGGTGGCCCGCTGTTCAATATGGACGGCGATGTGATTGGCGTGAACACCGCGATCCTGTCGCCCACCGGCGGCTCGATCGGCATCGGGTTTTCCATGGCCTCCAACGTGGTGGCGCCGGTGATCGAACAGTTGCGCGAGTTTGGCGAAACGCGGCGTGGCTGGCTCGGCGTGCGCATTCAGGACGTAACCGAAGATGTGGCCGAGGCGCTTGGCCTTGAATCCGCGTCCGGTGCGCTGGTGACGGATGTGCCTGAAGGCCCGGCCTCTGAAGCCGGCATTCTGGCCGGCGACGTGATCACCTCATTTGACACCGTCGATGTGGTCGACACCCGCGGTCTGGTGCGCCAGGTCGGCAATACCGAAGTGGGCAAAGCGGTGCGCATCGTGGTGCGCCGGGATGGCAAAAGCCAGACGCTGCTGGTCACGCTGGGGCGTCGCGAAGATGCAGAGGCAGCCCCGATCCCCGTTGCTGCAACCCCTCCGGCGCCGAAACTTGGCGAAGTGCTGGGCCTGTCGCTGTCACCGATGACTGCGGAGCTGCGCGCGGAACTGGATCTTGCGGCCAGTGCCGATGGCCTGGTGATCACGGGTGTCGATGAATCCGCCGAAGCGTTCAGCAAAGGCCTGCGCGCCGGCGATGTGATCGTGGAAGCGGGACAGATGGCGGTGAGCTCGGTTGAGGATCTGAACGCCCGCATTGAGCAAGCCCGCGAAGGCGGCCGCAAATCGCTGTTGCTGCTGGTGCGCCGCGGCGGTGATCCACGGTTTGTGGCGCTGACGCTGGAGTGACCCGGTTTTAAGTTGAAATACCAGGGGCGGCCTTCGGGCCGCCCTTTTGCGTGCGGGGCTGTGATGCCAAAGCAGCAGAAAACCGGGGCGCCGGAATTCGCGGGCCGGAGCGTCAGCAGCGCCACCAGAGCCGGCAGGCCCTATTTCGGCAGCAGATCCGTCCGGGGCAGTAAACAGGAGACTGGCGCAGCGTCCGGGCGGCCAGGTTTTCGAGCGGCTGCGCGCGCATGCGCCGTGGCGGTGACAGAGCCTCCGGCGGGGATATTTAAGCCAAAAAGAAGGGCCAGGTGCCAGCTCTGTCCGGATCCTTTGTGGCCGCGGTGACAGGCTCAGCGCGGTGGCGCTTGTGTCGCAATCAGCCCCATCGCCACGGCGCTTTGCACCGAAAGCACATCACTGTTCACCCCGCGCGCCACCTGATAGCTGCGAATGGCCCGACGGGTGCGCGCATCCATGATCCCGGTCACGTTTGCCACGTAAAAGCCGCGCGCCTTCAGCGCCCGCTGCAGGGTGGCGATAAAAGCAAAGCCCTGCACTTCAGGGCAGGGGGTCTGGACCATGATTTCGGCGCGTTCGCTGACGATGCTCTGGCGCGTGTCGGTGCGGTAGCCCGCCTGCTGGATCACCTCGCCGGTGGTGCGGTCCAGCAATTCAGGTTTGATCTGAACCTGTTCGGTGATGCTTTCCACCACCGCAGGCGAGATGTCCCTGACAAAACAGCTGCCGGGCTGGCTGCCGGCAGGTGCTTGCGGTGTGCCGCCGCGCAGGATCACTGGTGCAGGAGGCGTCAGCCCGGCTATCACGCTCAGCTCATTCAAATCCGGCAGGCTGCGCCCGGCCTCTGTCGCCGCCTGACAGCCGGCCAGCACCAGCAGGCCTGAACTGAGTGCGAGCCGGCGCAGCGCGCGGCCGCGTGCGGCTTGGCGCTGCGCCGGCTTGGCGCTGTGGCGCCGAAATAGGGCATCTGGGCTGTTCATGGTCTGCTCATCTGTTTCAGAACCTCTTGCGGGTCCGGTTCGCACTACAATAGCCGCATTTGCCCGGCTTGGAAACGGGGCCTTCGGCCTGAGGTAAACCGCAGATGAAATCAGTTCACTCAGCGCCACCCGGGTTTCGCCGGGATGCCGGGTTTCGCCGTCACCCGTGCCACGCCCCGGGGGCTTCACGAATGTGACGTGCATTCCTGTTCATAATAACGGGGACTGTAGCGATACGCGCTGAATTCGACATTCATGCAATGCGTGCACGACTGCAAGCTGCCCCCGACAATACCGAATGCAGCAAGTGCTCCGCTGCGCAGGATACCGGTCTGGGGCCAGGCTATATCTCGTCGGCGCTTCAGGATGGCAAAGAGCTGGCAGTGATGTGGCTATCAAAGATCTGTAACCCGCCCGGGCGTAGGGTTTTTGTGTATCATCAGCGGATTTGTAAGTGTCTCCGGCGGCGGAAAAGATCAGGACTTCACCTGACAAGAACCCGTAAAAACGGGAAAGCGTCCTGGCGTTGCCTGCTGGTGAGTGTTCTCAATATAAGAGCGTGAGAGCTCTGCAGCGCTATTGCGGCCCTGATCCTGGCCGTGACGCGTCCCGCCCGAACGGCCCACGCGTGCAAATCCGCCGCTCAGGGGTGCGATCACGGCAATGACAACACACTCTACTTGGCAAACCGGCGCAGCTTGCTTATCTGGGAAGCAACGGCCTCAGAGCCCGCCTATCAACCAGACTACGGAGCGCCCTTTCAGATGGCCAAAATCACCTATATCGAGCACAACG
>MAAY01000069.1:5609-22214 GCA_002162795.1 Rhodobacterales bacterium 56_14_T64
ATTGAGGCCGACTGTGGCGGTGCCTGCGCCTGTTCGACCTGCCACGTCTATGTTGATCCGGCCTGGGTCGAGAAGGTCCCAGCCAAGGACGACATGGAAGAGGACATGCTGGACTTTGCCTATGAGCCAGATCCCGCCCGCTCGCGTCTGACCTGTCAGATCAAAGTGTCAGATGCGCTGGACGGGTTGGTTGTGCAGATGCCGGAAAAACAGATCTGATGTTTGACCCGGGTCCGGTGGCGCGGCGTCTGACGCTTCGCCCTTGGCCCGGTTTTACCCGCCGCGCGTGGCAGGCCTTGCGCCTGGGGCTGGGCGGGATGGCGATCTTGGCCGCCAGTATGGCACAGGCCACGCCGCCGGATGTGATCATCTCGGCTGATTTCATCGAACCCACCACCCGTTATGATCACGCCATACTGGGCGATGATGTGGAATGGGGGGCGTTATTACTGCAGGTGGACCCCTGCTCGGGCTGTGGCGACGGGCAAACCTATAAACTCATTATTCGGCTACCTGAAAACCACGTCTTCGAAGATCTGGAGCCGAGGATCATCGAGGGCGACGATGGCCCAAGCCTGGTGATGGTGGTCGAGAGCAGCCTGACCCAGGGCGCGCGGCTGTCGTTGTATGACGAACGCGGGCTTTATGCAGCCACACCGTTTATTGGCCGCCCCCACCGTTGGCTGGCACCGATTGGTTCGGCGGATCTGGATGGCGACGGCTGGCCAGAGATTGCCTATATTGATCGCCCACATCTGGCCAAGACGCTACGAATCTGGAGCCTGCAAGACGGGGATTTTCTCGACGTGGCGAGTAAGTCCGGATTGACCAACCACCGTATCGGCGAGAATTTCATTACCTCGGGTATTCGCGATTGTGGAGAGGGTGCTGAGATGGTCACGGTGGATGGCGGCTGGTCGCGGATCATGGCCTCGACGTTGGAGGGCGGTGAGATTACCAGTCGGGATATTGGAGCATTCACCGGTCGGGCGAGTATGGATCGGGCGCTTGATTGTCGGTAGCCCTGGGAGGGCGATTTGCAGGCTCCTACTGATCGGGTAGCGCTCAAGTCGCACGATTAGGGAGATAGCAGTGAAAGTAAACAGTGGCCCTTGGCCAGCCCAACATACCAATTATTTCTGTATATACGCAGGCAGATTATAGTTATTCGTATGGAACGAAAATCTGTGTGACTAGTATGGAGACGCTGAAATCTCATCCTGTGGCAATCGAGAAACGCTCACTGCTAGCTCAGGATGAACGGGCAGCGGACCTGGAAAGTAAACTAATCTCACGCGGTTCGGGTAGCACTGGGTTCAACATGGATAGCCTTGTCTCCTAGTGCCTATGGCGTGCCAACCAAGTTGGCATTGATATAGTGAACAAAGATCCAATTGCTTTTCTGAATCAAGATGAAATCGAGGATCCTTCAGTTTGTGGGTATATGCATTAGGATCAGGGCTTCGGTAACGGGGTCGTCTCTGTAAACAGTCATATGACGAGCGCGAGTTACCCATGGGGGCAGTTTTCTCGTTGATCTCTTTTTTGACAAGGCAGGGCGCGGGTGTTCGAAAAGCTGTTGTCTTATAGCCCCTCACTATGAGATCTTGCCCGGGGGCATCTTTGGGACCGCGTCCTGGCGTCTGGCAACCTGCGAAGCCCAGGTTCTGACCCATAAGGGACGTCCACGAATCAAACTGACTGTGGCCGTCTGGCACAACGCCCGGTGTCAGTTTAGGTTGCTTGCCGTGAGGATTCCGCCAATACCATCACGCTCTCTGAATTGGTGCCGCGAGGATGCCAGAGCCACCCACAGTCCGACGCATTTGGAAGACCCGAAGCAGCTTGGATCATCGACTGCGCATTAGAAGGTTAGAGCGACAACCGCTCCAATGATGAGCCGATGGAACGCCAATGGTCCGAGAGGCATTGGCGAATGCATTGTCATCAACAAGCGGCAGACCAGGTCGTCCTGCGCAAACCCGCGACCCTCGCCTTCCAGATCGGCTAGCTCAACGCGCAACGCAGCGCGTGATTTGAGCATAGGCAGGGTTGTTGCGGCCTCCAGCATGGCATTACCCTCCACAAAGTCACGCACGCGCATGTTGTAACGCCCGCGCGAGATCGCGCCGACTTTGAGCCTGAAGCTTCGCAACAAGCCACGCAGCGACATCTCCAGAGCAATCACCCCCGTTGGGCTGTCTTACGGGCACCCAGAAGCGCTGGGATCTCTTGCGCAGAGACGGATTTGCAATGCACTGGCCTGAGCCAACCGATATGAAACAAGTGGGCAATCCCTTCGGCATCCCGCCAATCTGTCTTGGTCGGCATCGCTTTCAGCGCGCCTTTCACTTGCCGGATCTCCATCAACATGACATCAAACCCAACCTTGGTCAGCCCGCGATGCAACCACTGCGACAATGGTCCAGCTTCTAGTCCTATGATGCAACCGTTCCAGGCAGCGTGCCTACAAAGCCCGAGAGGGCCTCTGGGTCGCTGGCAACCTGTGTTTCCTGCACGACTCTGCCATGCTCGTTGTGCATGCAAACCGGAGTCTTGTTGAGCAATATATCAAGTTCGATAAACATCTTCATCCCGTGTTCCTCTTTTGGTAACCGGTAGGGGAATGGCGACAGCATGCCCTCGAGACAGCAAGAGGTAACGGCCAGTGGGCGACGCAGACCCCGCTACAGCATGTCATAACCAGAACATGACGACAAAAGACAGCGCGATTGCCGGGTGTCCGTATTGGTTGAGCCTGTGTTTCAGTCCATTTTCGACCATCACGCAGCAGTGCGTTCGCCATGACCACAGGTTTTCGCGTGACCGCGGCTATCGCA
Organism: Rhodobacterales bacterium 56_14_T64; assembly: GCA_002162795.1. Lineage (GTDB taxonomy): Bacteria > Pseudomonadota > Alphaproteobacteria > Rhodobacterales > Rhodobacteraceae > Parasedimentitalea. Next base: position 8,450 of record MAAY01000069.1, read on the forward strand.
AGTTTCTTGCATTTCCCGTTGGCATTCAGTGCATGATACTTTGCTTTCATATCTGGATTGACTCATTGGCGGCGACCGCTGATCGGTAGATCGCTCTTGGCAGATGGGCGCGGTCACCCTGAAATCGTTCTTTACCGGTCATTTACTCCTTGGCTGACAGGTGGTGCTTGCATCACCAAGAATCGGAGCAAAGCCCACCAGATTCGCTGCCTGCTTTCCGCTCAAACCGTCCAACTCGGGCAGTTCGATCAGCATTGCATATACGGTAAACTTTGCGATGCCAGGGATCGCGATGAGAGCACAGGCTTTTTCGAAGAGCGTTTCGTCAGCTGAGAGTGTTGCCTCAATAGCTGTGTTTATCTGCGTGATATCACGCTCAATCTGCCGCAAGCGCAGAGTGGCCCGTTTCCTGAGCAGCGGGAGAATTGCGATTTTCACCCGCGCACTTGCGGCCGTTCGATCCTTGATCGTGGCTTGTCAGGCGGTTTGCATCTCTTTGAAATTATGCAGGGTTTCGCTTTTTTGGTTTATCGGCAGCCAACTCCAGCAGTGAGCTACTCGCCATTTGTTGGACAGTATCTGGCGTGACTTAAGCTACTTTCTGCACCTGCTGACCAGGTTTGGTTATTTCGTTTCTCAGCTAATAGACCACGGCTAGTGGTTTGCCGTCGAGTGCGGAGTGAGGACGCTTACGCTTATAGAACTCCATCCATTCTTTGACGCCAACTTTCGCGTCTGATCCGGATTCCCAGGCATGCAGGTAGACACACTCGTATTTCATCGAATGCCATAGACGCTCAATGAAGATATTGTCGAGCAAGCGACCCTTACCGCGCCATTCACTGCCCGGCAGGGTATTGCGCGGCAATGTTCCGAGAGAGAGTCGCGACCCATACCAAGGCGTTTCAAGGAATTGTTTGTCCCCTCTCGGCAGCATGCTTGGCATGCACCTGCCGGGCAATGGATGTTTTCCGTCAACCGTAAGGTCTCTGAACTTTCTCCGTTCGGTTGATAGTACAGATCTGACAGGGCCAACGACAGCATTTGGCATTGCCGCCTCATACTGATCTTCGGATGCTTTGCTGTTCCGGTTCAGTTCGAAAAAAAACGCGTTCCACCCATTAGCTGACAGGGGTGTTTATACCTTGAGAGGCACCAGCTGGCCGATCTTCGAGTGTAACTTGTCGATCTCGACCTCATCCGCTCTGGTAAGATCACCTCCCGTTGGGCGGGAGAGTTTGGGATGTGGGTAACCCATGGGGTGCCTGGGTATGCATGGTTGGGACACCCGCGTGAGATAGCCAGGTTTCAGGCAGATGATCACATCCGGATTGCCAGCCAGTAAAGCCACCGCCCGTCCAATGGGGCAGGCGGCAACGATTTTGTCTAAACTTCAAGGCACGTCAGCCAATGTCGCCTATTTAAGAGCGCGCCAGCCAATGTCGCGACGCATAAATCCACCGGGCCAATCAATGGCATCTGCTACGGTATAGGCGTTATCGCGGGCCTCTTGCAGAGTATCTCCTCGCGCCGTGACGTTCAGCACCCGACCGCCGGTGGCCAGCACCTTGCCATCCTTGGCGGTGGTGCCGGCGTGGAACACCATATTGCTACTGTCCTCAGACATGGCGTCCAACCCTTTGATTTCGGATCCCTTATCATAAACACCAGGATAGCCATTGGCCGCCATCACCACGCAGATGGCGTGATCGTCCCCCCAGTTCACCTGAGCGCGGTCCAAACGACCCTCGGCGGCGGCCTGCATCAGGTCCAGCGCCTGTGCCCCCAGACGCATCATCAGCACCTGACATTCCGGATCACCAAATCGTACGTTGTATTCCACCAGCCGAGGCTGACCGTCCTTGATCATCAGACCGGCATACAGAATCCCCTGATAGGGCGCCCCGCGGTCAGCCATTTCTTGCATGGTCGGCTTGATGATTTCATTCATCGCGCGGGCTTCGATCTCGGCTGTCAGCACCGGAGCGGGGGAATAGGCGCCCATACCGCCGGTGTTTGGCCCGGTGTCGCCTTCGCCAACCCGCTTGTGGTCTTGGGCTGAACCCATCGACAATACATCGGTGCCATCGACCAGCACAAACAACGAGGCTTCTTCGCCCTCCATGAATTCCTCGATCACCACCTCGGCACCTGCAGTACCAAAGGCACCGCCGAACATGTCGTCGATGGCATCCAGCGCGGTGGCCTCGTCAAAGGCCATGATCACGCCTTTGCCGGCCGCCAGACCGTCAGCCTTTACCACAATGGGCGCGCCTTGCTGGCGGATATAGGCCTTGGCGGCTTGCGGCTCTGTAAAGTGGCCGTATCCTGCAGTTGGGGCATCCACGGCGGCGCAGATTTCCTTGGTAAAGGCTTTGGAGACTTCCAGCCTGGCCGCCGCCTCGGACGGGCCAAACACCAGCAGACCAGCGTCGCGCAGACGGTTGGATACGCCAGCGGCCAGCGGGGCCTCGGGGCCGACGATGACAAAATCGATGGCGTTTTCTTCGGCGAAAGTGACAACCGCGCCACCGTGATTGATGTCCAGATCAGCGCAGGTGGCAATTTGCGCAATGCCCGCATTGCCCGGTGCCACGATCAGCTTGTCACACTTGGGGTTCTGCATCACCGCCCAGGCCAGCGCATGTTCCCGCCCGCCGCCGCCGAGGATAAGGATATTCATCGTGAGTGCTCCGATCTGCTTGGCCTTGCTTGTCGGGCGTTCTATGCTGCGCGAAGCCATAGAACAAGAATAACCTATCCTGCGGGGGAATAGCCCAGTGTCAGACCTGTTTGACGAGCCATCACCGGGTCAGAATACCCCCGAATTCACCGTTTCCGAGCTGTCGGGCGAGGTGAAGCGCACGCTCGAGGGCACCTTTGGTCGCATTCGCGTGCGCGGCGAAGTGGGCCGGGTGTTCAAGGCGCGCTCGGGGCATCTGTATTACGACGTCAAAGATGATCGTTCAGTGCTGGCCTGCACCACCTGGAAAGGACAAGTCTCCAATCTGGCAGTGGTCCCCGAGGAGGGGCTTGAGGTCATCGTCACCGGCCGGCTCACCGCTTTTGGGGCGCAATCGAAATACAACATGAACGTCGAGGAAGTCTCGGTTGCCGGGCAGGGCGCGCTGATGGCGCTGCTGGAGAAACGCAAGAAACTACTCGAATCGGAAGGCCTGTTTGCTGCTGAACGCAAGCAGGCGTTGCCCTATCTGCCCCGTTTCATTGGTGTGGTAACATCGCCGTCGGGCGCGGTGATCCGCGATATCTTGCACCGGCTGCGAGATCGTTTCCCGCGCAAGGTGCTGGTCTGGCCGGTGGCGGTGCAGGGCAAAAATTGCGCAGGTGAGGTGGCCAATGCCATCAATGGCTTCAATGCATTCACCCCCGGTGGCAAGCTGCCACGCCCAGATCTGATTATCGTCGCCCGTGGTGGAGGCTCGGTCGAAGATCTTTGGGGCTTCAACGAAGAGATCGTTGCCCGTGCCGCCGCTGCCTCGCAGATCCCGCTGATTTCGGCGGTGGGGCACGAAACTGACACCACCCTGATCGACTTTGTTTCGGATCAACGCGCACCAACCCCGACGGCTGCGGCGGAATTGGCGGTGCCCGTGCGGCTTGAACTGCTGGCCTGGACAGGAGAGCAGGGTGCCCGAATGACCCATGCTGTCGGTCAATCAGTGCAGCAACGTAAACAGCGGCTCAAGGATATTTCGCGGGCCTTGCCCAAACCTGAGCGGCTGCTTGATGACCCTCGCCAGAAAATCGACATCCTGTCAGACAAGCTGCCCAATGCGCTGATCCGGGGTGTGCAAAATCGCCGAGTTCTGCTGAGCCAGACCTCGGCGGGGCTGCGACCAAAAACACTAGAAAACCACGTGGCTCGCCGCCGCGGCGAAATGGAAAAAATTGCCGCCAAACTGTCTCCTCTACCGCTGAAACGCGAAGTGGCCCGGCAAATGGATAAGTTCAAGTCCCTCAATCAACGGCTGGAACAAGCCCAATCCATTCGTATTGACAAGCAACGCCAGCACTTGGACAGTACGGGTCGACAGCTTGAAATCCTTAGCTATCGGGCGACACTGGATCGCGGCTATGCGGTGGTGCGCAGTGGCAAACAACTGATCACCAATACGACAGATGCGAAAAACGCTGCCGCTTTGACGATCGAATTTGCAGATGGAGTGGTCAAACTGGGCAATGCAGAAGCCTAATTTAGCCTGCGTCAGGTTTCTTTTTGCCGAAATACTCAAATTCCAACACCGACCTCAAACCCCAACGTCAGGGCCGTAACACAACATATCCTCGTCCAAATCCTCTACTTCATACAGCTCGGTCGCCTGCGGGTCGTTCTCGAATTGCGCCACCAGCCCGCCTGCTTCCAGTGAAAAGCTCCAGCACTGCGGGTCACTGCGATCTTCATAGATGAAACAGATTTGGCCGGTGTCTTCGTACCAGTGCCCGGTTTGGCAGCGACCATCCAGGAATGACCATAATACCCGGCGTCCAGACAGGTAGCGCTCGACCCCATATGTCCGCCCGTCAAACCCGTAAAACAGAGTGCGTCCCAAGGTGTAGCGATCAAAGGCCTCCCCTGTCATCGGCTCGCCCGCAGCCAATGAACTGGGTTGCAATAGCGATAACAGCAAAGGAATCATCGGGAAAAAACGCATGGCGTAAGTGTGCCAGATTCGATGCCATCAGGCCATGGGGTCGGATTGTCCTAGCTGCGCCAACCGACGCGCCATCATCCGTCGCCACAGTGGCGGCACCAGCGCGATTGCCGCCATGACTGCTAAGGAATAGGGCAGAACGGGCATGTCGGGGTGCAGCTGCAGCTCAGGGTAGCGTCGTTTGGGATGCAGGTGGTGGTCGGAATGGCGCGGTGCGTTCAGCATCATCGCCGAGGAATACCAATGTGGTGCGTTCCAGGAATGAGTCGCACCAACCGGTTCCGCCCGGCCCGTTTCATCCACTGCTCGGACCAGTCCGTAATGCTGCACATAATCGGCCAGAAAGATCTGCGACTGAGCAAAACCTGCGATCAGTACATAGGCAAAGATGGCCTGCAGCCCGACGCCGATCCAGATCAGCGCCAATGCACCTGCCGCTCCACCAAAATATCCCAAATAGGGGTGGGTCCAGGTTGCGGGCAGCGGCGACTTTCGGGCTCGCGCCGCGTTGTCGGCCCTTAATCCGGCCCGGAATGACCCCAACCAGGCCCGTAGAAAAAAACGATAAAACCCCTCACCTCTGCGCGCGGTGTTGGGGTCCCGCGCTGTGGCTACCTTGACATGGTGCACCCGCAAGTGAGCGGAGACGTGGTGGCCAATCAGCATTGAGGTATAGATCACCATCCCCAATCGCCGCATCCACCGGTGGGGGTGATGAATCATCTCATGCGCATTGGGATGTGACACTTGCCCCATGAACAGGCCCATCGCCAGTCCCATCGGCAGCGCTTCTCCCCAGGGCATGTAGGCAATCGCGCGCAGCCCCGCCAGCAACAGTGCCAGATGTCCCAATGCCAACACCCCCGAGAGCAGATCGGCGCCAGGCCCAGCTGTGCTTGTCTGCAAGTGGCGCGCAATCTGATCCAGCAGGACCACCAGAACGCTCATATACAGCAACGCCAGTAACGGCCACAATCCGCCCCAAAGGCAGGCCGCCGCCAGTAAGACCAGTGGCGATAGGCTGGCGATAGCAAACCAGATCAAGGCAATTTTCTCCCACCTAACAGTGTTTTCGCAGGGTTACCTTTGACCCAAGCCGAGGCGCGGGGCAAGCTGCGGCGCATTCAACAGGAGATCGCCCTTGGCCCTAGAACACATCCCCCTGATCGCTGCGGCACTCTGTGCCTTGTCTTATCTATGGCAAACGGGACAGCCCCAGGGACCTCTGCGCAGCACTGTCAAAACCGCCGCAGTAGCGCTGCTGGCTCTGGCCGCCGGATTGGCAGGGGCGCCGCTGCTGCTGGTACTGGCCCTTGCCACTTGCGCGGTTGGGGACTTCTGCCTGTCGCGGGACGGCGAGAGGGTCTTCATGGCAGGTGTTGGCGCCTTTGCGCTGGGGCAGCTGGGTTACATAGTACTGTTTCTAGCCCACCCAGACAGCGCGCCAATGCGGTTGCTGCATATGCCGCACTTGATACTGGCTCTGGCTTTGGTCGGTGTCGGCATTGTCATGTCCAAAGTGCTGGCGCCGCGCGCCGGTGCGCTGAAGGGGCCGGTGTTGGTTTATATCCCGATCATTCTAGGTATGGGGTTGGCGGCCCTCAGTCTGCCAGGGCAGGGTGCGCTGATCTGGCTGATGCCTGCCGCGCTGGTGTTCATCCTGTCGGATCTGGTTCTGGCCGCTGAGACCTTTGTGCTCCCTCCAAGTCACCCGGCCCGTCGGTATACGCCCTCCGTTGTATGGGTGACGTATTGGAGCGCTCAGCTTGGGTTTTTCACAACATTTGCCTGAGGTGCTTTGCAACTGCCGTCAATCCGCATTAGGTGAAAGGGAAACCCTTTGCGGAGACCATGATGGCGTTTTTCTCCAAACTAAAAGACAAGCTTTTCAAGTCCTCATCGAAACTGGAACAGGGGCTGGACGCAATTGTCGAGGACGCGGTCGAGGCAGCTCCTCAGGCCACCGATCCGGCGCCAGCAGCCGCTGCTGCGCCTGTATCTCCCAGCTTGGTTGGGCGGCTGTTGGGGCGCAAATCGGACGAGCCACGCCGGGTGCTGGACGACGACATGCTGGAACAGCTCGAAGAACTGCTGATCAGCACGGACATGGGAGTGGACACGGCGCTGCGGGTCACTGCCAACATGGCCGAGGGGCGTTTTGGTAAGCGATTGTCCACGACTGAGATCAAACATTTGCTCTCAGCCGAAATTGCCAGGATCATGGAAAATGTCGCCAGACCGATGCCGATCTACTCCAAGCGCCCGCAAGTGGTGCTGGTAGTTGGCGTCAATGGCTCGGGCAAGACCACTACCATCGGCAAGCTGGCCAGCCAGTTCAAGGCGTCGGGCAAATCGGTGGTGATTGCCGCCGGCGATACCTTTCGCGCCGCAGCGGTGGAGCAGCTGCAGGTCTGGGGCGACCGTGCCGGGGTGCCGGTCCTCACCGCACCCGAGGGCTCGGACCCGGCCTCCCTGGTTTTCGACGCGCTGACCAAAGCACAAGCGGACGGCGCTGATCTGTTGATGATCGACACCGCCGGCCGCTTGCAGAACCGCACAGACCTGATGGAGGAACTGGCCAAAATCGTGCGGGTCATCCGCAAGGTCGACCCCACTGCACCGCACAATACCCTGCTGGTACTTGATGCCACCACTGGCCAGAACGCTCTGAACCAAGTCGAAGTCTTCCGAAAAATCTCGGATGTGTCGGGGTTGGTGATGACCAAGCTGGACGGCACCGCCCGTGGCGGCGTGCTGGTGGCGCTGGCCGATAAATTCGGCTTACCGATCCATGCCATTGGCGTTGGGGAACAAATTGACGACCTCGCCCCATTTGATCCGCAGGATTTCGCCGCAGCCCTTACCGGGTTAGACCCCTCCTGAGCCCTTCTTCTTGTTAAAAATACCTTCCGGGGGTCCGGGGGTGGAAAACCCCCGGCGCGCTGGGCTTGAAACGAGGTAGCGAATTTGAGCGACTGGCTGATTTCTCTGGAGGGCACCGAAGCCGGCCACCAGGTAGCTCTGATATTGGCGCTGATGGCCGCTGTGCTGCATGCGGTGTTCGGAGCCCTGCAAAAAGGCCGTCACGATCCCTGGCTGTCACGCGGAGCCATCGACTTCTCATACTGCCTGATGGCCGCTCCGTTTGCGCTGTTTGTGGTGCCTTGGCCGGAACCGCATATGTGGCCCATTTTTGCCGCTGTCTGGCTGATCCACATGTTCTACAAAACCTTGCAGGCGTTGGCCTACACCAAGGGATCCTATACTGTGGTCTACCCGGTGGTGCGCGGCACTGGACCGCTGTTTACGGTGATTGGTGCCTATTTCCTGTTTGACGAGACATTCACCCTGATCCAGTGGTCCGGGGTCATGGTGCTGCTAATGGGGATTTTTGGTCTGGCTGCCTATAATCTTCGCTATCTCGAAACCAATCGCGACACCCTGGTGATTGCTCTGGTTTTGGCCGGAATCACAGGGCTGTTTGTTGCGCTCTATACCACCTATGACGCTTACGGAATTCGCGCCACGGCGGATCCGTTCACTTTCCTTGCTTGGTTTTTCATGATCGACGGTTTTGCCATGCCGGTGTTTGCCTTTTTGCGCTACCGGGCAATGGCGGATCGACCCACACCGGGCCCATTGATGCTGCGCGGTTTGTTTGGCGGGGTGGTGGCTTTTATGTCCTTTGGGGCGGTGATGCTGGCGACCCGGCTGGATAAGGTGGGCGAGGCAGCAGTGCTGCGCGAGACCTCAACGGTGTTTGCTGCCATAATCGGCTGGCTGGTGCTGAAAGAGACCGTCGGGCCGCGCCGCATTGCCTTGATGGCTTTGATCGCGCTGGGCGCCGTGATAGTGGAAATGGGCGGATAAGGCGCTGACCGCTCGGCACCCCCCGCAGGATGGAACAAAAGGACAGGCAATGGCCAAGACAAAGATCAACCCGACGCTGAAGATGGCACTGGAGATGGGGCCCATCGTGCTGTTCTTTATCGGGTATCTCAAACTGCGTGACAGCATATTTCACATTGGAGGCATCGACTATCAGGGCTTTATCGTTGTCACTGCCGCCTTTATCCCGCTGCTGATCCTGTCGACGGGTATCCTGTGGAAGCTGACAGGTCATCTGTCCAAGATGCAGATCGCGACGCTGGTGCTGGTGATTGTCTTTGGCAGCCTTTCGGTCTGGTTCAACGATGATCGCTTTTTCAAGATGAAGCCAACGATGATCTATCTGTTGTTTGGCGGCATACTGGGCTTTGGTCTGCTGCGCGGCAAAAGCTACCTAAAAGTGGTGATGGAGGAAGTGCTACCGATGAAGCAGGAAGGTTGGATGATCCTGACCAAGCGTCTCTGCGGGTTTTTTCTGGGTTTGGCAGTGCTGAACGAGGTTATCTGGCGCACACAGACCACCGACAACTGGGTCTATTTTAAAACCTTTGGCCTGACGGCGGCGGTGTTCATTTTCTTCATGTCACAAAGCGGTTTGTTTCAAAAATACGGTGAAGAGAGTGAAGAGAGTGAAGATACCCCGGACGCCGCAGAGTAAACAAAGGCTCCCGCGCCTTTTGCGTCCCATCACAGATGTGACCCAAAGCCTTGGGCATGGCATCGCGCCCAAGGTGCGCGCTGCGGATGGGCGCTACCGTTTGAACAGTAGATCCTGCGCCGCCTTGTTTTGCTGACCAGTGCGCAGTTCTAGCGCCAGTGCGTGACCGGCTATCACCCCAGGACGGTGGCCCACCAGATCCAGCCAACGAGCCAGGTGCGGTTTGTCGTCCAGCGTCTGCTGTTGACCTTCCCACAGCGAGGCCCAGGGCCAGATCGCCATATCGGCGATTGTGTAGTCGTCACCCGCCACATAGGTGTTTACGGCCAATTGCCGGTCCAGCACGCCATAAAGTCGGGCGACTTCGGCCCGGTAGCGGTCCTTGGCGTAGGGGATATCCTGTGGCGGGTCCATCTTGGGGGCATATTTCAGGAAATGATGTGCCTGACCAGCCATTGGCCCAACCCCGCCCATTTGCCACATCAGCCATTGGTCTACCAACATCCGGGTTCGTTCATCCTTGCCATAGAACTGACCGGTTTTGCGCGCCAGATACATCAAAATTGCACCGCTTTCGAACACAGAGATCGGCGCGCCGCCGGGGCCATCAGGGTCGGTGATCGCCGGCATCCGGTTGTTTGGGGCAATCTTCAGGAAATCAGCGCCGAACTGATCGCCCTTGGATATATTGATCAAGTTCAGCTCATACGGCAGCCCCATTTCCTCAAGCGCGATGGAGATCTTCCACCCATTTGGTGTTGGCCAGTAATAAAGCTGGATTGGGGCCTGCATAAAATCTCTCCTGTGTGACTGGTTGCGATCTTGTACGTTCGCCGATCCCCGGCAAGGGGGCTGCTGGGGTGTCGGGACACAAGCGCGTGACCTGGGGCTTTTAAGTCGCATTTTCTCGGGCTCTGGTTCTGAAAAAAGGCGAGCCAACTTGACGACGGTGCGCAACCATCGTAATTGCCAAGTATAGAAATCGTGGCGATTTGTTACCGGATTGCGGGCCACGTTAAACATACCAGCTAAAGAGGTCAGGATGTAAAGGAGCCCCTTTTCGCTTGGCCGAATTGGGGTTTTTTTATTGCGCGAGATGCGCAGGAGGACATGTGATGAGTGATGATTGGAAACAAGCCACCAAGATGGTGCATGGTGGCATCCGTCGCAGCCAGTACAACGAAGTCAGCGAGGCAATTTTCCTGACCCAAGGCTTTGTTTACGACACAGCTGAACAGGCCGAGGCGCGGTTTATTGAGGCCGGTCCGGACGAGTTTATCTATGCGCGGTATGGCAATCCCACAGTTGCCATGTTTGAGGACCGTATAGCAGCGCTGGAAGGCGCTGAAGATGCTTTTGCTACCGCATCGGGCATGGCAGCGGTCAATGGCGCGCTGTGCTCGATGCTGAAGGCGGGTGATCACGTGGTCTCTGCCAAGGCGCTGTTTGGCTCTTGTCTGTACATTCTGGAAAACATTCTGAGCGGATTTGGCGTTGAGGTCACTTTTGTCGATGGCACCGATCTGGACCAGTGGCGCGCAGCAATGCGCCCCAATACCAAGGCAGTGTTTTTTGAATCGATGTCGAACCCGACGCTGGAGGTGATCGACATCACAGCCGTGTCTGAGATTGCCCATAGCGTGGGTGCCTCCGTGGTGGTCGATAATGTGTTCTCGACCCCGGTGTTTTCCAAGGCTATTGATCAGGGCGCTGATGTGGTAATCTACTCCGCCACCAAACATATCGACGGTCAGGGCAGGGCGCTCGGCGGTGTGGTGCTGGGTACCAAAGACTTTATTCGCGGCACTTTAGAGCCCTACATGAAACACACCGGCGGCTCACTTAGCCCGTTCAATGCTTGGGTGCTGTTGAAAGGTCTGGAAACCATCACTCTGCGGGTCAATGCCCAAGCCGCAAGTGCTTTGAGAATTGCAACTACGCTCAACGGTCATTCAGCACTCGAGCATACGCTGTATCCTGGATTGCCGGACCACGCCCAATATGGCCTGGTGCAGACGCAATTGGGGGGCAAAGGTGGCACGGTGCTGTCACTGGATATCAAAGGCGGCAAAGAGGCGGCGTTTAGGTTCCTCAACGCGATGACAATTGCGGTGATCTCAAACAATCTGGGCGATGCTAAATCGATTGCCACCCATCCGGCAACGACCACTCATCAACGACTGAATGACGTGCAAAAAGATGAGTTGGGTATCACACCGGGACTTGTGCGATTCTCGGTCGGGCTAGAGGATGTAGACGACCTGATTGCAGATCTACAGCAGGCTCTTGCGGCGATAGACAGCTAAGATCTCGGCTGCTCAACATCCGGTTCTTCATCTGGCCAAGAATATCCTCGGGGTGAATTGGCCGATAAGCCAAGAGGGGGCAGACAGCCCCCTTTTCCTCTGACGGACCAAATCTATGGCAGATCTGGCGCGGATGCTGCCGCAATTGACGCATCACTTTTGTATTTTCCCGGCTAAAGGGGTAAACAACATACCGATGCGCACCCGCACTCTGCCACCGCGAAGGAATACGTGCTGATGAATATCCACGCCCACAAGACCGACGAAAAACCAGATCGTGACGCCGCAGAGGCGGCGCTGCTGGTGTTGCGAAACTGGGCTGCTGGTGCCACCGAGACCGAAATCGCGCTGTTAGATCCGGCAGTGGCGCGCCTGTTGCCGGGCAGAGAATTGCAAAACTATCCAGATCTGTCCCGGCAGTATCCGGAAGATTTCATCTCAGACGAGATTTACCGCGCCACTCTGCCGGACTTGCAAAACGGACCGTCCAGCTTGATCCGCGGCGCCAAACAACAAATCCAGCATGTTGGTATATCTAACTTCCGTCTGCCAATCCGCTTCCACACCCGCGATGACGGTGACCTAACGCTGGAAACTTCGATCACTGGTACTGTCAGCTTGGAGGGGGAAAAGAAGGGCATCAACATGTCGCGGATCATGCGGTCGTTTTACAAACACGCGGATCGCACATTCAGTTTTGAAGTGATGGCGGCGGCGCTGGATGACTATCTTAGCGATCTGGACAGCCCGGATGCGCGCATCCAGATGCGGTTTTCCTTCCCTGCGCGCGTGAGCAGCCTGCGGTCGGGGCTATCGGGCTATCAGTATTACGATTTTGCCCTGGAACTGGTGGACCACGATGGCGTGCGCGAGAAGATTATCCATATGGACTATGTTTATTCCTCGACCTGTCCTTGTTCACTGGAGTTGAGCGAGCACGCCCGCGCGGTTCGGGGGCAATTAGCGACAGCTCATTCGCAACGCTCAGTCGCGCGGCTATCGGTGCAGGTCAAGCCTGAGGGGGACTGTCTGTGGTTTGAGGACCTGATCGATCACTGCCGCAAAGCGGTACCGACCGAGACCCAGGTGATGGTGAAGCGCGAAGACGAGCAGGCCTTTGCAGAGCTGAACGCCGCCAATCCGATTTTTGTTGAGGATGCAGCGCGCCTGTTCTGTGAGGTTTTGCAAAGTGATCCGCGCATTGGTGATTTCCGCGTGCTGGCCAGCCATCAGGAAAGCCTGCACAGCCATGACGCGGTCAGTGTGTTGACTAACGGCAATACCTTTGTGTCCCGCAGTCTGGACCCCAAGTTGTTTTCGACGCTGATCCACCAAGGTTGACTGACGTGACAATAGACCTCCGGATGAAGAGTCGGAGATCAGTTCTGGTCTTTAGATAACAAAGGCTCCCGCCCGTCGTCGGTCTCCTACCGGAGGCCCGTCTCCCGTTGGGCGTGGCGCCGCGCGAAGCGCGGCGCCACGCCCAACCCAGCAAGGGTATCGGTGATAGCCGATGGCCCGCGCGGGGGCGGGAGAGCAGCGTTGTTCGAGTGTGCGCAAAAGAGCATTGAAAATTGAAGCGTGTCCCGTTTGGCTTGACAGTCGAGGCTGTGAACGCCAAGCCTGCGCGTCATGTTGGATCTTCGCCCAGTTGGATATGTCATTGGCTTGTTGGTTGCCATTCTGGGCGCAACCATGCTGTTTCCGCTTTTGATTGATTTGAAAGACGGGCAGGGCGAGTGGCCAGTGTTTCTGGAAAGCGCTGTGTTCACCGTGCTGGCAGGCGGCTTGATTGCGCTGAGCTGTGCCAATGGCGTGCGTGAGAGGTTGACCATTCAGCAGACCTTCTTGCTGACCACCGGAGTTTGGCTGGCGCTGCCTCTGTTTGGCGCATTGCCTTTTGTGCTGGGCGCCACCGAGCTGCGCTTTGTTGATGCATTCTTTGAGGCGATGTCGGGGCTGACCACCACTGGATCAACAGTTGTTGAAAGGCTGGACACATTGCCGCGCGGTATCTTGTTGTGGCGGGGCATTCTGCAGTGGCTGGGAGGCATTGGTATCATTGTTGTTGCAATGGTGTTTTTGCCCGAGTTGCGGGTTGGCGGCATGCAGATCTTCCGCTCGGAAGGTTTTGATACCTTTGGCAAGATCCTGCCGCGTGCCACTGAAATCTCGTCACGGATTTCCGTTATCTATTTGGCACTGACCTCGGTCTGTGCTTTGGCTTATTCGGCAACCGG
>MAAY01000069.1:22354-43808 GCA_002162795.1 Rhodobacterales bacterium 56_14_T64
CTTTTGTGCGGTTTGTGCAGCTGACCGCAGGTCAGGTGAAACCACTGTTCCGCGACAGCCAGATCCACGCCTTTTTTGCCACGGCTTTTGTTTTGGTGGCCCTGTTGACGCTGTGGAACATGAGCCATATCAACCCGTCCGAAGCCGGGTTTCGCGATACCCTGTTCAACACGGTCTCGTTGTTGACCGGCACGGGATATGCCAGCGCTGATTACATGTCCTGGGGGGGATTTCCGGTGACGGTGTTGTTCTTTACCGGACTGATCGGAGGCTGCGCGGGCTCGACCGCTTGTTCGATCAAGATATTCCGGTACCAGCTGTTGTTTGCATCCATCAAGGCGCAAATCCAGCGCATCCGATCGCCGCATGGGGTGTTCACGCCGCGCTATGCGGGGCGGGCTGTTGGCGGTGACGTGCTGAGCTCGGTGATTTCATTCTTTGTATTTTTTATCGTCACCATCGGGGTTGTCGCCTGGGGGTTGGCCCTGACTGGGCTGGATTTCACCACTGCGGTGTCGGGCGCTGCCACAGCTGTGGCCAATATTGGCCCCGGTCTGGGCGACACCATTGGCCCGGCAGGGAATTTTGCCGGGCTAAACGATGCTGCGAAATGGATCTTGATTGCTGCCATGCTGATCGGCCGATTGGAGTTGATGGCGGTTTATGTCCTGTTCACCCTCCGCTTTTGGAGAGCTTGAGCCGAATAGGTTCCATGCGACGGTAAGTAGTGGTGCGTGCAAGCACGCACCCTACACTATATTTACAAACTGTTATTTGCTGTTGAGCAGGGAGTTGGGGATCTCAAACCGCTCTTCTGGGGTGATGTGCACGATGGTGGTCTTTGCCAGCCGCTTTGAGGCCAGTGAACCCGTACTGTCGGTCGAAGTGACCGCGCCGTCAGTGACATAGAGATAACGCACTTGCCCACCCGGAAGCAGCACCCGCAGGGTGATAGTGCCGTCCTCTTTGGGCAGAATCTCGACTGGGCAGTCGGACGCAGGTTGGCCATCTTTGGCAGCACAGGACAGGTGGCCAATCGAACGGGTGCCGTCGGTGCCGGCAATATTGGCACTTTCGGCAAATCCTGGCAGAGACAATAAACTGGTGCAGGCCAGCAAGGCAATAAGTCGCATGAAAATTCCTTTCGTCGATATCCGTTACAGCGACTTTTACACCGAGATGACGGGCTGTAAACCCAACCGTTCTTTCATTGTTTTCCAGTGTCGCGGCCCCGTGACAACGCGGCGGCTCTTGCTCTTGCATGCACGCTCGCTTAAGACGCTGGGGATTGAAAAACCGCCAGCGCACGGAGAACGCCCCCATGCCGGTACTTGTGATGAAATTCGGCGGCACCTCGGTCGCCAATCTGGACCGCATTCGCCGGGCCGCCAAACGTGTTGGCGTCGAAGTGGCCAAGGGCTATGACGTTATCGTCATCGTCTCGGCGATGTCTGGCAAGACCAATGAAATGGTTGGCTGGGTCGAGGAAACCTCGCCGCTGTTTGACGCCCGCGAATATGATGCGGTGGTGTCGTCGGGCGAAGCTGTCACCGCTGGTCTAATGGCGCTGACGCTGCAGGAAATGGATGTTCCGGCGCGCAGTTGGCAGGGCTGGCAGGTGCCACTTCAGACCACCAGCGCCCATAGCCAGGCTCGCATCGAAGAAATCGGCACCGACAACATCAATCAGAAGTTCGGTGAGGGTATGAAGGTGGCCGTGGTTGCAGGATTTCAGGGTGTCAGCCCCGAAGGCCGCATCACCACATTGGGGCGCGGAGGCTCGGACACCACGGCTGTGGCCTTTGCTGCTGCGTTTGAGGCCGAGCGCTGCGATATCTACACAGATGTGGACGGGGTCTATACCACCGACCCACGCATCTGCGATAAGGCCCGCAAGCTGGACAAGATAGCCTATGAGGAAATGCTGGAACTGGCCTCTCTGGGGGCCAAGGTTCTGCAGACCCGATCGGTCGAGCTGGCAATGCGGTTCAAGGTTAAACTACGTGTTCTAAGCAGTTTTGAAGAACAATCTGATGAGGCCGGCACGCTGGTCTGTGCCGAGGAGGAAATCATGGAATCCAATGCAGTGGCCGGTGTGGCCTATT
Source organism: Rhodobacterales bacterium 56_14_T64 (assembly GCA_002162795.1). Classification (GTDB taxonomy): domain Bacteria; phylum Pseudomonadota; class Alphaproteobacteria; order Rhodobacterales; family Rhodobacteraceae; genus Parasedimentitalea. Next base: position 24,460 of record MAAY01000069.1, read on the forward strand.
CACGCGACGAAGCCAAGCTGACCCTGTTGTCGGTCGCAGACCGTCCCGGCATTGCCGCGATCATCTTTAATTCGCTGTCTGAGGGCGGCGTCAACGTCGATATGATCGTGCAGAACATCTCGGAAGATGGTCGCACTGATATGACGTTCTCCTGCCCGACTGATCAGGTGGCGCGGGCCGAGCAGGCACTGTTGAAGACCAAGGGCGCGGGCCAGTTGAACTACGCCGAACTGGTGGCTGACCGCGATGTCGCCAAGATCTCGGTTGTTGGTATCGGCATGCGTTCGCAGTCGGGTGTGGCTGCCAAGATGTTCAAGGTTCTGTCTGACGAAGGTATCAATATCAAGGTGATCACCACATCCGAGATTAAAATTTCGGTACTGATTGATCGGAAATACATGGAACTCGCTGTACAATCACTGCATGATGCCTTTGATCTGGACAAGGTTGCCTGAGGTTAGTTGGCGACCTGACACCTATATTGCGTGAACAGGGGCTATGGCGGACAGTTCTGAATCTGAAAGCCGCAAGCTGCTGGTGCGGCTGCGTGAGGCGATGGCTGGCGATGACGCTGGTCAGGCCCGTCTTGATAAAATCACTCATCTGATTGCTGACAGCATGCGGACTGAGGTGTGCTCGGTCTATCTGTTTCGCGATGATGAGACGCTGGAGCTCTGTGCGACTGAGGGGCTGAATACCGAATCCGTTCACCAGACGCGGATGCGGCTGGGCGAAGGCCTGGTTGGCCGGGTGGCGAAATACGGCAAGGTGGTGAACACGCCGGACGCACCCAGCGCCAAGGGTTTTCGGTACATGCCCGAGACCGGCGAAGAACAGTTTTCATCGTTCTTGGGTATTCCCGTGCAGCGGCTCGGGGAAAAGCTGGGCGTGCTGGTGGTGCAGTCCCGCGATGCCCGCGAATACTCCGCAGACGAAGTTTATGCACTGGAAGTGGTGGCCATGGTCATCGCAGAAATGACCGAGCTGGGCGCCTTTGTTGGTGAGGGCGCGGCGCTGTCACCGTTGCACCAGCAGTCGGTGTTATTGCGTGGCACCTCGGGGCAGGAAGGTGCCGCCGAAGGACATGTCTGGTTGCACGAACCGAGGGTGGTGATCACCAATCCAATTGCCGATGACCCGCACCGAGAGCTGGAGCGTCTGAACGAGGCGGTGGACCAACTGCGCGTCGGCGTTGACAAGATGCTGGAGATGTCGCTGGACGGTGACAAGGAACAGCTGGAGGTGTTGGAAGCCTATAGGATGTTTGCCAATTCCAAGGGCTGGATGCGGCGCATGGAAGAGGATATCGCCCTAGGACTCAGCGCCGAGGCGGCGGTGGAGAAGGAACAATCTCAGGCCCGTGCCCGAATGAGCCAGGTGAAAGATGCCTACCTGCGTGAACGGCTGAGCGATCTGGACGATCTGTCGAACCGGCTGCTGCGGATCTTGACCGGGCAGGGGGCCGTCACTGGGGCCGAGTTGCCCGCTGATCCGATTCTAGTCGCCCGTAATATTGGTCCAGGAGACCTGTTGGAATATGGCCGCAGCCTGCGAGGAGTGGTGCTGGAAGAGGGATCGGTCGGCAGCCATGCGGCGATTGTTGCCCGCGCGCTGGCCATTCCTTTGGTGGTGAACGCCAAACGGATCACCACCGAGGCATTGAACGGCGATCACATCATGGTGGACGGCGACCAAGGGGTGGTGCATCTCCGCCCCGACGAGACCGTGGTCAGACATTTTCAAGATAAGATCGCGATGCTGGCCAAGGCGCAGGAGAGGTATGCCTCGATCCGCGACCGGCCAGCGCTGACCAAGGACGGAAAGGTTATCAACCTGCTGATGAATGCCGGGTTGATGGCAGATCTGCCGTCGCTGGAAAGCTCGGGCGCCGAAGGCGTTGGATTGTTTAGAACTGAACTACAATTTTTGGTCCGCAATAAAATGCCCAAGCGGTCCGAGTTGGTAATGCTATACAAGCGGGTTCTGGACGCGGGCCACGGCAAACGGGTGGTGTTTCGGACGCTAGACATCGGCTCGGATAAGGTGCTGCCCTATATGAAGCCAACGGACGAGCCCAATCCGGCGCTGGGTTGGCGGGCTATCCGGGTTGGGCTGGACAAGCCTGGGATGATGCGGATGCAGCTGCAGGCGCTAATGCGCGCAGCAGAAGGCCGCCCGCTGACCATCATGTTCCCGTTTGTGGCGCAGTTTGAAGAATACCGCGCCGCCCGTGCTGAGGTCGACAAAACGCTGGAGAGAGAGCGAAAATTGGGCCATAAGTTGCCGGAATCTCTGAACATTGGCGCCATGCTGGAAACCCCGTCGCTGGCCTTTGCGCCACAAAAATTCTTTGAAGAAGTTGGTTTTTTGTCCATTGGCGGTAATGATCTGAAACAGTTCTTTTTTGCCGCCGACCGTGAGAACGAGCGGGTGCGCAAGCGGTATGATACACTCAACGTTAGTTTCCTGAGCTTGATCGAACGTATTGTTGAGCGGTGCGCCATTAGCAACACACCGTTGAGCTTCTGCGGCGAGGATGCTGGCCGCCCTATCGAGGCGGTGTGCCTGGCCGCAATTGGCATCCGAACCCTGTCGATGCGGCCAGCCTCGATCGGGCCGGTAAAATCCTTATTGCTGCGGGTAGATCTGGATGCGCTGCGCAAGATCATCGCAGATGCCCGCCATCGCGGGGATCAATCGGTGCGCCCAGCAGTGATGAGCTACCTTCGCGATCTCTGACAATCGACCTCGAATGTTCATTTGAGGGGCGAGAGGAAACTTCCCGCCTGCCCAATGTTGACGGCGAAATAGGTCTTGAAAAGGGGAAAGGAGGCGATCGATAGCGACATCCACGCTTTCCAAGGTGAGAAGCCATGTCATTTATTCAAAATTAATATAGAATTTTGTGTATAAAATTCCAGTATAATTTCAGTTAATCAATATTTTCAAAAAATTCCGCTAGAACTCGACATTTTCCTCCCTCGGAGAAAAATGGACTGGAGTCCACCTGATTGGATCACAGAATTCCCAATAGTAAACTTGGCTCAACTTTCCCCAAGCTTATACCCGCGTTATCCACATTCATTACTCTAGATATGCTGTTGAAAATAATAAATTAACTTGGTTATCCCGGTGCTTTCACACTTTCGATGTTGGAAATCAAGGTACGTTTTTCAAAAAGAAAGACTGACAGACGTGCCTGTATCGCATTGAAATATTTAAGTTTAGTGAAAATTTCGGATTTTTCATGGGAATGAGTAACTAGCGACCCGACAGACAATAAGCTTCAAGCTTAAAATTTTAAGCTTGAAATTTATTGTCGCTGACCTATCGTGATCCGCATTAGCGACGTTTGCCGGAGGACAATATGATGAAGATCGCCTGTGTTGGAGGAGGGCCTGCGGGACTGTATTTTGCGATTTCGATGAAATTGCGCAGACCCGAGACAGAAGTGGTCGTGATCGAGCGTAACAAGGCAGATGATACTTTTGGTTGGGGGGTGGTGTTGTCAGACGACGCGCTGGGTAATCTATCCGTCAATGATCCCATAAGTGCAGAACAAATAAAGAATAATTTTTCATACTGGAACGATATCGCAGTGGTTCATAAAGGGCATCGGACGGTGTCAGGTGGCCATGGATTTGCCGGAATTGGCCGCCAAAAGATGCTTTTGGTCCTGCAGCAGCGGGCTCTTGAACTGGGTGTTGATCTACAGTTTGAAACGATTGCCAAACCCGCTGCCGAGTATCAGCAAGACTATGATCTGGTCGTCGGCTGTGATGGTCTGAATTCTTCTGTGCGGGCTGAGTTTACTGATAGGTTCATGCCTGAAGTTGACGTTCGCTCATGCAAGTTTCTGTGGCTCGGTACACATCAAAAGTTCGATGATGCCTTCACCTTCATTTTTGAGAAAACAGATCATGGCTGGGTCTGGATTCACGCTTACCAATTTGATGATGATACAGCGACGGTGATTGTTGAATGCTCTGCCGACACTTGGGATTCCTGGGGCTTTGAGGCAATGTCCAAGGCTGAGACCATCCGCACTTGCGAGCGAATTTTTTCTGCGCATCTGGACGGCCATGAGTTAATCTCGAACGCCGATCACTTGCGCGGTTCGGCGGTGTGGATCAATTTCCCTCGGGTGCTTTGCAAGAACTGGCACCATGAAAACGTCGTCTTGTTGGGTGACGCTTCTGCGACAGCTCATTTTTCAATTGGGTCGGGTTCGCGGTTGGCTTTTGACAGCGCAATTGCCCTGGCCGAATTTGTAAGTACTGAGCCGACGCTCAATCAAGCCTTTGATCGCTATCAGGAAGAACGTCGGTTGGACGTTCTGAGGCTGCAGTCTGCGGCGCGAAATTCTTTGGAATGGTTTGAGGATGTTGAACGGTATCTGGACATGGATCCAGTGCAATTCAACTATTCCTTGCTGACTCGTTCACAGCGGATCAGCCATGAAAACCTGCGCTTGCGGGATGCTGATTGGCTGAACACGGCCGAAAAATGGTTTCAAACTCAGGCCGGAGCCCCTGTAGATGCCCAAGTGAGGGCCCCTATGTTTGCTCCGTTCCAGTTGCGCGGAATGGAACTGAAAAACCGCATCGTGGTGTCGCCAATGGCGCAGTACAAGGCGCAGGATGGGTGCCCAACGGATTGGCACTTGGTTCACTACGGAGAGCGGGCCAAAGGTGGCGCTGGGTTGGTCTATACCGAGATGACCTGCGTCAGTGCGAATGGGCGGATAACACCTGGGTGTACGGGGCTGTACGCCCCAGAACATGAAGATGCTTGGCGAAAGGTGACTGGCTTTGTTCATGCGGAAACAAAGGCCAAGATCTGCTGCCAGATCGGCCATTCTGGGCGCAAGGGATCTACGCAATTGGGCTGGGAAAAAATGGATGGTCCCTTGGCGACGGACAATTGGGAGACCGTTTCTGCCTCTGCCATATCGTGGGCCCCGGACAATCCTATGCCACGTGAGATGACGCCTGCGGAGATGGACGTCGTCCGGGATCAATTTGTTGCTGCAACTCAGATGGCTGACCGTGCCGGGTTCGACATGATCGAGTTGCATGCGGCTCATGGCTATCTGATCTCGTCGTTTATTACTCCATTGTCGAACCAGCGGTGCGATGAATATGGTGGGTCCCTAGATAACCGTATGCGGTATCCGTTGGAGGTTTTTCGGGCGATGCGGGCGGCTTGGCCTGTGGATAAACCTATGTCGGTGCGAATTTCGGCCAATGACTGGGTTGGACAAGATGGTATCACGCCGGAAGAAGCGGTGCTAATTGCCGCCAAGTTCGGAGCCGAAGGCGCAGATATCATTGATGTTTCAGCGGGTCAAACTACACCAGAAGCGGAGCCGGTTTATGGTAGGATGTTCCAAACGCCGTTTGCTGACCAGATCCGCAACCAGGCTGGGTTATCCACAATGGCTGTGGGTAACATTTATGAAGCCGACCATGCCAATTCAATCCTAATGGCAGGGCGGGCTGATCTGGTTTGCGTTGGGCGTCCGCATTTGGCTGATCCCTATTGGACGTTGCATGAGGCAGTGAGAATTGGTGATCGTCATGAGGACTGGCCGCTGCCTTACCAAGCGGGACGCGACCAGGTCTGGCGTTTGGCAGATCGAGAAGCGGAGGTGATCCGAGCATGAACTTAGCGGACAAACATGTTGTAATCTCAGGTGGGGGCTCTGGAGTTGGCGCTGAAATGGCGGTGCAGTTTGCGCAGGCCGGTGCCAAGGTCACTATTTTGGGACGCAGGGCCGAGGCCTTGGATGAGGTGGCGCAGAACTGTGACGCTTTGCCTGTGACCTGTGATGTAACTAACCGGGATGGGCTGAGCGCAGGACTGTTCGTGGCCAGCGATTTGAACGGGCCTGTGGATATTGCAATTGCCAACGCGGGAGCGGCCCCCAGTTTGCCTTTTGAAAAGATGTCGGTGATGGACTTCGAAGACTCTTTGGCGGTCAATCTTACCGGAGTTTTCAACCTGTGGCAGGTGTGTCTGCCAGGGATGAAAGCCCAGGGCTGGGGCAGACTTATCGCTGTTTCTTCAACCGCTGGTTTGAAGGGCTATCCTTATGTCTCGGGCTATTGCGCGGCCAAGCACGGGGTGATCGGATTAACACGCGCCTTGGCGGTTGAACTGGCGCGTAGTGGGGTCACGGTGAATGCAATCTGTCCCGGCTTTATCGAAACGCCGATGTTGCAAAGATCAATTGACACCATTGTAAGCAAGACTGGCATGCGCCCTGAACAAGCGGCGAAGTCATTGCGTTCGGGCAATCCGCAAGGGCGGTTTATCCAGCCAGATGAGGTCGCAAAGGCTGCGCTGTGGCTGGCAAGCGAGGGGGCGGCATCGGTGAATGGCACAGCGCTGCCCATTTCAGGAGGTGAGATTTGAACGTGACAATTCCTGTGAGTAGTGAAAGCTCGAAAGAACGGCTGCGGTTGTGGCTTAGAGTGCTTAAGGCCACCCGTGCGGTAGAGAGCGAAGTGCGCGAAAAGCTGCGCCTGGAATTTGCAACAACCTTGCCTCGATTTGACGTGATGGCCGCGCTGACCCAGCACAGGAATGGTTTGAAAATGAGCCAGTTATCGACGGTTCTGAAAGTGTCCAATGGCAATGTGACCGGAATCGTTGAGCGGTTGGTCGAAGATGATTTTGTGATCCGTGAAAAGGTACCCGGTGATCGCCGGGCTAGTTTGGTCAAGATGACCGACAAGGGGCTTGCGGAATTCACCACTCAGGCCGCCGCTCATGAGATTTGGATTGATGAGATCTTTGCCGCGGTTGCAGCGGAAGACGCAGTCCAGATTGCTGATGCATTGGATGCGGTGGCGCGAAAAGTGGATAAAAAGGGCAACAGCGATGATCAACACTGAACCAAAGCATTTCCTGTGTACCGTTAAGGAGGGCATTGCATCTATTTCACTGGATCGCCCTGACCGCAAAAACCCTCTGAGCTTTGACAGCTACGCTGAGTTGCGAGATTGGTTTCGGGCGTTGGTGTATTGTGATGAGATCAAGGCGGTGATCTTTGCACCCAACGGAGGAAACTTTAGCTCGGGCGGGGATGTGCATGATATCATTGGTCCGTTGACCCGGATGAGCATGAAGGAATTGCTGGATTTCACCCGTATGACAGGGGATTTGGTCAAGGCAATGGTCAATTGCGGAACGCCGATTATTGCCGCAATTGACGGGATCTGTGTTGGGGCTGGGGCAATCATCGCCATGGCCGCGGATCTGCGAATTGCCACGCCTGAAGCCAAGACGGCCTTCCTGTTTACGCGGGTTGGATTGGCCGGTTGTGATATGGGCGCCTGTGCGATCCTGCCGCGGATCATCGGCCAGGGGCGGACGGCTGAGCTGCTCTATACCGGTCGCTCTATGAGCGCTGAGGAGGGGGCCGCTTGGGGGTTTTACAACAAGTTGGTGCCTGCAGATCGGTTGTTGGATGAGGCGCAGGAGTGGGCGTCACGCATCGCAGCGGGGCCGAACTTTGGCCATATGATGACCAAGACAATGTTGGCGCAGGAGTGGTCAATGTCGATTGAGCAGGCGATTGAGGCGGAGGCGCAGGCGCAGGCGATCTGCATGAAGACGGCGGATTTCGAACGGGCTTACCGGGCCTTTGTGAACAAGGAAAAACCCGTGTTTGGAGGCAATTGAGGGATGGTGCGTGCGAGCACACACCCTACGATTGGGCCGTTAAGGTTGGTGTGATCGGCAAGTGTTGGAGGCCTCCGGCGGGGGTGTTTTGGACAAGAAGACCCTTGGGGGAGGCATGATGTGGCAGACCAGACGTTTTTGAATTGGCCGTTTTTTGAGGATCGACACAGGAGGTTGGCGCAGGAGTTAGAGTGCTGGGCCAAGGAAAACCTGACGGCGGTTGATCATGGAGACGTGGATGGCACCTGTCGTAGTCTAGTGACCGCGTTGGGGGCGGCAGGCTGGACACAGTACTCGGGGGCTGGGGCTGGCGAGAAGCTGGATGTGCGCAGCTTGTGTTTGATCCGCGAGACCTTGGCGCGCCATGATGGTTTGGCAGATTTTTCCTTTGCCATGCAGGGATTGGGCACCGGGGCGATTTCCCTGTTTGGCACGCCGGAGCAGCAGGCACAGTGGTTGCCGTTGACCCGCGCCGGGCAAGCCATCGCGGGCTTTGCCCTGACCGAGCCGCAATCTGGGTCGGATGTGGCTAATTCTTCCATGACGGCGGTTCTGGACGGTGATGACTATGTTTTGAACGGCGAAAAGACCTGGATCTCCAACGGTGGTATTGCTGATGTCTATACGCTGTTTGCCCGCACCGGTGAGGCCCCGGGGGCCAAGGGGTTGAGCGCTTTTATTGTTCCGGCTGATCTGCCGGGATTCGAAGTAGTTGAACGCTTAACTACTATTGCTCCGCATCCCCTGGCGCGGCTGCGGTTCAGCGATTGCCGGGTACCTGCCTCGGCGCTGTTGGGCCAATCCGGCGCGGGCTTCAAGATTGCCATGTCGGTGCTGGATGTGTTTCGCTCCACGGTGGCTGCGGCGGCGCTGGGTTTTGCCCGTCGGGCCCTGGATGAAGCGTTGGAGCGGGTCACAACCCGGCAGGTGATGGGCGCGTCGCTGTTTGAGTTGCAGATGGTGCAGGGGCATATCGCCGATATGGCGTTGGACGTGGATGCTGCCGCCTTGCTGGTCTACCGGGCGGCTTGGGCCAAGGACAGTGGGGCGGCACGGGTCACCCGCGAGGCGGCGATGGCCAAGCTGTTTTCCACCGATCAAGCTCAGAAGGTGATCGACCGGGCGGTGCAGTTACATGGAGGTGACGGGGTGCGGCAGGGTCAGAAAGTGGAGCAGCTATACCGGGAAATCCGGGCGCTGAGGATCTATGAGGGGGCCTCGGATGTGCAGCGGGTGGTGATCGCGCGGCAGGTTATGGCCGCTTATCAGGGAGGTGAGTGATGCTGGGTGAGAGCGCGCATATTGATACGTTTGCACGGGGCAACTTGCCATCTGTTGATCTGTGGCCTGAGTTTTTGCTCGATGGGTTCGACTATCCCGAGCAGTTGAACGTAGGTGTTGAGCTGACCGATGCGATGGTGGCCAAGGGCTTTGGTGACCACACCGCGCTGATTGGCAATGGGCGGCGGCGCACCTATAAGGAACTGATGGATTGGACCAACCGGATCGCCCATGTGTTGAGCGAGGATCTGGGGGTGAGGCCGGGCAACAGGGTGCTGATCCGCTCGGCCAACAATCCGGCAATGGTGGCCTGCTGGTTGGCCGCAACCAAGGTTGGCGCGGTGGTGGTCAATACCATGCCGATGCTGCGGGCCGGAGAGCTGGCGGCGATTGTCGACAAGGCTGAGATCAGCCACGCGCTGTGTGACACCCGGCTGTTAGAGGAGCTGGTCGCCTGCGCGAAGGGCTCCAAGTATCTGACTTCGGTGGTGGGGTTTGACGGCACCTCGAACCATGACGCCGAGCTGGATCGTCTGGCGCTGGAAAAACCGGTGATCTATCAGGCGGTGGCGACGGGGCGCGATGATGTGGCGCTGCTTGGATTTACCTCGGGCACCACCGGATCCCCCAAAGCGACGATGCATTTTCACCGCGATCTGCTAATTATCGCCGATGGATATGCCCGCGAAGTGCTGGATGTGCAGCCCGAGGATGTGTTTGTTGGCTCGCCGCCTCTAGCCTTTACCTTTGGCTTGGGGGGCTTGGCAATCTTTCCGCTGCGGTTTGGCGCCGCGGCGACCCTGCTTGAAGATGCCTCGCCCCCGAACCTGATCGAGATCATCGAGAAGTATAGGGCCACTGTCTGCTTCACGGCACCCACCGCTTACCGGGTGATGTTGCGGGCGATGGAGGAGGGGGCGGATCTGTCCAGTTTGCGCGCCGCAGTGTCGGCTGGGGAAACCTTGCCAGCGCCGGTCTATGACGACTGGATGCAAAAGACCGGTAAGCCGATGCTGGACGGTATCGGCGCCACCGAGATGTTGCATATCTTTGTAACCAACCGGTTTTCGGACCATCGACCGGCCTGTACAGGCAAGCCGGTCAAAGGCTACCAAGTCAAGATCCTGGGCCGCGATGGGGCCGAAGCACCACGGGGTGAAGTAGGGCGGCTGGCGGTCAAGGGGCCGACGGGCTGCCGGTATTTGGCCGACGATCGCCAGGCTGCATATGTGCAGGACGGCTGGAACATCACCGGTGACAGCTTTACCATGGACAAAGACGGCTATCTGCATTTTGCAGCCCGCAACGACGATATGATTATCTCGTCAGGATACAACATTGCTGGCCCCGAGGTGGAGGCGGCATTGCTAAGTCATGCGGCGGTGGTTGAATGTGCGGTTGTCGGAGCAGCGGATGAGGCGCGTGGGCAAATTGTGCAGGCGCATGTAGTGTTGGCGCCGGATGTCTCAGCGGATGAGAGCACGATCAAGCAGTTACAAAACCATGTCAAAGCTGTGATCGCTCCTTATAAGTATCCGCGTTCGGTGGTGTTCTCTCTGGCCCTGCCAAAGACCGCGACCGGAAAGATCCAACGGTTTATGCTTAAAAAGTAGGTTTGTCGTGACTTAGGTCCGGGTGATTGAGCGAAATCCCCAATGGAGGTGATCGTTTTTCGCCCCAACCTACAGCGACGAATTCATTGCTGAAGCAGACAAATCGCAGAGAACTGGAGAATGCCGGAACGGATTGGTGTTGGTTCTGGCCCGGAGTTTGCGTTGATTATGACCTGCCCCTTTTGTGAGGGGCGTCTTAAAGTGGGCTCTGCTATTCTTTCGTTTGCCATTATTCGGCAACGTGAGCAATTGGCAGTGGCGCGGAGCCTTCAGGTAACTCAAGCGCTGCTGCCCATTGCGGTTTTTGGAAGGGTATTTTTGCAAAAAACTCTTTCGGGGTTTGATAGTTTAGCGAGCTGTGGGGACGGTTCTGGATGTGATCGACCCGCCAATCTTCAATGATCCGTTCTGGTCTTGCCCCGGTTTGGTTCCGGTCTCTTTAGGGCAATACTTGCACTGAAGGAAATCAGGAAGAGCGATACGATACACCGACGAGTTTCGCCGCGACGCGGTGCGGATCGCAACCACCAGTGAGCTGACAAGGCCGCAGATTTCGTGCGATCTTGGGGGGCGGGCATTCGACGCTGACTGAGTGGGTTCAGAAGCATCCGTTGCCCGATAGGGTATCGCGTAGCAATATCGCGAGAGGGAGCATGAAGGCCTGATGTCTGGACCGCATCAGGATGTGGCGAAGGAAAACGCTCGCCCCCGCAAAGAAGCCCGCTTGCTGCGTGAGGAGAGGGCGGTGCCAAAAAGGCCACCATCCATTGACCGGCAGGGCATGTTTACATGCCTGAGAGGTTTCTTTGCAGGCCAAAGCCGATGAGATTTGCTTTCATTGTTGCCTGGAAAGACGTGTGGCCCGTCGAATTTTTAGGCCGGGTCATGCAGGTGATATCCCGTGGCATTCGTGCCTGGAAAGTTCCCCGATGAGCCAGCGGCAGCGTGATGACATGGTGATTTTGGCCCACATCCGTGAACTACATCGCCTTAGCCTGCAAAGCTATGGGCGGCCACACATGCCAGAGGAATTGCAGGAGCAGGGGCTGAATGTAGAACATCGTCGCGTGGGGCGCCCCCTCTCGGCAGATTTGTTTAACAAATCGCCTGTCAGGCAACGCATGGTCGAAACATTCTTCAAATCTCTCAAGGCCGAGCTGATCTGGCGCAACCGTTGGGAAAGCAGGAGGCAGGAGGCAGAAGGCGCAATGTTCCAATACATCAAGGGGTTTTATAACCCGCATCGGCGGCATTCTTCGTTAGGCGGAAAAAGCCTCTTGGCATTCGAAAGGAAGGACGCCGAAATGAGTTGAGAGAAAGGAACGAAAGCGCGACAGGTCCAGGAACGTGTTTCGCTGTTTGGAGCCGATGTCCTGGTGATCGCCTTGGGTTTGGAGGCTCAATTGATGATCCATTTCAGAGGCTTGCTGTTACCCAAAGTGGGTTCACCCGTATTGGCGTTGCGATCGCTGGCCTAGGAATGCCGGTGCTTTTCGTGCAAGAGACGGATATCTCTCTGCCAGTCTCGGCACCAGCCTGATGCGCTGACTGACAGGGTATCAAACGGCTTGTTGATTGGCCTCAATGTGAAAGAACACCGCATGACACGTGCTTTGACTGATCGTCAGATTTCTGAACTGGGTGAGTTGCGCCGAGCCTTGCATCAAACCCCTGAAGTTTCGGGCGAAGAAGAGCAAACCGCCGCTCGCATTGCTGCAGAACTTGAACAGGCAGGTGCAGACCGAATTTGGACAAGGTTGGGCGGGCACGGCATTGCGGCTGAATTCACCGGCAAGCAAGACGGCCCGACGGTCTTGATCCGCTGTGAGCTTGATGGGCTGCCGATCCACGAAATTCCCGAGGTGCCGCATCGCTCTACGATTGCAGGAAAAGGACATCTCTGCGGTCATGACGGCCATATGGTGATGGTGCTCGGCGTGGGTTTGGCCCTAGCAGAACGTCCCCAAAGTGGCCGGGTTATCCTGCTGTTCCAACCTGCCGAAGAGACTGGCGCGGGCGCAGCAGCAGTGATCAACGATCCACGCTGGCCCGAAATCCGACCTGATTTTGCCTTTGCTTATCACAACGTACCGGGCCGCCCCTTGGGCGAGATCGGTCTGCGCGAAGGCCCGAGCAATTGCGCGTCGCGGGGGATGAAGATCGCCTTTATGGGCAAAACCTCGCATGCCGCAGCTCCCAAAGATGGGGTCACACCTGCTCAGGTGATGGCGGGTTTGATGCAGGCTTTGCCACGTCTTGGGGCTGGAGGCACCATGAATGATGATTTTGCCCTGGCCACGCTGACCCATTCCCGCTTGGGTAGGGCAAGTTTTGGTATTGCGCCGGGCGATGGTGAGCTGTGGGTGACACTACGTAGCCAGACGGACCAGCGCATGGACCGGATGGTCGCCGAGGCCGAAACTCTAGTGAGTGTAGCGCTTCAGCAAGAGAATGCATTATCGGGTGCTATCACGTGGCATGATGTGTTTTTGGCAAATGTGAATGAGGCCAGCGCCGTGGATATTGCCACGCGCTCAACCAAACAGCTTGGTTTGACTGAATACCAGATGACAACGCCTATGCGTTGGTCGGAAGATTTTAGTCGCTTCGGGCTTGATGGCGCAAAATCTGCAATGCTGTTCATCGGTTCTGGCAAAGAACAACCGCAGTTGCACAACCCCAATTTTGATTTTCCGGATGCGCTAATCCCTATCGGGGTTTCGCTGTTTGTCGAAATTATTGAACAGATTTTGGAAAACCCCGCGTTGCTGGAACCCTCAGGTCGACCCGCACCATATGGTTGATCAATCGGTGGAGGGCTCATGGCGCGAGGTTTACAGCGCAATATCGAGCCACGCAGCAAGAAGCGAAACACGCCGTGGAAGACTGTGTTGCAGAGCACGTTGAGACCGTAGACAGTATGCAGTCGTTGATGTGACCGCAGCGTTTGGCACCTAAGCAACCCTATTGAACGTCTTGCACCGCAATTTCGGCCATTTCCAGGATTGCCTCGCGTGTGCTGGCAACAGCGATAAAGCGAGCGTTATGGCAAAATTTGGCGCCTTGGACACCGCTTGCATCTTCTAGTGCAGTATCCGTCAGACCAGCCCAAGCGGCTGGCAGGTCGGCGCGTTGATCGAAGGTGTCATTTGACAACTTGATCCCGTTGAGTGTCCAGTCATCACCGCGCGGATGGATCACGAACAGCATGTGGTCGGCCTCCATCAGGTCGAGCGCAGAGCGGTAGGGCATGCCCATGGGAAGCTCGAGTATAGGGGATCTGTCAGCCTTGGTGATTGCCTCGATCACGATGCCCTGCGCTCGGGATTTCGCCGCGAGATTGCGGATTTGAGCTTCGACAAATTGCCGCGCAATGGTCAATGTGGCAAAGAAAGCATCGTCGTCAGCCGTTGGCGACGGGTCGTCGAATACCGGCTTCATGCTTCCCAAAAGCGCTGGCAAGGTTAGGATCGACAGTGGCCCCGCGACAGACGGTTCCATTGCGCCGTTGTCCAACAGGTCAATCGGCAGCACAAACTTGGTGTCAAACTTAGAATGGATGGCCTCGACGTCATCCCCAGGTACGTCCATAGCCGCCAGATACGCCCGCCCATAATGCGCCCATATCAGACCAAAGGAGCTGAACGGTTGACCATCGTCGCGCAGCGGGCCGGGACGTTGGTGGTGGTCAAAAATCTGGGCCTCACTGTCATACGCGCCTCCGACATCGAAAATGATCTTATGAGCCGCCGGGGTGACCCACTGCCGATCCCTACTGCGCAGCAGCTCCGCCTGAGGGAACAGGCGTGTGAGCACCACAGAAGACAACAGTTCGTCCGCATGGAAACCGCCAGAATGGGTGACAAGATGGGTGATGGTCATGGGTGCGTTCCAACGGATGGGTCAAATGGAAAAGGCGCCCAGCCTGGCCGCCCTTAGAAAGATGTCAAAGCTTGTTTGTCAAAGGTATGCAGCCAGATCAAGAAGTAGATTGTAAGAGAGAAAATATACTTGGATCATCACGGATGCGTCTTCTTAGTTCCTCGCCGCAACCGCCCAAAACCTTCGTAAACTGGCCAAGATCTTTCCTGCACCGCAGTAAACGAGCGAAGCCTGATAAGAAAGGCGCTCGCGCGACGTGAAGTCCCTCATTTTCTGCGCCAGCAACACGGAGTTCTTTCACAGAAACGGGGATTGTGGCCCTTCGCTGCACACTGTGCGAATGGTTGCATTGAAGAAAAAGTTTATCGCTCGACGAAGTTGCATTGGCTGCCTGTTGACCATCACCCACGCAAGGAGAAAGGTCTCTTTGAGTTTGGACGCAAAACATGTAATTCAGGATTATAGGTCATGCTCAAACGCCTGCAGCAGAGGTCTCAGCGGAAATCAAACCAACATGTACTCAGGATGTGTTCAACAATGAAACTCAACGCTCTATTGATTGTGGCACTTACCATCAGCGCAGCCATAGCTGTGTGGGGGATCGTTGACCCGCAAGGGCTGGGAACTTTGTCATCCAGGATTGTTGACGCCCAGTTCAGCAGCCGTGGCTGGTTTATCATGCTGGAAGCCAGCGGTCTTCTTTTGGTTGCCATCTATTTGGCTATGTCACGGTTTGGATCAATCCGGCTTGGGCCTGACGACTCCAAGCCCGAGTTTTCAACCCCGGCCTGGATTGCGATGCTGTTTGCAGCCGGTATGGGTGTAGGGTTGCTGTTTTATGGGGCCGCCGAACCTCTCACGCATTTTTCCGTTCTTCGGCAATTTTCAAACGACCCAAAAGCCGCAAGCCTGGCGCTGTTTGTGACCTATCTGAATTGGGGCTTCCACGCTTGGGCCATTTACGGAATCGTTGGGCTGGTCATTGGCTATTTCGCGTTTCGGCGCAGCAGATCTTTGCTCCTTAGTGCACCGCTTATTGATGTATATGGCGACCATAGCTGGACCCGGTCATTGGGATGGTTCTTTGATCTGACATCGATAGTGGCAATCGCAGTTGGATTGGCAGGATCCCTAGCGATGGGAGTGTTCCAAATCCAAACTGGTGTGGCCGGTTTGATCGGCGTGGAAAATTCAAACGGTTTGACCGCTTTCGTTTTTGTCGCGATGTGTGCCGCATTCTTCGTACCGCTACGCCGAGATCTAGGTGACGGTATGGCCAAATTGTCCAACCTGGCAATGATCATTGCGCTTGGTCTTATGGTCTTTTTGCTCGTGTTCGGGCCAACGTCGTACATTATGAATTCGATTGTATCCGGCTTTGGACGATACGTATTCAATGTCCTACCGGCAGGGTTCTCAACGGCCGAATTTTTTGATGACCAAGTTGTTGATTGGTTTGAGGGATGGACGCTCAACTACATGATCTGGTGGCTGGCATGGTCACCGTTTGTGGGCATTTTCATTGCCCGAATTTCGCGTGGGCGGACAATCCGCGAGTTTCTTGTCGGAGTAATTGTTGCCCCCACCCTATTCTCGGTGTTTTGGTTTGGGGTGTTTGGGACGATTGGTTTTTCGGATGCTTTGCGTGGCGACGCGGCTTTGCTGGCGGTAAATGCCGAAAGCCTTGACGCGACCACTTTCGCCCTGTTGCAGAACTTTCCATTCAATGCAGTGACACAAGGAGCCACAATTCTGGCGGCGTTCCTCTTTGTCGTGACCAGCGTGGTCAGCGCAGGTTTCACCCTTGCCATGATTGGCACCGGCGGAGACGAAAACCCATCACCGCGCATTCGCACTGTTTGGGGCGCAGTGCTGGCAGCGTTAGGGCTGGCTATGATTTTTGTTGGTGACATCGGCTTGATCCGGTCAGTGATCGCCCTTTCAGCGATCGCGTTTGTGTTCATCGTACCCATTCTTGTCGTTTGCTTGTTGCGATCGCTGCATAAGGAGGCCGCAAAATGAGCATGCCAATAATCGACACACTCCTAAACGTGACCTTGTTTGCCTATGTCGGCTTTCTGTTTTGGCTTATCTTGCACAAAAACTAAACTGCAATAACGTGCCGTAGGAATTGTCGGGACAGTCCTCACAAAACGCGAGGACTTTTGTCAACGAACCCAAATAACGATGTTGCCCTCAATCCATTGACCCCTCGGGGACGTTTTGAGGCATACTTCTATTCTGGATACGAGGCTTGTCAAAGAGAGTGCAGAAAACCTCGTATCAAATTCACAGTTTCATGTCTGTTCACAATGTCCAGATGACCAACATCATCAACAATGTGATACGATCCCCGATCCGAAGTCTCCGACAATACTGTCTCGAATGCCTCGGCGATGAAGGCTTCATCATCACCACCAACGATAGACAGGAAAGGTGGGAGCTTGGAAATATCCGAGCGATACTTCGATCTGGGTGAAAATCCGATGTTCAGACGATAGGAATAAGAGGTTGTTGCGGTGTGACCAAGGGGACCATGCAGCACCGTTTCCGGCATCGCGAACTGAATGACTTGAAGGTAGTTGAATATGCGTATCCCAATCATATTCAGCATGCTGAGCCCAATGAGCCGTCGCGTCAGTGGACGCGCCCAGCCTCCAGAATTCGGCCGCATCGTGGGCGCGTTGTATTTGAGGAAGGGAGCCAGCAACACGGCCCCGTCCATGAGACTGCCATAAGGACCGCCCGCCATCCTGATGACAAGTCCGCCACCAGACGAATGACCAGCCACCACGATTTTCTGCTCCTCGTGGCGTACCTCGTCGATCAAGTCTGCAAGATCTTCTTCGTATTGCCCTATATGATCGACATCACCTCGGCGTTCTGGTGCTTCCCCATGGCCGCGCAGGTCGGGCACCACCACATGGGCTTTGTCGGACAAAGCACGCGCCAGAGCATCAAACTGCAGTCCATGCCAGCCGGAACCGTGCACCAATACTAAAAGTGGGCCCCGCCCGGCTTCACCGTAAAAACGGACCGACAGCATATGGCCATCTCGCATTTTTAGTTTCTTTGGGTCGGGCGCATCAGCGGAAGGAGTATCCTGAACACCCGAGAAGTCCAAAGTGTCCAGAGAATTCGCCAATGCCTTCGGCCGCTGGGACAGGATCAGACCTCCGGCAATGACGAGAAAAATGATTAGCGTTAAAAGGAATTGGAAAAAAATATTGGTAAGCATTCTATCCCTTTGCGATTGTCGAGCTCACTATTCCTGTTTGCCGCCATAACTACAAATCAAAACGCCAGAAGATAAGCGAACATTCTGAATGCTACAGAAACCTAACGGCAAGTTAGTCCCACTGACCGACGATGGCGTCCCAAAAATTGCTGCGGTCCGCACGAATGGCCGCAATGCGAAAGCTGCACGGCAGCGACTGCCAGGCGGTGCGTGGCAGAGAGGCAGCAACGAGAATACCAACCGCCTTCTCAGACAATACTTCCGCAAAGGCAACGATATATCAGGCTTCACTCAAGTCAAACTCAGCGCTGTCGCACGCCAACTCACCGAAAGGCAAAGACCTTGCAACATCAGACACCAGCGAAAAAATTGAGGCCTGTGTTGCAGCGACCCGTTGAAACCACCCCGCAAAGCAGACCTTGGAGCACCTGACTACAGTTAGGCCGACCAGTCAGGCTGAGCGGCCCCACTTGCGTGGTCCAAGTTGAAAGTTAGTGCATGGTTGGTCTTTGGTCCACCGGTACGATGGCCCCAGGCGCGGGTGGGCGGTAGCCCAGGGCACTGTGGGGTCGTTTGGTGTTGTAGTGTTTCCTCCAGCTTTCGATGATGATTTGGGCCTCGCGTAACGAATAGAAGACTTCACCGTTCAGTAATTTATCCCGCATTCTCCCGTTGAAGCTTTCGCAGTATCCGTTCTCCCAAGGGGACCCAGGCTCGATGTAGGCCGTCTTGGCTCCGACGGCTTTGATCCAGTCCCTGACCGCCTCAGCAATGAACTCAGGGCCATTGTCTGACCGAATTTACGCGGGTACGCCGCGTAGGATGAATAGGTCCCTTAGTGCGTCGATGATTTCGGTCGAGTTCAGCTTCCGCTTCACCCGGATCGCCAAACATTCTCGGCTGTGTTCGTCCAGAATGTTCAATGTCCTGAACGCTCTGCCATCATCGGTTCGGTGATGCACGAAGTCGTACGACCAGACATTATTGCGATACTCGGGACGTAGCCGGACACAGGATCCATCGTTTAGCCAGAGCCGCCCCTTTTTGGGTTGTTTCACAAGCACCTTCAGCCCCTCACGTTTCCACAAGCGCTCAACACGTTTATTACTCACCTGCCAGCCAGCGTCTCGTAACAAGGCAGCCACCCGGCGGTAGTCATACCGGCCGTACTGCCGCGTCAGTTTGATCATGTCCGCGACCAGAAGTTCTTCGTCAGCACGCCCCTGTGGCACTCGACGTTGGGTGGACCGGTGCTGGCCCAGAACCCGGCATACACGACGCTCAGAAACCTTTATCTGACTGCGAACATGATCAATGCAGGAACGCCGACGCGAGGCGCTCAGAAGTTTCCCGTTGCGACCTCCTTCAAGATCAATTTGTCCAGTGTCAGGTCAGAAACCGCTCGCCGAAGGCGCTCGTTCTCTTTCTGAAGACGCTTCAGTTCCTTGAGTTGTTCCGTGCCCATTCCGCATTCGCCATTGGGCTCGACCCAATGGCGCCTTCAACAGCTCATTTTTTCTTCCAGCGGTAATAGGTTTGTTCAGTCACACGGATCTGTCTGATTGCATCCATTCGGGGCATACCTTGCCCCATCAGAACTTCAACTTGCCGTAACTTCACGACAATCTCTTCAGGCTTGGTTCTCT
>MAAY01000056.1:0-13612 GCA_002162795.1 Rhodobacterales bacterium 56_14_T64
GTTGGGGTAAAGGCACCCTTCATGGCACGAATCAGACAAACGATCAGGAAGATGGTCCCCAGCAACACGTGGAAGCCGTGGAAGCCAGTTGCCATAAAGAAGTTCGAGTAGAAGATATCTTCGCCGAACTTCCACCCATCATGGGCCAGCAATTCATAGTATTCAAAGCCCTGCAGGCCGGTGAAGGCGATACCAAAGGCAATACCAATGGCCAGACCCTGTACCAGCGATTTGCGGTCATTGTCGTGCACCAGCGCGTGGTGCGCCCAAGTGACGGCACAACCCGACAGCAGCAGGATCAACGTGTTGATCAGCGGCAGGTGAAACGGGTCAACGATGTGAATGGCCGGCTGCACATACTCGGTGCCGAAATACTCTTGCATCGGGTAGATCGCGTGTTTGAAAAACGACCAGAACCAAGCAAAGAAGAACATCACCTCGGACATCACAAACAGGATAAAGCCATAGCGCAACCCGATGCTGACCACAGTGGTGTGGTCGCCGACATTGCTCTCTACAACCACTTCGGCCCACCAGGCATAACTGGTGTAAAGCACACCAAGCAGGCCAATCCAAAACGGCCATGCGGTGATGCCGTGCATCCACAGCACTGCGCCGAACAGCATAATGAAACCGAAAGCCGCGCCCATAAGGGGGGCGATTGACGGTGGAAGAATATGATAGTCGTGATTTTTAGCGTGCGCCATTTAAGTGTCCCTCACCTGCCGGGCTAGTTCATGTTGGTTTCTGCCCCGGTGTTTTCACCGGATTCAAGGGCAGCATAACCCTCGGGCAGATCTACTTCGTAAAATGTGTACGACAGCGTTATCGTATGTACGTATTTGCCGTCCCGGTCGTCTACGATTTCCGGGTCGACAAAGAAGGTCACGGGCATCTGCACCCGCTCCCCTGGTTGCAGGATCTGCTCTTCAAAGCAGAAGCACTGAATCTTTTCAAAAAAGCCGCCCGCCGAATAGGGCGTGACGTTATAGGACGCCGAACCCGCAATGGGGCGATCGGTTGGGTTGTAAGCCTCATAAAAGGCCAACCCGGTCTCACCGATCTTCAGCTCCATTTCGCGCACCACGGGTTTGAACTCCCAGGCCATGTCGCGATCCTTGGAGGCATCAAAGCGGATGGTGATGGTCTGATCCAGCACCACATCTGAATCTGTTAGGGCCACGCCGGTGACCCCGCCAAAGCCAGTAACGCTGCAGAACCAGTTGTAAAACGGCACCGAGGCCCAGGCCAGCGCCCCCATTACGACGACGACGCCAACCAGTTGGGCTGCGGTCTTCTGAGGAGCGTCCAGTGCCATCAGTTTTGCTCCAAGGTCTGGATCTTGGGCAGTTTGAAATCATCCGAGGTGACCTTGACGATGGTCAGTGCCAAGACCAGCACCACAAAGCCAGCCAGCGATAGGCCGACGCCCAAGTTGCGGCCAAAGCGGCGTTGATGCAGTTCGTGTTGCGGCTTGAAGCTCATGTTACCAGCCTCCTAGTCCAAAAGGTTTCAACAGGGCTTCGGTCAAAATAGCGCCGAAATGCAGGAAAAGGTAGAGCAGCGACAGTTTGAAGAAGCTGCGCTCGACTTTGAAGTTATCAGCCTCGGAATCATCCTCGTCACGCCGCCAGATCTTCCAGGCGCCGTGCAGGAACATTGCGTTCAGCACCAGCGACACCGCCAGATAGACTGGCCCGCCAATGCCCGAGAACGCAGTTCCAACGGCCAAGATCGCCAGCAGGATAGTATAGACTAGGATATGAACGCGGGTGGTGCGGCGACCGTGGGTTACGGTCAGCATCGGCACACCTGCGTCGTCGTAATCGTTACGCATAAACAGCGCCAGCGCCCAGAAATGCGGAGGTGTCCACACAAAGGTCAGGGCAAACATCAACCAAGGCTCGACCGACATGGTGCCGGTGGCTGCGATCCAACCGATGACCGGTGGAAAGGCTCCGGCAGCGCCACCGATAACGATGTTCTGCGGCGTCACCCGCTTCAACCACATGGTGTAAACAACGACGTAAAAGAAGATGGTGAAGGCCAGAAACGCACCCGCCATCAGATTGGTGGCCAGTGCCAGCATGATCACCGACATGCCGGACAGCGCCAGACCGAGGCTCAGCGCCTCGCCTGCCTCAACCTTGCCGGCCGGGATCGGACGGCCCTTGGTGCGCTTCATCACTTTGTCGATGTCGGCGTCCCACCACATGTTCAACGCACCCGAGGCACCGCCTCCGATGGCGATAAACAAGATGGCGCAAAAGCCAATAACCGGATGCACGGCAACCGGAGCGGCCAGCAGGCCAACCAGTGCCGTGAACACCACCAGCGACATCACCCGCGGCTTAAGCAGGGCAAAATAGTCGCCAAAGCTTGCCTCGTCCTCGCGGAGAGTGCTGGCATGAAGGCTTGCGTCGCTCATCTTTGGTCCATTGGTTTTCTGGCTGCGCGTCATACACGTAGCCTAGGGTAGTTTGGAAATCAGACAAGGCGCGCATTTCATCGCGCCTTGTCTGGGTATGAAAAAGTGCGCAATCAGCGCCCCTCACACCAGCTTAGTTAGAGGCAACTTGAAAGCTTTGCGGCAGACCGGCATATTCGTCGATCGCGCCTTTCAGCCATTCGTCATAGACCTCTTGGCTCACCACTTTGACGGTGATCGGCATATAGGAGTGGTCTTTGCCACACAGCTCGGAACACTGACCAAAATAAACGCCTTCTTTGTCGGCTTTGAACCACAGTTGCGCCAGGCGACCAGGGACACCATCTTGCTTTACGGAAAAGGCAGGAATCGTCCAGGCGTGGATCACATCAGCGCCAGTCACTTGCATTACAATGGTTTTTCCAACCGGGATAACAACAGCGGTGTCGGTCGCCAGCAGATATTCATCCGGTGCATAGCCGTTTTCTTCCAGCTCGTCCTTGGGCAGCATGAAGCTTTCAAAGCCGAATTCGTGATCGACATATTCATAGCCCCAGTACCACTGGTAGCCAGTCACCTTAATGGTAATGTCGGCCTCGGGAATTTCCTGCTGGTTGAACAACTGCGGCAGCGAGAACGAACCGATGAACACCAGAATGACAATCGGTATCAGGGTCCAGGCAATTTCGACCGGAGTGTGGTGCGTAAAGCTCGACGGTGTTGGATTGGCGCGACGGTTAAAGCGCAGGATCACATAGGCCATCAGCGCTGCTACGAACAGAGTGACTGCAGTGATGATCACAAGAATCATCCAATCCAGCGACTGCATGCCCCGCGCCAGTTCTGTGGCTGCTGGCTGAAAGCCAAGAGCACCGTCAACAGGTTTACCAATGGTCTCCAGAGTGCCCAGACTATCTTGGGCCATAGCTGGCAAACTAAAAAGGCCTGTAAAAAGGCCCGACAGCTTCAAAGCGTGCTTCATATTATGTCCTGATCATTTGATCGCATTGTTCTTCGTGCCGCCGCATTTCACTCAAGAATCGCTGATTCCAGAAAACGCATTGGCCCCGTTGTATTTGTTGACGGTAGAAATCATATTCCACGGACCAGATAAAGAGCTATGCTTGCGTCAAATGGGCGCTTTGTTGATTTAGATCAAAATAAATGAGGTCCTCACCATGGAAACTACTACCTTTCGTCCCTTTGAGACCTCCTTGCCTGCCGATGACGCACTAAATGTGCTGAAATCGGCACTGGCCGGCGCTGACGATGGCGAGATTTTTGCCGAACGCCGCAAATCCGAAGCACTGGTTTATGATGACGGCCGCCTGCGTAGCGCCAGTTATGACGCCTCCGAAGGATTTGGCCTGCGCGCCGTCAACGGAGAAGTCGCCGGTTACGCCCATTCTACTGACGTTTCTATGGCAGCCTTGAAGCGCGCCTCAGAAACTGCTCGGCTGGCTGTTGGAGACGGTGGCGGCACGCTGGCGGACGCACCCAGCGCCACCAATCGCAAGCTATACACCGATGACGACCCGATTGGCGCGATGCCATTTGCGGTGAAAATTGAAACCCTGCGCGAGATTGATGCCTTTGCACGGGATTTGGATCCGCGCGTGGTGCAGGTCTCGGCGGTTCTGGCCGCCTCGTTGCAAGAGGTGGAAATTCTGCGCGCCGATGGGGTGCTGGTGCGCGATGTGCGCCCCATGACCCGGCTTAATGTCTCGGTGATTGTTGAAAAAGACGGGCTTCGCGAGAGCGGCTCGGCGGGCGGCGGTGGTCGTGTCGGGTTGGACGGGCTGGTAGATCCCGTCGATTGGCAGGCCAAAGCGCGCGAAGCACTGCGTATTGCATTGGTCAATCTGGATGCGGTGCCCGCCCCTGCCGGCGTCATGGAAGTGGCACTGGGGCCTGGCTGGCCTGGCATCCTGCTGCACGAAGCCATCGGTCACGGGCTTGAGGGTGACTTTAACCGCAAGGGCAGCTCGGCCTTTGCCGGGCTAATGGGCCAACGCATTGCGGCCAAGGGTGTCACCGTGCTGGATGACGGCACCCTGCCCGACCGGCGCGGATCGATCACCATTGATGACGAAGGCACCCCGTCGCAGGCCACCACTCTGATCGAGGACGGCATTCTGGTGGGCTTGATGCAGGACCGCCAGAACGCCCGTTTGATGGGGGTCGACCCAACCGGCAACGGACGCCGTCAAAGCTATGCCCATGCGCCAATGCCGCGGATGACCAATACCTATATGCTGGGCGGCCAGTCTGATCCGTCAGATCTGATTGCTGACATCAAGGATGGCATCTGGGCAGTTGGCTTTGGCGGCGGCCAGGTCGACATTACCAATGGCAAGTTCGTGTTCTCCTGCACCGAGGCTTACCGGGTGGTGAACGGCAAGGTCGGCGCACCAGTAAAAGGTGCCACGCTGATTGGTGACGGGGCCACCGCGCTGCACCGCATACGCGCCTTGGGCAACGACATGGCGTTGGATCCTGGCATGGGCAACTGCGGCAAAGCCGGTCAATGGGTGCCCGTTGGCGTCGGCCAGCCAACAGTGCTGATGGATGGCCTGACAGTCGGTGGCGCGGCGGCCTGACGCAGATTCCTTAATGAAAAGCAGAAAATCTGCACAAAAAATGACTTCGCGGTCCGGAAGATTGCCCCTGCGAAGTCAATTTTCTCTTTGTTTCACCGTGAATTAGATAGTTTTTGGACAATCTTCTGAAAATCTTTGCTTGTTCACTCTCTGTTAACCGCCCTCGCGTTAAACATGATCTTGCATACAGGCGGAGCGACGGATGACCGAAGAATACACTTCTTCCACTCACCCCCCACTCCCACCCACCACGGAAGATATTCGTCATTCCTGGCTTCGTCTGTTGCGCTCTCGCAGGG
Organism: Rhodobacterales bacterium 56_14_T64; assembly: GCA_002162795.1. Taxonomy (GTDB): domain Bacteria; phylum Pseudomonadota; class Alphaproteobacteria; order Rhodobacterales; family Rhodobacteraceae; genus Parasedimentitalea. Next base: position 5,328 of record MAAY01000056.1, read on the forward strand.
TTGGCGCGGTGACTTTTCACCGTCTGATCGACGAGTATGGTTCAGCGCAGAATGCGCTGGATGCGTTGCCCAAAATGGCACGCGACGCAGGAGTAGACGGGTATAAAATATGCCCAGCCCCTGTGATAGACGCCGAAATCAAGGCCGCAAAAGTCGCCAAAGCGCGACTTTTGTGCCTTGGCGACGTCCATTACCCCCCTTTGCTAGCCCAGTTGAAAGATGCCCCGCCGCTGCTGTGGTATTTGGGGGACCCCAAAATACTGCAATCCCCCATTATCGCCTTGGTTGGCGCGCGCAACGCATCGTCTCTGGGCACCCGCATGGCCCGCGCACTGGCGCATGATCTTGGCGAAATGGGCTATGTGGTGGTGTCGGGGCTTGCGCGCGGTGTCGACACCGCTGCCCATCTGGCCGCGCTGGACAGCGGCACCATTGCCATCATGGCTGGCGGCGTTGATGTGATTTACCCGACCTCGAACACAGATTTGGCACAGAACATTGCCCGCCAGGGCCTACTTTTGTCTGAACAACCTATGGGCCTAACACCGCAGGCCCGCCATTTCCCCCGCCGCAATCGGATCATATCCGGGCTGGCCAGCGCCGTGGTCGTGGTCGAAGCGGCCGGCAAATCCGGCAGTCTGATCACCGCCCGCGATGCGCTGGATCAGGGCCGCGAGGTCCTCGCAGTGCCCGGCCACCCGTTTGATGCCCGCGCCAGCGGTTGCAACATGCTGATCCGCGATGGCGCGCAACTGGTTCGCAACGCAGATGATGTCATCGCCGCGCTACCCGCCCTCAAACCTCAGGTCGCAGACACACAACAAGAATTGCAGCTCGACGATCCACCAAGACCACCACAGCGGCGCAACCTGCGTGAAACCGCAGCCCTGCACCAACAGATCCTGTCGCGCCTTGGCCCCTCGCCCATTGCCGAGGATCAGCTAATCCGCGATCTAGCGGCCCCCGCGCGTGAGATTTCACCGGCCCTGACCGATCTAGAACTGGAAGGTGAAATCATCCGTCAGCCCGGCGGCCTGTTGTCACGCAATGATCAGTAGCAGAACTCGGCAATCACTGGCCCCCAACTGCTGCAAAATGGTTCACCGGCAAACCAGACATCCATGGCCCCGACAGAATACTCCATCACCACCCATGTTTCTCCTTTTCTGGCGTACAACACATGAATATTCGTTCCATCCATTGTGTCTTCACTGAAATCCCCGCGGAAATATCCCGGTGTGTCTTCAAGCGCGATCTCTTTGCCACCGGGCCGTTGCGGCTGCACCGCGGCATAAGCCCGATCGCCCGAGACTCGCAGATCGTGGACAACAAATTCCACCGGCGCGCCCAAATCATCCTCGGCCAACGGTCGCAGCGCATTCATCAACGCCTTGCGCTCTGCTGTACCACGTCGGGGCTCATACCAATCCGGCACGGTCTGTTGTTGCGCCTTTTTCAGCACGTTCGCGGAGCTATTCTTGGATTTACTCAGACCCTGCGCCGTTATAGGTGTAGCGGCCAACAGGCTGACCAATACCCATCCAATTTTCATTTCAGCCCTCAATTTTTTATGTTAATTTTCCCATCAAACCTGCGCCCAAAACTCGCGGATTGACAATACCCTCTTGCGCCCCACATCTTGCCCGGCCATAGAACGTGCCGTGTCCGTCCCAGAAGGTTTAGCCTAAATGCCCGTAGTTGTTGTAGAATCCCCAGCCAAAGCCAAAACGATCAATAAATATCTCGGCTCCAACTACACAGTTTTGGCATCTTACGGCCACGTACGCGACCTTCCGCCGAAGAATGGATCGGTTGATACGGACAATGATTTCGAAATGACATGGGAGGTCGGGGCCGACAGTCGCAAGCATATGAAAGCCATTGCCGACGCCCTGAAAGACGACAACGAACTGATCCTCGCGACTGACCCCGACCGCGAAGGCGAAGCCATCAGCTGGCACCTGCAAGAGGCGCTGACCAAACGCCGCTCGATCAAGAAAGACACGCCAGTCAGCCGGGTCACATTTAACGCTATCACCAAGACCGCCGTGCTCGAAGCAATGGCCAACCCGCGTCAAGTCGACATGCCGCTGGTCGAGGCCTATCTGGCCCGCCGCGCACTGGACTACCTGGTGGGCTTTAACCTGTCTCCGGTGCTGTGGCGCAAATTGCCCGGCGCCAAATCTGCCGGCCGGGTGCAGTCGGTCTGCCTGCGCCTGATCGTCGAGCGCGAAACCGAAATCGAAGCCTTTAACCCGCAAGAATACTGGTCGGTCCGCGCCCTGCTTACCACCCCGCGTGGACAAGAATTCGAAGCCCGCCTGACAGTGCTCGGCGGTGACAAGCTGGACAAGTTCAGCCTCGCCAACGGTACTGCCGCTGAACTGGCTGTGCAGGCCGTAGCCACCCGTGATCTGATGGTAAAATCGGTCGAGGCAAAACCCGCCGCGCGCAACCCTTCGGCGCCCTTCATGACCTCGACCCTGCAGCAAGAGGCAAGCCGAAAGTTCGGTATGGGTGCCAAGCAAACAATGAGCACGGCGCAACGTCTCTATGAGGCCGGTCATATAACCTACATGCGAACGGATGGCATCGACATGGCCCCCGAAGCGGTGACCGAAGCGCGCGCCGAGATCGACAAGCGTTATGGCGGCACATACGTTCCCGACAGTCCACGGGTCTACAAGAACAAGGCAAAGAACGCACAAGAAGCGCACGAATGTATTCGCCCCACCGATATGAGCCGCGATGCTGCCAGCCTTAAGGTGACCGAGGCGGATCAGCGCAAACTTTATGACCTGATCTGGAAACGGACCTTGGCCTGCCAGATGGCCAGTGCCAGGATGGAACGCACAACCGTCGATGTCGGCTCGAACGACAAGCAGGTCTTGTTGCGGGCGACAGGTCAGGTGGTGTTGTTTGACGGCTTCATGCGTGTCTATGAAGAAGGCCGCGATGACGTTGTTCAGGATGACGACGACAAGCGCCTGCCACAGATCATGATGGGCGAAGCAGCCAAGTTCGCCGACAGCTCGCTTGTCGCGCAGTTCGACAAGGCCGCCAAGACTGGCGCCCAAAGTCAACAAAGCGGTGAGTTGCGCAGCAACGGATCGGCGCTGTTGTCGCCAAATGAATCGGTCCTGGCCCTTCAGCACCACACCATGCCACCGCCGCGCTACACCGAGGCAACGCTGGTCAAACGGATGGAAGAGCTGGGCATTGGCCGCCCTTCGACCTACGCCAGCGTCATCACCACGATTCAAGACCGCGAATATGTCCGCAAGGAACAAAATCGTCTGTTCCCCGAAGACAAGGGCCGCATCGTTACCATCTTCCTGCTGAACTTCTTCCGCCAATATGTCGGCTACGAATTCACCGCAAACCTGGAAGGCCAGCTTGACGATGTCAGCGCCGGCAACGGCGACTATAAGGAATTACTCAGCAAATTCTGGCGCGATTTCTCGGCGGCCATCTCTGAAACCTCGGACCTGCGCATTTCCGAAGTGCTGGACGTTCTCGACGATGCGCTGGCACCACAGCTGTATCCCCCACGTGAAGATGGCACAGATCCACGCGCCTGCCCAAAATGCGGCCTGGGCCAGTTGCATCTGAAATCCTCGCGCACTGGCGGCTTTGTCGGCTGCGGCAACTATCCCGAATGTAACTATACCCGCCCCATTTCCGGCGAAGGTGCCGAAGGTTATGAACGTGTACTGGGTGAAGATGCAGGCGACGAAATCCACCTGAAGTCGGGCCGCTTTGGTCCATATGTCCAACGCGGCGAACCGACGCCAGAGAACAAGAAGCCACCGCGCTCCTCGCTGCCAAAACAGGGCAAGGAGTATCTGCCCAGCTGGGGTCCAAACGAGGTGACACTGGAACAGGCCGTCACCCTGCTGACCCTACCGCGCGAGATCGGCCAACACCCGGAAGGCGGCACTGTTGCCTCCAATCTGGGCCGCTTTGGTCCTTATATCATGCATCAAATGCCGGAAGAGGAAAAACCGGTCTATGTGAACCTGAAGAATACGCTCGACGTGTTTGAGGTCGGCATGAACCACGCGATGGAAATGCTGGCCGAAAAACGCGCCAATCCGGGCCGTGGTCGTCGCGCCGCAGCTAAAGCGCTTAAGGAACTTGGTGAGCATCCAGATGGTGGCGGCGCCGTCAATATCATGGACGGTAAATATGGCCCTTACATCAAATGGGAAAAGGTGAATGCCACCCTTCCCAAGGATGTCGAAGCCAAAGACGTCACCATGGAAATGGCCGTCCAGCTGATCACTGAAAAGGCCGGCAAAAAAGTCACCAAGAAAAAAGCCGCGCCCAAGAAAAAACCGGCTGCAAAAAAGAAGCCAGCCGCCAAGAAGAAAGCACCCGCCAAAAAGGCCGCTGCCAAAGACTAAGACTAAGACGTCCAGCGGCTAAGGGCTCCGCCCGTTCGAGCCTGAAATGATCTCCCAGATCATTTCCTCGACGGCTCATACTTCTTCTTTTCGCAAATACCTCGGGGAGCGCGAGGGGCTGGCCCCTCGCCCCTTCGCATCTCAACGGACACCCGTAGTAATACTCAGTACCCTCAGTATTGTTGACTTGCCCCTGCCCCAGCGTCAGAACCCTATCCAAAGGGTATGTTGCTGGGAGTTTTCTATGAAAAAGATCTACGCCAATGCCACAGAGGCGCTCGACGGGCTGCTTCACGATGGCATGTTTATTGCGGCAGGCGGCTTTGGCCTCTGCGGTATTCCGGAATTGCTGCTCGACGCCATCAAAGAGGCTGGCACCAAGGATCTGACCTTTGCCTCCAACAACGCGGGCGTTGATGATTTTGGCATCGGCATCCTGTTGCAGACTAAGCAAGTCAAGAAAATGATCTCGTCTTATGTGGGTGAAAACGCCGAATTCATGCGTCAGTACCTGAGCGAAGAGCTGGAGTTGGAATTCAATCCACAGGGCACCTTGGCCGAGCGCATGCGAGCTGGCGGCGCTGGCATCCCCGGCTTCTTCACCAAAACCGGTGTGGGCACCGTGATCGCCGAAGGCAAGCTGGAGAAGCAGTTCCCCACCGGCCCAGATGGCACCATGGAAGACTACATCATGGAAGAAGGCATGTATGCCGATCTGGCCATTATCAAAGCCTGGAAAGCCGACGAGACCGGCAATCTGGTCTTCCGCAAAACCGCCCGCAACTTCAACGCGCCTGCCGCCACCTGCGGCAAGATCTGTGTGGTCGAGGTAGAAGAGATCGTGCCAACTGGCTCGCTTGACCCCGACACCATCCACCTGCCAGGTATTTATGTGCATCGCATTATTCAGGGCGATCATGAAAAGCGCATCGAACAGCGCACTGTGCGAAAGGCTTAATCATGTGGGATCGTAATCAAATGGCGGCACGCGCCGCACTCGAACTACAAGACGGCTGGTATGTGAACCTTGGCATCGGCATTCCGACGCTGGTGTCCAACCACATCCCCGAAGGTATCGAAGTGACCCTGCAGTCGGAAAACGGCATGCTGGGCATGGGCCCCTTCCCAATCGAAGGGTCTGAGGACGCAGACCTGATCAACGCAGGCAAGCAGACCATCACCGAGCTGCCACAAACCGCCTATTTCGACTCAGCGCAGTCATTCGCGATGATCCGCGGTGGCAAAATCGCCATGGCGATCTTGGGCGCAATGGAAGTGGCCGAGAATGGTGATCTGGCAAACTGGATGATTCCCGGCAAGCTGGTCAAAGGCATGGGCGGCGCCATGGATCTGGTCGCAGGTGTTGGCCGCGTTGTTGTGGTGATGGATCACGCCAACAAACATGGTGTCTCTAAAGTACTGAAAGACTGCACCCTGCCGCTGACCGGTAAAGGCGTGGTTGATCGCATCATCACCAACCTTGGCGTGTTGGACGTGGTTGAGGGCGGCCTGAAGATCGTTGAAACCGCTGATGGCGTCACCGAAGACGAGCTACGCGCCGCGACCGAGGCAACAATCGTCGGCTGAGGCACGGTTTGCGCAAACCAAATGATTATGAGGCCCGTCTGGATCAAGGCGGGCCTTTTTTAGTTCATGGTACGGAACACGCAGCCGTCGATAATCAACTCTGGCGGCGTCAGACACAACCCCTTCGCCACTTGAAACGCTGCCAGCACTTTAGGCACGTAGTCTCTGGTTTCCGGGAAAGGCGGCACACCACTGTGCTCTCGTACGGCTCCTGCGCCAGAATTGTACCCTGCAAGAACCAGAACCGGATCGCCGCCAAACTCCTCCATCAGCCAATCCAGATACTTTGTTCCCCCCTGAATGTTCTGCTGAGCCACCAATGCATCGTCCACTCCAAACCGCGTCGCCGTATCCGGCATCAGCTGCATCAACCCCTGCGCCCCAGCGGAACTGATGGCGTCAGCCTGACCTGCAGACTCCACAGCAATGACCGCAAGAATCAACGCTGGCGAAACATTGGTATCAATACTAGCAGTCAGAATCGAAATACCCTGCGCCTGTGCAATGTCCTGCATCAGCTGCAACCGGGGTGCGGCCACTCCCTCCCCGCCAGACAGAACCATCAGCGCCTTGCCCAACCGCCCCGGACCCGAGGCTGCTAGTTCCGGTGACACCTGCTCCCAGAACCATCCATACCGCCCTACTGAGTGATCTGCAGGGCCATCAGCACGATCCGCCGGGCTTTCCACTTCAGCAGCAGGCACCTGCTGCTGCTCTTCTATTTGTATGGTTATGCGCTGGCTTGTGCCCGGTTGCGGTGGCCGCACTCGTTTGGCCTCAAATGTGGGAAAGGGTGCTGGAGTATCCCCCATCGCCCATATCGGGATGGAAAACACAACCAGAGTCGCAACACGGAGAAACATGGGACCGCCCTGATGTTGTTGTTTTGACGATGTAGCAACGAAAACGGTTCAAAGACCAGATCTCAGGCCCGAATTCTGGCGGTATCGCCACATTTGCCACGTCTTGCCGCGCTTCCGACACGAGTATTTAGAATTAATAAATCGTGTAACCCTTTAATTTCAACGCCATACAGAGGATCTTGCCAAAAAGTTAAAATAAGGCGCTAGAATCCAATTTTTGGCCCAAATGCTGCCACGCTCCGAAGGGTATAAGTGCTCATACCAAGTCGAACATGAGCTTCGCAGGAGAGAGCAAGCTCAAACACTGGACGGCAAGGTGGAAACAAACTTTTAAATCCCTGGAGGGACTAACAATGATCAAATTCTTCAAAAACTTCCGCAAAGACGAAGCTGGCGCCGTGACTGTTGACTGGGTTGTTTTGACAGCCGCCGTTGCTGCTCTGGCCGGCGTTGTTTACACTTCGATCCAATCCGGCGCGTCCGACCTGACCACCTCGACTGGCTCGTTCCTGGCGCTGCAGGCTCCAACCTAAGTCGCGACTTTTGCTGACATGAGTTTGGGGGCCGCGTCTTTTATCCAAAGGCGCGGCCCTTTGCCCAGGAACTCTCCATAAGTGAGGTTCGCAATGAATAAACTAAAATCATATTCTACTGATGATGACGGTGCGGTAACGGTCGATTGGGTGGTTTTGACAGCTGCCATTGTTGGCCTGTGTGTGCTGATTGCATCCGCGATGCAGGATGGTGCGCTTGGTCTGGCAGATGCCCTGTCCAGTTACATGTCGAACTGGACCTTCAGCTAACTGAACCAACGTGGTTCGGCACGCTCCGGGCAACCGGTCGTCATTTAAACCCCTTACTCAGGTTTGAGTGATACAGAAATACGGGCTCGCCGTCCGTTCACGGCTTGTCCAAAGAGAGGTAACACAATGCGCGCAGTTTTCGGACTGGTTTTGATTGTCGGTGTCGCCCTGGCAGGCGGCGCGGTGATGATGGCCAAAAACTATATCGCCACCTATCAGAATGCTCTGGCCCAGGCGAACGCAGAAAAGGTCGAGAATATCGCCACTGTCGACGTTTTTGTTGCCAACACAGCTTTGAAGTACGGCGAACGCCTGACCAAAGAGGCGGTGCGAATGGTGCAATGGCCCCAGGCCAGCCTGCCCGAAGGCACTTATTCGACACTGGACGCGCTGTTTCCGCCCGAGTTCGCGGGCGAGGCGCGCGTTGTCCTGCGCACGATAGAACCGAACGAGGCGATTCTAACTGTCAAGATCACCAAGCCAGGTGAAGATGCCGGCATTACCTCACGCTTGAAACGTGGCATGCGTGCCTTTGCGATCAAGGTGGACGTCTCATCCGGCGTGTCCGGTTTCCTGCGCCCCGGTGACAAGGTAGATATCTACTGGACCGGTAGCCTGGGAGATGC
>MAAY01000056.1:13729-42840 GCA_002162795.1 Rhodobacterales bacterium 56_14_T64
CGTGTCCGCTTTGCCCAAGCAGGTGGCCGCCTTGGCCCAGGCCCAAACCACCGGTAGCCTTTCGCTGTCACTGGTTGGCGCCGGGGATGACACCATTGCTTCGTTTGTCGAGGTAGACCAGCGCAGCTTGCTGGGTTTGGGTGAACGCGTCGCAACCCCTGAGGCTGAGCAGGAACGTGTCTGTACCATTCGCACCCGCCGTGGTGCCGAGGTGGTGGAAATTCCGATCCCCTGCAACAACTAGTGTCACAACCCAAGGGTTCTGAAACCCTCTGTGATACCTGATCCACTCATGCAGAGCCGCTCATTTTGGGCGGCTCTCTCTCGTTTCTGTTGCCCAGCCCCCACAATGGAGGTGGTAACGAGGTCATGATTCTTGCAAAATTAAGCAAACTGGCCCACAGTGGTTTCAAAGACGGGCAAAAGACCCGGTAACGAGGCGTGATCGGAGAGGCAGGTCACATGGCATTTAGAACTATTGTAGCAGCAGCCCTAACTGGGTTTGCTCTGGTATGTACACCAGTGGCTGACACCGCATGGGCCGAAGGTCTACGGGTGGTCAAAAAGGGCACGGCAACCCAACTTGATGTCCCGATGAACCGGGCGGTGGTAGTGGAAAGTGATGTTCCGTTCTCGGAACTCAGCATTGCCAACCCCGGCATTGCGGATATCTCGTCCCTGTCAGACCGCACAATCTATGTGCTGGGCAAATCGCCGGGACTGACCACACTCACTTTGCTGGATGCGACCGGTCGGTTGATTACCAATGTCGACGTACGCGTGTCCGCAGATGTCAGCGAGTTCAAAGAACGGCTGCGTCAGATCCTACCCAACGAAAAAATTGAAGTCCGCACTGCCAATGACGGCATTGTCCTGTCTGGCACCGTGTCCAGCGCCGCGCGATTGCAGCGGGCGATGGATCTGGCCGAACGATATGCCCCCGAGCGGGTCTCGAACCTGATGTCGGTCGGTGGCGTGCAGCAAGTGATGCTCAAGGTGCGCTTTGCCGAAATGCAACGCGCGGTGTCGAAATCACTCAGCGCCTCGTTTGGCTTTAGCGGCACCGGCATCAATGGGGGCATTAATACTCTGAACAACCAACCGTCGCTCACCAATGCGCTGAACAACAATATCCCCTTAAGCAACGATAACACCGGCGCTGTTGTGTTCGGTTTTGACGTCGGATCGGTACAAGTGGCGCTGCTGCTTGAGGCGCTGGAACAAAAAGGTATGGTCCGCACTCTAGCCGAACCCAACCTGTCAGCCCTGTCAGGGCAAGAGGCCAAGTTTCTGGCTGGTGGCGAATACCCGGTGCCTGTGGCGCAAGAAGACGGCCTGATCACCGTAGAGTTCAAACCTTTCGGCATTGAAATGGCCTTTGTTCCGCGGGTTGTTGACGGCGACCTGATCAATCTGGAACTCAGGACCTCGGTCTCAGCGATTGATCCGACCAATTCTATCGTGTTGAATGGGTTATCAATCAGCGCGTTTTCACGCCGCGAGACCTCGACAACGGTCGAGATGCGCGATGGCGAGAGTTTTGCAATTGCTGGGCTGATTGAGGATACGTTTCTCGACAATTCCTCGCAATTACCCTGGCTGGGTGACGTACCGGTTCTGGGTGCACTCTTCCGCAGCGCCGACTATCAGCGCCAGCAGACCGAACTGGTGATCATCATCAGCGCCCATCTGGTCACCCCAACTCGTGGCGAAGCGCTCAGTCTGCCGACTGACCGGGTCAAACCACCCAGCGAAAACGAACTTTTCCTATACGGACGGGTTGCGCGAACACAAAATGGCCCAGCCGGTGAAGTTGCCAACCAAGATTTCAGCGGCTCCTATGGCTATGTGATGGACTAATCGAAGGATGGCGCAGATGATCAAACATGCAGCGGTTCTGGGGCTGGGCCTATCGCTCACCGCCTGTGGCTATGAAGCTGGACATGAATTGGACCGGGGTAGTTTTGGCAATTCGACGCTGAATAATTCCCTGGTGATGAGTGGTGAGCGTGACTACGCGGTGCAACTGGCGCATCGATTCGCGCAAGAGGTCCCACCAACCATCAACTTTGATTTCGACAGCGCCCAATTGGACGCCAATGCGCGTGCCGTATTGGATAAGCAGGCAACCTGGATCAAACAGTTCCCCGAGATCCGCTTTCGCGTCTATGGCCACACCGATGCCGTTGGATCGTCCGGCTACAACAAATCGCTAGGACTGCGCCGGGCCCGCGCGGCTGTACGCTATCTGTCGTCCCGCGGCATCAGTCGCTCACGTCTGGAAGCCGTTGTTTCCTATGGTGAAACCCAACCTCTGATCGTCTCTCAGACGCGTGAGCGGCAAAACCGGCGTACGGTGACCGAAGTGTCCGGTTTCCTGAAAAATCACCCTTCATTGCTGGATGGAAAATACGCTCAGGTGGTTTACCGTGAATATATCGCAAGCGCAGTACCTGCCACCTCGCTGACCACTGCAGAATCGCTAACCTCGACGCTGGAATAGGCCAACCGCGCCACAAACGTTTAGGCTTTCCCAACTATTGGGGCTTTTTGGCCCAATTATCGCCAAGATTACCCCCGACACTATCTTCAAGAGGTGACGTGCGCCGAGTGAGTCGCACGTAGGAACGGACAGGTGAAACCTGCCGTTACCCCCAATGAGGATAATGGCAATGAGCAGTGTAACGCCGCAACCAGAAACCAACGCAATTGTGGCCTGCACAGTCAGCCGCGATGTGCAGAACTTCGACTTGTTGATCGAGGACATGGAAGCCACAATGGGCGAAAGCTGGGGCGACCTCGGTTTTGCCGAGGCCTTGGCGTTCTTCAATCAGCCCGAAGCAGAAGCACTGGAATTTGTAGCCCTCGCCATTGATGGCAGCGACGAAGACAATCTGGTTCTGATGGGAGAAATCATCTCTCAGGCCAAGTCCCGCGATATCAAAGTGATCCTGATTGCCGAGGATGTCACCCCCGCCTCGTTGCACCAACTGCTGCGCCAAGGGGCAGATGAATTTGTCCCCTACCCGCTTCCGGAACAGGAATTGCAGGCCGCGATCGAACGTGTGACCGCGCCCGAGCCAGAACCTGAATCCGCCAAACCTAACCCCCATCAATTGCAGTCTGGCAGTGCCCGTGAAGGGGCTGTGATTGTCTGTCAGGGTCTGGCAGGCGGATCCGGCTCCACCACTCTGGCCGTCAATCTGGCCTGGGAATTGGCTGAGCTGAGCGACCAGGACGAGCCCAGCGTTTGCCTGATGGATTTTGATATGCAGCACGGCTCGGTGGCAACCTATCTGGATCTGCCCCGCCGCGAGATCGTCATGGAGATGCTTGGACAGATCGACGAAATGGACGCCGAGATGTTTGGTCAGGCGCTGTTGTCTTTCCAGGACAAACTACAGGTTCTGACCGCCCCCTCCGAAATGGTCCCCCTCGATTTCTTCTCATCCGACGATATCGAACGCCTCATTGCCATGGCGCGCAGCCATTTCGACTTTGTGGTGATCGATCTGCCGCGCACTCTGGTGCAATGGTCCGAATGCGTGCTGACCAAGGCACATGTCTATTTTGCCCTGATTGAGCTCGACATGCGGTCGGCCCAAAACGCGCTGCGCATGAAGCGCGCATTGCAGTCAGAAGAGCTGCCGTTTGAAAAACTGCGCTTCACCCTGAACCGGGCGCCCAAATTCACCGATTTGAGTGGCAAGAGCCGGGTCAAACGGATGGCTGAATCCCTCGGCATTTCGATTGATCTACAGCTGCCCGACGGCGGCAAACCCGTTGCCCAATGTTGTGATCACGGGCTTCCCTTGGCGGTATCTGCCCCCAAGAACCCGCTCCGCAAAGAAATCGCCAAGCTGGCACTTTCTCTGCATGAGCTGGGTCAGCATGACGTCGCCGCAGCCTAATTCAATATCATCCCTTGGGGGTCGTTAATGTTTTCTAAGTACAAAAAACAGGCCGGAGCGGCTAAGCCCGCAAGCAATGTTGCAAAGCTGAAAACGGCACAGCCTGTGGCTCCAATCGAGCCTCAACAGGCCGCGAACCAAGCCGCGTCTTTGCGTCGCCCCATGCCCGCATCCTCGACCGAGGCCGCGCCCCAGGATAAAGAGCGCAAGCGCAAGGAACGGCTGGGTGAGATCAAGATCCAGTTGCACCGTGAGTTGCTGGAGCAACTGAACCTCGCCGCGCTGGAAAACGCCAACGAAACCGAACTTCGTGCTGAAATCACCACGATCACCAACGAGATCCTGGAAGAAAAAGGCATCGTGCTGAACCGCGATGACCGCCAGACGCTGACCAAAGAGCTGTATGACGAGGTCACTGGTCTGGGTCCATTGGAGACTCTGCTGCAGGACGACACTGTCAACGATATTCTGGTCAACGGCCCGCATCAGATATTTGTGGAACGCGATGGTAAACTGCAGCTCAGCGATGTTGTTTTCAAAGATGAAAAGCATCTTCTGCGGATCATTGATAAGATCGTTTCTGCCGTTGGCCGCCGGGTTGATGAATCCAACCCTTATGTCGATGCCCGACTGGCTGACGGCTCGCGCTTTAACGCCATGGTGCCGCCGATTGCGGTGGACGGATCATTGGTGTCGATCCGGAAATTCAAAAAGGACAAACTGGGCATTGATGACCTGGTGAGTTTTGGGGCGTTTACCGAAGAAATGGCCGCATTTTTGCAGGCAGCCGTGGCCACTCGACTGAATATTGTCGTCTCGGGCGGTACCGGTTCAGGTAAAACCACCGCACTGAACGCATTGTCCAGCTTCATTGACAACGCTGAACGCATCCTGACCATCGAAGACACCGCCGAATTGCAATTGCAACAGACCCATGTGGGCCGGATGGAAAGTCGGCCGCCAAATGTCGAAGGCAAGGGCGAGGTCTCCCCTCGCGACTGTCTAAAAAACGCTCTGCGGATGCGCCCCGACCGTATCATCGTCGGCGAGACCCGCGGCGAGGAGGTCATCGACATGTTACAGGCGATGAACACCGGCCACGACGGATCTATGACCACCATTCACGCCAACTCGGCCCGTGACGGTGTCAGCCGTCTAGAAAACATGATCGCGATGTCGGGCATTGAAATGCCGCTCAAGGCGGTGCGCAGCCAGATCTCATCTGCGGTAAACTTGATTGTGCAGGTCTCGCGCTTGCAAGACGGGTCGCGCCGCATGACCTCGATCACGGAAATCACCGGCATGGAGGGCGATGTGATCTCGATGCAGGAAATCTTTCGCTATCAGCGTGTTGGCCTGACCCCCGAGAACAAGATCATCGGACATTTTACCGCGACCGGCGTGCGCAGCCATTTCTCGGAACGGTTCCGCATGTGGGGCTATGACTTGCCCGCTTCAATTTACGAACCCACCACGATGGAGTCACGCTGATGGAACTGAGTGCAGAACCAATCATCTACGGTCTGATTTTTGTTGGCGTCCTAGTGTTAGTCGAAGGCCTGTATCTGGTGGCTTTTGGCAAATCCATCAGCCTGAACAGTCGGGTCAATCGCCGGCTCGAGATGCTCGACAAGGGCGGAAACCGCGAACAGGTACTGGAACAGCTGCGCAAAGAAATGCAGCAGCACATGAAAACCCAGTCCATTCCGCTGTATTCGCTGCTGGCGGAAAAGGCCCAAAAGGCTGCGATTGCTTTTACGCCCCGACAGCTGGTTATGATCATGGCGGGATTGTCGCTGCTGGCCTTTACCGGGCTTAGCATCGGCACTGAAACTCAATTGCCTGTCCGCATTATGGGTTCAATTATCATCGGCGTTGCTGCGGTGTTCATCTGGGTTAACAACAAAGCCAAGAAACGCATGGGCCTGATCGAGGAACAGTTGCCTGATGCCGTTGAACTGATCGTGCGCAGCCTGCGTGTTGGTCACCCTTTTTCCTCAGCTATTCAAATCGTCTCGAAAGAGGTCGCTGATCCGCTCGGCACCGAATTTGGTATGATTGCGGACGAAGCCGCCTATGGTCGTGACGTTGGCGAGGCCCTTAAGGAAATGGCTGAACGGCTGGACATGCAGGACATGCGTTTTCTGGCGGTGGCCGTGACCATTCAGGCCCAATCTGGTGGTAACCTGGCCGAGGTTCTGGCCGGACTCGCCAAGGTGATCCGGGCGCGGTTCCGTCTGTTCCGCCGGGTCAAGGCAATCACCGCCGAGGCGCAATGGTCCGGCAAGTTCCTGTCAGCCTTTCCGCTGCTTGCCTTGATGGGCACTCTGGCTAAGGATCCGCATTTCTACGACGAGGTGCTGGACCACCCCTACTTTATCCCTTGCTGCTTCATTGTCGGCACACTGTTGACTGTCAATCTTTTCGTCATGCGCGCGCTGACCAACATCAAAGTTTAAGGGAGGGGTATTCGACATGGATTTCCTGACAAATATCAACACCTTCCTGACCGAGCATCTGGGCGACTTTGGTCCTTTGCTGGTGGTTGGCCTGCTGGGATTGTTCATGATCCTGCTGACCATACCCCTGTTGATGAATCAGCCCGAAGACCCGCTCAAGAAGCTGAAGAAAAGCAACTCGCCAGAGGCTAAGGACAAGCCGCAGAAAGAACGCCTGCGTCAGGGCAACCGGAACGAACAGCTCAAGAAATTTGCCTCCTTCCTCGAGCCACAAAACGCCGAGGAACTCTCGGCGATGGAGCTGAAGCTACGCCAAGCTGGTTATCAATCCAAAGACTCGGTTCGGTTTTTCCACTTTGCCCAGTTTGCCCTGGGTATCTTTGGACTAATCCTGGGCTTGGTGTTTGTTTATGTGCTGAATGCTGAAATCGAATTCACCGGCCAGCAGATGATGATCCGGATTATTGGCCCCGGTGGCGCTGGCTATATGCTGCCGAAATACTGGATCACCCGCCGTATCGCCGAGCGTAAAGATCGGATCACTTCTGGTTTCCCCGACGCGCTGGATCTGATGCTGGTCTGCGTCGAGGCCGGGCAGTCGCTGGATCAATCCATTGTCCGCGTGGCCAAAGAACTGCACGCCTCATATCCTGATCTGGCCGACGAATTTGATATCGTGGCCTATGAGATGAAGGCGGGCAAAGACAAGGACAAGGTACTGCGCGACATGGCGACCCGGTGCGATGTCCAGGATCTGTCCTCTTTTGTCACCGTGATGATCCAATCGGCCACCTTTGGTACCTCAATCGCCGACGCTCTGCGGGTCTATGCCGCTGAAATGCGAGATAAACGGGTGATGCGGGCAGAAGAGGCCGCAAACAAGTTGCCAACAAAAATGACCCTTGCCACAATGGGACTGACACTTCCGCCGCTGCTGATCATTCTGGTTGGCCCGTCTATGAAGAACATTTCCAACCTGGGCAACACAGGCAACTAAACATGAAACCAATTGGTGAGGCTTTGCCCACACCGTTTCGCAAGATCCTGATCGCCATCACCGCCCTAGCGGTGGTGGCGTCTTGCGGGCCAGAAACACCGGATACAGTCAGCCCCTGGGCACCAGGCGTGGACCATCGTGGTCAGGCTGAAGACGGGCTAGAGGTCGGGCATAGGTTAATGGCCGCCAATGAATACGAACTGGCGCTCGAGGCATTTACCCGCGCGGCGCTGGCACACGGTATGACCGGCGAAGTGTTATCCAGCATGGGCACTGCCAATTTAGGCCTTGGACGCCTAGGTCAGGCCGAAACCCTGTTGCGCCGCGCCGTCAAGGCCGAGCCGGATTGGCCCGAGGCCATGAACAATCTTGGCGTGGTCCTGATGGAACAAGGCAAATATGCCGAAGCCGAGCAGGTATTGCGTCGCGCATTTGCACTAGACAATGGCGAAAGTGACCCAATCCGCGAGAATTTGCGCTTGGCACTCGCAAATTTGGAAAATTCTGCTAATACTTCTGGACAAAACCAAGAATACGAATTGGTGCAGCGCGGCAGGGGAAATGTCCTGATCCGCCCGACACCATGACCGAGGCAGAGCAGTAAAGGACGCAAAAATGCGCCAAGTTTTTCTTGTATCGGCATGTCTGGCCGGAGGCCTACTCCTGTCGGCTTGTGACAAAGACGACACCGCAACCGTTGATCGGGCCTTCCAGGACGTCAATGTTGTTGATGAAACCGACCTTAACGATGTGATGCTGTCCGCAGCTGATCCCAACGAGGCGGTGAGCTATTTCTCACGCGCCTTAGAAGGCAACGCCAACCGCATTGATCTGCAACGTGGCATGGCCAAATCCCTGGTCCGCGCCAAACGCAACACCGAGGCGGTCGCGGCCTGGAAAAAGGTCAACACACTGGACGGCGCCACCAATGATGATCAGGTCGATCTAGCCGACGCATTGATCCGCAATAGTGACTGGGACGCCGCCGAGGCGGCCCTGGACGAGGTACCGCCAACCCACGAGACCTTTAAGCGGTATCGGCTTGAAGCAATGGTCGCCGATTCCAACCAAGAGTGGAAAAAAGCCGACAGCTTCTACGAAATCGCGGTTTCCCTCACCACCCGCCCGGCAGGTGTAATGAACAACTGGGGCTATTCAAAACTGACCCGCGGCGACTTCGCAGGTGCCGAGCGCCTGTTTGGCGAAGCAATCCGTCAGGATCAATCGCTGTTCACCGCCAAGAACAATCTTGTTCTGGCCCGTGGCGCACAGCGCAACTACACTCTGCCAGTGATCCCGATGGGCCAGATTGAGCGGGCGCAACTGCTGCACACGATGGCTCTGGCGGCGATCAAACAGGGTGATGTCGCAACTGGCGAGGGGTTGCTTCGCGAAGCAGTCAGCACCCACCCGCAGCACTTTGAAGAAGCTGTGCGTAGCCTGCGCGCCCTGGAAAGCGCCTAAACCATGATGGCAATTCCGGCACATGTGGCGCTGTGGTTCCTGCCATTTGTGCTGCCGATTTGCTATGCCATTGCGCTGACCGACCTGCGCGGGATGAGAATTCCCAACTGGGCGGTGGATCTGATTGCGGTGATATTCATCATCATCGGCCCGTTTCTGATGTCCTGGACGGACTACGGTTGGCAGCTATTGCACTTGCCGATCGGCGTTGGTCTGGGATTTCTATTCTACAGCTCAGGCATGATTGGGGCTGGGGATGCCAAGTTCGCCGGAGCCGCCGCGCCGCTGGTGGCCTTTGGCGACCTGCGCATTATCATGCTGATTTTCACCGCCAATATGCTGGCCGGGTTTGTCACCCACCGCATCGCCAAACACACACCGCTGCGAAAACTGGCCCCCGACTGGCAGAGCTGGGACGTTGGTAACAAGTTTCCAATGGGTCTGTGTCTGGGTGGATCTTTGGCGATCTACCTGATCCTTGGCGCCTTTTTCGGCAGCTAGATGTGCCAAGATGGCTGGCTACTAGATCGGGATGCGCCTTCAGCGTCGTTTAGGCTTCGGCAACAATCGCTGAATTGCTACAGCATTGCCCCGCTGTTGCCACAGTACTGAATAAACTGTTCCTCAACCGCACACCGGTACAATGACCGAGTGTGTACCGAAGCAGCGACAAGCAACAGGCCGATACTCATGAACATGCAGACCTCCTCCGTGATGGCCCCCCCTGCCCCCAAAGGGCTGGATCAATTGCAGCTGCCGCCCGTGATGATGCGCGACATATTGCTAAAAACCATCTTCCGCAAAAACGTCAATATGGTCAGCGAAATCGCCGAGGCGATCTGTCTGCCGATGTCGGTCACCCAAGAGCTGGTCGATATCGCCCGCGAACAAAAACTTCTTGAGGCCACCGGTACGCTAAACGCCAACAGCGGCAATGAAATGGGCTATCAGTTGACCGACGCGGGCCAATCGCGCGCCTTGGATGCTCTGAACCAGTCCGAGTATTTCGGGGCCATGCCAGTGCCGCTAGATGTCTACCGCGAGCAGGTCAAACGCCAGTCGATCCGCAATATCCAGGTCAGCCGCGACCAGCTGACCAATGCGATGGGTCATCTGGTGCTGCCACGCAGCTTGCTCGACCACCTTGGCCCTGCAGTCAGCGCTGGCCGCTCGATCCTGATGTATGGCCCACCCGGCAATGGTAAATCCTCGATATCCAACGGAATCCGTGATGCCCTGGGCGATCAGGTCTATGTGCCGCTCGCCATCGAATACGCCGGTCAGGTGATCACCGTCTATGACCCCATTGTGCACACCGAAGTGGAACAGGTGCCGGACGATCCAAACGCCCTGCGCCGCATACGCCGCTTTGACAGTCGCTATGTCTGCTGCGAGCGCCCTACTGTGGTCACCGGCGGTGAGCTGACCCTGTCGATGCTGGATCTGGTCTACAACCCCACTGCGCGCACCTACCAGGCGCCGCTGCAGCTAAAAGCCACCGGTGGTATCTTTATCGTCGACGATCTGGGGCGACAGGTCGAACCGCCGCAGGCCCTGATCAACCGCTGGATTGTTCCACTGGAAGAAAGCAAAGACATCCTGGCGCTGCAATCGGGTGAAAAGTTCGAGGTGCCCTTTGACACCCTGGTGATTTTCTCCACCAACTTTCATCCCAATGAGATTTTCGACCAAGCGGCTCTGCGCCGGATCTTCTTCAAGATCAAGATCGATGGCCCCAGTCAGGAGAACTTTCTCAAGATCTTTGCCCTGGTCGCCCGCAAGAAAGGCGTTGCGTTGGACGAGGCAACGTTGGTGCACCTGCTCAAGAAAAAGTACCCCACCATCGAAAACGTCTACGCTAACTATCAGCCGGTGTTCCTGATCGACCAGATGATCGCAATCTGCGAGTTCGAGGGCATCCCCTACCAGATGTCCCCCGACTTGATCGACCGCGCCTGGGCCAACATGTTCGTCAAGGACGAGGACATCGTGCGGTAAATGTCTGACGCCATAGAATATTTTTTCAGGCCTCATTCATCTTGCTTGCATCGGTGAAACCCCAGCAATCGGGGCGGTAGCCGGACGTCAATCCGATTTTGGTGGTGCGCTCTTCGTGGTCCCATATAGCATCTATTGCCACCGCCTACGCATAGATCGGAATCCAAATATCCCTGGTTTCCTCATCGAATGCAGCGGCATAGCCCTCCGCCTTCAACTCTGAAGCCGCTTTATCGGGATCGCTCTGGTCCGACGCGGGCACCAGCTAGGCGATGCTGGACCACACCGAGGATCCGACCACCTTGCTTATCGCCCCTACCGGCAGTCCCCGATGCCCTGTTAGCCATTATCTCCGCCACGTCATTCACCATTACAGGATCATCCTGCCTATGCTGCCCCCAACAAGACAGGAGCCTTTGATGACCGAGATCGAAACCCGTATTCGCGACAGCTTTGCCCGCCAGTCGATGATGCAAACCCTTGGCGCTGAACTGGCGCAGGTCAGCGACGGCAACGTCATCATAACCGCCCCCATCCTGCCCGGCAGCCGCCAGCAGCATGGCGTCGCCCATGCGGCGCTGACCTTCGCCATCGGCGACACCGCTGCCGGCTATGCCGCCCTGACCAAAATGCCTGCCGACCAAGAGGTGATGACCGCCGAGATCAAGATCAACCTGCTCGCCCCCGCCGTGGGCGACTACCTGCGCGCCACTGGCAAAGTCATCAAACCTGGCCGCCGTTTAGTGGTGGTCTCCGCCGAGGTGCACGCCATCACCGACGGCAGCGTAAAACTGGTTGCCATTCTTCAGGGCACCATGGTGCCTATTCAAACCTGACCAAACACAACAAAGGCGGCTCCTGAGAGCCGCCCCTGATTCTTTTTGCCAAAATACTCAAATTCCACCGCGCAACAGGCGCAGGATCAGGCAGTCAAACCCTCGGGCTCTGCCAAGCCATTAGCGCGGCAACAGGCGGTGACGGTATTGGCCAGCAGGCAGGCGATGGTCATCGGGCCAACACCACCCGGCACCGGCGTGATCGCGCTCGCGACCTCGGCTGCCTCGGCAAAGTCGACGTCGCCCAGCAGTTTTGTCTTGCCGGGCTTGTCTGGATGCGGGATTCGCGTGATGCCGACGTCGATAACCGTGGCGCCAGGCTTCACCCAGTCACCTTTGACCATTTCGGCGCGGCCAACAGCAGCAACCAGAATGTCGGCGCCGCGGCAGACCTCGGCCAAGTCCTGCGTGCGCGAATGGGCGATGGTCACAGTGCAGCTTTCCTGCAGCAAAAGTTGGGCCATCGGCTTACCAAACAGGTTCGAACGCCCAATCACTACGGCAGTCTTGCCCGACATATTGCCCAGCTGATCACGCAGCAGCATCAGGCACCCCAGCGGAGTGCAGGATACAAGGCCCTTCTCACCACTTGCCAATAGGCCCGCGTTCACCACGCTCAACCCGTCCACATCCTTGGACGGATCGATGCGGGCCACCACGCGGCGCTCATTCAGGTGCTCCGGCACCGGGAATTGGCAAAGAATGCCATGCACACTCGGGTCAGCGTTCAACTGGTCGATCAGCGCGAACAGCTCCTCTTCGGACACATCAGCAGGCAGCTTGTGCTCGAACGAAGCCATTCCAGCCGCCACCGTGGTCTTGTGCTTGGCGGCCACGTAAACCTCGGACGCAGCATCTGCGCCCACCAAAACCACAGCCAGACCAGGCGTGATACCATTCTCTTCTTTCAGGCGGGCAACCTGTCCTGCCACTTTTTCACGCACGGTGGCGGCAAAGGCCTTACCGTCGATAATACTAGCTGCCATTAAATTCTTCCTTTTCCCCGGACTTTGCCAAAAGCCCGCTCATGTTTCCCGAATAACCTGCGCTTCCCGCGCGATTGACCAGTCAATCAACTGCCGCCACAAATTCTCTGCCAATTCAGGATCCAATCCCTTGGCCCCGGCTGAGCTGCGCACCTTGGTGACCACTTCTTCCACCCGCTGTGGTATCCGGGCCGGCCAGCCATTGATTTGTTTTAGCGCAATTGCGCGGTCGATATACTCTGCCCGCGTCGCCAAAAGCGCAATAAGACGCTCATCCAGTGCGTCTATCTCACCCCTTAGCTCGACCATGTCCCGGCAGTCCTGCGGTGGTGTCAATTGGGTCATATCTCAATACTCCTGCGGCCCGGATCTCCCCGGGCCGCAGAAAGCGCATATTGCTTCTTAGAACAAGCCTTCGATCTCGCCTTCGTCATTCAGACGAATGGTCTTGGCTGCCGGATTGCGCGGCAGACCGGGCATGGTCATGATGTCACCGCAAACTGCAACGATAAATCCAGCTCCTGCCGACAGGCGCACTTCGCGTACCGGAACCGAGTGACCAACAGGCGCACCGCGCAGGGTTGGATCGGTCGAGAAGCTATACTGCGTCTTGGCCATGCAGACCGGCAGATTGCCATAGCCCTGTGCTTCCCACTCGTGCAACTGCTTGCGGATCTTGGCATCAGCCAACACTTCGTCAGCGCGGTAGATACGCTTGGCGACGGTTTCGATCTTTTCAAACAGTGGCATGTCGTCCGGATAGATAGGCGCAAAGTTGGCCATATCCGCATCGGCAATCTCTGCCACACGGGTTGCCAGATCAGCCGAGCCTTCGGACCCAAGTTCCCAGTGACGCGACAGGATCGCTTCCGAGCCCTGCCCGACCACAAAATCCTTGATCGCCTGCACTTCGGCATCGGTGTCCGTGACAAAGTGGTTGATCGCAACAACAACCGGAACTCCAAAGGATTTCAGGTTTTCGATGTGACGGCCAAGGTTGGCACAACCCGACTGCACCGCATCTACGTTCTCGCCGCCCAGATCAGCCTTGGCCACGCCGCCGTTCATCTTCATCGCACGCACAGTTGCAACCAGCACCACCACCGATGGGGCCAGGCCAGCTTTGCGGCATTTGATGTTCATGAATTTCTCGGCACCCAGATCAGCACCAAAGCCAGCTTCGGTGACAACATAGTCAGCCACTTTCAGCGCAGTTGTGGTTGCGATGACCGAGTTACAGCCGTGTGCGATATTGGCAAACGGTCCACCGTGCACAAAGGCAGGGTTGTTCTCCAGCGTCTGCACCAGGTTTGGCTGCATTGCATCTTTCAGCAACACGGTCATTGCGCCGTCAGCTTCGATGTCGCGGCAGAAAACAGGAGTGCGGTCGCGACGGTAGGCAACGATGATATCGCCCAGACGCTGCTGCAGATCTTCCAGATTGTTAGCCAGGCACAGGATCGCCATCACTTCCGAGGCAACGGTGATGTCATAACCAGTTTCACGCGGGAAGCCGTTGGCAACGCCGCCAAGGCTGGCAGTGATCTGACGCAGCGCACGGTCGTTCATGTCGACAACCCGGCGCCAAACAACGCGGCGGGTGTCGATGTCCAGATCATTGCCCCAATAGATGTGGTTGTCGATCATCGCCGACAGCAAAGAGTGGGCCGAGGTGATGGCGTGGAAGTCACCGGTGAAGTGCAGGTTCATGTCCTCCATCGGAACAATCTGCGCATAACCGCCGCCAGCAGCGCCGCCCTTCATGCCAAAGTTTGGACCTAAGCTGGCTTCGCGGATACAAACCATGGCGTTCTTGCCGATGCGGTTCAACCCATCGCCCAGACCAACGGTGGTGGTCGTCTTACCCTCACCCGCAGGTGTTGGGTTGATCGCGGTCACCAGAATCAGCTTGCCGTCTTTGCGGTCCTGAACCGAGTTGATGAATGACTGGCTCACCTTGGCTTTGTCGTGGCCATAGGGCACCAGATCGCTGTGCGAGATGCCCAGCTTTTCGCCAATCTCCTGGATCGGACGCTTCTGCGCTTCGCGCGCAATTTCAATATCGCTCTTATAGCTCATGGCCCTGGCCCCTGATCTCACATGTTGCACTATTCGCGGCACATAGTTGCCGACACTGTTCAAGCCATAGCCGCCTCAACACAATCGAAGCGCTTGGTTTCCGACATTTTCAGGACGCGAAACGGCGTTGGCGACGCTATCGGTTTCAGATCGGAAATACAGCGCGCCCATTGTATGCGATTATGGCGCCCAGGCCCGTTGATCCGGAATAAAAAGTCGCAACGTATCACCAAGGACCAGTGAACCGGGCCGTTCAACCCAAGCTGTGATTCCCCGGCGGTTCTTGGCCGCAGGTTTGAATTTGGGCCCAAACCCGGCATGGTCACGTTCAATTTCCTTGCCAGGAAAGATGCAGGGCCGGTTTTCCATATCCACTACCATAGTGGCCCCATCCGGTGCCTGCAGCCGCGACGAAGGCGGCACAAAGGTAAAGTCGGGAATGCCACGCAGCACAATTGAAACACCCAGATGCGACGGATCCACCGCATCCATGCCCATTTCAGCCGCGATCAGCGCCAGTTCTTCTTCGGAAAGAATCGTCAACTGCCGCACGTTCCGAATTTCGGTGCCCTGCGGATAGAGGTTCTTCACTCGCACACAGGACGACCGGTTCACCCCGGCATGTCGCGCGCCATCCTCGCCGTCAAAACCAAGATCCAGCTGTTCAACAGATTTGGCGCGAAGCTCGTCACCTGCCGGCACATGGCCCAGCCAAGTAATTTCACCCAAAAATTCGGTCTCAATCAGCGTCGGCATCAAAAAATCCTCTATGTTCTTAACTCTGCAAACTCGGCCTGTTCCTCGCGAGAATGTCCAGCTTGAAAAACAGCCTCCGGACGGAAAATAGCACCAAGCCGAAACAGCACAACCGCTACTTCATTGAGCCATAGACACTCAGTTTCCGCTCACCACCCGATCACATAAAAAAGGCCCGGACACCTATCAAGGTATCCGGGCCAACCTTTAACCGATCTAAATCAGGCCGAGGGTTCAGGTTCCATGTCCCCTTCAGGCGGTGATTTCTTTGGCTTGGCCTTAGGAATCGCCGTGACCGAGGCATTGCCCTGATCGGCATCACCGTCCTCGTCATCACCCGAGTTGGGCGGCTCGCCGTTCATCACCCGCTTGATTTCTTCACCTGTCAGCGTCTCATACTCCAGCAAACCCTGCGCAAGGCGCTCGAAGCCTTCGCTGTTCTCGGTAAGGATGTCACGAGCCCGCGCATAACCGTCATCGATCAGGCGTTTTACTTCGCCTTCGATCAACTCCTTGGTGCCTGCAGAAACCGAGAAGCCACCTGCGCCACCATTGGCCTGATAGCCCGCTGCTGCTTCCTGATAGTCAATGTTGCCGACCTTGTCGGACATGCCCCATTGCATCACCATAGCCCGCGCCAGACCCGAGGCCTGCTGAATATCGCCGGCAGGTCCGTTTGAAACTTCGCCTTCACCATATTTGATGATTTCGGCAGCTTTACCGGCCATCGCCATCGCCAGACGTTGGTGGCACTCTTCCTTGAACATGTTCAGGCGGTCAAATTCGGGCAGGCTCATCACCATACCCAGTGCCGAGCCGCGCGGAATGATAGTGGCCTTATACACCGGATCACATTTCGGCAGGGTAATGCCCACAATGGCGTGACCGGCCTCGTGGTAAGCGGTCATTTCCTTTTGCTCCTGGGTCATTACCATCGAGCGACGCTCGGCCCCCATCATCACCTTGTCTTTGGCGCTTTCAAAGTCATCCATGGTGACAAAGCGACGGCCGATACGGGCCGCCATCAAAGCTGACTCGTTGACCAGGTTGGCCAGATCCGCACCTGAGAACCCCGGCGTACCACGCGCGATGATGCGCAGGTCCACGTCTGGGCCCAGTGGAGTTTTGCGCGCATGCACGCCTAGAATCTTCTCGCGACCTTTGATGTCGGGGTTGGCAACGGTGACAGTCCGGTCAAACCGGCCTGGACGCAGCAGAGCCGGGTCCAGCACGTCCTTACGGTTGGTCGCGGCCAGGATGATCACACCCTCGTTGGCTTCAAACCCATCCATTTCAACCAGCAACTGGTTCAATGTTTGCTCACGCTCGTCGTTACCGCCGCCGTAACCGGCCCCACGATGGCGACCAACTGCGTCAATCTCATCGATGAACACAATACACGGAGCATTTTTCTTGGCTTGCTCGAACATGTCACGCACACGCGACGCACCAACACCCACGAACATTTCAACAAAATCCGAACCCGAAATGGTGAAGAACGGTACACCGGCCTCGCCCGCAATGGCGCGTGCCAGCAGCGTCTTACCAGTACCCGGAGGGCCCACCAGCAACGCACCCTTGGGGATCTTGCCGCCCAGGCGCGAAAATTTCTGCGGATTGCGTAGGAATTCAACAATCTCTTCCAGCTCTTCTTTGGCCTCGTCGATGCCAGCAACGTCATCAAAGGTCACTCGGCCATGTTTTTCGGTCAGCATCTTGGCTTTGGATTTGCCAAAGCCCATCGCACCGCCCTTACCGCCACCTTGCATCCGGTTCATGAAGTAAACCCAGACACCAATCAGCAGCAGGAATGGCAACAACGTAATCAAAAACGCCTGAAAGCTGGACTGTGCCTGCTTTTCAGCCCGCACGGGGACGTTGTTTTCGATCAGCAGCCCAGTCACTTCTGCATCTGTTGGCTTGATGGTGACATAGCTTTTGCCGTCCGAGCCCGAGAACCGAATCTGTTCGCCGTCCAAGACGACGTTGCTCACGCCCCCCCCTTCGACCGCAGTCACAAAATCGGAATAGGTTTTTTCCTGGCTCTGCATCGTGCTGCCCGAGCCGCTGAACATATTGAACAGCGCCAAGACCAGCAGAAATAGAATAACCCAGAAGGCGATATTACGTGCGTTGCCCAAGGCAGCTCTCCTAGTTTTCGAAGCATGCCATTCGGCACACCTGCTTTGACCCTAAAATAAGGATCATTTGGTCAGGTTCAATGCGATAAAAGACTTGTATGGAACTCTTCGCCAGAAATCGCCGTTTTTGTGCTCCAGCCATTGGCCATTTTGGCCAGTGGAGCCGCAATCAACTCCTGCTTTCGCCATAATGCGGGGGTTGCCTCTAACACCACTCCCGGGCAACCGGTCTGACGCCAGTTCGGACAGAGCAACAAACCCGCCTTGCCCAAGGCTCGCACCTCAACGCCAGCAGTTTCGGCCCCAGTCAGCTGCCAGCGGTTGTCCCACAGCTCCTCTGGTAATGACACCTTATCACGCACCGCATTATATTCGCGACACACCCAGACTTGGCCAGCGCGGCACAGGATGCGACAACCGCCAAGGGTCAGCGAACCACCAGTGCGGACAGCATTCAGCGCATCACTCATGACTCGACGTCGCAACGGGTACACCGCCCCCGAGACCCATTGCAGCGCCCGCAACAGCAGCCGATGAATGATTTCATCAGGCAGAGTACATAGGTCTTCGCGGTTCAGAACCACAGCTCCGGCCTCAATGCGAGCCAGCTCTTGCGCCGCTAAATACGTTTGCTTATCAAGTACTTCACGCGCTTTGGACATATTGACGGCGACAGCTGAAAGAGCTTCAACAGTCAGGCCCAACGGCTGCAAGGTCTCCATGGCCTGCCGTACCCGCACCCGTTCGAACCTGCGATCTTCATTTGACGGGTCCTCGACCCAGCTCAAATCATTCTGCCTCAGATAGTCGCGCAATTGATCCCGTGTCACACCCAACAAAGGCCGCAGCAATGTAACGTCATTCACTTTGCGGCGCACCGGCATTGCCGCCAAACCATCAACCCCAGCCGACCGTGCCAATCGCATCAGAACGGTTTCAGCCTGATCATCTGCTGTATGTCCTGCGGCAAGAATCGGGATGTCGCGACGCTTGGCCCAGTCGGTCAGCAACCGGTATCTGGCCCGGCGCGCCTGATCCTGAAGATTGCCGTCGCCCCGCCACCCCTGCCACTGCAAAGTCTCGTGATGAACACCCAATTGGGTCGCCAGACCGGCAACATGTTGGGCCTCCTGCGCTGAATCAGCGCGCAAGCCGTGATCGACGGTCGCAGCCAAAATTTCGACATTCTGTCCGGCAAAACACTGCGTCAGGACATGCAGCAGCGCCATCGAATCGCCACCGCCCGACAAAGCCACCCCCAAACGGGGCGGCAACGCCCCTTGGAAATGGCTTTGGACTTCGGACAGAATATTCATCGTTTGACGATCAGGAACAGCTCAGCGAGACCATTTCCTGCTCGGCTGACAGGACCACCGCCGTACCAGGAAAGCGCGCTTTAACCTCGGACAGGGTCACGCAAGCTTGACTGGCTTGCCCCAACCGCCCCAGCGCAGCGCCCAACTCAAACAGCGCCTCAGGTGCGATGACGCCAGTGGAATTTCCGGTAAAGGAGGCCAGATAAGCCCGTGCGGCCTCGCGGGTGTCGCCCAGCCCGTCCAGTGCCTTGCCACGGTTGTAATGCGCCTCAGCAGCCAAGGGGCTACCGGGATAGGCCACGTCAAAACTGGCGAACCTGGCGGCGGCATCCTGATAGTTGCCGTCACCCAAGGCCCGTTTGGCCGCGTCAAAATCTGCCAGTTCACCCACCGCCAGCTCATCCGAGGTATCAACAGGCGGCTGACCCACCACCTGCGCGTTCTCTGTCTCGCCACCCAGTGTTGATGTTTCGCCCAGCTGACTGATGTCGCCGCCTTCCAACTCGACCAGACGGAATTCCAGATCCCCAATCCGGTTGGTGCCATCCGCCACCACCCGGTCGATCCGGTGCTGCAGCCGTTCAGTTTGCGAGGTCAGACCTTGTAACGCGTTTTCAATCGCGCCTACCCGGTCCAGAACCGTTGAACCGCTCAGATTGGTCCCCGGCGCACCCGTGGTCGACAGCTCCCGTTTCAGGCGCTGGATTTCAACATGCAAAACCGTCAGTTCTTGGCGGATATCGGCCAGAGTCTGTCGATCTTGCGCCCATCCAGTGACAGGAACAAAGACAACTGCGACGGTAAGAGCGGCGGAGGCGGCAAGAGCATAAAGACGCATAGTTTACCCCGTCAGCCCGCCGGTCAGAATGGTCACAGCCCGACGGTTCTGCGAATAACAGCTCTCGTCCGAGCAGATCTCAAGCGGGCGTTCCTTACCATAGCTCAACACTTTGATGCGGTTGCCAGCGACGCCACGCGACACCAGATATTCCCGCGCTGCATTGGCACGACGTGCGCCCAGGGCCAGGTTATACTCCCGCGTACCCTGCTCATCCGCATGACCTTCGATGGTGGCCGTGTAATCGGTGTTGGCCAACAGCCAGTTGGCTTGCGACAGCAGAACACCCTCGGCTTGGGTTGTCAGGGTGGACTGGTTCACCACAAACAACACCCGGTCACCGATTTCCTGCTGGAAATAGGCCGCGCTGGTCTGATCCGCGACGCTGCCTGCTCCAGCGCTGTTCAGGTCGGTCGAATTGCCGCTGCCCCCGGTCAAGTTATCGCAGGCCGCAAGGCCCAACGCAGAAACAACCAGAATTACCTTTGTCAAACCGCTCATGATGTCAGCCTCATGCTGTTACCCAATATTTCGTTAACCCTACCACAGCCCAATAAGCCGCGCCATGGGGGTGATTTTTGTCTTAGTTCTGCAATGGCGACCAGGCCGGATCCGACCCACCATCCGGTGTGCGCACCGGCTTTAAGTTCCGGCCCGAGATATCCACTGAATACAACAGCGCACGGCCATTGGCGCCCTGGGTTTCACGGGTGAACATGATCACCCGACCATTGGGAGACCATGTCGGCCCTTCATCCAGGAACGAGGCAGTCAACAAGCGCTCTTCGCTGCCATCGGTTCGCATCACACCAATGTGGAACCGCCCCTTGTTCTGCTTGGTAAAGGCCAGCAAGTCGCCGCGTGGTGACCAAACAGGCGTGCCGTAACGCCCCTTGCCATGACTAATCCGGCGCGCATCGCCGCCAGTGGCTGCCATCACATACAGTTGCTGACTACCCGAGCGGTCGCTTTCAAACACAATCTGGCTGCCATCTGGCGAAAACGACGGCGCCGTTTCGATCGACGGCGCACTGGTCAACCGGGTCAGCTTGCCGCTGTTGATATCCATGGTGAAAAGATCGGTGTTGCCACCTTGTGATTGTGAGTAAACCACCGTGCGCCCATCTGGCGAAAACCGAGGCGCAAAACTCATGATGCCATCATCGGTCGACAGCACCCGGCGCTGTACCTTGCCGATATCCATCACATGAATCTGCGGAAAACCACTCTCATAGCTGGTGTACAGCACCCGATCTCCGCTGGGTGAAAACCGCGGTGCCAGCACAATTGACGCGCTATTGGTTAGGAACTGCACATTGGCGCCATCATAATCCATGATCGCTAACCGTTTGCGCCGGTCGTTCTTGGGTCCGTTTTCCGAGACATAAACCACCCGACTGTCGAAATATCCGCCCTCGCCGGTGATCCGGCTGTAGATAGTATCAGCAACCTTATGCGCCATGCGGCGCCAACCATCCGTGGTGCCAGTAAACTGCAGCCCGCCGCCGTCCAACTCTTTGTCGGCAAACACATCATAGCCCCTAAACCGCACCGTCAACCGGTTACCGTTCACACTCACCGCGCCAGTGATCAGCGCCTGCGCGTTGACAGCTTTCCAATCGGCATATTGCACCTGAGCGTTGAAATCCGTGACCTTCGAGATATGCGCCGAGGCCGGGATCTCGCGGAACAACCCTGTGCCACTCAGATCCGAGGCAACCACCCGGGCAATCTGCGCCGACAGCTCATTGGCCGAAGCGGTCTCGGCAATGAAGCTGGGCACCGCATAGGGCAGCGGTTCAATCACACCGTCGGTGATTTCAATCCGCAGCGGCCCATTTTGCGCCACAACAGCCCCTGCCGGAGCGAGTAATGCCGCTGCAAACAGAACACCTGTCAGAAAAACCCTCATTTGATCCGCATCCTTTCAGGATTGAATGTCATCTCAATATCACGCCATTGGCCGTATTTTTCAGGGGGAAGTTGGAACCCCTTGGCCCCGCAACGGATAATCGCCCGCCGCGCAGCCTCAAATGCTTGTTTAGCCGCAGTGCTGGACCCGCCTGTGCTGGACAGCATCCGGATCGTACCCGCGTCCGGCTTGCCTTCCTGGCTCAACGATACACCCACTACAACGGTGGTGCCCAGTGCTTCCGTCGACAAAGACCCGACATTCCAGCAACTTGACACTGAGATGCGCAATGCGTCCTTTTCACCCGAGGTCAAAGGCGGTCCCGATGGCTCAGGTGCGATCACATCGCCGCCGCCCGCCAGCGCCTCGGCCACAGCATCGGCCACGGCGTCTTCGGTTGTCTCAACCGGTTGCTCAACCGGCTCATTCGGTGTCGCAGTGTCAACTGTTGTCTCGGGCGGTGTCGGACGACGAGGTCGAGTTTTGGGCCGCAGTGATTGCGTCGGTGCAATACTGGCCTGTTCGTCCTGTTGTTCCGCCTCGGTCACGATCCGATCATTCGCCGCTTCGGGCGCAGTTGCCTCCTGCACCTCTTGTTGCGTCTCAGCCCCCTCGTCCGGCGCGATCTCCGGCTGGACGATCTCATCCACAGTTGTATCCGGCGCGGGCGGCGCGATGGGAACCGGGGCCACCCGGTCGGCAGGTTGTGCAACTTGCGGCTCAGCCGTCTCGGGCACCACAGTTGCGATCTCTGGCAAGGACGGCGGCTCTGGCGCCTGTGGCGCCGGGGTGGGAGCAGGCTCAGGCTCGGGCCGCTCACTCAATTCCGGCTCCGGTGCAGGCGGCACGATTGGCTCGGGCACCACCGTCTCCGGCTCGGCGTCGCTTTGCGCGGCCACCTCGGGCAGCGGCGTGTCCTCTTGTGGAGTGGCCAAAACAGCCGGATCAGCTGCGATCTCAGGCGCAGTGTGTTGTTGGCTCAAAAGGGCAAACTCGGCATTGCTGATCATCGTGACCTGCTGCACCTGAAACGGCAGTGGCTCGGACGGAAACCAGGCGCCAAACACCACCCACCCCATCAGCCCGACATGGGCCGTCAGAGATATTTTGATCCCGGTTTGCAACCTGCTGCTCCGCTATTGCCCGGCCGAGGCCGGATCACCCAGCTCGGGCCCGCCAATATCGGTGACCAGCCCAACGTTTGAAAACCCACCAGCGTTCAGCGCGCCCATGACTTTCATCACCTGCTCATAAGGTAGCCCACCATCAGCCCGTAAAAACACCCGATCAGACGAACGTTCCGCCGCAATCGCCCGCAGTTTGCTCACCAACTCGCTCCGCGCCACCGGTGTGGTCATAATCTGCACTTCTCCCGCCAAGGTCAGGGTCACCGTCAGTGGTTCTTCCTGGTCCCCCGGCAAGGCACTGGCAGCCGTCTTGGGCAGGTCAACCGGAACCCCAACCGTCATCAGCGGTGCTGCCACCATGAAAATGATCAACAAAACCAGCATGACATCGACAAACGGCGTCACATTGATTTCGGCCATCGGCTGAGTGCGCCCACGACGACGCCCACGACGGCGTCCACCGTCCGAGGATTGCTGTACCGCCGAGCCCATCGCTCAGGAATCCAGTTGGCGGCTAAGGATGGTGGCGAACTCATCTGCAAAGGCCTCATAGCCACCAATGATCCGATCACTATCCGCACTCAGCTTGTTATAGAAAATCACTGCAGGCACAGCCGCCAACAGGCCCATCCCGGTGGCCATCAACGCCTCGGCAATGCCAGGGGCCACCACCGCGAGGTTGGAATTCTGCTGTTCGGCAATCTCAATAAAGGACGTCATGATGCCCCAAACGGTGCCAAACAGGCCAACAAACGGAGCCGTGGATCCCACCGTCGCCAGCACCGGCAGTCCTTTTTGCAAGACCTCGGCCTCTTTGGCGATGGCCACATCCATCGAGCGGTCAATCCGCGCCTGAGCGCCGGCGATCAGCCCACCATCGGTGCGATGACTGCGCCGCCATTCGGTCATGCCGGATACAAATATCTTCTCCGAGGAGTCCTCGGGCTGGGTGCCAATCTGCTCAAATAACGCATCCAGGGGCTCGCCCGACCAGAACGCCTGATCAAACTTATCCGCGCCAGCGCGTGCCAGCCGGTACGAGATATGTTTCTGAATTATGATCGCCCAAGACCAGACCGAGGCCGCCATAAGCATCATCATCACTAGTTTCACGGTGAGAGTGGCCCGCGCGAAAAGTCCCCACATGGAGAAATCAATCTCCTGCGCCAACGCTAGAGTTTCTGCTTCCATTAGCCTGCTCGCTATATTTGTGGCCAGTTTTCTGACCTTATCTGGCCGCAATTTAACCTAGATTGGCAGTAAAATCCAATCAAACAGCCGTTATAGGCGAAAATCTTACGATAATGCGCGGATCTCTGCCGGAAGCCGCCGCGGTTTTCCCTCGGCGGTGACGCAGGCAACAGTCACCTTGGCCCGAAAAATCTCGACCTCCGCCCGCATCACGCGCTGCCCCATGATCAATCGAGCGGGGCTAACCTTCAGCACTTCTGTCTCGATCAACAGCTCATCATCAAACCGCGCCGGAAGCCGGTAATCCGCCTCAACCCGCTGCACCACCCAGATCAAGCCATCCGCGCGCATGGCGTTCTGATCATTGCCAAGATTGCGCACCCAGTCACTGCGTGCCCGCTCAATGAAGCGCAGGTAATTGGCATAATACACCACGCCGCCCATATCGGTGTCTTCGTAGTAGACCCGGATCGGAAATCTGTGCATCCGCAACCTCACTCAATTGTCGCACCAGAATGGCACCAAAAAAAATTTCTTCAAAGAATTTCGTCCAGAAAATTCGAATTTTCTGGTGACCTGACGCTATCGCGCCTCCCCCTGAAGCCGCGCAAACAGGCGCAAAGCATGTGACCGGTCATTCGCCGAAGGTGGCATCATCCGGTCATACCCCGCCGCAATCACCCCAGCAATCTCGGGTCGCAAGATGGTTGCACCATTGTCTGGCAAAACAGCCAGCGGCGAGACCTCAGCAAAGGCGCGATCTCCCCACATCACAATAACCTGCACCGACTGCGCCAACGCCAGTGTCTCAACCGGCACATCCGCCATCTCACCACTCATGCGCAGAAATACAAAGGCCGCCTGAATAGCACCCCGGTCATCAAAGCGAAACGCCCGGTACTGGCTGGCTTCCGCCGCCTTCAGCCGTGCAACCAGCGCCTCAAGATCCGGAATCAACCGCCCCAGATCAGGCACCGCCAGCAACTCATCCCAATCGCGAAAGAAAAAGAACATCAGGTTGGCGCCCAGCTCAGGATCCAACCCATCCATCTCAGCTCCAGCCAGCGTCGCAACAGCCTCAACCGCGCCTTTAACCACCCCTAGGGTCTCATCCTCGACACCAAACACCACCGGTACAATCGGCCGCCCCCAACGCGCAAAGGCATAAGACCCATCTTTGCGGGTAAAAAGCTGTTCGATCTGTTCCGGTGTCATCTTAAACATCCCTATTGCAAGCTCCGCGCTCTATGCCGCGCGCCCCCACCACAAACAAGTCCCGCGTCTTCTTCTTGTCTTAAATACCTCCGCCGGAGGCTCCTCCCCTGTCAGGAGAACAGATCATCCACAGTTCTGGGCGCATCCAACCCCAAATGAGACCAGGCCTTCTGTGCCAGCATCCGACCCCTTGGTGTGCGCTGAATCAACCCCTGCTGCAGCAGAAAGGGCTCAATCACCTCCTCCAATGAATCCCGGCTTTCCGATAGCGCCGCCGACAGGGTCTCAATCCCCACCGGCCCACCGCCATAGTTCTCGGCTATTAGCTTCAGATACCGCCGATCCGCCCCGTCCAGCCCCAGATGATCCACCCCAAGCCGGGTCAGTGAACTATCGGC
Source organism: Rhodobacterales bacterium 56_14_T64 (assembly GCA_002162795.1). Taxonomy (GTDB): domain Bacteria; phylum Pseudomonadota; class Alphaproteobacteria; order Rhodobacterales; family Rhodobacteraceae; genus Parasedimentitalea. Next base: position 39,354 of record MAAY01000056.1, read on the forward strand.
CAACTCGCGGGTAATTGTCCCGTCCCCTTCGACCACAGCAAAGTCCACCACCCGGCGCAGCAAGCGCCCGGCAATCCTCGGCGTACCACGGCCACGGCGGGCAATCTCGCGAGCACCATCGTCATCAGCCGGGGCACCCAGCCGGCGCGCATTGCGGCTGACGATCTCGTGCAGCTCATCCACGGTGTAGAACTGCAACCGCGTTGGAATACCAAAACGGTCGCGCAGCGGCGTGGTCAGCAGGCCCATCCGGGTGGTCGCACCGACTAAGGTAAAGGGCTGCAACTCAATCCGCACGGTGCGCGCGGCAGGCCCTTCACCGATCACCAGGTCCAGCTCAAAATCCTCCATCGCCGGATATAGAATCTCTTCGACCACTGGGTTCAGCCGGTGGATTTCGTCGATGAACAGCACATCGCGTGCCTCAAGATTGGTCAGGATCGCCGCCAGATCGCCAGCCTTGGCCAGTACAGGCCCGCTTGTCATGCGGAAATTCACTCCCAACTCACGCGCGATGATCTGCGCCAGCGTCGTCTTGCCCAACCCCGGAGGCCCATGGAACAGTGTATGATCCATCGCCTCACCGCGCTGGCGGGCTGACTGGATAAACACCTTCAAATTGGCGCGCGCCTCAGCCTGACCGATAAACTCGGACAGTCCTTGTGGCCGTAGCGCACGGTCATTGTCCTCGGGCTGCTGTTCGGGCCGCAGCGCCGGATCTGCATCAATCATTCATGTCTCTCCCGCCATCTGGCGTCGTATCTTGCAGATACTCAAGCCTTTGGCGCCAACAGTTTAAGTGCGGCACGGATCAGCGTTCCCTCATCTGCCCCCGGCTTAGCGCCTGCGGCCTCGGCAACAGCCCCCGCTGCATCACTTGGGCTGTAGCCCAAATTGGACAGCGCCGACAGGGCACTGGCCTGCGCAATAGCATCTGTATTGGGCTTGGCCGCTTTCTTTGACCTTGGCTTAGGCGCGGGTTCAATGCTCTCCAACACGTCCAGCTCTGGCCCCTCCAGCGCCTCGGTGATGGTACCACCCATCGCCATGACACTTGGGGCCTTATCTTTCAGGTCCAACACAATGCGTTGCGCAATTTTGGGACCAACCCCCTTGGCCGCCTTCACACTGGCCCAATCGCCCAAAGCAATCGCACGCCCGACTGCGTCGGGACCCAATGTGCCCAGAATGGCCATCGACGCCTTAGCACCTACGCCCTGCACCGAGGTAAGCAGCCTGTGCCATTCTTTCTCGACCAGCGTGGTAAAGCCAAACAGTTGCAACAGATCCTCGCGCACCAGCATCGAGGTATACAGCGATACCGCCTCGCCGACGCCGGGCAGCGCCATCATGGTGCGGCTGGAGCAATAGACGATATAGCCAACCCCGCGCACATCAATCAGCACATGATCCTCGGCGCGGTAATCGAGCCGCCCGGTTAGCTTTCCAATCATGCCCGCACCTCACGCAGAACTCGCTCGGCGGTGCCGCGATAAAACGCGTGACAGATGGCAATTGCCAAGGCATCCGCTGCATCGGCGTTTTCAGGGTTACAGCCGGGCAACTGTAGTTTCACCATGTGCATCACCTGTTTCTTGTCAGCGTGGCCGACCCCAACAACCGTCTTCTTCACCCGGTTCGGAGCGTATTCCCCCACCGGCAATCCTGCCTTGGCCAGCGTCAACAGCGCCACACCGCGCGCCTGACCCAGCTTTAGCGTGCCTGCCCCATCTTTGTTGACAAAGGTCTGCTCAATCGCTGCCTGATCCGGCGCATAGGCCGCGATCACCTCGGTGACCTGATTGTGCAGCGACAAAAGCCGCTCGCCCAAATCATCACCATCTGAATGGCAAACCCCATTGGCAACATGGCTCAGCTTGGAGCCATGTGATTCGATTACACCCCAACCAAGGTTCCGTAACCCCGGATCAATACCCAAAATCCGCATATCTCGCCCGGCCCCTGCCTATGGTTTGAAATTATTTCTTGTCGATTAGCACAAACCGCGAACATGTCCAAACCATTTTGCTTAACACAACGTTACCGAACACACCGGATTTCGGTCTGGAAGCGACCGTTTGTGGGATCAAAACCGACATTTTGCGGCAGCCTGTCGCAGGCTGTCCATAAGCCTTGTTTATATAGCTCAAAGCTATGCGTTTTCTGCATAGGACAGTTGCGTTTTCCCACCTTGCGCGATGCAAATTGCATCACTAAGTGCCGCTCATCGAAACGACACCACTCACAGCAACACCAATCGAAGGACAAGGATATGGCTGCTTTTGACACCACCCGCCCCACCTATGGCACAACTGGCCTGATCGGCCGTATCGGCACGACATTCACCGCTTTTGCGGCGACCATCGCGCAGTGGAACGACACCCGCGTCACCCGCAACTCGCTGTCGGTTCTGACTGACCGCGAATTGACTGATATTGGCTTGTGCCGCGGTGACATCGAGATCATCGCCACCAGCAATACGCTGAACTAAACGATTTCTGCTTCGCTCCTCCCTCGGGGCAGAAACCAAAACGCCGCGTGCCCCATGGGCCGCGGCGTTTTTGATTTGGAGGGTTAGGAACTTGCGTCTCTCGAGCGGGCCCTGTCTTCATTTCAATACGGCCTGATGCGCCGATATAGGGCCGGATGTTACCGCAGAATTGGTCCGATCTGTTGCGCAATCATCTGCGACAGCGGATCAGCGAACATAATCATTGCGCCACCCTGCTCCAACACCGAGCCAGTCTGCAATTTGACCAATCGATCCTGATAGCCGTCCAGCCCGATCGAGGCGATCAAAAACCCTTTGAACAACAGAAATGCCGCCAAGAACAAAACCACCGAACGGGCAGAGATCCTCGATTGGATTTTCTTAGGTCCAACCACAATCAGCCCATCCGACCGTATCCGGGCCGAACAGCCATGGCTCATGGCATCGTGCTTGTGCTCCAGTCGACGCACACGCGACAAAAATTGATGACGTTCTTCACTCATGACAAACCCCGAACTGGCCCCCACCAGCGGATAAGGCATCCTGCGTCTAAAATGTGGCAGATCTGTGGCAGACCCCTAAAATGCGTTATAAACTGGCCTCAATTAGCCCTGTCGCTGCAACAACAAGGTGCTCCAGTCACCAATCTCATCCCGGCGCACCTGATTGATGCCATTTCGTGCATAAACCTCTGCCACAGTTTCGGCTTGTTCGTTGAGAACCCCCGACAGAATCGCATAGCCACCGGGACGCAGATGCGTGGCCATCTCTGGCGCCAGCGCCACCAGCGGGCCTTTCAGGATATTGGCAAAGATCAGATCATAAGGCGCCGCCGCAAGCAGGTCAGCGTGATCAAAACCTGCCGCCTCGACACAGCCAACCCGTCCGGCCATGCCATTGGCGCGCAGATTGGCCTCGGCCACGTCTACCGCCACCTGATCAATATCGCTGGCCAGAATGGTGCCATCCCAGACCCGCGCCGCGGCCATCGCCAGA
>MAAY01000002.1:0-17781 GCA_002162795.1 Rhodobacterales bacterium 56_14_T64
TCACTGCAGGCAACGGTCAAGGCGTTATTCCGCGTGGCACAGGCCCCCTGCCCGATGCGCCGTCCACTCAGGATGCCGGGCGTTATCAAAAGCTGACATTGAAGGCGCCGCCAGCTGTTGACCCCGGTCCCTACACCATCGGCATTGGTGACGTAGTGGTGCTGTCGACGCCAGCAACCCAGAACACGGTGCAGGAATTATCTGGACTACTGGCCGCGCAAAACAGCCGCAACGGCTATACCGTGCAGGACGACGGGTCGGTCAATATCCCCGACGTGGGCCGGGTGCGCATTGCTGGCATGACTGTCGATGCGGCTGAGGATCTGCTGTTTCAGCGGCTGGTGGAAAACCAGTTTGACCCGACCTTTAGCCTGGAGATATCCGAGTTCAAATCACGTCGGGTCTCGATTGGCGGCGCCGTGGGACAGCCCAGACTTGTCCCCATCACCCTGACCCCGCTGTACCTGGACGAGGCACTTGCCGCAGCGGGTTCAGTTTCGGTTTCTGACATCGACCTTGGCTCGGTGCGGATCTATCGCGGGGGCACTCTATACGAGATCCCCCTGACCGACCTATATGCCAGCCCAGACCTGCAGCGCACCCGGTTGATTGCCGGGGACTCAGTCTTTGTCGACACCGATTACCAGTTAGACCGCGCCGAAAGCTACTTTGAACAGCAAATCCGTCTGACCCAGACCCGGCTATCCGGCCGAAATCAGGCGCTGGACGAGTTGACTGCGCAGATCCAGCTACGCCGCGCTGAATATTCCGAAGGCCGCGACAATTTTGAGAGCCGTCTGGATCATGGAGCGGTGGATCAGGACTATGTCTATCTGACCGGCGAAGTGGTCTCGCAATCACGCTACCCGCTGCCGTTCGAGCAACGTGCCTCGCTGGCCGATGCGCTGTTTGGTTCCGCCAATGGCGTAGCCAAGGAAACCGGTGACGTATCTGAGGTCTACGTGCTGCGGGCATCATCTGATGCGCGGGAATTGGGCGCGGTCACCGCTTGGCACTTGGACTACCGCAGCGCCGCCAACCTGACGATAGCAACCCGGTTTGAGCTGCGCCCTGACGACATCATCTTTATTGCTGAAAACCCGGTCACCAAGTGGGGCCGCACCATCCAGCAGATCACCCCGTCGCTGATTACCACGCCGATTGCAGTGGCTGCGAACTGAGGGTTTTACCAGGTGGTGGTCGAAGAGCTAATCCTGCATCCCCCTAAAGTCCAAAGGGATGCAGGATTAGCTTTGGGCAAGGTCATGCAGTTTGGAAGGCATCAAAATCCTGACGGCTTCCAAGACAGGCGCATTGGCTCTCCTCGGGGTAGTCCTTCAGTTGGTATAATACTTCGCCCCATACCCCGCATAAGCACCGTATCGGCCGCCATAGCCATACTGCTTCATCCGCTTGGAGTTGATCTGGCCTAGCACCAAACCAGTGATGCGCTGGTTGGAATTGTGGAACATACGCAGCGCCTCATCGACCTGATGTTTCGAGGTCTTGTCCCATTGCACCGTGAACAACACTGCGTCTGCGATCTGCGCAATAATTCGAGCATCAGGCACCACCAGAACCGGCGGTGTATCAATTATCACCACATCGTATTTTTCGCGCGCCTCGGTGATCAGCTCTTTGAACTTGTCGCTGGCAAACAAATCCGCAGCATTGGTAGAAGTTTTGTCTCCGACCAGTAGGTCAGCGCCCAGAACCGGAGTGTTGAACACTGCCTCTTCTAACGTTTGGTCCCCAGACAATACCGACACCAGACCTTTGCTGGGGATGTCCTCGAAATACTGTTTGAATGTACGTCGCCGGATGTCGCCCTCGATCAGCAGCACCGATTTGCCCAACCCGATCAGGTTTTGTGCCAGCGCCAAAGAATTGGTGGTTTTACCCTCCCCCGGGATCGAGGAGGTCGACAGGATCACCTTGGGCGGAGTGTCGACGTTGGACAACAACACCGAAGTACGCAGGTTTCGCACGGCCTCGGCTGCGCCCGAGGCCGGTTTGTCAGCCAGGTAATTCAGTACTTTCTTGCGGTTGCGTGCCGGAATCTGAGGGATTTGGCCTAACACGGTATAGCCTGTGTGCAGCTCAAGATCGCGGGCGGTGCGGAAGCCGGTGTTGCGGGCCTCACGTAGTAGCACCAGACCAATGCCGATCATCAGCCCCAGAATGCCGGACATCGCCAGGATCAGCGGTTTCTTGGGCGAGGCCGCACTGGATGGCACTACCGCATTGGACAGGATGCGGCTGTCGGCTTTTTGGATGCCTTGTTGGGCCGAGGTCTCTTTCAGCCGGGTCAGGAAATATTCGTAAAGCAACCGAACCGCCTCGGCTTCACGTGTCAGCTGTTGCAGGGTGATCAGTTCCTGCCCCCGGCTGGCAATCTGCGCTTCCATTTCCTGGGATGAATTGCGCAACGCCAGCAATTGTTGCTTTGCGCGGGTGGCTTCCAACTTGGCACGGGTCAGGACACGGGCAAACCGCGTATCAAAGGCCTGGGCCATCTGTTCGTTGTCAGCAACACGCGGCAACAGCCGGTTCAGCTGCACATCATTGGCCAGTAGAGCCTGATCCTGGCGACTGGTGGCCGCGGAAAGATTAGCTTCCTTGGTGGCGGCACTGTCCGCCGTGCCATCAGCATTGCCAATTCGCTCGCGCAGATCCTTTAGTTGGATTTCCTGCACTTGCAGAGCCTCAATTGAAATCAAATCGGTCGACGTGCTGAATTCAGATGCCTTGACCTCGGCGATTTCCAATTCGACCTGTAATTCCGCAACCCGTCCGGTCAACCACATAGTGGCCTGTTCAGTGGCCTCGAATTTCACTTCCAGCTGGTTCAGGATATATAGTTGCACCAACGTGTCGGCGATCAGAGTGGATTTTTCCGGGCTTTCGGTCTCTGCCGTTATTTGGAACACAAGGCTCAACGGAATGTTGCGTATGGTAATTTGCTCCAGCAGTTCGGAGATAACCGAGTCCCGTGTGCGTTTGGCCTGTTCCTCAGGTGGTAGGATGATCTCGACCTTTTGCATACCCAATGCGGCCTTGATTTCATCTTTGCCGCGGTCAACCAGAGACACCGGTCGCAAATTGCCATTGAACTCTGGGTCAGTGACCAGATCCAATCGATCCACTACCTTGCCGATCAACCCGCGCGAGCGCAGCACTTCGACCTCGGAGTTCACCTCAGAGGTGTCACCGGTCAGCCCGCCAACCACGCTTTGCAGATCGACAATGCTTTCCTGTTTGGTTTCCAACATGACCACAGCGGTAGACCGAAACAGCGGCACTGCCGCCACAAAGGCGTAGTAACCGCCGGCTAGGATCGCCAAAGTGGTGATCAGACCAATGATCCATTTGCCGCGCCAAATAGTCGCAAACAATTGCCCCAGGTCGATTATGTCGTCTTCACCAGCCTGACTTGCAGGTGGCCCAGATGGTGCCGTGGCGGTGGGTTGAAATTGCTGGTTCAAAGGAATGTTTGTCATGGAAAAAAGCGCTATTCGAATCACTAATACGACCGGTCTTGCACCCGTCAATTTGGTACTTTCTACTGCGCCGGGCCCCTTCAAACCATCACAATCTTGAATTTAGAGCAGTTTGTGTCCCCCTCTTATCAATTTATCAAAAGTAGTCGGATGCACATTGGCCAAAATAGTCTAAAACCAGTAGTTAAATACAACCCCACAGGTTTTTCTTCGCGCCAACTCGTGGTAAGAGACAATATAATGTATCAAGGAGATTGTTCATGGCGTTTCGATTTTTTGTAACTCTTTTAGCCTTGTCCTCCATGGGGGCTTCCGCCATGGCTCAGACAGAGCCAACCACCCCACAGACACAGCCGGTGCAAAACACTCAGCTGGATTGTAATGACCCTGCTAATGCCGAGGCCGAGGCCTGCTTGGCTCTGCCCGGCGACGGGGTGACCAACTTTGTGCCGCTGATCGCACCGCTAGCTGGACTTTTAGGCATTGCTGCAGCGGCCGGTGGCGGTGGCACCACCTCGACCACCAGCACACCCAGCACAACCAACTAAGACCACGTTTTAGTCTAAGGGCCGCGTTTCAGGGAACTGAAGCGTGGCCTTTTTTCGTGGCAAGCTGTCATTGTCCTGGACAATCCATTGTGATGCGCAGTTCAAGGCAAATTTGAATTACTAATCAATTCTTGCCAGATCAGTAAAAAAGCTCCCTGTTTTCATGGGTCTTTCTTAATGAATGTAAAAATTCTCTAAATTTCCAAAGTGTTAACACCGCCCCAGTCAAGGTTCTGTTAACCCCTCAAATGCTTTTGTGATCCAGCGCCGTGGGGGCGTGGGATGGCCCGTCTTATTCGGGCCGGTGATCATAAGGGTGGTTCCATGACAATGTGGAAAGAGGCCGTTTTGCGGCGCCGGGATACTATTGCCTGCAGAAAATTTAACTGGGCAAAGTCAGCGGGTAAGGCGTTACTGGCAGCTCTGGCTGTCACTATTGGATTGTCAGGAATAAGCAGCCAAGCCTATGCCAGTCTGCAACCCTATGTGGTTCGCAATGACCGTGGCGGTTTTGTCAAAGACCGCTTGATTGAAATGCGCAATCTGCGCGCCAGTGGCCAGCCGGTCGAGATCCGCGGCGCGGTTTGTTATTCGACCTGCACTATGTTGCTGGGCCTGCCGCAAACCTGCATTTCACCAAATACGGTGTTTGGCTTTCACGGCCCATCGCGCAGTGGTCAACGATTGGACCCGGAAAAGTTTGAATATTACTCGCAGGTGATTGCGCAGTATTATCCGACGCCGTTGAAGGACTGGTATATGAAAAAGGGGCGCAAAAGGATTAACGGCGTGCACCGGATTAAGGGTGCAGAGATCATTCGGATGGGGGCAAGGGCGTGCTAAATTGAGTCCGAATTAAGAACGGGCGGGCTAGGAAAAGTCGCGGGTCATAGGCACTGATTGTTTGGAGATGACGTCTCTCGTTTGCTTACGTGATATCGCTTACCGCCCCGTGCCTCCCAGCACGGACACCCCAGTCCGTACAATCAGCTCTATATCAAACACCAGTGATCCGCGCAGACTATAGTCAACGTCCATTGTCACTCGTTCGGTGTAGCTCACGTCGTTACGACCCGATACCTGCCATAACCCAGTGATCCCGGGTTTCTGGCTAAGGTAAGCGCCGGCAGCGACGCCGTATTTGGGCAATTCAGCACGAACGATCGGGCGCGGGCCGACAAAGCTCATCTCGCCCTTCAACACATTCCAGATCTGCGGCAGTTCATCCAGACTGGTTTTGCGCAGGAAGTTACCAAATCGGGTGATGCGAGGATCGTTGGTCAGCTTGTGGTCACGGGCCCATTCAGCGGCTGCTACGGGGTTAGAAGTCAGATAGGCATGTAGCCGTTCCTCGGCGCCCATCACCATGGTGCGGATTTTCCAGCATTTGAATTCCTGGCCGTTGTGGCCAATGCGCTTGTGACCAAAAAAGCCAGGACCACCATCTCGCCGAACCAGCAGCCAAAGAGCGGCTACGGCAGGAGCAATCAATGGCAGCAATAATACCGCCAGCACCAGATCAAAGACGCGCTTGCCGCCTCTGGCATAAAGCCCCTCGCCCGTTGGTGCCTGCAATGCACTGGCAACGTCAACAAACAGTGGCTCAAATTTATCCACGTAATCTTTCATCAAACTAGCCCCCAGGGCACCGAACAAAAAAACTCGTACTAGAACATCGAAGCTCAAAATTAGCATCCGCACTTAGCGTTTACGACGATTCTCAATTTTCATCAAATGTTATATTTTTGTTAAAGTGTCTTTTTTGGCTGAATTCACAGATGCTACTTATTTGAGCCAAGGTGTATCCTAAGGATGCATTATGGAATGACTTTATGTGGCCCTTGATCCAGTTCAGGGAATTGCCACTAAGCTGGATTTGTGAAAGTCCGCTGGCGTTGCTCGGGTCAGGATCTTTCCTCTGAGATGCTAACGTCTGTTGGATCAGTAGCACAGGCGGACTGGGTTTATTCAAAGGACTGCTTCCTTCTTTATCTTCTTGGCATCAGACCCTTGGTTGGTGTCTACAGCCGCGAAGACCACTATATACTGAAACTGCTTGCCAGAATCGCCTTGTTCTCGCATTAATATACGGAATAAGTGTAATAACACGATGGAAACCGTAACAAACGGTTCCGACCAAAGGCCAGAGCATGACCCAGTATATTCCCCGTATCGACCAGCTCGTCGGGCAACACGCGCAAAAATTGTCCGAGCGTTTACAGGCGCATAGGGCAGAATTGTTCCCCCCTGACGCGCGCAAAGAGTTGCGCCGGTTTACTTCGGGTGAGGCGGCTGAGCTGCTGGGAGTCAAGGATGCCTACCTGCGCAAACTGCATCTTGATGGCAAGGGCCCTTCGCCCGAGATTCGCAGCAATGGGCGGCGGTTTTACTCGCCAGGTGATGTGCAGGCACTGCGGGTGTTGTTGGAAAGCGGCGCTAAATCACCGGGTACTTATCTGCCAGGGCGTCGCGACGGCGATCATTTGCAGGTGATCACGGTTATCAACTTCAAAGGCGGATCCGGTAAAACCACCACTGCTGCGCACTTGGCGCAGAAAATGGCGCTGGATGGCTACCGGGTGCTGGCGGTAGACCTGGACCCGCAGGCCAGTCTGTCGGCGCTGCACGGCTTTCAACCCGAGTTTGATCTGCTGGACGGTGGCACACTCTATGATGCGATTCGGTATGACGATCCGGTGCCGCTCTCGCAGGTTGTGCAGAAAACATACTTTACAAATCTCGACATTATTCCCGGCAACCTGGACTTGATGGAGTTCGAGCACGAAACGCCGCGCGCTTTAATGCAACCCAATGGCAACCTGTTTTTCACTCGAATTGGCGAAGTCCTGTCTACGGTTGAGCAGGATTACGATGTGGTTGTAATGGATTGCCCGCCCCAGTTGGGTTTCCTGACCATGTCAGCGCTGTCGGCCGCGACCGCTGTGCTGGTGACGGTACATCCGCAGATGCTGGACGTGATGTCGATGTGCCAGTTCCTGCTGATGGTGTCGAACCTGCTGGGCGTGGTGTCCGAGGCCGGCGGTGACATGTCCTATGATTGGCTGCGCTATGTGGTGACTCGTTATGAACCCGGCGATGGGCCGCAAAACCAGATGGTCAGCTTCATGCGCTCGATGTTTGGCGATCACGTGCTGAACCACCCGGTGCTGAAATCCACTGCCATTTCGGACGCCGGCCTGACCAAACAAACGCTTTATGAGGTGGAAAAACACCAGTTCACCCGTTCGACCTATGAGCGCGCGATGGAAAGCCTGAACGCCGTCAATGGCGAGATCGAGGCACTGGTGCAATCATCATGGGGACGTCACAATGGCGCGTAAGAACCTGCTCAAAGGCCTGATCGAAGGCACCACCGAAGCGCTGCCGCCTGCCAGTGATGCGGGCAGCCGCGTTGACAGTGCCCGACCGCGCTACACCACCGGCGCCATCGGCGCGGTGAACCAGTCGATTGCAGCGCTCAAAAGTCGCTCTGTCGCGGATATCGACACTCGAATGATCGATACGGCGGGCATGCGCGACCGGTTGGGTGGCGCGGATGATGATCTTCATATGCTGACCCAGTCGATCCGCGATTACGGTCAACAAGTGCCAGTGTTGCTGCGGCCCAACCCCAACGATCCGGAACGCTATCAGGTGGTCTATGGCCGCCGCCGGGTTGCGGCGTTGAAATCGCTAGGCTTGCCGGTCAAGGCGCTGGTGCGGGTGCTGGATGACCGCGCCCTGGTGATTGCCCAGGGTCAGGAAAACGCAGCCCGCAAGGATCTCAGCTTTATTGAAAAAGCAAACTTTGCTCGCCAGATGCGCGACGCAGGTTATGACCGCAAGGTGATCTGTGATGCATTGCATATGGATAAGACACTGATATCACGCATGCTTTCGGTAACGGATCGTATTCCAGTGGATCTGATCGAGGCGATCGGCGCGGCGCCATTGATCGGGCGAGATCGGTGGCTGGCTTTGGCGGATAAGATAAGAGACCGCGATCTTTTATCTGCGGCGCAAGGGGCCAGCTCCGAGGCGCGCTTTGATGCGGTGATGGCGGCGCTGGTGACACCGCGCCCCCCTGCCCCGCCACCCCGTAGCCACAAATTGGACTCTGGGACAGAGCTGGCCAAATCCGCCCGCAAGGCAGGCAAGACGGTGCTGACGCTACACAGCAAGGCCGCACCGGGGTTTGACGATTGGCTGGTTGAGAACCTCTCTCAGCTGCACCGCGACTGGCTGGACCAGTGCGATGACTGATTTCACAATAGCAACAACAGCAGGAGGCACATCCCGACAGAACCCATAAAAAAGCCCCCCGAAACGAGTTCCGAGAGGCCTTTAGTTCGTGTTTTTGCACTTCCGAACATAAGGGATTGAGTTGACAGCTGTCAACAGGCGCCTGCTCGGCGGGCAAGAAAGTTTTGTCTCGTGATCAAATATGGACCAACTTACAACGACGCCCTTTGGGCAGCGGCCGGTAACGGCTGCGCTGTTGCAACGCGCCAGCGCCGCGCAAGGACCGGCGGAAATCCCTCATTGCGATAAATGGCAGCTGTTTCGCGCACTATGCACCGCCCGGCAGCGGTTTAATCTTAGCGACCGTGATCTGACGGTGTTGAACGCGCTGCTCAGCTTTCACAAGGGCACCAGTCTCAGCGACAATGCCAACCTGGTGGTGTTTCCCTCAAACCGCGCTTTAGGTGAGCGCGCCCACGGCATGGCCGAGAGCACACTGCGCCGACATTTGGCGGTGCTGGTGCGTTCAGGTCTTATCTGCCGCCACGACAGCCCCAACGGCAAACGTTATGCCGCCCGGGACCGCGATGGCGAGATTATCCGCGCCTTTGGCTTTAGCCTGCGGCCATTGCTGCAGCACGCCCGCCAGATCACCGACACCGCGATTGAAGTACAGGCCGATGCTGCGCGCCTAAAGCAATTGGGTACGGACGTAACCTTGCTGAACCGTGACGCCACTAAACTGGCAGAATACGGCGTTGAAGCTGGCATCAGCGGCCCCTGGCAAGTCCTGCAGGACGAACTGGCTGAGATCTCCAGGCACAAACGCCGCAAACTGGGCTATGACCTCCTGTCTGAGCTTGGGGATAAGTTGCGCGCACTGTTGCACCGGATCCGTCATTATCTGTTTAAAGCAGACGATATGAGCGGCAGTGACAACGAAACTGAGCGCCACTATCAGAGTTCACATAAAGACTCCTATGAATCTGAACTGGTCATAGAAACAGAGGTAAGCGGGACCGATAGTACTTCCGTCTCCTCCGCCCTATCCGAAGAACCGACAGCGTTAGAACCTAATTGCCGCCAACCTAACCTTCCACTGGGTCTGGTGCTCAAAGCCTGTCCAGACGTTTTGCCTTATGCGAGCCATCCAGTACAGCACTGGCATGAACTGGTTGGGCTGATGGCCTCAGTACGCGGTTACATGGGGATTAGTCCGGACGCCTGGGCCGACGCACAGCGGGTCATGGGAGCCGAAGTCGCAGCGATCACTGTCGCAGCCATCCTGCAACGAGTTGATGATATTCGCTCACCGGGTGGATACCTGCGCTCGCTGACCAACAAGTCCGCTGCCGGAGGGTTCTCGCCCGGACCAATGGTGATGGCATTGCTGTCACCGGCGAAACAGGCCTAGCGGATGATCCAAAGGAAAGTTGACAGCTGTCAACAACGGTCCCTGCCCCAATGCAACACCACCGCGCGCCTGGTTTCCCGGATACAAACGTCTTTGATCAATGCTCTGAGGGCTTAGCCTTCGCAAAGGATTCGACTATGCCGATTACCGATCATTTTGACAGTTTTACGCCAAACCCCAGCGCTCCGGTCACCGGTGGATTTGCCATCACCCCGGATGATGGCGCTGATCTGGCCACCCTGCCCCGCGCCTTGATGGTTGCTAGTGGTGGAGATCTGGCCGTGGTGCTTAAAGATGGCAGCGCGCTGACACTCCCCGCATTGGTGCCCGGCGTTATCTACCCAATCCGCGCTCGCCGAGTCATGGTCAGCGGCACCAGCGCCGACGGTATTGTGGGGCTGTACTGATGCTGGGACTTGGTCTGGCCCTTGCGCCACAATACACCGCCGAGACGCCAATCCCCCTGCCCCCCGGCTTTGATTGGGATGGCATCCGGTTTCCACTGTTGATCACCAAAGGTGGTACTGGTTATCACTGCAACCTAACGCCGCGCGATCTGGTGGATCCAGGCATCTGGACCGGCGCAGCCATTCACGTTGATGGTGACAATGGCGATGATGCAAATTCAGGACTGGGAGCGGTGGACGGCGATTTCTCCGCCGCCAAACGCACAATCCATGCGGCATTCACTGCAGGTAACGCCACCCTCGCCCCTTACCGAGTGATCGTGAAGCCTGGAAACTATGAAGAAAGCGCCTTTACCCGTAACGGCAACGATGAACCGGATCAGCCGGTGGCAGTGCTGGGATGGGATGGTCCGGTTCAGTATCGTACGGGCCCGTACAGCATAAGCTGGACAAGTTCCGGTGCCACCTACAGTGCTGCCGTCAGCTCCGCCAAGCGGGTGTTTCGTACCGATCAACTGGACGCTCAGGGATTATACACGGAACTGTTTCAGGCCGTTGATCTGCTGGTTTGCCAATCCACCAATAACAGTTGGTTCGACGATAGCGGCACTCTGCATGTGAACATCGGTCAGCTGCCGGGCAGCAGCGATATTGCTGTGATCCGCAATTTCCACGGCGCGCGGTTTCTGGCCCATACCGATGATCTTTATCTTGAGAATATCCATTGCGAAGGCGGCATTACCGGAGCCCTTCACTGCGATGCGGTGGCAGATCGCAATATCGTCGGGGTGGATTGCTCGTTTCGATATTCGGCTCCGTCAAACCTCAACAATCCGCTGGACGCAGTGCAAATTCGGCGCACCAATGGGCTGGCGGCATTTTTCGACTGCAATGCTTCGGCTGGTGCCACTGATGGGTGGAGCTTTCACGAAGACGGAAATCTCGGGTTGCATGTGCTGATGCAGGGCTGCTCGGGCTTTGGTAACGGGGCGTTTGCGGCAACGTCTTGCAACGGGTTCACCACCCATGACGCTGTGCTCTCCATCGATTTGGACGGCGAGTATGGTTATTCGCATAACGGCACCGAGGTGCATTGCATTCAGAGCACTCACAGTTGGTTTGTAGGATCAAAGGCCACCGCCCGTGATGTCGACGGCAGTTCGGTGGCGTTCAAATGTTCCAACAGCGCAGCAATGTGGCTACAGGACACGGCTGCAGATTCGGCGGGCGCGGCTGTTAACTTTGCAATCGAGGCCAACGGTGGAAGCGTCTTTACCCGCGATCACAACACGGTTTCTGGCAATGTCGACATCTCAAATGGTGGAGTGGTGGCTGGGTATTGACCGACGTTAGCTTATTCGACTAGCCGCCGTGCCAGTTCTGACCAGTCGGGAATGTCTTCAGGTTGACGGTCCCAGGTTTCACATCGCTGCCAGAAATTCGGATCACCATAGCCAATGACGGACGGCACCGAGCCATGGCACAAGCGTTCCGGCCCCAATATAGGCAAGCCAAAATACCGGTAAAGAAGAATACGGTTAGAATTCGTCGTCTGGTACTCAACGCCGGGCCGATCCAGATACGGCGCCAATCCAATGTCGGCGTGTTTGATAAAGGCAAGCGTTGCATCAAAATCCTGTTCGCCATGAAAAATCAGGTTCGGGCATTTTGGCGGTGCGGCTTTCAACCTTCCCAGCACATGCAGCCGCCAACTGGGGCGCGCCTTGGCAATGCACAGCAAGGCTGCGATATCCAATTGTGTGCTGCCAGCGCAGACCGCCTCAAACTTGGCGCGGTCTCCGTAGGGAGACCGCGCCATATTGTGTAGCCGGTCTAGGGGAACACCCATTGGATCAATTGTCACCGGTGCCAGCCCATGAAACTGCGCTGCCAAATGTGGGCTGGCAGTGCTGATGCGGTCGAACAACGGCGCATGGTCTTTTTCGTATTGGCACAGAAACGCCGGAGCATTCAGCAGCCGAATATCATCGTTGACCCGGTAAATCAGTCGCGCCCGAGTTGACAGCCGTCGCAGCAGTGGCGCCAGCATCACCGGCGCTCCGCTTTCTACCAACACCAGATCCGCTTGTGCTAAAGGGGCCCGCAGATGTCGTTTCCAATAGGCCGGGAATATCTGGTGCAGCGGCGCCAACATCTGGTCCATCAAGGGCCTGCGAGTGGAAAAGGGATGCAGCGGTGCATAATGAAAAATCCAACGGTGGCGCGGTTGCAATTGCCATGAGCCGGGACGCGGCGGGGAGTCCAGCGCGTGCAACCGTCGATCCCGGCGCAGGCGCGACAGCCAACTATAGCCGACGGTGACATGGGTGATGTGCCAGCCCATCTGCAGCAGCGCCTCGGTGACCCACAACAGGCTAGACCGTCGTTTTTGCTGTGGAAAATGACCGGTAAGCAAAACCAGGTGTTTCATGCAGCGACCCTTTGTTTTTGCAGCCAGCCAATGACCAGCAACAGTGCTGCATAGAGTGCCGTGCCGCAGAAGACCTTGGCCACTAGCGAAACAACGGCTGGCAATGCAGGGATCAACGCGGCGAGCGCCAAAGCCATGAGAGATCCAGCCAGCATCGGGGGCAGGATCAAGGGCACGACCTCTGCGGTAGTCAGTCCAAGCCGGGGCAGGGCGGCGCGGCTATAAAGCAGCAAGACCAATCCAGATCCTAGCGGCAGCGCGGCGGCGGTCATTGTCAGAGAATGGGACACCCCAGCCAGCGCCAAACTCAGTACAACTGCCAGCGTGGCGAGCGACCGAAACAGGGGCAATTGCGTCTGGTTGACAGCTGTCAACCCTTGGGTCAGGGGCATCATCAGCGCAGCAGTCATGCCAAACAGGCAAAAGGCAGGGATCAGTGACACCGTGGCTGCGGCATGGGCGGGACCAACCGTGAGCACCAATAACTCAGGGGCAGAAATGATCGCTCCGGGATAGATCAGGCAGGTGATGAGGCTGGTGAGTTTCAGGCTGCGCAGCACTGCATTGGGCAGCGTGGTACGGCTTGCCGCCTGGGCAAAGCGCGGCAATGCGATATAGCGGATCGGGGCCACCGCCAAGGTGTCGATCAATGCCAGCAGCCGTGCCGCGATCTGAAACGCCCCCCCTGCGGCCAGGCCCAGGACCGCCGTTACCAGCAGCTGCAGTAAGGGGAAGGCGGCTCCGTTGGCCAGCTCTCGGGCGGCGATGCGGGATACCGGCACCGATAGGCGTTTTAGGTCAGCCCAACAGGGCAGGGTTCTGGGCCAGGCCGGAGCCAGCCACAGAGCCAGAGCAGTGCCAAGCGCGGTATTGGTGACGGCAAAGGCAACCAGTGCCCAAGCTTCTGCTCCTTGGTGCAGTAACCACAGTGCCAACGCCGCCGCCAGAACCTGGGCAATCAAGCTCCGCAGCGCCAGCGCTTTGATCCTCAGGTCCCCACGTAACTGCGCCTCAGAGGGGGCTGCAAGCCCGTACAGCAACGGCAGCAGAGCCAGAACCTGCAGCATTTCCCCTATCAGGGCGGGTAATAGCCGCCCCGCCAGAAATAGGCCGGTTGAGATCAATAACCCTAGTCCAAAGGACATCGTAAATATTTGATTTTGCTCCGAAATACCATTTTTTTCGGTTATGGCGGCATCCGCTATCCCCGGTCGGTGTATCACTGCCAGAACCCGCACCGGTGCCAAGGCCGCAGCAAAGGCACCAATCTGCGCCAGGCTTAGATATCGCGCCGCAATCAGGAACAGCACTGCGCCAATTCCCAGCCGCGAGTATTGCAGCACAGCGGACCACAGCAGCGGCCTCATGCCACTGCTCCGATGCGACGAGGCAGATATAAGAGCCGCAAGAGAGGCAGCTCAATCCACCGGTGCACCAGCAACGAGACCATGAGACAACTGGTGCAGGCCAGCATAACAAACCCCCACAGCCCTGCAGGACCGGTGGGTAGATAGGGCAACAACAGGAGCGTCAGTGCGCGCAGGGTAAAGCGGTGCGACAGGTACAACACATAGCTGGCATCGCCGAGACGCAGCAGCAGGCGGGCCGGTGCCAGCGGCGGGCAGAACAGAGTGCCTCCCGCAACGATGATCATTGCAGGCAGACCGGCGGCGACAAATCGGGGCAGGGTGGTTTGGTGCAGCGTCACCAGCAACGCCAGCCCCGCCGCCACCGCCAACAGCGCCAAAGGCGTTGACGGCAGGACAATATTGCGCCGAAACAGTTGTGCCAGCCCGATGCCAAACAGAAACTCAATCACAATTGGATTGCTGTAAAATTGGGCGGTGGTGCTGTTCCAGCGGAATAGACAGGCAGCACTAAAGGTCAGCATCAGCAGGGCCAACGCTACAAACGGGCGACGCAGGCAGAGGCTAAAGGCCATCAGCACATAGAAAAACATCTCGTAGTTCAGGGTCCAGCCCAGTGACAACACCGGCGCGATGCGCCCGTCGTGGCGCTCAAATGGCAGAAACAGGTACGAGCTGATGATCTGGCCCGGTTCTAGCTCTGTGCCCTTGGTAGCTCCGGGCAGTAGCAACAGGGTGGCAACCATTGCTGTGGTGAACAGGTAATACAGCGGCGCCACCCGCAGAAACCGTCGCCATAAAAAGACACCGGGCTGGTCTAGTCGACGGCTGGCGCTCAGGGTGATGATGAAACCCGAAATGACAAAAAACAAATCGACGCCCCGTGTCCACGGCAGCGCTGTAATGGGGAGGGAGACGGCGAAGTAATGCTGTGCCTCACCCAGAACATGACCGATTAGCACCAGTAGCGCCGCCAGTGCGCGCAGCAGTTGGAGGCCAGGTAGTCTAGGCATCTTCCAGCTCGCGTTGCGCTGGCTGAGGGGCTTTGCGACGGGTTTGAAACTGCACTGGTGACGATGACGCGAGTGGGGCGGCGACAACCGGTGGTTTGACCTGCAGAGGGGCGCGCGGTGTGGGTATTGCCGCCTGATGGGTCGAGCCGACCATGCGGGCAAGGGCTGATATAACAATCAAGGAAAACAACAGGTTTTGATGGGTGATGTAAGCTCCGTGTGACGAAAACAAAAGCGCAGCGCCGATCTGGGCATAGATCACCGCCCAGATCAGACGTTGTCGCCCCAGATGGTAGATCAGGCGGAAGATAAATCCGGCCAGAAACAAATAGGCCGCGCCGCCCAGTGGACCAAAATCCACCAGTGGTGCGGTCAGCAGCGAGAATTCTCCGCCGCCGCGAAGAGTCTCGGCGGCCTCCAGGCGCTCGGCCAATGCGGGGCGGATCAGACTGTCGGTAAAGGTGAGCTCCATCAGCCCACCAAAGCTGAGCCCGCCCAGGGTGCGCGGGGTGTCGTTGTGTAGCGGTGCAAAGGAATTCCACAGATCGTTGGTGAAATAGAACGCCAGTTTTTGTAGCCCTAAGTCCAGCGCGGATCGATGTAGGATCAGCGGGTTGGTCAGGCTTTCCCGCAGGGTCCAGATCGCCAGAAACAGCAGCGCCCCCAGCGCCAGCCAGCGCAGGCCAAACAGATGTCGGCGGGCCATGCAGGCAACAATGTATGACGACAGCAGCAGTTGCAGCAGCAACAGGCGTTGGCTCATCACCACGGGCAGCAGCATAAGCGCGGCGATGTTCAGGCCTAGTACCAGGCGGCAACGCCTGCGGTTGCGTCGGTTCAACGCAGTGCGCGGCAGCGCCAGCAGACCTGCCGCCAGACAGCCGGTGGCGGGCAGCGCTGCATAGGCCAACCGCATTCCGGTGAACAGCTTATTGCCCAGCAGCAGATCGCGAGCCGTCAGCGTATCGACCAACGCCAATGCGGCTAGTTGCGCCAGCCCTCCCAGTTTGCGGGCCGTCAGCAGGATCCACAGGGCGGTGATGGCCAGAAAGCACAGGTTGGTCCAGAACGTCAGCTCGGCAGCGCGGTTGGCATTTAGTCCGGTGGTAAATTCCCGGCGTGACAGCAGTGCCCAGCGGCAGGCCAAATCGCCCACGAGCAGCACCAGTAGTGCGAGCATCAGCCAGGCCAGACCAAGTCGGGAAAAGGCGCGCTGGTCCAGTTCCTCACGCAGCATGAACACCGCCAGCAGGTCAAACTGCTGTGGGTTGGCCAGTGCCAGCCCGGTCACAGCAAAAGTCAGACCCCAGCAGATCAGCAGCAGGGCAGGGGGTGTCAGCAGCGGCATCAGGCTGCCTGCGGTAGGGCCATAGCAGCCCGGTAGATGGCAATGTCAGCCGCGCAGATCTGTTCTATTCGGGCCTGCAAGGCCTCTGGAATGGGGTGGACTGGTGGGGCTCGGTTGCGATGCAGATGCAGTAGTGGACCGGGCACCAACTGCCGCAGTGATGTTAGAAACCCAGCGGGGTTGCCCAGGTCTCCGACCAGATCAAACTGGGACAGCGCCAAATTGGCACGGGTAATTGCTTGATCCTGATCTGATGTCGCGCCGCCGAAATAAAACAAGAACTGGGAACCAATCCGCTCCGCGTCGGGGCTGTCGAGAAAGGCGTCGAGCGTTTTGGCGCGATTGGGGTCTGGGTGGTGACGCTGCAGATAGCGGTAATGTGAGACGAATCGGGTTACTGGGTCGCGCAGCAGAGTGACATGCGCATAGGCGGTCGCAAGTCTATCGTGAAGGTCGGGGCAATAGCGCATGTGACCGGTGATGCAGCGGGTGCCCTGCGTGAGCAGATGAGTCAGCCGCAGGTGCCGCGTCTCATAGCGCGCAGAAATCTGGGCCGAGGTATTGGTAGGATTGGCTTTTTTGCAATGGGCCTGCGGTGTGTCCCTGGGGCTTACACTGGCCTGGCTGTAAAAAAATCGCAGCCGCAGCGCCGCGCCAAAACTGGACCCGCCGCATTTTGGGACGTGAAAATAGAGAATTCCCTGCATGTCAGCTCCCACTCGTTAAAACATCAACAATCACTGGGCCGTTTGCATTTTGTTAAGGATCACCGAGCAGGGTTAACAAGTGTTTAAGTTGTGGGAGTGGGTAGCGAAACCATCAGGGGTTGCTGCCATGCATATCGTTCATCTCGTTACACGTCTGCTCCGTGCGGGATCCGAAGAAAACACGATTGAGACCTGCCGTTGGCAGGCGCTTGCCGGACATCAGGTCACGGTCATACACGGGCATCAGGTGGATCCCTGGTGGCGCGACAACCCGGTTTCAGGGGTGGAACTGGTGGCGTTGCCACAGCTGATACATCCACTGAACCCAGCCGCGGACCTGCGTGCTTTGCGCGCGCTTCGGGTGCTGTACCGGCACTTGCGTCCCGACGTGATCCACACCCACCAGAGCAAGGCCGGCATTCTGGGCCGTCTGGCGGCCAGTGCTGTGCCCGATGCAGTGGTGGCACATGGTATTCATATCGTGCCCTTCCAGGGGGTCAGTCGTGCCAAACGAATGATCTATATTGCAGCCGAGAAGCTGGCGGCGCGGCGCACCGATGTGTTTCTTGGCGTATCTGAAGCGGTGGGCCATGCCTATGTCGGGGCGGGTATTGCCCGGCGAGGCAGGGTACATTGTGTGCGCTCCGGGATGGATATCAATCGGTTTTCTGATCCCAAGCCTCCGTTGGACTGGCGGCGGCTGCTACGGCTTGGGTCAAATGACTGTCGACCTCCGGTGGCGCTGATGCTGGCGGCGTTTGAGCCGCGCAAGCGCCATGTGCCGATGCTGCGGGCCTTTGCCAA
>MAAY01000002.1:17944-41821 GCA_002162795.1 Rhodobacterales bacterium 56_14_T64
AAGCAGGTTACCTTTTGCGGTTACCGCACCGACCCCGAGGCATTGCTGGCGCTGGCGGACCTGTCGATGCTGACGTCCGAGCGCGAGGGCCTGCCTCGGGTGGTGGTGCAATCCCTGGCGGCGGGCTGTCCGGCACTGGTGACACGGGTGCCGGGGATCGAGGAGGTCCTTTTGGATGGGATCAATGGCGTGGTGATGGCGCGCGATGACATTATCGGATTGATGCGCCAATGTTGCGGGCTGCTGGGTGATCGGGCGCGCCTGCGACAGCTGCGCCAAGGTGCGCTGTGCACGGATGTCAGCGCCTGGGATTTGGCCCGTTTGGGACGGCGCAGCACGGCGCTGTATGGATTGCCTGCGCAGAAATCGAGGGTTGCGCAGCATCTGGAGCTGGCACTGCCATGACCCTATGCATCAACGCGCGTTTTCTGACCCAGCCCCTGTCGGGCGTGCAGCGCTACGCGCAAGAGCTGTTGACGGCGCTGGACCAACGGTTGACCAACAGCGAAGGCCTGCGTGCACGGCTGGGTCCGGTGATTGCGCTTTGCCCTTGCGGTACGGCTATCCGCGATCCGGGCTGGACCACCATCAGGTTACGCTCGCTGCCCGGCGGGCGCGGCCATCTGTGGGAACAGGGGGCTTTGTGGAGGGCGGCACGCGACCATGTGTTGTTGAGCCTGGGCAACAGCGGCCCATTGTTGCACCGCCGCCACGTGCTGGCACTGCATGATGGAAATTTATGGCGGATGCCCGAGAGTTATTCCCGGTCTTATCGCAGAGCACATCGACTGTTGCGGCCCTTGCTGGCCCGCGGGGCGGCAGCTTTGATCACTGTCAGCCGCTATTCAGCGCTGGACCTGGCGCAGCATTTGAAGGTGCCAGCGGATCACTTCCAACTGATCCCCAACAGTGCTGGGCATCTGCAGACTGTTGAGGCCAGGCCTGAGGTCTTGCCGAGCCATGGGCTATGCCGGGACGGCTACATTCTGTCAGTAGGCAATCAAAGCCCGAACAAGAACCTTGCCCGTTTGGTTGCAGCCCATGCTCAGGCCGGGGCAGGGGCCCCTATGCTGGTGCTGGTAGGCGGAGAGGCGCGAGGACTGGAAACCACACCCTGTCGCGGTGCGCAGGTGAAACGGCTGGGTCGCGTCAGCGATGGTGAGTTGAAGGCGCTATATCAGGGCGCGCGCGCTTTTGTGTTTCCGTCACTGCACGAAGGATTTGGCATTCCGCCGCTAGAGGCGATGTCGCTGGGAGTGCCGGTACTGGCGGCACGGCGAGCGGCGCTGCCAGAAATACTGGGTGCCGCACCAATTTGGTTTGACCCGCTGGATGTGGGTGACATTGCCCGCGGCCTTTGCCAGCTGATCTCGCTGGATCCGCTGACCCGCGCGCGGATGATCCGTGCGGGGCAAGCCCGTGCTGCCCTGTTCAGTTGGGATATCGCGGCGGCCCGCCTGTCGCGGCTGTTGGGCAGGGTGGTGCGTGGCGAGCCTGTCGTGTCGCCGGGCCTACTCAGACGGAACGTGCGAAATATCAGCAATTGATAGTATTTTGAGGCCAGGCCTCGGGCGGGAGGCAAAGGGCCAGAGAAGGGATCTTGGTGATCTGCTTCACAGGTCTGCGAAACGAGGGCCGCAAATTGATCGAAACAACTTAGAATATACATATAGAGCCGTGTAACTGGAGCAGCGAAGAGACCTCGGTTTGCAGTTTCAACCAGAAGAAAGTGGAAATGAATTTGGCTCGGGCAGCAGAAAACCTGTGCGGGCGATGGGTCAAAATATCTTGTGAGGATCAGAATTATTATTTGGTAACATCTGTTTAACAATCACAAGATAACTCTTGGCCAATCATATCCTGTGATGTGACTGAGTATTTGATGACTGCCGACAGCACGATTAGTGCCTTTCTGATGTTTTGTTTATTTGTAAAACCTAGGCCTCGTTGATCAACTCAAACATGTTTTCAGGATCCATAATTTGGACCTTATGCCCGCTCAACGAGGACAGAATGAGAAATTTGAAATCTATTAACTTGGCGCAGAAGTTACCGCTGTCCTATATCGCAATTGGTTTGGTCATGGCGACGTTGACGATTGTGCTGAGCAGTATCACCTTTGAAAAAAGCTCGATGCAGAACGCTGAGGCACAGTTCAAAACAATGCTGGCTGACCGCAAGGCAGCGCTGGAATCTCTGATTTCTGGCATCCAGGCCGATGCTGTGACGATGGCAATTGTGCCCTCTACTGCCAGCGCAGCGCAGCGTTTGACCGCCGCTTGGGGCAATCTTGGCGATGACCCTGAACGATCAGTCGTTGATCTTTATGTGACCAACAACCCGAACCCTGCCGGCGAGCGGGAAAAACTGGATCGCGGCGAAGGGGCTGTTCCGTATAATATTTATCATGAGCGGTTCCACCCCTCGTTCCGGGCGTTTGTGCACAATAACGGCTATGAAGATGCCTTCCTGATCAGCCTGTCCGGCGACGTCGTCTACAATGTTACAAAAGGGGACGACTATGCCACCAGTTTGCTGACCGGTCGGTTCAAGGACAGCAGCCTTGGGGCCTTGTTTAAAACCATTGCCGGCTCGGACCAGGGCGTGGTGTCTTTTTCTGATATTGCCCCCTATGCGGCCAACGGTGATCTGCCGACAATTTTTGTGGGGGTCAAGATCACCACACCAGCGGGCCAGGATGTTGGGATCATTGTCCTAGCAGTATCTGCGGAAAAACTTGAAACCATCGTTTCAAGCACGCATGGCCGGGACAATTCCATGGAAGTCTATCTTGTCGGCTCTGACCTTGTCGCCCGGACAGGATCGCATTCGGAAAATGGTCATGCAATTCTCGCTCCTCTGGCCGAAACGGCCCAGATTCGTTCTGGTCTGGACGGCGAGGGCAAGTTTTTTGCCGAAACAGTTGGGCTGAACGGGGGCATCGTTGCGTCGTACTCAGAGCCTCTGGTGATGCATGGGGCAAACTGGACCATTGTTGCGGAGCAGGAATTGGCTGAATTGATGGCGCCCATCACCCGAAGCCGCAACTTGATCATTTTAATTTCGCTGATAGGGGCGGTGCCTGTTTCCTTGCTGGGCTGGTTGTTTGCCCGCTCGATCGTCAAGCCAATCGATCAGATATGTGCAGACATGGAGGCAGTGTCATCCGGTGATCTGACGATTACTGTACAGGTTGCTGGGCGGAGTGATGAGATTGGCAAGATCGGTAAAACACTGGTTAGTATGCAAGATGATTTGAAACTGGCCCGCAAAGGCGAGGAGCAGCGCGCAGAAATGCAACAACAACAGCAGGCTGTTGTGGAGAAATTGTCGCTTGGATTGATGAACCTCTCTAAGGGAGATCTTTCCCAATCTCTGACCGAGCAGTTCCCGCCAGATCACGAAGCATTGCGCGACAACTTTAACCAGACGGTGGCGACCCTTAGCACCACCATCCAGCAAGTAATCGAAGTTACCAGCAGTATCCGCAGTGGTGCTGGTGAGATCAGCCAGGCGTCGGACGATCTGTCGCGACGTACCGAAAGTCAGGCCGCCACGCTGGAAGAGACCGCAGCGGCATTGGACGAAATGACATCTAGTGTGACCTCTGCGGCAGAGGGGACACGCACCGTTGAACAGACAATCACCGAGGCGCGGATCGAAGCCGAGAACAGCGAAGCTGTTGTGCAAAACGCAGTTGGCGCCATGCAAGAGATCAAGCAGTCATCGACGCAGATTTCGCAGATCATTGGTGTCATCGACGATATTGCTTTCCAAACCAATCTGCTTGCCCTGAACGCAGGGGTTGAGGCCGCGCGTGCGGGCGATGCTGGACGGGGATTTGCGGTAGTTGCCTCTGAAGTTAGGGCCCTGGCTCAGCGATCCTCGGACGCAGCGATGGAAATCAAAACGCTGATCGACGGCAGCTCGAAGCAAGTAGAGCGTGGCGTTGATCTCGTGGGTAAGGCAGGTGGGGCCCTAACCAATATTACCGAACGGGTTGGGCAAATTTCCCATCTGATCGGTGAAATTGCCGAGGGATCAACCGAGCAATCCACCGGTCTTAAGGAAATCAACATTGGTGTCACGCAGCTGGACCAGGTCACGCAGCAAAACGCGGCGATGGTTGAAGAAGCCACCGCTGCCAGTCACCTGCTAAACGCTGATGCCGGCAAGCTGGCTGAATTGACCTCTCACTTTGTTACCTCTCACGGCGAGGCCAACCCGATGCCAGTGGCTCAGGATGCATTCACTATGTCTGTTCCGTCCGCTCATGGCGGCGATTGGGACGAAGAGGCCACATTCGAGCCACGGGTCGCAACCGCTGATGGCTCGGCAGCTCAAGATTTGTGGCAGGATTTTTAACGAAAATCCAAATTCCCCATTGAACGGGTGTATGTCGGCGGAGATTTCCGCCGTCTACTTTGCGCAATATGGAGTCTTAATATTTGTCTGGTCTGGCCGAGGTCGACTGCAAAAACGAACCTAAATTGGTAAAAGATTGTGTTTTTCTGGTCGTCTCATTCGACTTTTCAGCAATAGGCGTTACGATTCCCACCAACATCGCGGCCTTCGCGCCGCGTTACAGACTGTTCTGGATCAGGAGGAATGATAAAATGAAACATTGGAAGTCAGCGATAAGCGCATTTTTTCTTGCAGCGATACCGGTTCCGGGTTTTGCCACCGATCCCAGCTCTGATGCGTCAGTGTTGCTACAGGTGGACGTGACGTCAACGGCAGCTTCGACCCAGTTTAGTCTGGCTGAGTTGCAAGCCTTTCCAGTCGTAAGCTTTGAGACCGAAACCATCTGGACCGATGGTGTGCAGCAGTTTACCGGCGTCTCTCTGGCTGCCTTACTTGGTCACCTTGAAATCAGCGAAGGCATGATGGAGCTGCAAGCCGTCAATGACTATGTCGTGGAGTTTCCAGTATCAGGTGCAGTCGAAGGCGGACCCATCGTTGCCTACGAGCGCAATGGTGCACTGATGTCGAGACGGGACAAAGGGCCGCTGTGGATCGTATTCCCGTACGATAGTAATCCAGCCTACCAGACAGAAGAGATCTTTTCCAAAAGTGTCTGGCAACTTGTGCGGATCATAGTGAAATCTGAAGGCTAACAAGAAAGGTGTCGCAGGTGCGGGATTGGTATTCCCCCTTTGCCCCAAAATCGATTGTCGTGCTTACGGGAATCGTTTTGGTACTTCTGTTGGTTCTGTCAGTGCTTTTGGGCCGCGAATTTTTGCGAAAAATGCATGATCTGTCGACTGCCACAACGGATAATGTGCAATGGAACCTTTCGCAAAACGAAGTTGAACATCTGCATTTACAGCAGTCGGTTTTTGGGGCTCTTGAGGGCGGAGATTTGGACTTAGTCCGAAGACGATTTGATATTTTCTACAGTCGCGTGGCAACGTTTCATGAAAGCCGACTGTTTGCTGAATTGCGCTCTAGCAGGGACGGTGCGGCAACTTTGGCCCGAATTCAGGGTCGCCTGGATGATTTTGTGCCGATGATTGATGGTGCGGATCAAGTGCTTCGCCAGGCGCTGCCCGTGTTTTCCGCTGAATTGCTGGAAAACGCCCAAGATGTTCGGAAAATGACCCTCTTGGGGCTGGCTGCCCATACTAAAGGTGCTGATATAGAAAGAGAAGGCATGGCTGCCACGTTTCAGCGTTTGGGCTGGGTGGTCATGGCGCTGTTTTCTGCTTTGGCTCTGACGGCTCTGATAATTGGCCGGTTGTACTATAAAGGGAAAGTCCTGACCGCTGCCAGCAATTCCACCGCCGCTCGGATGCAGGCGATGGTGACCTCGTCCCTGGATGCCATTCTGGTGGTTGATACCAAAGACCGGATTATGTCGTTCAACGGCGCCGCGGAAACTGTGTTTGGTTTTACGCGCGCTGAGGCAATTGGCAAAAAATTGAGTGATCTGATCGTGCCTGATCATCTACGTAGTGGCCATTTGGAGGACATGAGCCGATTTTTGGCAACGGGCGACGCGAAGCTTATGGAACGGGGTAGAGTCCGGCGAGAAGCGAAACGAAAATCCGGTGAGATTTTCCCGGTGGAGCTGTCGGTTACATTAAGCCATTCGGGGCAGGACACTGTCTTTGTCAGCTATTTGCGCGATATTTCAGACAGTATCGCGGCCGAGGCTGAACTAACCCGCGCCCGGGATGATGCCTTGGCTGGCGAGCGTGCCAAGGCAAACCTGTTGACGGTAATGAGTCATGAAATGCGAACCCCGTTGAGCGGTGTTCTGGGTTCAATGGAATTGTTGGAAACCACTGGGATGACTCCGGAACAGGATAGCTACTTGCATGCCATGCGGGTGTCAGGAGAGCTGTTGTTGCACCATGTCAACGAGGTGCTGGAGCTGTCGCAACTTGAGGCGGGGGCCGCATCAGGGCAGCCCCGTAGCTTTGATCTGGAAGAGTTGATGTTTGGGTTGGTGGACAGCCAGCAGGCCAACGCGCGCGCGCGTGGGAACAGCCTGTCATTCCGCTGTCGTTTGAAAGGGAAACCCAATGTGCTGGGCCGCCCGCGCCAAATCCAGAAGGCCTTATTGAACCTCATCGGCAATGCGCTGAAATTCACCAAGGATGGCAACGTCACTGTCGAGGTCGAACGTCAGGCTGCCAGCGAACAGGTGGAGTTCCTGATTTGTGACACGGGGGATGGCATTGCCGAGGCCGATCTGGAGCGTATTTTTGAGGATTTCGTGACGCTTGATGCCAGTTATGGCCGTATCAGTGAGGGTACGGGGTTGGGGCTGGCGATCACCCGGCGCATCGTGGACTCTCTGGAGGGTAAAATCGAGGCGGAAAGCGAACTTGGAGAAGGCAGCATGTTTCGGGTTACATTGCCGCTGCCAGTGGCAAAATCCGATCAGAAAAAGGCGTTGTTGCAGCCCGCGCAGGCCCAGTCGTCAAAGCATATTCTGGTGGTTGAAGACAACGATGTTAATCGGGTGCTGTTGACTAAGACGTTGCAACGGCTGGGGCATCAGGTGACCGCGGCGGCAGGTGGGGCCGAAGCGGTGGAGGCGACGGTCGAGGGGAAATTTGATCTGATCCTGATGGATATCAGCATGCCGGGTATGGACGGCATCGAGGCCTATCGACGCATTCGGGCGCAGAATTCAGCCGAGGGAGTGGATGTTGTTGCACTGACGGCCCATGTCGCTGCCGACGATCATGCCCGTATCTTGGAAACCGGTTTTACCGACGTGGCGACCAAACCGATCAGCCGTGGCGAGTTGGCAGCGTTGATCACCCTCCATACGAGCGCAAAGATAGAGCCAGACTCCGAGCCGGAAAACTCGGACATTCAGCAGTTTATTGAGGCTTTGGGGGCCGAGAAAGCGCGGGGATTTCTCAAGACATTTTACCAGGATATGACAGGCTTTCTCGGCGAGTTGCAGACTGCTCCCATAGCGACCAATGCACAGCGGCAAGAGGCCCATCGTTTGGCTGGGTCAGCGGCCGTGCTGGGGTTGGAGCCTCTGCGCATTTGTATGCTGTCGATCGAAGAGGCGGAACAGGGCACGGAGCTGGCATTGACCCCGATGAGCCAAGCCTGGTCCGAGGCCGAGAAAATGCTGGCTCCACATCTGGAGCCGTCTTTTTAGGTCTATGAGAGTGTTGTCTCAGGGTGAGCGATACAAGTCCCACTTATCGCTCATTTGTGTTGCGATTATGAGCGATAAAAGATACAGTATCGCTCATGAGATGGAACTGGCAGTCTGAAAATTGGCCTGAATGGCACTACGATCCCGCCGCGCTGGAGGCGTTGGAGCGGGCGTTCCTGCTTGGGGCCGGTAAACTGGTTGGGGCCTGGAGCCATCTATCACAGCAAAGCCAAGATGAGCTGTCCATTGAGCTGCTGACCGACGAGGCGATGAAAACCTCGGCGATCGAAGGAGAATACCTTGATCGGGCCTCGGTGCAGTCTTCGATGCGCCGGGCCTTTGGTCTTACTGCAGATCGCCGACACGGGATGGCGGAAAGCGGTGTGGCGGATCTGATGGCGGATGGGTTTTCCAATTGGCAGCCGCCGCTGAACGCTGAGGTGCTGTTCAACTGGCATCGGATGGTGTGCCGGGGCAGGGAGGATCTGCAGGACATCGGCGGTTGGCGCCGGTCAGGAGACCCTATGCAGGTTGTTTCGGGCCCGTATCAAAAGCTAAAGGTTCATTTTGAGGCACCACCTGCCGCAGATATGCCACGCGAAACCAGCGCTTTTGTTGCGTGGTTCAACGATACCGAGCCGCAGGGGGCGTTGCCTGCTTTGACGCGGGCCGGTTTGGCGCATCTTTATTTTGTCTCAGTACACCCGTTTGAAGACGGCAATGGCCGCATTGCCCGTGCGCTGTCCGAAAAAGCCTTGGCGCAAAGCATTGGTCACCCCAGCCTTGTTGCGTTGTCCCGCCGGATCGAGCACTCGCGAAAGGCCTATTACGACCAATTGGAAGCGAACAACAAACAAATGGAGGTCACCTCGTGGCTGATCTGGTTTGCTGAGACTGTTCTAAAGGCCCAGGATCACTCCCGCGCGCTCATCACCCATCTGATCTCCAAGGCGCAGGTGATGGACAGGCTGCGTGGTCAAATCAATGAGAGGCAAACCAAAGTTGTGCTGCGGGTTTATGAGGCTGGGCCAGAAGGCTTCAGTGGTGGCTTGAGCGCGGCGAATTATATCACGATAGCAGGTACCAGCCCTGCCACCGCGCGGCGCGATCTGGGAGAACTGGTTGAGCTGGGCGTTTTTGCCCGGACAGGGGAACGCAAAGCGACCCGGTATTGGCTGAAGACCGATCATTAGCCGCCACCGGGTGCTATGCGGGGTATGACCCTATGGTTTGATGCGGTTTTTTGTAATTGGATCAAACACCACGGCCTTGTCCATATTCACCGCAAAGTCGAACTTTTGCCCGGTGGCAATCTCGGTATCGGCCCGCATCCGCGCGATGACGTTGACGCCGCCAAGTGTGGTGGTGACAAAGGTATCCGCCCCGGCAGGCTCGATCACGTCGACAGTGTTTTGCAGCGTGGCGATATTGGTGGACTTGCGGTCGGCGCCTTCTGGATCTGTCAGGGCTTCAGGGCGAATGCCCAGCAGGATCTCTTTGCCAACCCAATCTGCCATATTGGTCTGGCTGAACGGCAGGCTGACCGCCTGACCTGACCCATCGATGATCTCGGCATGGGGTTGCCCGTCGATCATCGCCACCTTGGTAGGCAGGATGTTCATCGCGGGGGACCCCATAAAGGTCGCTACAAACAGATTTGTCGGCGTGTCGTAGATCTCTTTGGGCGTGCCCAGTTGTTGCACATAGCCACCGTTCATCACTGCAATCCGGGTCGATAGCGTCATGGCCTCAATCTGGTCATGGGTGACATAGACGATTGTGGTCTTCAGCTTTTCGTGCAGCTTTTTGATCTCGGTGCGCATATCCACGCGCAGCTTGGCATCGAGGTTCGATAGCGGTTCGTCAAACAGGAACACATCCGGTTCACGCACCAGCGCCCGGCCCATGGCGACGCGCTGACGTTGCCCACCCGACAGTTGGCCGGGTTTGCGATCCAGCAGCGGTTCGATTTGCAGAAGTTTTGCAACATCCGCCAATGCCTTGTCTCGCTTGGATTTTTCGACGCCGTGCATTTCCAGCCCGAATGTCATGTTCTGGCCGACGGTCATATTGGGGTAGAGCGCATAGCTTTGGAACACCATCGCGATGTTGCGTTTGGACGGGTGCACTCCGTTCATCACGCGGCCTTTGATCGAGATATCTCCGTCGGTGATATCTTCCAGCCCGGCTATCATGTTCAGCAAAGTGGATTTGCCACAGCCCGAGGGGCCGACCAGGACCAGGAATTCGCCTTCTTGAACCGCGATGTCCACATGATGCAGGACTTCGACGTTGCCGTAAGACTTGGTGACGTTTGAGATGTCGAGAAAACCCATGAGATTAGCCTTTTACGGATCCGGCCATCAGACCGCGGACAAAGTACCGGCCCGCGACGATGTAGACGAGAAGAGTGGGGAGAGCGGCGAGGATCGCGCCGGCAAAGTGAACGTTGTATTCCTTCACACCCGTTGACGATTGCACGAGATTGTTCAGCGCCACAGTCATCGGCTGGGTCTGGCCGCCGAACGAGGCACCAAACAGGAAATCGTTCCAAACGTTGGTGAACTGCCAGATGACCGACACCACGGTGATTGGCCCGGAAACCGGCAACATGATGCGCCAGAAGATGCGAAAAAAACCGGCTCCGTCGATCATTGCCGCATGGACCAACTCGGTGGGGAAGGCGGCGTAGTAGTTGCGGTAGTACAGCGTGGTGAAGCCAACGCCATAGACCACGTGGACCAGCACCAAGCCGGGAATTGATCCAGCCAGTCCGATCTTGCCAAGGATTGTTGCCATCGGGATCAACACGATCTGAAACGGGATAAAACAGGAAAACAGCAGTAGGCCAAACAAGAGTGTGTCGCCGCGAAACCGCCATTTGGTCAGCACATAGCCATTCAGCGCACCGATCCCGGTGGAGATAACCACGGCAGGCACCACCATCAGGATGGAATTCAGGAAATAGGGCTTTAACCCGGTGGCCTCGACGCCGATCTGGGCGGTGGACCAGGCCTTTAGCCATGGCTCGATCGTCCAGGTTTGTGGCAGGGCCATCATGTTGCCGCCGGTGATTTCTGCCAGCGGTTTCAGCGAGTTCACCAGCATGACAAAGAATGGCAGCAAGTAGAACAGGGCCGACATCAACAGCACGAGATAGATAAAGGTGCGGGTGATCTTGCCAGAGCTGACAGCAGAGTCTTGAGTTGCTGTGGACATCACGACTTCTCCTTCAGCTCGGCGTATAGATACGGCATCATGATTGCAGCAATGGTCATCAGCATGATCACAGCGCTGGCTGCACCGGTTCCCATCTGGTTGCGGGTGAAGGTGTAGGAATACATGAACGTGGCGGGCAACTCGGTC
Organism: Rhodobacterales bacterium 56_14_T64; assembly: GCA_002162795.1. Taxonomy (GTDB): domain Bacteria; phylum Pseudomonadota; class Alphaproteobacteria; order Rhodobacterales; family Rhodobacteraceae; genus Parasedimentitalea. The sequence continues at coordinate 28,941 of MAAY01000002.1, forward strand.
GCCCGGCCCGGCCCGCCCCCAGTCAGGGCAATCACCAAGTCATAAGATTTGACTGCCAAATGGGCCAGGATCACAAAAGCCGACAAAAAGGCAGGGCGCAGCATCGGGATGACGATGCGGCGATACAAGTTCCAGTTCGACGCGCCATCAATCTGTGCCGCTTTCAGGATTTCATTGTCGATGCCGCGCAGGCCAGCCAGGAACATCGCCATGACAAAGCCGCTGGTCTGCCAGACGGCCGCAATAACAATGGTGTAGATCGCCATGTTGCGGTCTTTGATCCAGCCGAACTCAAAGCTTTCCCAGCCCCACAGATGCATGGTGTTCTCCAGCCCGATCCCGGGATCCAGAAACCATTTCCAGGCGGTGCCGGTGACAATGAACGACAGCGCCATCGGGTACAGATAGATCGGCCGCAGCATGCCTTCGCCGCGGATTTTCTGATCCAGCAGGATGGCAAGGGTTAGTCCGATCACCGTGCAGATGATGATATAAAGCGAGGCAAAGATGGCCAGATTGGTAACGGCCGTCCACCAGGTGGAAAGCCCCCACAGGCGGACATAGTTGTCGATGCCGATCAGGTCATATTTTGGCAGCATCTTCGAGCCGGTGAAGCTGAGATAGACCGTGTACAGGATGAACCCATATACAAAAACCAGCATCATCGCGATTGACGGCGACAGCACCAGTTTTGGAATCCATCCCTGAAGTTTCGTGCGGAAATCCGTGTCAGAGGCGTAGTTTGCCATCTTTCCCCCATGTGCCAGTGCCATTGCAGCAAGCAGTCGTCTTTAGAAAATGGGCCAAGGTTCGCCGCCTCGGCCCAGAGTGGGTGACGCCATTCTCGGCGGCGTCACCAGGGAGTTTACATTGCTGATTCTACAGCGTTGACCAGCTCTTGTGCTGCGGTTTCGGCGTCGTACTCACCGTTGAAGTGAGCGGTGACAACGTCATAGATGGCGTTCTTGACCGAGGCCGGCACCGAGTGACCGTGCGCCATGGAACCAAACAGACGTCCATTGCCGCCGGCATCAGCCAGATCTGCCATGCCTTTTTGACCGCAGTCGTCAAAGTCGGTGTTGGGCACATCTGTGCGTGCAGGAACCGAACCTTTGACCACGTTGAACGCCGACTGGAACACAGGATCCATTACAGCCGAAGCCATCGCCAGCTGAGCTTCGTTACCTTCGGCAACTTCGAACATGACAAACTGGTCCGAGTTGAAGGTGACAGCGCCCTGGGTGCCGGGGAAGCGGATGCAGACAAAGTCTTCACCGGGTTTCTGATCGGCGCGCAGGAATTCACCCTTGGCCCAGTCGCCCATCATCTGCATGCCGGCTTCGCCATTGATCACCATCGCCGAGGCCAGGTTCCAGTCCCGACCCGAGAAGTTGTCATCGACATAGCCGCGCAGAGTATCCATGCGCTGGAAAGCTTCGACCATGGTCGCGCCGCCCAATGCATCCATGTCCAGATCGATCAGCGCCGATTTGTAGAAGTCATCGCCCATGCTGAGCACAACCGCGTCAAAGATGGTTGCGTCCTGCCAGGCCTGGCCGCCATGGGCCAACGGCGTGATGCCGTTTGCCTTCATCGCGTCCAGCACTGCCGTCAGCTCGTCCCAGCTGGTGGGTGCGCCCAGACCGGTTGCATCCAGTGCGGACTTGCTAATCCAGACCCAGTTGGTCGAGTGCACGTTTACAGGCGCGGCGATCCAGTTGCCGTCATGCTTGGAAAACGCCTGCAGCGCCTCGGGGACAACTTTGTCCCAACCTTCGGCTGCGGCTACTTCGTTGAGGTTGCCCAGAACGTCTTCGTTGGCCCAGTCGATGATGTCAAAGCCAAGCATCTGCACCGCTGTCGGGGCGTCGCCTGCGGTGACGCGGGCCCGCAGCGTTGTCATCGCGGCCTCGCCGCCGCCGCCGGCAACCGGCATATCAACCCAGCCGATCTTCTGTCCCGCCAAATTATCCTTCAATACATTCAAGGCTGCTGCTTCGCCGCCCGAGGTCCACCAATGCAGGACTTCTACGTCTTCAGCGTAGGCTGAACCAGAGGTGAGGGCGACAAGCGCGGCGCTGGCCATCAGTTGCTTCAGTTTCATAATTTCCTCCCAGAAAAAAAACTCATAAGCATTTATAACGTTAAAATATATGGGTCTGTCAAGGCTCATGACGCGGTCAACCATTGCTATAAATCGCTATATAAAATACAGATATTTGAAATCGGATGGTAGGCGGTGAGATTTTTTTTCGTGGGCATTGCCTGTTTAATCGTATTAAATTACCATACCAGACATCTTTAGAGCAGAGAGTTATGTCAGAGCCATCAAAGACCAAACGTCCAACGCAGCGCACAATTGCAGCAAAAATGGGGATTTCCGTGGGGGCCGTTTCGCGCGCCCTGGCGAATGATCCACAGATGGCAGAAGAGACGCGTGCTTTGGTGCAAAAGATGGCGAAAGAACTTGGCTATTCACCGGATCGCGCGGCCCAACGCCTGCGGACCGGACGTACGCAGGTGATCAATTTGATCCTGCCGCCCCATGAGGAGATCCTTGGTTTTGGCACGCTGCTGATCCGGGGAATTAGCGCCCGGTTGGAAAACACGGGCTATCATCTGGTGGTCTTGCCGGATTTTGGACCGGATAAATCGGCCGAACAAATTCAGCGTGTGGTTCGAGATAGGCTGGCTGATGGAATCATCTTTTCGCGCACCACACCCGATGACAATCGCATCAAATTTCTGCTCGAAGCGGATTTTCCGTTTGTTTCGCATGGGCGGTCAGAACTGGCGACGCCGCATCCCTTTGTGGATTGCGACAACTATGCCTTTGCGCGGCAGGCGGCGGAAACACTGATTGACCGGGGTGCAAAACGGCTGGGTATTTTGCTGCCGCCCGAACGATTCACCTTTCGCCAGCACTTGCTGCACGGATTCATGACGGCGGTCCGGACGGCAGGGGTTGATTATGAAATTCTCGATGGCATCTCGCTGGACAGTGACGCGAATGCCATTTCGGCCAATATCCAGAAACGGTTTGCGGCCCCAGATGCCCCGGATGGGCTGGTCCTTCCCGGCGATGTTTCTGGCCTTGCCGCGCTGGCGGCCATTCAGGATCTGGGGCTTGTGCCCGGGCGGGATGTTCAGCTCGTAGTCAAGCAGACCTCGGGTGTCTTTGATCTGGTGCGGCCTAAGATAGCCAGCCTGTACGAAGATCTTTCGGAGGCGGGTGAAAAGCTGGCGGACCTGCTGCTGAAACGCATCGCGGGCGCCCCGGTGAGCGAGCTGCAATATATTCAACCAATCGCGGGCAGGCCGCCTGCAAGTGACACTCTTTTTGACCCACAATTGCGCGCACCTAGCGTTCGCTGACATAGACGAGGCCTCCTGTGGCAAACACATCCAAAACACCACATCCCGACGCTGAAACCTTCCGTTTTGGCACCACTGCCCACCAGGACTTTCTGCGCATAGATGCCAAACGTCAGTTTGACTTTTTCCGTGCCAGTGTGCGCCCCGGGGCTGGGTTCTTCGTGCTGGATTACGACGGGAACCCACTGGATGACACCGTGCAGGAACTTCATACCACTGCCCGGCTGACCCATTCTTATGCTCTGGGAAAACTGGCCGGTCTGCAGGGGTGCGACTCGGTGATCGACAAGGGGATGGAGTATCTGTGGAACCAGCACCGCGACCGCGAGCATGGTGGTTATCTTTGGGCTCTGGATGGTGACACTATTCACGATGGTCGAAAACTTGGCTACGGACACGTGTTTGTTCTGCTGGCAGGGGCCAGCGCCAAGATGGCTGAACACCCGGATGCTGACCGCCTGATTGAGGATGTTTCGACCGTTTTGGGTGCCCATTTTTGGGAGGACAATCACGGTCTGTTTGCCGATGAATGGAACAAGGACTGGAGCCCATTCTCAAACTATCGCGGGATGAATGCAAATATGCACGGGGTCGAGGCGCTGTTGACCGCTTTTGAGGCGACCGGGCGCGAAGGATATCTGAGCATGGCGGGCCGGATTCTTGATTTCTTTGTCTACCGGATTGCGGCCCGTGAAAACTGGCGTTTGCCAGAGCATTACACCGCAGACTGGCAGGTTGACCGGGCCTATTCGGGTAATCCGATGTTCCGTCCCAGCGGCACCACGCCGGGGCATTCCTTTGAACTGGCGCGATTGTTGTTGCAGTACTGGGATCTTTCCGGCCGGCCGGATGATAATTCCCGCGACACGGCTTGGTGCTTGACCGAAAAGGCGCTGACCGATGCCTGGGACAGTGAAAACGGTGGCTTTGCCTATACGCTCAACTTTGACGGAACGCCCGCGATTAGCTCTCGGTATTGGTGGCCGGTGACAGAAGCAATTGGGGTTTTGGCAAGCTTTCTCAAGCTTCGCGACGACGAGGCACAGCACGCCTGGTACAGTCGTCTTTGGCGCTTTGCTGATGCGCATTTCATCGACCATAAGAACGGCGGTTGGTTCCCGGAGATTGATGAACCGGGCAACCCGACAACAACGCAGTTCAACGGCAAGCCTGACATCTACCACTCTGTCCAGGCGGCGCTGTTTCCGTTGACCTCTGGGATATCGAAGCCCGGCGAGGGGCTGCAGGGGAAGCTTCTTGCTTAGTGAGAGACAGTTCCAACGGACTTCCAATCAACCGTCTGCAAACGCGTGGGTTTGGACCTGTCGCGCTTTCGTGCCGCCCCAACTGATCGTTTAGGCCACCTTCCGTTCAAAAGCGACTGGGCTTTTCCAACCCAATGTTGAGTGACGTCCACTGCCCGGTAGGGTATCGCAAAGCGATATCCCGAGAGGGGCGTGGATTGTGGACGCCATTGATGTATTTAAAGATTGCCATCTCGGTCTGCCTGCGGGTTTCCCATGTGCCCCGCCAGATCAGTTCAGCTTTGATGGTTTTGAAGAACGTCTCAACAGCGGCGTTATCAAAGAAATTTCCTTTGCTGCTCCTGGATGTCCTGAACCCATGCTGGCGCAGGATCTCTTGATAGTCGTGTGAGCAATACTGGCTGCCCCGATCTGTATGATGGATGCAGCCTTTCGGTGGCGCTCTGACTGCAATTGCCATCTTCAACGCACGGATCGCAAGATCACGTTTCGTCCGATTACTGACCGTCCAGCCGATGACGCGCCGGGTATGAAGATCCAAGACCACAGCAAGATACAGCCAACCTTTACGCGTCCAAATATAGGTAATGTCACCTGCCCATTTTCGGTTTGGGCCATCTGCTGCAAAGTTCCGATCCAGCAGGTTCGGCGCGATATTGAACTTGTGATTACTGTCGGTCGTCACCTTGTCTTTGCGTGTTCTGACAACAGATATTCCGTTCTGGCGCATCCGTTGCCCGGCAGGCGATTGCAAAGTAATCTGCCGAGAGGGGGCGACCCACACGGCGGTGACCAACGTTCAAGCCGATCTCCTTCAGCTCTTCGGTCATCCGTGGGCGCCCGTAGCTGCCCAGACTGAGACGCGACTGTTCTTTGATATGCGCCAACGTGACCAGATCAGACCGCTGTCTGCGACTGGCAGGGCGACTGATGAAGGCCCACAGGCCACGCGAACTGACGCTCATGACACGGCACATCCGCCCAAAAGAAATGCTATCAAAGGAGCGGGATCAAACCGCGAAATATCCCATGCGCTGCGTTGAGCGTAGCGAATCGTGGCCAACAGTAAGGCGAGTATTCAAACTTAGAGTTTCTTGAAAATCGCACCATTAATAGACCAGCAAACGTCCAAGTGAAAATGCTCGGCCTGATCCACGCCAAAGCGATATATTTGTTTACAGACCCATATTTGTCTGTACCTTAACTTAAATATTTAAAAACGATTTAACTTAATACACTTTTGTTGCTGTTAACCAAGGAGATTGATTTTGACAAAGACTTCACTTTGCGCGGCCTTATTCCTGTGCGCCGCAACGACAACGGGCGCCAATGCCGAAATTTTGGTGGGGATCGCAGCTGCGTTTTCCGGTCCCGCTTTGCCAACGGGCGAGCAGGTAGAGGTTGGTGCGGTCAAAGCGATCGATGATCTTAACGCAAATGGCGGCGTATTGGGCCAACAAATCGGTTTCTCTTCCGTTGATGACGCCTGCGACGCACAGCAAGCTAAAGCCGCGGCACGTCAGCTGGTGGCCGAAGAGGTTGTTTTTGTGATTGGTCATGTGTGCTCTTCTGGTTCCATCGCGGGGGGGCCGATCTATGAATCCGAAGGTATCATCATGATTTCGCCCGCATCGACAAATCCGCTTGTCACGGATGCGGGCCTGCGCAACGTGTTTCGGGTCATTGGACGCGACGATGAACAAGGTGTCATTGCTGGTGATTACCTTGCCGACGTGTATGGCGACAAAAATATTGCCATCCTGCACGACAATTCCGCTTATGGAAAAGGCTTGGCTGAACTGACGCAAAAGCAACTTAATGCGCGTGGCGTAACCGAAGCACAGTTTAATATCTATGAACCTGACCAAACAGAATACGGTCCACTTGTTGCCACGCTGAAAGAGGCCGCAATCGATGTGATCTATGTTGGCGGCTACCAAGGCGATGCAGGGATCATAATCCGTCAGGCTAAGACCGCCTTGCCCGAGCTTCAGCTTGTGGCTGGCGACGCGTTAGCCAGCGAAGATTTCCCCATGATTGCAGGGGATGCGGGTATTGGTGCGCGATTTACGTTTGGCCCGGACGCGCGTGAAACCGATGCTGCGCAAAGCGTGGTTGAGTCGTTTCGCAATGACGAGGGGTTCGAACCCTCCGGATACACGCTTTATAGCTATGCTGCGGTTCAAGCTTGGGCCCAAGCCGCCGAAACCGTTGGGTCTATGGACAATGAGGCTATCATGGATGAGCTGCGCAGCCAAGAGTTTGACACAGTGCTTGGCAACATCGGCTTTGATTCAAAAGGCGATGTCACGGGGGTCATATCTTTCGTCTGGAACGAGATTGACGAGGAGGGTTACCGCCCAGTTGAATGATCCACAGTTCACAGGGTTTGTACTTGAGAGTTTGCAAGTGAGTGAAAATCGTTCTTGTCGCGGGGTAAGTTGCCTGTCGCGCGGGGCCATTTGATGGGTGTTCGCGGCAGCCTTCTTCTTGCGTTTCTATCAGTCAGTATGTTTTCGCTTGTGGCTGCGGTCACTGGTATCTTGTCGTTGTCACAGGTCGGCCAGTCGCTGGACGACATTACTGAACATCGCGTTCCCGAAGCATTGGCATGGCTCGAACTTTCTCGAAGCATTGAGCGTGTGGTGCAGGTCGCGCCGGTTCTTCTTTCCGCGACGACTGAAGAGCGCCGTGCAGAAGTGTCCGCGGATATGTTTGGAAAGATGGAGGCACTGTCGGAACTGTTGAACCGTGCGCGTCAGTATGGTGAGGTGGATGGTCAGGAAAAATACATGCTGGATGGGGCTATTGATGTTAGCCTCGCCTCTGATCGGGCCGTTGAACTGGTTAACCGCATTAACGACAACTTTGTTGCTATCGACGCCTTCGTTGGTGAACGTCTGCAGCTCCTGAAAGAGCGGAGCAAAGTGCGGCGGCAACTTGCGCGTGGCAATTCAAATGCGCAGCGCGTTCTGACACCAGGAACACGGATTATCAATTTCCAAACGGCAGATTGGGTAAATAGTTCGGCTGTCGAACCCAACGCAGAACTCTCTTTAGAACAGGCGGAACTGGCACGATCTATCATAGCAAGTTTGCCTCAACAACGCGCTGCGGTGATGTTCGACGCGTTCAACAGGGAGCTGTTGTCGATCGCAGACGCTGATACTGCTGAACAAGTGGACTTACTTGGGTTTCCGGTTCAGGGCATTTTGGACGGTCTTGAGGCGGAGATTGCGGCAATGCCAAAACGGATGCTAAACAGGTTGAGCAAACAAGTCCAAAGACTGCGAGACCTGTCGGTCGGGCCGGGCAGTCTTCCCGAAATTCGCAAGAGCGAATTGATCGCCGTCGCGCAGGCAAAAGAGCTTTTGGCGCTGAATACACGGCTCTCTTCGTTTCTTGCAAACCGCACCCAAACACTGGTCACAGCGGCAAACCAGCGGATTGAAGTCGCAAATACCACCGCGATCGAACGCCGAATTCTGAACCGCAATATCCTGTCGGGGGTGGTTGTCCTCAGTATTGTGAGTTCGCTGCTAATTGTTTGGCTTTATGTCGGGCGCAGCCTGACCGCACGTCTGACCGCACTCAGCGATTCCATGATGGCGATTTCCAATGGCGATCTGCGCGCAGCATTGCCGTCCGGCGAAGGCCGCGACGAGATTAGCCGCATGGCCAAGGCGTTAGTTGTGTTCCGAGACACCGCCATCGAAGTCGAGGAAAGCAACCTGCGCGAGATCGCAACCGCGCGTCAAAGGCTCATCGACGCCATCGAAAGCATCAACGAAGGGTTCGCCTTTTATGACGCCGAGGATCGTCTGGTGTTGAGCAATCAGCGATACAAAGACTTGCTCTATGACGGGCAAACCGTAGACCTCACACCGGGGACCACGTTCGAAAGCATTCTGCGCAATGCCGTCGACAACGGAATGATTGCAGAAGCGCATGACGACCCCGAAACGTGGCTTGAAGGCCGGATGGAGCGCCACCGAAATCCTGGCCAACCTTTGCTGCAGCAGCGATCCGACAATCGGTGGGTGATGGTCAGCGAACGGCGCGTCACGGGCGGCGGGGCCGTTGCGATTTATTCGGATTTGACCGAACTCAAGCAACGCGAAGACCAGCTAAGCCATGCCAATCAGCAGATCATGTCCTCGGTGCATTATGCCAGTCGTATTCAGGAAGCGATGCTGCCATCGCGCCACGCTCTTGGGTCGATCTTGCCTGATCATTTCTTGATTTGGGAGCCGCGTGACATCGTGGGCGGCGACTTCTTTTGGTGCCACGAGACCAATCAGGGAGCCTATATCATTGTTGGCGACTGTACTGGACACGGGGTTCCGGGCGCGTTCATGACCCTGATCGCCTGCGGCTTGATTGACCGTCACCTGCGCACCAATGACACGATGAAACCAAGCGAACTGCTCTCGGCTATGCACGCGGACTTGCGTGAACTGCTGGGTCAGAACGAAAAGAACAGCGAAACGGATGACGGTCTTGAGGCGGGTATATGCTTTATCGAGCGGTCCGGCGGCCGCATGACCTTTGCCGGATCCCGGTTCAGTTTGTTTGCAGTGACCGAGGATGAGATCAACGAGATCAAGGGTGACAAGGCCGGGATCGGATATCACCGTTACAGCGCGGATACGCAATTCACTGATACCGAGATTACGGCAAACGCAAACGACAGATACATCATGGCGACTGATGGGCTCTTTGATCAGGTCGGTGGGGCCAAGCGGCGCGGCTATGGCAAACTGCGCTTACGCGCCTTTATCGACGCACACCGCAACACGACAATCACGAAACAAGGCGATGCCCTGCGAGAAACTCTCGCTGAATATCAGGGCGACGAGTATCGGCGGGATGACCTCACCGTGCTCGGGTTTCAAATTCCTTCAGCATAGGGGTCTCGAATGTTAGCAACTGAACTATATCAACTTCGCAAAACGCTGGTTCGATCTGGCGTCATGTTCGCCTATTCGGGCTACATGACAGAACAGGTTCGGCTCGCTGTTGGGGAAACGCTGAAACAAAAGCTGTCAATGGAAGACGCAAATGTCAAAACGGTGCGCAGCGTCTTTGCAGTCTTCGTTGAGCAGATGCAAAATATCATCCGCTATTCCGCAGAGCGAGTGCCCGAAGACGACGCCGATCCAACGGACGAGCTAAGTTTTGGCGTGTTGACGATAGGCAAAGAGAGCGACGGCTATGCGCTTTTGTCCGGCAATCTGATCCTCACGGACGACATTGAACGGGTTTCGGAGAAGTTGGTGGAAATACAAGGGATGGATCATAGTCAGCTCAAAAAATTCTACAAAGAAAAGCTGAAGGCGGGGCCGGATGAATACAGCCAAGGCGCTGGCATCGGCTTTATCGAAATCGCCCGTCGTGCCACATACCCGATCGAGTTTGACTTTACTCCTGTGGACGATCGGTTCAGCTTTTTTGCAATTAAAGCGATTATTTGAGGAGGATGCGGACATGGATGCGTTAAAGATGCCTGCGACAACAAACACACCTGAAGTCGATTTTGATTTCTCCGGTCATCGCTTCAGCCTCAAAGGGGAATCTCACCCAGAAGATGTGACAGCTTTCTATCAGCCGATCATGGATGGTTTAGAGGCGTATCTTGAAGCCCTGGAAGGCGGCGACTGTGCCTTTGACTTCGAGTTCATTTACTTCAATTCCTCCAGCGCAAAAGTCGTAATGACTTTAATGGAGCTTTTGGACGAAGCCGCCGAAGGCGGGGCAACCGTCAACGTCAAATGGATCTACGACCCCGAAGACGACAATATGCTCGAACTGGGCGAAGAATTTGGCGAGGATCTGGAACACGCCAGCTTTGAAATGGTGGCACAGGAAAGCACATGAGTTCTGACGCGCTCTTTGGCAGGGAAATGGCGGTTATCGAAAAGGCCGCCGCCGCCCTTGAAGTGGGCGCGACGCTGAGTGACGTCGATCGCGCGGCCTTTACCGAGTTGCACGTTGCTTATCAAAAGTTGTTCAAGACATCTAAACGCCTACTGCGCCTGTCGGATCGAAACGAGCGCGACCTGGCAGCCATGGCCGACAAACAGCGAGTAGCCGCTGAGGAAATTGGTCGCAAGAATACTGAGCTTGAATCGCTTTCGGTAAAGCTGTCGAAATACCTGTCGCCGCAGGTGTACGATTCAATTTTTAGCGGCCGTCAGGAGGTTCGATTGGCGAGCCAGCGCAAGAAATTGACCGTCTTTTTTTCCGATATCGCTGGGTTTACCGAAACCACGGACAAGATGGAATCCGAAGACCTCACCAAGCTGATCAACCACTACCTGACCGAAATGTCGGCGGTCGCCCTGAAATATGGAGCCACTATCGACAAATATATCGGCGACGCGATTATGATTTTTTTCGGCGATCCAGAAACCCGTGGTGTTAAGGAGGACGCGCTGAATTGCGTCAGAATGGCCGTCGTCATGCAAAAGCGCATGGAAGAGCTTGCCCGTGATTGGCGTAAGCAGGGCATTGAAAACCCGCTTCAGTGCCGCATTGGCATCAACACCGGCTATTGCACGGTCGGCAACTTTGGCAGCAACGACCGGATGGATTACACCATCGTTGGCGGCGCTGTTAATCTGGCTGCACGAATGGAGCAATCATCCAAACCCGGTGGTATTCTGATTACTTATGAAACTTACGCCCATGTGCGTGACGAACTGGCCTGCCTAGAGGCTGATAGCATTCAGGTGAAAGGAATCGCATATCCCGTTTCCACCTACGAGGTTCTGGGCTTGAAATCTGACGAGCCGCCCGCCCTGCACACCCAATTACCCCATATTGAAGTAACCGCCAGAATAGAGAAAATGACAGACTGTGAGCGAGCAAGCGCAGCACAGATGTTATTGGATATGGCCAACAAGATCAGGACACAAGGAGATTGATGGCAGGTTCATGTCCGTGTGCTCGGCGGCGAAAGGCCGCGCCATGCTGGATGTAACGTTCGCTTTAGGTGCCGGGCGTCAAATATTTAGCTGGAATAGGTGGACCTGTCACGGTTTGATACCGCTCCCTTGATAGCATTTATTGCCTCAAGGGAGATGAACTATGGGACTGAAACGAAGGGACGAACTTGATCTGCCCCCCGAGGCACCCTCATTCATAACGAGAGTTTGCGGGTTTGGATTTCATATTCTTCATCGTCATTTTGGGCAAGCGCGTCGTGCGCGGAGCCCTCAAACTTCTTAAGCGCACGGCGCGCTTCTGCGGGTGTTTGGTTCCCCAGCGATGAATGCGGTCTGACGTTGTTGTAGTCATATCGCCAGAGGGCCAGTTTGCGGCGGGCATCGTCCAACGTGTCGAAGATCTCCTCGTTGAGCAGCTCGTCGCGCAGGCTGCCGTTGAAGCTCTCAATGAGGCCATTCTGCTGCGGTTTGCCGGGATCGATATAGTGCCAATCTACGTCGTTATCGCCAGCCCACTTCAGGATCGCACGACTGGTAAACTCCGTCCCGTTATCGCTGGCAATGCAAGCGGGCTTTCCGTAGACACGCACAAGTGCGTCCAACTCACGGGCAACTCGCGCACCAGAGATGCTGGTGTCGGCCATCCGTTGCCCGACAGGGCATTGCGCAGCAATGTCCCGAAAGGGAGACACAGGTTCTCTCGGCAGCAATCGTCGTTCACAGCTAGCATACGGAACTTGCGCCCCTCTCATGGTTTGCTAGCAAACCACTGTCGGATAACAGATGCGCCGAACGTGTCTGACACAAAATCCAAAGACCAACGCTCACCTGGGCGCACAGCCACGGGCATAGGTGTTCGTGACCCACGGGCACGTTTGCGACCCCTTCGTCGCCTGACGCCCAGCTTTTCCTCAGTATAAAGCCGGTACAGTTTCTTGTGGTTCATGACCATTCCTTTGCGTTCCAAAAGCACGCCGATCCGGCGCCTCTCGGTGATTGCAAGCAATCACCTGTCAGCCAATGGATAGCCAAACCGCCGCCTTTTGCTGGCAATCGCCTTCATCTCTTCGCGAGCTTCGGGATTATCCGGCGGCTGGTCGCGCCGGACAGTCTTGGGATCGACACCGACAAGCCTGCACGCCCGACGTTGCGAGATGTCGTGATCTCGCATCGCCCTGCGTGCTACAGCCCGTCGCACATTCGGTGTCGTCAGTTCTTTCCCAGCAGATTGCGTATTCCGAGGTGATCCGGCCACCTGTACCGATAGCATCCGGCCGGGGATTCCGGGGCATCC
>MAAY01000053.1 GCA_002162795.1 Rhodobacterales bacterium 56_14_T64
GCGAGTGCTGTTTTCACGATATTCATTTTCGCTTGCTGCGGGGCACGGCAAAAGGGACAGCCAGCCCGGAATTTTGACGGCACCACCATCACGGTGGGCGGGGCCCACGTGACCCGATTTGGTGCGTCTAGTGGGTTTTGGCGCGGATGTATAGATGCTCTATGGTGTCGGCTGTTATGCGCTCAGCGGCATGCTGAGACAGTTTTGCGCCGGCCGGCGCCATCAATCCAACTTACCACCCATGGGAAACGGGCCGCCAAATTCGGGGCGGCCCAGGCCGATCTCAGGATCCAGGCGGCACATACGCCCCTGTCAGACCTGCAGCCTTTTTGATGACCGATTCAAATTCGTCACTGGTCCAGGCCCGCACGGTCTCGGCGCGTGCAATCGCACCCGAGGCCGACACCGCCATGGCAATAGCAACCGCGTCCGAACCATCGGGTGCTTCCGACACCAGTACCACGTCATTGGTGCCGGTGGTGTTATACATCGCCACAATGCGGCCCCCGACACTATCCAGCAGACCTTTGATGGCCGCGGATCTGTTCTCCGGTTTGCTGAGAAGCCCCTTGATGCCAGTCTGAGAATAGCTTGCGTAAGTAATAAATAGTGGCATTGTTATCTCCCGTAACAGGTTGAAATCAGTACAATCCCCGGCATTCAATTGTCGGGACCCAAGCTCGATCGCTGACATTCAGGTCAGAGCCGAGATCAGCAGGAAGGCGCCACTGGCCAGCAATATGCCGCCAGTCACGCCAGAAAACTTGTGCATTTTAGGCAGGGTCTTTTCGGCCAGCACATAGAGGGCAAGGCCAGCAATCCAGTACAGGTTCATGATGCCGCCAACAAACAGCAGCGCCATCAGCGCCCAGCAACAGCCCAGGCAATAGCCTCCGTGCAGAACACCCAATCGCAACGCACCCGCTGCGCCGGGTCGATTGTGATCCGCCAGAAAGGCACCGGGCGAGCGGCAATGTGTCAGGCAGGCATCTTTGACACCGGTGAATTGGTACAAGCCCACCAACATCAAAACTGCGCCGCCGAGAACAGGTGAGGTGATCGGCATCATCGCGCCCATGGACAGATCGAAAATTTCAATCTGCCACTGAAACAACGTTGCAATCAGGCTGAACCCAGCCCAGGCCAGCAGATATCCGCTCAGGAACAACAGGCTGAGCCAGACGGTACGATGCCCTTCCGGCCCGATCCGTTTGACCGCCACATAAAGAAGCAACATTGGTGCGGCGCTGGGGGTCATCATGGCAATCATCATTACCCACCACATCAACAGGTTCAGCAGCGCATAGCCCGGCGTCCAAACCGGATCCATCGACATCGCCACTCCGGCCCCTGTCAACGTATACCATGCCGCCAACCCAGCGATCAGCAAAGCCGCAAGCAGGACGATCAAGCCATCCCTGCGCGCCAGCCGTTCCACCGGCCCAAGCGTCTGGGTCTGCTTCACCTGTGTCACGTTTTCATAGCCTCTCAGGCGCCGACCCGGCCTTCACCGGTCAGATGCAGACTGGCAAAATGCGCATGCGTTCCCGAGTTCTTGAGCAGCTCAATCGCGCCACCCGAGGTTTTGGTGCTGCCTTTGGCCATTTCGGCAAAGCCAAACTCAAACCCATTGGGCAGCCGGATGCCAACCCGGTGGGGGGCTCCGGACATGATATTGGGGATCGGCTCTGCATTAACCTCGACCACGCCAGCGACGGTGCCTTTGCCAATCCGGTCTTCTGCGTTCATTTCAACCGAGATCGGTGAAATGATGGTTTCATGTTTGGTGGGGCACATGGCACTGAAAATGAACCACATGGTGGCCATTTCAACGGTATCCTTGCCAGTCATGATGGCCTCTAGCGCGGCGCGCTGCTCGGCGCTGGCCTTGTCTTCTATGATCAGCTGCATCTCACCCGCGCCCTCGTGGATTGGGCCCGGCCATTTGTATACACCAGCGGCCAACAAACCGCCCAGCTGGACGTCGCCGTAGTTGCCCTTGTCGATGCGGAAAAATACCGCCGCCTCGCAGGTTCCATCACTTGGCAGCACCCCAAACTGGCAGGGGCAGCCAAAGTTACAGTTGCAATTGGCAATTTCTTCGCCCTGAATACTCCACTGTTTCACTGAATAACCCTCCGAAAAACACGACACTATTTAAACGACACAATCGACTATTGGGCCCTGTCCCAAACAAAGCCTTCCCTAATGATAGGTCTCATTTTGAGATTGCGAGCCGCGGATCGAAAAAAATCCGTCTGGCAAAGGCCTGCCAGCAATAAGTTCGGGTATCGATCAAACACCATGTCAGACGACATAGGCGCCCAGTTCCCCTTGCCCTCGCTCGTAAGATGTTGCACCAATCCGCAAACGGAGCCCCGCCGGAGGGGATATGAGAATGAGGATCGTGTCATGAGCAACGGCTTGCTGGATATCAATGCTAAACCCACCGAGAGCATCTCGGTCCGTGATGTGTTCGGAATTGACACCGACATGGCCGCCAAAGGCTTTGCCGAAGGGTCCGAGCGGGTGCCGACGATCGATCCCACCTATAAGTTCGACCCCGACACTACGATGGCAATTCTGGCCGGGTTCTCGCACAATCGCCGGGTGATGATCCAAGGCTATCACGGCACAGGCAAATCGACTCACATCGAGCAGGTTGCGGCCCGTTTGAACTGGCCTGCCGTGCGGGTGAACCTGGACAGCCACATCAGCCGGATTGATTTGATCGGCAAGGATGCGATCAAGCTGAAAGACGGCAAGCAGGTTACCGAATTCCACGAAGGCATCCTGCCCTGGGCGCTGCGCAACCCTGTTGCGATTGTGTTTGACGAATATGACGCTGGCCGTGCCGACGTGATGTTTGTGATCCAGCGGGTACTAGAGCATGACGGCAAACTGACCCTGCTGGATCAGAACGAAATCATCACGCCCAACCCGCATTTCCGCCTGTTCGCCACTGCCAACACTGTTGGTCTGGGCGACACCACCGGGCTGTATCACGGCACGCAACAAATCAACCAGGCCCAGATGGACCGTTGGTCACTGGTCGCCACGTTGAACTACCTGTCCCACGACGCCGAAACCATGATCGTGCTGTCCAAGGCACCACATTACAACACCGAGGCCGGCCGCAAGACTGTCAGCCAGATGGTGACCGTGGCTGACCTGACCCGGACCGCGTTTATGAACGGCGATCTGTCCACCGTGATGTCACCCCGGACGGTGATCAACTGGGCGCAAAACGTCGAGATCTTCCGCAATGTGGGCTATGCCTTCCGGCTGTCGTTCCTGAACAAATGTGATGAGCTGGAGCGCCAGACAGTTGCCGAGTTCTATCAGCGTTGTTTTGACGAGGAACTGCCTGAGAGTGCCGCGAACGTAAGCTTGGGGTGAACGAATGCAATCCGACCTGATTGACGCCAAATTCAATTCACTCTTCAAAGAGATCAAGAAATTGGACAAGCAAGAAGGACGGGAACTAGTTTCTGTATTGGTTATAGCAGCAGGTCTTGGATATTGGGCGTTCATGTCAATTTCCGGCGCTTGCCTTAGCGTTTTTTTTGCTTGGCAAATTCGAGGGGGAACTTACTCTACTCGACGTGACATTTTGAGAGATAGATTAGGAGATTTATCTCTCACTTTTCCCGATGAAGCCAAAAAAGCAGCTGAGCGCTTTCAGTACGATAAAATGATAGCGAAAGCTTCGAAAGGTTGGTTCAAGTGAAACCGAACGACAACCCAGCTGATCCGTTCAAAAAGGCCCTCGCCGAGGCCACCAAAGTCATGGCCGATGACTCGGAGCTGAGCATCAACTACACGGTTGATCCCTCGGGCCTATCTGGCGATGCCATGCGCCTGCCGCAGGTCAGCCGCCGGATGACGCGGCAAGAGGTGCTGCTGGCCCGTGGCACGGCTGATGCGCTGGCGTTGCGGCATAAGTTTCACGATGATGGTGTGCACGCCAAATACGCCCCGCCCGGTGACATGGCCCGCGATCTATACGAAGCGATGGAAACCGCGCGATGCGAGGCGAAGGGCGCACGGCATATGCCCGGCACCGCCAGCAACATCGACGTCAAGATCCACAACGAAGCCCTGCGCAAGGGCTATGACCAGTGCAAAACCTCGTCAGAGGCACCACTGGCGGTTTCAGCTGGTTTTCTGATCCGCCATCTGGCCACGGGGCGCCCGCTGCCCGAGGGGGCTGCCAACGTGATGGAGCTATGGCGTGACTTCATCGAAGGCCAGGCCGGCGATACGCTGGAAAACCTGGACGAGAAGATCGACAATCAGGCCGAGTTTGCCCGGTTTGCCCGTCAGGTGATCTCGGATCTTGGCTATGGTGATCAACTGGGTGATGACCCGGACAGTCAGGACGATGATCAGGACGATCAGGCCGAGGATGACGGCGAAGAGCAGGACGATCCTGATAGCACTGGTCAGGACGACGCCGACAACGACGAGGCCGACGCCGATCCTGAGCAAAGCCAGGAACAACAGCAGGACGAACAGCAGGCTCAGGTCTCAGCCGATGAGATGGCAGACGAAGAAACCGGCGAAGAGACCGAAATGCCCGATGGCGAGGCTCCGCTGGAACCCCCTGCCCCGATCCCTCCGTCGGATGCAGATCCGGACTATAAAGTTTATCTGGGTGATCACGACGAGGAAATCCGCGCCGAAGATCTGGCGGAACCGGCTGAACTAGAACGGCTGCGCGCCTATCTGGATCAGCAGCTGGAACCGCTGAAGGGGGCTGTAAACCGGTTGGCCAACAAATTGCAGCGCCGTCTTCAGGCGCAGCAGAACCGGTCGTGGGAGTTTGATCTGGAGGAAGGCATTCTGGATGCAGGCCGTTTGGCCCGTGTGGTGGTCAGCCCGACCACGCCATTGTCGTTCAAGATCGAAAAAGACACTGAATTTCGCGACACCGTGGTGACGCTGCTGATCGACAACTCTGGTTCGATGCGGGGACGGCCGATCTCAATCGCGGCGATCTGTGCCGATGTTCTGGCCCGCACCCTGGAGCGTTGCAACGTCAAGGTCGAGATCCTGGGCTTTACCACCCGGGCTTGGAAGGGTGGTCAGGCACGTGAGGTTTGGCTGAACGATGGTCGCCCG
>MAAY01000097.1 GCA_002162795.1 Rhodobacterales bacterium 56_14_T64
AATCATGATGACCGTGGAACCCACGATGATCAGACGCTTGCGCGTATCCAAACCTGCCCAGACATTCTTGATCTGCTGCACCTTAACCTCCGTCGAACCGACATTCTGATCGGCTTGCATTCGTTTTGACTGAACGGCCTTAACATTCGGTTAGCCACTCTGAGGTTATGAAGAGATTGTACGACGTTTTAGGGATAGCCATGACAGACGCTGTAGCCAACGCAGAAGATACCCCGGCCAAGCCGAGCAAAATGCCCCTTATCATAGGGTTAGTGCTGGCAGTTGTCGGAGGCGGAGGCGGATTCTATGCCGTTCAGTCTGGCCTGCTGCCTTTTGGAAAATCTGGTGCATCCGAAGAGATGCACGCAGACGAAGAGAGGGAAACTGGCGTTGACCGCGGTGAGTCGGCGGATGATATCGCCAATCTTGCCTTTGTCGAAATGGACCCACTGGTGATCACGCTGCGCAAGGCGGGCGGGTTGAGACACTTGCGATTCCGCGCACAGCTTGAAGTCGACGTGGCCCACCAAGCCGAGGTCGAAAGAATTCTGCCGCGCGTAGTCGATGTTCTGAATAGTTATCTCAGAGCGTTGGAAATCGGGGATCTTACCGACCCTATGGCGCTACCAAAACTACGGGCGCAGATGCTGCGGCGGATCAACATTGCCACTGGACAGGGGCGTGTTCGAGATCTGCTGATCATGGATTTTGTATTAAACTAGGAGGACAGGATGGAAATGATTGCAGATATCCTGCTTGTGGCAGGGGCCCTTGGGGCTGGATTTTATTGTTTTGTGCTGGCGCGCCGGCTGAATCGGTTTAACGACCTCGAAAAGGGTGTCGGAGGAGCGGTTGCTGTTTTGTCTGCCCAAGTTGATGATCTCAATAAATCATTGGTGGCGGCGCGCGCTGTGTCGGATGGCTCTGGCAAGGCGCTGGACGATCTGACAGGTCGCGCTGAAACAGTGGCCCAACGGTTGGAACTGATGATGGCTTCGATGCATGACCTGCCCGCTGGGGCAGTAGCGGGCAGCGCTGATATCAACGAGGAAAGTGACGCCTTGGCTGCGGCGCTCAAGGCAGACCCCAAATCAGATAACGAATCGTTTGATGAGCCTGAAAAGCCGTCTTCGGGTTTGATGTTTGTTCGTCATAACCGAAACCAAAGCCGGGTTGCCTGATGAGTAAAGTATCCAAAAGCAAGGGTTCGCGACGGACACGCGTCGGAACCCTGTTCATGTTGTCCGTGCTGCTGATCGGCTCGGCTATATTGCGCTTGGGTTTTGAAGCAGGACCGGCAATTGCCCGCGAAGTGGCCAATCTCCCTGATGCAGGCGCGTCAAAGGACGAGACTGCGACGCACCAGGAGTCAGTGCCGTCCTCAGCTGAGTTGCAGCACATGCTTGCGGCATTTCAGCAGCGCGAAACGATTCTGGCAGCCCGTGAGGCTGAGATCGAAGACCGGATGAAAGCGATGGAGCTGGCCGATCAGGCAATCACTCAGAAACTGGCTGCTCTGGAGGCCGCCGAGGTCAAACTGGAAGCCACTCTGTCCCTAGCGGATGGCGCAACAGAAGCAGATTTGTCTCGTCTGACAGCAGTTTATGAACAGATGAAGCCAAAAGATTCGGCGCTGTTGTTCGAGGAAATGGACCCAGGTTTTGCAGCGGGTTTTCTGGCTCGGATGAAGTCTGAAGCCGCCGCTGGAATCATGGCCGGTCTCAGCCCTCAGGCGGCTTATACAATTAGTGTTGTTCTTGCTGGTCGCAATGGCTCAGTGCCAAAAGAATAATTTCCGCTCCGAAGCTTAGGAAGTTTTAAGAAGACTCACCTAAACTTCTAGAAAATAACGAAATTCGGAGACTACTTATGATCGGAATTGTTGGGATTGTTGTGATCTTTGTCATGGTCTTCGGCGGCTATTTGGCCGCCGGCGGCAAGATGGGAATCATTCTAAAGGCCGCGCCCTTTGAAATGATGATGATCGGCGGAGCCGGAGTTGGCTCATTTATGATCAGCAATGATATGGCCGCCATCAAGCACACCCTGAAAGATCTGGGGAAGGTGTTCAAAGGTCCTCAGTGGAAAGCTGATGACTATCGGGATCTGCTTTGTTTGCTGTTCGGGTTGATTCGGATCGCTCGTGCTAATCCGGTTGAGGTGGAGCAACACATCGAAGATCCGGAAAATTCGTCAGTGTTTGGGAAATATCCCAGGATTCTAGCTGACAAAGAAGCTGTGAACTTGATTTGTGACACGATGCGTTCGGCGTCGATGAACTATGACGACCCGCATCAGGTTGAAGAAGTTTTGGAAAAGCGAATCGAAGCCAACCACCACCACGCCCTGCATTCCAGTCACGCATTGCAGACACTTGCTGATGGTCTACCGGCTCTGGGTATTGTTGCGGCTGTGCTTGGTATTATCAAGACGATGGCGTCAATCGATCAGCCCCCCGAGATTCTGGGTAAAATGATTGGCGGCGCGCTTGTTGGTACCTTCCTTGGGGTGTTTTTGGCCTATGGCCTGGTTGGCCCATTTGCCGCCAAAGTAAAGTCGGTGACCGACGAAGATGGGCATTTTTATCATCTGATTCGTGAAGTTCTGGTGGCCAATCTGCACAACCATGCCGCTGCAATCTGTATCGAAGTGGGACGTCAGAATACGCCGTCGCACATTCGCCCTGGCTTCTCTGAATTGGAAGAAGCCCTGAAAACTGTGAAACAGGAAGCCGCATGATCCGTCAGGCAGTCGCATTTGTGGTCACCATGATGGTGGCCATTCCGGCCCAGGCCGAGACCATTGTCGCCCGTTCGGGCGAGCATGACGGGTTTTCTCGTCTGGTCATGCGTCTGCCGGACAATGCGAACTGGTCTCTAAAACAGTCGGGAAAGACTGCGACATTAAAAATCGATAGCCCTGCGGCAGTTTTCGACACCTCTCAGGTATTCAGCCGCATTCCGCGTACCCGGTTGCAATCACTGCGTCAGACGGGGGCAGGGACGCCGCTTCGGATCCAGCTTGGATGTGACTGTGAAATAAAATCGTATGTTCAGAAAGATGGTTACCTGGTTATCGATATCCGGGATGGCCAGGCTGATCAGTCTTACTCCTCCACGACCGGGGTGTTGCCGCTCGGAACGCTGGCAGGGGCTGCCGGTTATCGGTTCAACCTATCGCCAAGCCAAGTTCAGGCTACCCGAATGGAGCTCAATTTAGCAGCTGCCCTGGCTGGCCGTGTGGTGTCGGATGGGCGCCGCATGCAATCGCTGTCGTCTCCAATCGTCAATGAACCCGAACTTGAAATGCACGCCCCGGTTACTTTGCCAGGGCCTGTTGCCGTGCTTCATCAGGAGACTGAGACCGAGCAGCATGAGGCAACATTGCCCACGGTCAATCTGTTGCTGGACCTGGATGAAACGGCACGCGCTGCGACGGTTAACGCATCAGAGCATCGCTTGCTGCAACAAATTGGCCGAGCCACCAATCAAGGACTGTTGGATCTGGTCATGACCGAGGTCAATGGAGACGGAGCGCCATCCTTGGTTGCGCCGCTAGGCACACAGGATCGACCGATGAACCCGCTGGATCATCTTGCGGTGACCACTGCAGTTGACCGAGATTTGGGGCTTCTGCCGCAGCACAATCAGAACTCGACGCTGCAAACCCATTGTATTCGAACCAGGGATTTGGCGGTTTACAATTGGGGTGATGAAACATCTTTTGCGGACCAGATCGGCCCTCTTCGATCGATGCTTTTCAAAGAATTCGACCACATAGATCTGAATACAGTTTTGTCATTGGCCAAAACCTATCTCTACTTTGGATTTGGGGCCGAAGCCCGCACGATGCTCGACATGTTGCCACCAGAGGCTACCCAAACGGACACTCTGGCTGCAATGGCGATGCTCATGGACGGGGAACATTTGCCGATCACCCATCCCTTCGCTGGCCAGCAGGCCTGTGATGGTGACGCTGCCTTTTGGGCAGCCCTTGCTGATGGTGAGCTAAAAAATAATGCAAATGCCGAGGCGATCCAGCAAACACTGTCGCGAATGCCGGTACATCTGCGTGTCCACCTCGGGCCCGCGATCAGCACCCTTTTTGCAGGCTCTGGTGATCAACATATGGCCTCGGCGGCGTTGCGGTCAGTTGGCCGGACCGGAGTTGAGCAGGTGCCAGCTATCAATTTGGCACAGGCGGCTATCGCCGACATGACTGGTGATACCGAAACTGTGGCCAAAGAGCTGACAGAAGAACTGGCCGAACGTACTGAAAACGCACCCCGGGCGCTGATTGATTTGATTGCGTTAAGCTATAAAGAGCGTAAGGCGCTGTCTCCTGACTTGCCGGAACTGGTCGCATCTTACGAGCTAGAGATTCGGGATAGCGAATTGGGTGCCGATCTGCGGCTGGCCGAAGTTACGGCGCTGTCTCTGACCGGACATTTTTCAGAAGCGTTTGAGGCACTGACAGATTTGACGGAACATGACGGGCCAATCGCCCGCTCGGCGGCCATTGAACCGATTATGACCCTGTTGACCGAGCGCGCAGATGACGTGACCTTCTTGCAATACGCGCTTATCTTTACTGAGCAGGCAACGTCCAAAGAAGCCGCACCAGTGGCTGAAATGATGACGCGGCGGTTACTGGACCTGGGATTTGCACAGCAAGCCCAATCAATGCTGATGAAGCTTGCGCTTGAGCCGGCGGATGAAACACGTCGGTTGATGATGGCCGAGGCGGCTTTGGGCTTGGACCTGCCACATCGAGCACTGGTTGAATTGATGGGGTTGGATAGCCCCGAGTCGAATAGGCTTAGAGCCCAAGCCCTGTGGCGCAACGGAGAATTTGGCCGCGCCGGCGAATATTTACTGGCAGAAGAGGAAACTGATGCCGCAGCACGGGGGTTCTGGCATTCGGAAAACCTGGAAGCCATCGCTCCCAGTGAGGATGGGCAATTCAGTCAAGTCGCAGAAGTCACAGCAGAACTGGATGTGAGAGCGCAAGATCCTGGTGAAATGACACCCTTGGCCCACGCACGGGCCTTGGTTGAAAGCAGCGTTGGAACCCGTGACAGTATCGAGGCTTTGCTGCGCGGCGTTAGCCATGATCCGGAAGATGCAAATTAACGCGTTTAGGTTGCTCGTAACGGGCTCAATACGTGTCACTTCCACAAACAAAGACCGCCCAAACAAGGCGGTCTTTTACTTATTTCGATAACGCTTTGTCAATCCTCTGGGCCTACCTTGAGGTACGGGTAAACCCTGAGTTGGAATAGGCAGAATGCCGAATAAAAACAAAGAATTGTATCGCATAAAATGCGAATTACAGGACGCGATTCCTCGGAGCAGGGGAATCGCTTCTATATTGGTGTGTTTGACGCTTCTTTTTGGTGTGCTTCCGCTGGGTGGTGCCCAAGCTTCTACGCAACAAGTGGCGGCACTGTGTGATTTGGCCGCGCGGCGTGCGGCACGCGATCACGGGGTGCCACTGGATGTTCTGCGCACGATAACCCGCACAGAAACCGGACGCGGTGGCAAGCAGGGGCTTCAACCCTGGCCATGGACTGTGAATATGGAGGGCGCTGGAAAGTGGTTCCAGACCGAAGATGAAGCCCGCGCTTACGTCTTTTCTCACTTCAAACGTGGCGCTCGCAGCTTTGATGTTGGCTGTTTTCAGATAAATTTCAAATGGCATGGCGAAGCCTTTGATTCGATTGATCAAATGTTTGATCCGGTTGCCAACGCGCAATATGCCGCCGAATTTTTGAAAAAACTCTATGCTGAAATGGGCGACTGGTCCAAAGCCGCCGGGGCTTACCATTCCCGTACTCCAACTTATGCCAATCGATATATCACCCGGTTTGACCGCATCCGCGCTGATCTGTCTCCTGCCACCGCAGTGGCGGCATTACCAGGACGCACCCGCACCCGCCGAACCTCCACCGGACCTCTGCCCTTGGCAAGTCTTCACGCACCCGCACCATTGATTGCGCAGGGTTCTGTTTCCATGGGCTCACTGGTGCCAATGGCTGGATCCGTTGCATCTTCGCGTGCCCTGATCATGTTTGAATGAGAGCTCACAACTGTGCCTAACTTAACAATAAAAGAGCTGTTCAGCCCAACCATACTATTGGCGCTTGCCCTGATGGCGATCATTGTGATGATGATCCTGCCGGTGCCGTCCTGGGTCCTCGACGTCGGGCTGGCCGCCTCTTTTGGGCTGGCGATCCTGATTTTCACCATCACCCTGTTCATTGAACGGCCTCTGGATTTCTCAGCTTTTCCGACAGTTCTGTTGGCTTCGCTTATGTTGCGTCTGTCACTGAACGTGTCCTCGACCAAGCTGATTATCGGCCAAGGCCACACTGGCACCGATGCGGCCGGTAACGTGATCGAAGGTTTCGCGCAATTTGTTATGGGCGGCAGTGTGTTTCTGGGCTTGGTGGTGTTTGGCGTGTTGCTGATCGTCAACTTCATGGTCATTAACAAGGGCGCCACGCGGATGGCCGAAGTTGGCGCCCGTTTTGCTCTGGATGCGATGCCGGGCAAGCAGATGGCGATCGATGCGGATTTGTCATCTGGTGCCATTGACCACGCCATGGCCAAGGAACGGCGCGAACGGGAGCAGCAAGAAACCACGTTTTACGGGTCTCTCGACGGGGCCTCAAAATTTGTAAAAGGCGACGCGGTTGCCGGTTTGCTGATCACCATGATGAACCTGCTTATGGGGCTGGCGATGGGCGTTCTGGTCCAAGGCATGCCTGTTGGTGCAGCGTTTGAAACCTATGCCATCCTGACCGTAGGCGATGGCCTGGTTTCGCAGATTCCTTCGGTTATTATTTCAATTGCTGCGGCGTTGTTGTTGGCGCGGGGTGGCAATCAGGGAGCCACCGACGTCGCGATTGGTGAGCAGTTGGGTAAACACCCGGCGGCGCTGGCCACTGTTGCCATTCTTATGTGTCTGTTTGCGCTGGTGCCAGGTCTGCCCTTTCTCCCCTTCATTATCGGAGGTAGCGTGTTGGGTTATTTCGCATACAGCTCGCACAAGAAGATAAAAGACCAGGAAGAGGCCGAGATCGAAGAACAGATCGAAGAGGGCACGGAAGCCGTTGCTGCCAAGCCTTTGGGCGATATCCTAGATCTGGATGACGTGCATCTGGAATTCTCGCCTGACCTGGTTGGTATGGTGCTGGATGTGGGAACTGGGCTGGATACACGAATCGCTAATATGCGGACCCATGTGGCCAGTGTCTTTGGCCTGATCCTACCTGAAATTCGGTTGACGGATGAGCCTGAGTTGCAAATGGGAACCTATGTGATCAAGGTGCAGGGGGTTGAACAAGCGCGTGGAACCCTTCATCCGGACATGGTTCTGGCGCTGATGCCCGACGCGCATGAATCATTGCCCAGCGGCACCGATGTGACCGAGCCGGTTTATGGTGCGCCAGCACGATGGATTTCGACGAAACACCAGGAAGATGCTGCATTGATCGGCGCCACCATCGTCACCCCGCCTGAAATCCTGGCAACCCACCTGCTGGAAGTGATGAAGCAAAACTTCTCGCGCCTGCTGACATTGAAGTCTCTGCGTCGCCTGCTGAACGAGATGACCCAATTGACGGATGCTTTCCGCTCTGAGGCCAACAAGAAGCTTCTGGATGAACTGGTTCCAGACAAAGTGCCAATTGATACGTTGCATGCGGTGCTGCGTCTGCTGCTGGACGAGCGGGTTTCCATCCGCAACATGCCGCTAATCCTGGAATCGATCGCTGAGGCCCGGATGCAAACCACCCAACCCGAGATGGTTTGCGAACTTGTACGCCAGCGACTTGGGTTCCAACTGGTCGCCGAGATGAAGCGCGAGGATGGCACCATCCCGCTGGTCCAATTGGCGCCAGAATGGGAAGATACATTCACGACCTACCAGATCGATACACAGGGTGGAGGGATGGATATTGCCCTGCCACCGGATCTGTTCAATCGGTTGGCCGAAGGCCTGTCGGATCGCTTGAATACGATTTCCGAACAGGGAATTTTCCCGGCTGTGGTGACCTCGACCCGTCGTCGTCGCTATCTCCGCACCATCCTCAAGGCGCGCGGTATTGCCAATCCGGTCTTGTCGTTCGAGGAAATCGGCCTAGATGCTCGCCCGGCGCTGGTTGGAATGGTCGCAGCATGACGCCGATTATGCCACCCGAATTGGTGGCACTGATGGGGGCCGGGTTTTGGCATGGGGCTATCGTCTTCCTTCGGGTTTCGGCACTGACGGCGCTGCTGCCTGGGTTTGGCGAACAATACGTGTCGATGCGGATCAAATTGGCCATTGCGCTGGCGTTCACCTTTATCGTGGCGCCGGCTTTGCCAACCTTTCCGCAACCAGATGGACTAATGCACTACGCCAGTTTTGCGGTGACCGAATCGATCATCGGGCTGGCGCTGGGTGTCACAATCCGGTTTTTTGTGCATGCGCTGCAGACTGCAGGATCAATGGCGGCGCAGGCGACTTCATTGTCGCAGGTTCTGGGCGGCATTGGCTCTGAGCCGATGCCAGCCATTGGCGCAGTGTTGCTGATTGGTGGTCTGGCGCTGGCGATGATGCTGGGACTGCACGTGCGGGTCGCTGAGTTTTTAATCTATTCCTATCAGATGTTTCCAGCCGGAGAGTTTCCCAATGGAGGCGGTTTGTCTGAGTGGGGCGTCTACCGAGTATCAAAGGCCTTCTCACTGGCGTTTACTCTGGCGGCACCGTTTCTTATCGCTTCAGTACTGTACAACCTGACACTGGGCGTCATCAACCGAGCCATGCCGTCGCTGATGGTCGCCTTTGTCGGTGCGCCGGTCATCACCTTTGGCGGTTTGTTCATCCTTATGGTGGCCAGCCCGATGATCCTGCAAGTCTGGAGTAGCGCGCTGATGTCATTCTTTGGCAATCCCGGTGGAGGGATGCCATGAGTGGACAGGACGACGATACCGACAAGACATTTGACCCAACGCCAGAGAAACTTCGAAAAGCGCGGGAAAAAGGCGAAGTTGCCAAATCCACCGATCTTTCGGTGGCAGCGGCTTATGCCGGTCTGGTGATTGCATTCTATGGTTTTGGGGGGGATTCCGTCCGGGCTCTTGGTTCAGCGATGATGACCTTGCTGGATCAACCTGATCGGCTGGCCGAGCTGTTTTTTGAAGGCCCATCTGCGGCGCCTGTCGGAGGTTTGCTAATCAGCGTCAGCAGTGCCGTACTGCCATGGTTTCTAATCCCCTTTGTCTTGGTTCTGTTGTCGATCATTGGTCAAAAAGCTCTGGTGTTTGCCCCCAGCAAGCTGGAAATGAAATTGTCGAAAATTTCAGTCATTTCCAACGCCAAGAACAAGTTTGGCCGCGCGGGCCTGTTTGAATTTGGCAAGAGCTTTACCAAGCTCATACTTTATTCGATTTGCCTTGGTTTTTACATGAAGCTGCGGCTGCCCGATATGATTGCCGCGTCCGCAACCAGTCCCTTTACCGTGGTGGCATTGCTGGCGCAGTTGGGGATGGAATTCCTGTTCATTGCACTGCTGATCTCTCTTACCATTGGGGTTGTGGACGCTGGGTTTCAACATGCTGAACATCACCGCAAGAACATGATGTCGCGCAAGGAAATTCAGGATGAGACCAAGGATTCCGAGGGCGATCCGCAAATGAAGGGCAAGCGGCGTCAGCGCGCCATGGAAATTTCCATGAATTCAATGATAGCCGAGGTGCCCAAAGCCGATGTCATTATCGTCAACCCGACCCATTATGCTGTGGCGCTGCAATGGGGCCGCGAACGCGGCACGGCGCCAACCTGTGTTGCCAAGGGCGTCGACGAAGTGGCGGCCACGATCCGCCGCGTTGCCAATGAACATGCCATTCCAATTCATAGTGACCCGCCAACGGCGCGGGCATTGCATGCTACAATCGAAGTCGGAGGAGAGATCTTGGAAGAGCATTATGCACCGGTGGCTGCGGCGATCCGCTTTGCCGAAGACATGCGTCAGCGTGCCAAGGGACAGATTTAATGAAGCAGAAAATGCTGGATCAGATGGCCGCCGTCACCGAGGCGCAATACCTGCGTGAACATGCCAAGATAAAGCCGATCCTGGATGAGGACGCCGCGTTGCGCGGCAAGCTGTCCAAACTTGATACACAAATGAAGGAAACCCGTCAGCAGGGTGAGCAGGATCATGCCATGCGGGCATTGGGCGCTGATCTGTTGTGGCAAGGCTGGCACAGTCGGACACGGCGTCAGTTGAACATAGAGTTGGCACAGGTCACAGCGCGCAAACTCAAGGCAATGGACCAGGTTCGTAAAGCCTTTGGTCGCAAACATGCTGTTCAGACCATGGCGGATCAGGAACGAAAACGCCTGAAGCAGGACCGGACCAAGAAACTGGAAGCGCAGTTGCTGGGCCTGTCTTAGTCAACGGTCGGAAAGGTGCTCAATAATTGAGTGACCGGATTTTCGATTGATGCGTAAGAACTAATCCATCCATTCAGATGTCGCAGAAAAAGGGCCAAACCCAATTGGGTTTGGCCCTTTTGAATGGCTAAAGTTTGAAACTGTCAGACGTCCTGTCGGGAAATATCCATGATCAACACGTCTGAAATTTCGTTACCTAGCTCTCTTTGTGCAGCTTCTCGCAGGGCTGTGCGCAGTGGCATCATCACATCTGAACGGGTGAACGCGCCGCGAAATCCACCCATGTTGGCATGGTCGAACAACACCTGTAACAGCACGTCACGCAGTTTAGGTTCAAGAGCATAAACCCGGTCGCTCATTTCCGGAGTGGTTTCCAAGCTAAGGGACATAACCACCAGGGCCGACAATTCTTCGCGTTCGACCACTGGCACGACAAACTGATTGTTCAGTTTAACGTAGACGTAATCTGGGGTGTCCTCTTCTTCGTGATGTTCCTCTTGGGCGGCGGGGGCGTGATCGCCGTCCATCTCAGAGGTCTCATGTGTTTCCGCCGGAGGAGCGAGCATTATTCCAGCGCCGATCCCGCCGCCAGTGCCGACGATGAGCAGAATGATGGGTAAGAGTTTAGATAACATGGGAATCCTCAGAATGGCAGGACGACATCGAGCAACTGCTGGCCATAGCGCGGCTGCTGCACATCGGTAATTTGTCCGCGACCACCATAAGACACACGAGCTGACGCGATTTTGTCATAGGTGATTTCGTTCTGGCGGCTGATGTCTTCGGGGCGGACATAACCAGTGACCAACAGTTCACGCATTTCAAAGTTGACCCGCAACTCTTGTGACCCGTTGATCGCCAGGACCCCGTTTGGCAAGACATCGACAATGGTGGCAGCCACGCGCAACGTCAGCTTTTCATTCCGCTTGACTGTGCCTTTGCCTGTTGAGCCGCTGCTGCTACTCAGGTCAACCGCAGTGGCCATCGAGGCGCCATCAGGTAAATGCTCATCCAGACGCTGAGGCAAGCCCAATAGGTTAGAGACGCCCATGGATTCTTCGCCTGAGCGCGACCGAGACGTTCCATTAGAGATCTCGGCTTTTTCATCAATTTCAATGACAACTGTCAAAATGTCACCTTTGCGAACAGCACGCCGGTCGCCCAACAGTGACTGCCGCTCTCCGCTCCACAGTGAGGATACGTCAACTGCGCGTTGCGGGTGTGTGGTCGCCGGTAGCCCTTGCCACAGCATAGCCACATGTTCGGGCGTTTCATTGGCTGGCGAAAAGGTTGGAGCCTTGCCTACATGGTCCATGCGGCCGCAGGCCCCCAGCAGGGCCAAGCCCACAATCGCCATTCTGGCCAGTGTTAGTTTCTTGTGCATTATCTTACCTCAATGGAACCGTCAGCGCTGATGCGCCCGGATATGGTGGTGCGCGACGCTAAATTCATCGCTCGAATGATGTCGCCTTCGGAACCGCGTCCCAACGAACGACCTTCGGTTGAGATCAGCAATCCGCCACGGCGAAAATTAAGCATTACCAGATCGTTGCGATCAACGATTGCTGGCGGACCAACGTCGCCAGGTCGGATAGGACGTCCGGCGTAAAGCGATACCCGGGCCTCTTGGCCAATCAAGTCGTCGGGGTCGGAAAAGGCACCGGCAATATCCACCGATTTGTAGGCCAGATCCTCGGCTGTAATGATCTGCTTGGCCCGGATTGTGCGGACAGGCACCAAAGTGTCTGCCCAACCGGCCTGGGCCATCAGAACCGTCAAAAGAGTCAATATCAGTTTCATCAGCGCACCTGCGTAGTTGCGCCCATCATCTGGTCGACGGCCGAGATTACTTTGGCATTCATTTCATAACCGCGCTGGGCTTCGATCAGTTCTGTGACTTCGCGCACCGCATCCACCGAGCTGGCCTCGAGGTAGCCTTGGCGCAGCGATCCCAATCCGTCTTCGCCGGGCGTGGAGACCACAGGTGCGCCAGATGCTTCGGTTTCGGTGAACAGGTTGCTGCCACGCGCCTCAAGCCCTTTGGGGTTGGCAAAACCGGACAGGGTCAATTGTCCCAGTAATTGACCTTCGGCGGTTTCGTCAAAATAGGCATAAACCTCACCTTCGCCGTTGATTGAGATGCTGCGGGCATCTTCCGGGATGGTAATATCGGGAGAGACAGCCAGCCCGTCAGAGGTGACAATGAGACCTTCGGCAGACCGTTTCAGCGAACCGTCACGGGTAAAGGCGCTTTCGCCTGATGGCAGAGTCACTTCCAGGTAACCTTTGCCATCAATGGCCAGATCCAAGTCATTGCCAGTCTGCGCCAGCGCCCCCTGGGACAGGTAAACCGAGACCGCAGCTGGGCGCACACCAAGGCCAACCTGAACGCCGGTTGGCAGCACAGTGCCATCCGACGCATTGATAGTGCCGGCCCGCGATACCTGCTGGTAATGCAGGTCGGCAAATTCCGCTCGCCGGGCGTTATAGGCGGTGGTGTTCATATTGGCGAGGTTGTTCGCGATAGTCTCGACGCGCATTTGCTGTGCGCTCATTCCGGTGGCTGCAATCTTTAGGGCACGCATCGGGGTTCTCCTACGAATCGTGTTATTTGATTAGGTTTTTTATGGCATTGCGAATGCGCTGGTCTTCGGTTTCCAGGAAACTTTGACCCATTTCATACGCGCGCTGGATCTCAATCATCCGAGCCATTTGTGACATTGGATTGACGTTGGATCCTTCGACGAAACCCTGCAGAATTTGCGCCTTATCGGTTTCTTCGATGTCGCCATCGACACGGAACATCACGCCATCTTCGCGCACCATGGTGTGCGCTTCGGCTGGCTTGAACAGTCCGATCTGTCCCAGTGGACTGCCATCTGCGCTGACTGTGCCATCTGGGGCGATGCTGATGGTTTCGGCGTCGCCAGGGACAAATACTGGCGAGCCGCCAGCGTCCAACACTCGGTAGCCGTCAAAGGTCACTAGGTCGCCATCGGCATTGGGAGAGAAGGCACCGGCCCGTGTCAGCCGTTCGCCCGACGGAGTCTCAACTTTGAAATAGCCATCGCCTTCGATGGCCAGATCAAAGGTGCCGCCGGTTTTGGTCAGAGCGCCCTGTTCCATCGATGTGTTGCGGATATTGGCGCGCGACATCGACATTGACGACTGACCGGCCCCCGACTGGATGAACTCTGAAAAAATCAGACCTTCCTGACGGTATCCGGAAGTGGCTGAGTTGGCGATATTGTTCGCCACAACCTGCATTTCGCGCATCAGTCCCGACTGGCGGGAGAGCGTAGCATAACCTGCAGTTTCCATTACGAACCTCCAATAATCAGGGGGATGATCTGGCCATGGAAAAAGGCCAGCATCGTTTGTGTCATGAATCCCATGGTCATCCAGAAAACCACCATGATTGCGGCCAGTTTTGGCACAAATGTCAGGGTCATTTCCTGGACCGAGGTGAGCGCCTGAAACAGGCCAATGCTCAACCCGACCACCAACGCTACAGTCAGGATAGGAGTCGACGTCATAACGGCGGTCCACATTGCCTGACGTAGCGTGTCGTAGAATTGTCCCTCAGTCATCATGGGCTTAGACCGGCATCCGCAGAATTTCTTGATACGCTTCGACCACTTTGTTGCGCACGGTCACGGCTGTCTCAACGGCCAGCTCGGTTTGGGCCAGCGCCTGTACTAGGGCATGCGGGTCGGCATCGCCGGTCATCGCGGCAACCGAAGTCAGCTCGCTGTTTTGCAGTGTGGCGGTGAAATCCTGAAAACTATTTTTCAGAAGCGCGCCGGCGTCACTGCCGGAATGCTCGGGGTCAATTTTGGTGGCCGGGCGTGCTGCTGCATAGCCACTGGCGGCGGAAAGACTGCGAATATCCATTCTGGATCTCCTAGAGGTTTAGTTATCGGCGAAGTAATTCCATCAAAGACGCGGACATCTGCCGCGTTTGATCGAACATTTTGAGGTTGGCTTCATAGCTGCGCTGGGCCTCGCGGGCGTCAGCGATTTCAATCATCAGGTCGACGTTCGACCCTTCGTAGTGACCGCTGCCATCTGCCATTGGGTGCGACGGGTCGTAGACTTTGGCCAGATCGCTTTGATCCAGAGTAACCCGTCCTACTTGGACGCTTTCTGCGTTTGTGCTCATGTCGCGCACTGCTTCAAACGGAACTGTTTTGCGACGATAGCCAGGGGTATCCGCGTTTGAGATATTCTCGGATACGTGGCGCAACCGTGCTGCTTGGGCCTTTAGGCCGCTTGACGAAACAGACAGGGCATTGGAAAATTCACTCATTGTTCATAGCCTCCTTACCCACGACCCAAGCTGGCGCGTATGACATTCATGGAAGATTTGTAGATCGCGAGCGCCTTGTCGTGCTGACGCTTGACCTCGACCCCTTTTAGGATCTCGGTCTCGACTGACACGGAATTGTTGTTAGGATCGGTACCAGCATCCGAGGTGCTGACCGTCCAGCTCAAACCTTGATCGGAGGACCCGTTCAGATGGTTGCGTCGGCTGGCGCGCATGTCGCCCTGTTGGGCGTTGTCGTCAAAAACTTCGGCAAAGGGTTTGATGTCTTTGGCGTGGTAACCAGGCGTATCGGCATTGGCGACATTCTGCGACACCAATGCCTGGCGTGCCCCGGCATGGGTCGCCATAGCATTTGCTAGTTTAAAGACATTCAGCTCTGTGAACATCGGGGCTTCTCCCTCGATTGATTTCAACCAAGGCTTAACCCTGATTCCTTTAGAAATTGTTTTCAGAAACGTGTTGGAGAATCCGCAATGACCGCTGACCTGAATGCATTGACCCAGGAAATAGCCAGCAAACGGCTGTCGACGCCGGTCGGCAGAGTGACCGGAATAACTGGTGGTGTGATCGAGATCTCCGGTCTTGGCAGTACCGCGCGAATCGGTGACCGGCTGATTTTGCAACGCCAGGATGGCGATAAGTTGTCCGGCGAGGTGATGATGATAAATAGTAACTTTATCAGCATGTTGCCTGATGTTGCCCCAAATAAAGTGGCGATTTCTGATCCCGTCCTACTGTACCCGACGCCAGAATTTTCTCCGGCTGATAATTGGATCGGCAGAGTGATTGATCCCTTTGGCGCACCACTGGATGGACGGCCAATGTTGCGCGGTGGCACCCCCCGTGACCTGATGGCGCCACCTCCGCGGGCGGCCGAGCGCAAGCCTTTGGGAGGCCGACTTCCAACCGGTGTTTCGGTGCTGAACACGATTCTCCCGATTGTTTGCGGCCAGCGAGTCGGTCTTTTTGCCGGTTCCGGGGTTGGTAAATCGATGCTTCTGGCAAAATTGGCGCAGAATATGGATGCCGATGTGGTGGTAATGGCGCTAATTGGCGAACGAGGCCGCGAAGTGAATCATTTTGTTGACCACGTGCTTGGCCCCGAAGGCATGAAGCGCGCCATCGTGGTGGCGGCGACCTCGGATCAGTCGGCTTTGATACGGCGACGTTGCGCCTGGTCGGCGATGGCGGTGGCTGAACACTTCCGTGACCAGGGCAAAACCGTGCTGTTCCTAGCCGATTCTGTCACCCGATTTGCCGAGGCACACCGCGAAATTTCAGTCGCCTCAGGAGAGGCGCCAGCCCTGCGCGGCTATCCGCCTTCGGTGACCCCACTGATCACCGGGTTGTGCGAGCGCGCTGGTCCCGGAGCCGCAGGGCAGGGCGATATCACCGCCGTGTTCAGCGTGCTGGTGGCTGGTTCTGATATGGATGAGCCGATTGCGGATATTCTGCGCGGGGTTTTGGACGGTCATATCGTGTTGAACCGTGAGATTGCAGAGCGTGGCCGGTTCCCGGCCATTGATGTTTCCCGGTCTGTATCGCGCAGCTTGCCTGGCGCTGCCACGCCAGAAGAGAACGAAACCATTTCTAACGTGCGCAAATACCTGGGCACCTACGAACAGTCCGAGGTGATGATCCGGGCCGGTTTGTATTCTGAAGGCAGCGATATGGTTCTGGATCAGGCGGTCAAGGTCTGGCCTGAATTGGACAGCTTCTTTGGCAAAGACGATCCCGAGGGGATAAAGAGCAGCTTCAACCGTCTGAATTTACTACTGCGTCGCGCGGGCGGGAATCGCTAACTTAACTCGCCGACAGGAAAACGAAAACGGCGCGGATCGGGTTATGCCCGCCGCGCCGTTTTTCTATGGCACCCAATAGTTAGTATTGCAGCAACATAAGTGCAGTCGCACCCGAGGATTGCGAGGCGTTAAAGCCGACCAGTTGTTCGCGCGCCAAGTAGGTGATGACGAGCTTATCCATCAATTCCGGGTCCGCAAAATCACTGATATTATCTGTTCCAAAAACCGATTCAGATTTTGATTTGAATGTTTCCAGCTGTTGGTCCAAGTCAATCTGCGACAGGCTTTCGGGAAGCCCCAATGCCACTTCGAACATTTCCCGTATGGCAGACTGGCCCATTACGTTGAACCATTTGGTATCGATACTGGTGTCATCTCCGGCAAGATTGACGATTTCGCGCTGCCCATACAGAGCAATCCGCATGGACTCCTCTTGCTCACCGACGGCTTCCTCAAAGGCCTGAACTTTGTTGGTGAACACGAGGTCTGCCATGTCTTGGGCAGACCCGGTTTTTACGGTGTCACCTGGGCCAAATCCAAAAGCATCGCTGAATTGTACATAACGGTCGTCGCCAAGTTTGTTGGCCAAAGCGTCGTCCGCAGCTGTGCCGTCCGTCAGGATTTTTTCGATATACGCCTTTTTGTACATATCCTCGCCAAGCCCAAAGGCGTCCAGCGCAACGGCTAGTAAACGCCGGTCAGCCATTAGATCTTCGGCTGATTTTACATTACCGATATTCTCCACGAAATAGTCTGTTTCACGTTGTAAAACAGCATCTTGCGTGAAGGTTTCGAACTGCTTGTCATAAGTCGCCTGTAAAAAATTCCAGCCAACGATGCCATTTGAGGGAATGATCGGTTGATAACTCATGATGGTTGCACCGCCATCAGGCGATCCTCCCTTGGTAGCAACGTACGCAGTGCTTTCAGGCAGCGGTAGTGGTTGTTCTGGATCACCGCCTCGGTTGCTTCGGCCAGTGAGGCACGGCTGTCGGGGTCGGTGAACACCTGACTCAGGTCTTCGATCCGACGCAGCATGGGCAGCCGATCTTCTTGTGGATCAATATCGCCGGTCAGCACCATTTGGGCGGCGTAGCAGACGCGGCGCACCGGAGTATTGGCCTCTTCGGGATGGATCGCATCGCGCAGGCGCAGGATATTGGCATCTGGGGTGACGATCGACAATCGGCTACGCCGGTCGCCATTCTCAATCACTGCGCCATTGACCAGGACACGCTCTTTGGGGGCAAGTTTTAGGACTAGTCCACTCATCTTATGGTGCTCCACTGCGAAGGCCACGCATGATGGCCGTGTTGATTTCGACCAGAGGTGCAATGCCCGCTTTGCGAGCCAAAACCTTGCTGGTGTGTTGTCTGGTGAACTCGGTCAGATGGACCAGATGTTCCTTCAGTTCCTGCGGTAGTTTGTTGCTGGGGCTGGCGATGTCGACCATGAAGATGAACCATAACTTGCGGTTATCTGTGAGGGCGGCCGCAAGGGCATTGAACCCATCGGGACCCTTGCCTGCGGCAGCAACCAATCGGTGAGTAATCCGCGCGATGGCGTCGTATTCGAGGTTCTTAAAGGTGCGGGTCGGGGCTTTTGCCGCCGAATACGCTTGTTTCGCATGTCTGAGCGCGTTCACGTCATTTCCTTACGTCACTAATCTACAGATTCTCTGAGATGGAAAACCGGGGCACCAAGGTGCCCCGGTTCATAGTCTTTAGCGGAACAGCGTCATAAGCGCCGAAGGTGCGCCATTGGCAATCGTCAGCGATTGCACAGCCAGCTGCTGCTGAGTTTGCAGGGCTTTCAAGCGTGCCGACGCCTCTTCCATGTCTGTATCAGTCATCGAGCTGACACCCATTTTCATGGCATCGGTCAATTTGGAAACGAATTCGCCCTGATCCGAAATTCGTGCCGAGTCGGCACCCAGCTGAGCCGCACCGTCGATCGCAACGATCATCAGAAGTTCGAGTTCACCCAAGGCTGCTGCCGCAGTTGTACTGTCAGAGATTGAGGTCATACCGGCGATATCAAGGGTCGTCACAAAGTCCACCGAAGCTACGGTGATTTCAGTGGCAGTTGGAACACCGGTCGCGCCAACTCGATCCAGCGAGGCAAGAACGCCCAAGGCGGTCGCGCCGTTGCCGTCAACGTCATCGGACAGCAGGTTGGCACCGTTGAACTGGGCCGCTGCAATGATACCCAAAATCTGGTCGCTCTTTTTGGTAATATCAGCTTGAATTTTGACGTGATCAACGTTTTCGGACTGAGCCGAAACGATCAGTTCTTTCATCTCGGTCAGTTTTGCCACGATCTGTTCAGCACCAGCTGAAGCCACCGCCACAGTTGCTTCGCCGACGGCGAGGCCTTCCGAAATGGCTTCAAAGCCAGCGATGTCGGATTCCATAGTCTTGGAAATGGCCCAAACGGCTGCGTTGTCACTGGCAGAGCCAACCCGCTTGCCAGTTGAAATTTCGTTTTGGGCATCGGTCAGGTCGTTATTCACAGACTGCAGAGTCTGCAGTGCTACCATTGCGCCGTTGTTTGTCAGAATGCTGGTCATAGCATATATCCTTTAGCTATGGGACGCTTTGGTCCCATGTCGTATCTGCCCCTATCGGGCATTGATGACGTCCTTCTGACTGGTGCGTCCGGCCTATGGCTTTCGCGCCACCCCGTATTTGAGGTGCAAGGAGACATTGGCCCAATAGGTGCTAAAGGAATGCTAATTCCAAAATCGGCATTCTTAGAATTTTCTCCAAATTGAGGGGATCAGGCACGTTTCTCCAGGGCGACGCTGCCGCGGGTGCTAAACCGTGTTTTGCGTCCGGCCTGGTCATAGACGTCCAGACCTTTTCGAACGCGGCGCAGCTCTGCCATGCGTGTTGCAACTGCACGGATGCCTTCCATGGCGCTGTCCAGCAGCACTTGGTTGCGTGATACTTTGCCCTGCACTTGTGTCAGGGTCTCGCGTTCCAATTCGGAAATAGCGTTAAGGTCATTGATCAGGGCTTCCTTTTTCACCATCAGGCCGCCCAATTTGTTCAGGTCACCCTTAGTCAGGGCTTCACGTTCTTGATCCAAAATAGAATCAAGGTTGTCGATTAAGGCTTGTGGGTTCAGGTCAGTCATTTTGAGCCTCCTTCAAAGAGTTATAGAGCGATTCGGCCAAGCCGATACCGCCGGCCTGGGCCATTTGTTCCGCTTGAGCGCGAATTAGGAATGTGGAAAATTGGTCTTCACCAGAGCCGCCGCCAAAGTTTTCGCGGCTTTCGCCTAACCCGGCAGATTTCAACATTTCCGCAAGAAATGTTGCTTCTAGCTGCATTGCAGCCTTACGCAGTGGGTCTTGCTGGCCAGTCGTTACCTGACGCGAGCTGGGCGTCGCGGGCGGTAAGGAGGGCGTTAGGTCAGACATTGGATTCTCCAAATGAATAATTTCGAATTGCTTCGATTTTTCTTAGACTGCGCCATAACCGGTTAAAATTACCGTAACCGGTTGTGTGTAGAAAGGACGTGTCGAGATAGAATGTCCGGAACAACATGTTAGAAAAAATTAATTCAGGGGCGGCTTTTGACGCGGTCAAAAGTACCCCCATGCCAAAGGTCAACTCAACCGAGTCGGCCCACAATGGCGCGACCTTTCAAAGCTACTACTCAGCATCTGATGAACATCAGGGTGCTGTGAGTGCCAAAGCTAAACCCGAGACTGGGCTGACTGAAGTCGATCCAGTCATCGCCACCGAGGATAAGCAGACAGAGCTATCCGCTGGCGATGACGATCCATCCAAGCTTCACGCGTCCGAAACAGCAGAGGGACGGAGTGAGATTGACGGAGTAGAGACCGTCGTGCCGGATACCGTAGAGCCTGAACCGGTGCTAACATTACCAATTCATTCAGATTTTGTGACATCTACGCAGGGTGACGGTGGTAAAACTGGGATGCAGGACGACTCTGCTGAGGGGTTGAGTAGTGAAAGTGTAGCTCCGGTGCTTGGTGCGGCAACATCATCGCCTGATAGCACTCGTACTGAGCAAGTGAATAAATCTGACGCACCGCGATCAGACCAATCTGCACCACGAGAAAAGGTCCGGCGGACAGCGCATCGTAGTATTGCAGAAATGCGTATGACGTCGACGCAACCCGGTACAGCAACGTCACAGCCACCGAATACTTCAGGGTCTGTTGAGCAGGGGCTAGAAAAGGGCCAGACTGCGTCGCCTTGGACAGACTCTCACAATTCGAATCGGGTGGCTGAAACGGCGCAGAATGCTCCGGCAGCTGCCGACAAGGCTGCGCAAACGGCTGTCGCAACTCAGTCTGTTCCGAAATCCACTCAGGGCAACAAGACGCGTAATACTGCGGCCACTCAACCAGACTTCCAGGCCAAACAACAGGCTGATCAGGCTAAAGCCCCAGACTTGCCCGAAGCATTGCAGCGGGTAATGGAGCCTGTGCGAGAGGAATCTGCAGCCCCGGTATCGGTCAGCGCCAGTGCGCAACCTCCCCGTCGGACAGCAACCGCGGCGCCAATTGTGATACCGCAGGCCCAGACTACAGCGTCAGAGCCGATCATTGTTAGCGATGCTGAAGTTTTGTTGCTGGAGCCACTGTCAGTTGAACCGGCTGGTTTGTCGCAATTGCTGACCGAGGCTGTGATGAGCCCGGGTACGACACACCGTCCTGAAACCCCTCGTCTGATTGCGGTACAAT
This sequence comes from Rhodobacterales bacterium 56_14_T64, assembly GCA_002162795.1. Taxonomy (GTDB): domain Bacteria; phylum Pseudomonadota; class Alphaproteobacteria; order Rhodobacterales; family Rhodobacteraceae; genus Parasedimentitalea. Next base: position 21,290 of record MAAY01000097.1, read on the forward strand.
TGGCCGAGGCATTGGCAACCAAGGGTGAGCGAAACATTGATGTCGCGCTCAACCCCGAAGAGCTGGGGCGGGTGAAAATGCGAGTCACGACAACTGACACGTCAGTGATCGTGACGATCACGACAGAGCGGCCCGAAACCGGCGATCTGATGCGCCGCCATATCAATGAGCTGTCTGAAGAATTCCGTCGTATGGGATTCGAGGACATTTCCTTTGAATTCAGCGGTGAGGGGATGTCAGGCCAAATGGGCAATGGGGGTGAACAGGGGGATTCGCTGAACGGTGGATCGTCTGGGCCAGACAGCGGCGGCAGCCAAGCCGAAAATGTGCCTGAACCGGCAAAACAGAACCTTCGACTCGGTGAAACCGGGTTGGATATGAGGATATAAAACGATGACCACAGCAGTTAATTCCGCCGCAGCGGCCACACAACAGTCGACTACAGCAAACACGTCAACCTCAAGTGCATCTGCACTGTCGTCTGATTATGAAACCTTTTTGAAAATGCTGACCGCACAAGCGAAGTATCAGGATCCTCTGGAACCGATGGATTCGTCGGAATACGCGGCCCAGTTGGCCCAGTTCTCGATGGTTGAGCAGCAAACCGAGAGTAACGATCTATTGTCGTCAATCGCTCAGCAAATGGGTTTGTCGAACATGGCCGCGATGTCAGGTTGGGTCGGGATGGAGGCACGGGCAACTGCACCGGGCTATTTTGATGGCGCGACTCCGATCACTATTTCGCCGAATCCTGCTGCGGCCTCGGATACAGTTCAACTGGTGGTCAGCGATTCCAACGGGACCGAGGTGCAACGTGTCACTCTGCCGGTTTCTGCCGACGTATATCAATGGAACGGTCTGGACGATGATGGCATTCCCTTCGAGAGTGGAAGCTATGCCTTTAAGGTCGAAAGCATCTCCAACGGAGAAGTGCTGTTGTCGGAAACCGCTGAAGTTTATTCCCGCGTCCAAGAAACTCAGATGCAGGGTAGCGATGTCGTCTTGATTCTTCAGGACGGGTCGGCGATTTTGGCCTCATCGGTGACCGCATTACGAAATCCAGCCACCCTCTAGGCTGACGTGAGCGAACTCCGAGACTGTTTGCTGCCTGGAATCCAGGTGGCTGTTGATCGGAGACCGCCCTGCCGCCCTTGACCTCTGAACTTGAGGCCGATCTATTTGCCCATCTCGTGGCGCGTGGGTTGGCTATGATAAACCCCGTGCGACTGGCGGGCGGACGATCCAATTGCGTCTGGCGTGCGAGTGACACCGTTGTCAAAATCTATCGCAAAGAAGCCAACAACCCTCTATTCGCCAATGATTCGCAGCGGGAACGGGCGAGCTTGATCGCCTTGGCTGGCACCGGAATGGTGCCCCATTTCATCGACGCGGGTACGTTTGAAGGTCGCCAATGGTTGGCTTACACTCACATTACCGGAACAGTGTGGCAGAGTGGACCAGCGCATGTGGCGCAGCTGCTAGGTCGCCTGCACGACCAGCCTAGCTATTCCGGATTGCCGTTGGGATGCAACGGCAGCGCAGAACTGTCTGCTCAAACACTGGCGATACTGGCGCTGTGCAATGATAAGGTACTTCTGCAAGACTTAGCGCCAGAAGGGCAGGTTCCTGGAACCGCGACTCCGATGTTGATCCACGGCGATCCTGTGCCGGGCAATTTGTTGGAGCATGATGGCACTCTCACCCTGATCGATTGGCAATGCCCACAGTTGGGCGACCCAGCCGAGGATCTGGCTCTTTTCCTATCGCCAGCGATGCAGCTGCTGTACCGCGGGTCTCCGCTGTCGCAGCAGGAAGAGGCCATCTTTATTGCGGCCTACCCGGATCGGCACGTTGTGACGCGGTTGCAGGCGTTGAAACCCTGGTTTCATTGGCGAATGGCGGCCTATTGCCTGTGGAAAGCAGAGCAGGGCGGCAGCAATGACCGCGACGCCATGGAATTAGAGCTGGCGGCGCTTCAGTCCATCAGCCCCAAGGCAGCATAGGCGGGCGGCATCAGTAACCTTCGGGCACGGCCAAGTGGGAAACGGGGCATCGATTGGATTGCGCTGGAGTAGGGCAGGTCGGGTGACTGGCCCAGCACCAAATCGCTGAGTAAGCGTCCGGCGTAGGTCCCCATCGCAACTCCGTTGCCGTGATAACATAGGCCCGCGAACATGTCCTTTACCTCGGGCACGGGGCCCACAAATGGCACCAGATTGCGGGCCAGACAGACCATGCCTGACCAGCAATGCGTGGTTTCGACGCTGCTCCAGGCTGGGAACATTTTCTCAAAATCGCGGCGCAACTGGCGGCGAATCGCTTTTTCCGAGCGGGCCGAGGACATCAGCCCTCCGCGCATGCCAAACAGAAAACGCCGATCGGGCATCAGCCGAAAATAATGTAGCAAGTTACGGCTGTCATAGGCCATCTGATCACTGAACCATCCCTGGTTCTGTATCTCATCCTCGCTGAGCACGCGCGTCACCATGGCGGTGGATTGGGTGGGCATATAGCGCCCCGCCAGCCATTGTGGCAGATCCTCGGACGAGTATCCGTTGGTGGCAATGATCACCTGTCTGGCGCGCAGCTTGCCTTTGGAGGTGCCAATTACATGCTTGTTATCCTGTTGTGACAGGCGGGTAGCAGCGCTTCGCTGAAACAGTTGTGCACCAGCTGCTTGGGCGGCACGGGCCAGGCCAAACAGGTATTTTCGCGGATTCAGACCAAACCCCACGGGTGTCGTCATTGCGCCATGAAAAGGACCGCTCAGCCCGTGTTCGGCCAATTGACCCTGCTCCAGCAATTCGACATCTTCGCCATCCTTCGCCAAAGTATCTGCCGCGGCACGCAGGCGTTTCATCGCGCGTGGCGAGTGCGCCAATTGAGTTTCGCCGCGCGAATGGGTCTCTGCCTCTATGTCAAATGTATCGAGAATATCCCGCACCAGCGATACAGCCGCGACCTCTCCGGCTTCATAGGTTTCAGTTGCCTGATCGCCAAACCGCCGTCGCATCGCCGCACCGCTTAGCTTTGATCCGCCCAAACAGCAGAATCCGCCATTGCGGCCCGAGGCCCCCCAGCCTGGGGATTCGGCCTCCAAAACCGCCACGCTGGCGCCACTTTGGGCAAGATGTAGGGCGGTCGATATGCCAGTGAAGCCGCCGCCAATAATTGCCACATCGGCATCCATGTCACCGTGCAAAACCGGCCAATCCGGTGCGGGTATGGTCCCGTCCCACCAACAATTGTCGCGCGGGCCGGGTCCATAGGCATAGTCCGAGTAGATCCGACGCATCAACTGCGCACCGCGTCCTGTTCTTCGCGCCTTTGCCGCACCATCTGCTGTTTCGCGACCAGCGAAGCAGTGATCACTCCGACGGTGATAATGGCAATCATAATGGTCGAAAGCGCGTTGATTTCAGGGCTGACCCCCAAACGCATTGCCGAATAGATCTTGATCGGCAGCGTGGTGGCTGAGGGTCCCGTTGTGAAGGACGCAATGACCAGATCATCCAGCGACAGAGTGAACGCGAGCAACCAGCCCGAGATCACTGCCGGGGCAATGATTGGTAAGGTAACCAGCCGAAAGGCCTCCGATGAAGAGCAGCCCAGATCCAATGCGGCTTCTTCTAGCGAGCGGTCAAAAGTCACCAGCCGCGACGACACCACCACCGAGACGTAACACATTGAAAATGTACCGTGCGCCAGAACAATGGTCAGGACACCGCGATCTAGGCCAATGCCGATGAACAGTAGAAGCAGTGACAGACCGGTGATCACTTCTGGCATTACCAGTGGTGCATAAATCATGCCGGAAAACAGTGTGCGACCCCTGAAACGACCCCCGCGCACCATGACATAGGCAGCCATGGTGCCCAGCACGGTCGCGATGGTTGACGAGAACACCGCCACCTTGATTGTCACCCAAGCGGCATCAAGAAACGCTTTGTTGTGCATCAGTTCGCCATACCATTTGGTCGAAAATCCGGCCCAAACGGTGACAAGCTTGCTTTCGTTAAAGCTGAAAATGATCAGGATGATCATCGGGATGTAGAGAAAGGCAAATCCCAGCGTCAGGGATACCACGTTGAACCAACTGGTTTTGTTCATTGGGCTCTCCTCCAGCCTGAATTCTTCAAAGAATTCGGCTCGGAAAATCCAAATTTTCCGGAGACAATACGAAAACTCATTGTTCTGCCTCCTGCTGTTTTTGCTGATTGCGTTGGAACAGCACAATCGGGATCACCAGCAGCAGCAGCAAGATCACCGCCACTGCGCTGGCCACAGGCCAATCCCGGTTTGAGAAGAATTCCTCCCACAGGACCTTGCCAATCATAAGTGTGTTTGAGCCACCCAGTAGGGATGGGATCACAAATTCGCCAAGCGCTGGGATAAAGACCAGGAAGCAGCCCGCGATGATGCCGGTTTTGGACAGTGGAATGGTCACCAACCAAAAGGCGGTCAGGCGCGAACAACCCAGATCCTCAGCGGCCTCGATCAGCGATTCGTCCAGACGTTCCAGTGCGGAATAGATCGGTAGAATCATGAAGGGCAGATATGTGTAGACGATGCCGATATAGACTGCGGAGTTGGTGTTGAGGATGGTCAAAGGCGTGTCGATGACGCCAATCCACAGCAATAGCTGGTTTAAATAGCCTTCGCTGCTGAGAATGCCCATCCATGCGTAGACCCGGATCAGGAACGAGGTCCAGAACGGCAAGATCACCAGCATCATCAGGGTCGGGCGCCATTCGGATGGGACCCGGGTCATACCATAGGCGATCGGATAGCCCACCAGCAGGGTCAGTGTGGTTGAGATCGCGGCGATTTTGAACGAACTTAGGTAGGCCTTCCAGTACAGATCATCCTCGGTCAAGAAGATGTAGTTCTCAAAATCGAGTTGGCTGAGATAGGCTCCAATCCCCTCATCCCAGCTGAATTTCGGGACATAGGGCGGAATGGCCAGAGCATAGTCCGAAAGCGAAATTTTCACCACAATGGCAAAGGGCGCCAGGAACAGCAGCAGCAGCCAGGCATAGGGTGGGGCGATTAGGAAAAATCTGCGCATCAGCTGGCCAGTAACACGCCGGCCGTGGCAGTCCAGGACAGCCAGACTGTGTCTTCCCAAGTATAACTGCGACGCGAAATCCGTCGGGTGTTGGCGGCTTGTGCCTTGATCACCACGCCCGACGGCAACTCGACATGATAGGTCGAGATATTGCCCAGGTAAGCAATGTCGAGGATTTTGCCCTGCACCGCATTTGCAGCCTCTGATGGTTCGTCAGCCGTGATCGCTACTTTTTCCGGCCGGATCGCCAGGTGGCATTTCTGGCCGTCCGAAAACGGGGTGTTCGAGTTGGCAGTCAGTGGTGCCCGGCCATCTGCCCAGGCAATTGAATAAGAATCGTCTCCAATGGCCGTGGTTGTGCCCTCGATGATATTCACATCACCAATAAAGTCAGCAACATAGACAGAATTCGGGGTTTCATAGATCCGGTCAGGCGTGGCCACCTGGATGATCTTGCCATGATCCATAACTGCCACGCGGCTGGCCACGGTCATCGCCTCTTCCTGATCATGGGTGACGATCACAAAGGTGGTGCCGGTCTTTTCCTGGATATCCATCAGTTCGAACTGGGTTTCCTGGCGCAGTTTCTTGTCGAGTGCGCCCAGTGGTTCGTCCAGCAGCAAAAGTTTAGGCGCCTTGGCCAAGGATCGCGCCAATGCAACCCGTTGCCGTTGGCCTCCCGAGATTTGATGCGGCTTGCGGCGAGCAAATTGCTCCAGCCGGGTTAGTCGCAGCATTTCATCAACGCGGTCATTGATGTCGGCTTTGGCCATGCCTTCGCGTTTCAGGCCAAAGGCGATGTTTTCCCAGATCGAAAGATGGGGAAACAGAGCATATGACTGGAACATCATGTTGGTCGCACGCTTGTTCGGCGGCACCGATACGATGTTCTGACCGGCGAGCATAATTTTGCCCTCGGTTGGTGTCTCAAACCCTGCCAGCATGCGCATCAGGGTGGTCTTGCCGCATCCCGATGGGCCTAGCAGCGCGTAGAATTCTTTCTCATAGATGTCGATGGTCAGATCGTCGATTGCGGTAAAAGTACCAAACCGCTTGGTGACGTTCTGGAAATGGATCAGAGGCTTGGCCTGCGGATCGTTCCAGGGTTCGAATTCAACAGTCGTCAAGCTAGGTCCCCTTCCAGCGTGCACCAAATCAGTGCTTTTTGCGCACGTTTTAACTGGTGCGAAATTTGCGGCAGGGCACGTCAAGCGCCCCACCGCGTTAGGCATTCTGGATTAGATGCCGGATTTGATCTTGGTCCACAGACGAGTGACTTTGCGCTGTATTTTCACAGGGTAGGGCCGGGTGGTGTACAGGTTTTGCAGAGTTACCTCGTCCGGGTAGATCGCCGGGTCACCGATCACGTCTTCTTCCAACATTGGCTGGCTCGCCTTGTTGCCATTGGCGTAATAGACGTAGTTCGACGCCGCCGCCATGTTATTGGCATCCATGATGAAGTTCAGGAACTTATGGGCTGCGTCAGGGTTCGGGGCGTCAACCGGAATGGCCATTTGGTCAAACCACATCAACGCGCCTTCGCTGGGTGCATTATAGGCGATGTCGACGCCATTATCAGCTTCGGCGGCGCGGTCACGGGCTTGCAGGATGTCGCCGGACCAGCCGATTGCCACGCAGATGTCACCATTGGCCAGCGCGTTAATGTATTCCGAGCTGTGGAATTTTTGCACATAGGGGCGGATTGCCGACAGAACTGGCTCCGCCTTGGCGATCACATCTGGATCTTGGCTGTCGGGGTCTTCGCCGATGTAGGCCAGGACTGCAGGAATGATCTCGGCTGGAGCATCTAGGAAATGCACGCCGCATTCGGCCAGCTTTTCCATGTTGGCGGGATCAAACACCAGCGCCAATGATCCAACCGGAGCATCCTCACCCAGGGCTGCGGCAACCTTGGCGGTGTTCACACCGATACCGGTGGTGCCCCACATGTAGTTGATCGAATGGGCGTTGTCGGGGTCATACTGCGCGGTGCGCGCCTCAATCACGTCCCACATGTTTTCAGCATTTGACAGCTTGGACAAGTCCAGCGGCTGGAAAGCACCCGCTATGATCTGACGCTGCAGGAACGTGCCTGAAGGGACCACAACATCGTAGCCGGATCCGCCAGCCAGCATTTTGGTTTCCAGAACTTCGTTGCTGTCGAATACGTCGTAGATCAGCTTGATGCCGGTTTCTGCTTCGAACTTGGTCAGCAGTTCCTCGTCGATATAGTCGGACCAGTTGTAGACGCGAACTTCTTCGGCCATGGCAGCGGCACTGCTCAGCGCGACGATGGCGGTGAGTGTCATCGTTTTGAGTGTCATGAGTATCTCCCTGTGCGTGCCGGTTTCGGGCCCGGCTAATGCTAATTTGATCAAGTTTTGCCTCTTTGGGCAATAGTGTTTATGTTTCCATCATGGATGGTGTCTCGCAAGCCGTCCAAAAACAGGAGGAAGAGGCAAGGTGGCATCCAGCAATAATGTGATCCAGGCGGGGTCAGACACAGGCACCAAAGCACCAGCGCATGAGACGGTTTATCAGACCTTGCGCGGGCAGATCTTGTTTGGCGAGTTGGCCCCCGGTCAGGCGGTGACGATCCAGGGGCTGACCGAGTCTCTGAACGTTGGTATGACGCCCGTGCGCGAGGCGATCCGGCGATTGATTTCAGATGGTGCGCTGGTGTTTCAAGGCAACCGACGTGTTTCTGTGCCACTGCTTCGATCAGGTGATATAGATGAGCTTGTTTATGCAAGAAAAACAATAGAGTGCGAGCTAGCACGTCGAGCGACTTTGCGCGTGACATCAGCTCAAATCGAGGAATTGATGAGGATAGATGACGCTTTGGATCGGGCTATTTCTGCTGGTGATGTGGCCGATTACTTGGCTCAAAACTATGCCTTTCACACCGTGCTATACCTGCACGCCGATGCACCAATACTGACTGATCTCGCCGATCGGTTGTGGTTGCGGTTCGGGCCATCGTTGCGGGTGGTCTGCGGTCGATTGGGAACGCAGAGCTTTCCCGATCGGCACAAAGACATCCTAGAGGCGCTACGCAGGGCTGACCCGGAACTGGCCGCGCTGGCGATGGAACGAGATGTCGCACAGGGCATGGATCAGGTCAGCCAAGGTTTAGCGGTCGATAGCTGATTCGATTGACACTGCAGAATTTGATCATATTCTTGAGGTAACCGCTGAATCAGGAGTTTCGCCATGAATGCGATCACCAATCATTTGCCCACCGCCGAGTTGCAAGCTCTGGACGCGGCGCATCATATGCACCCCTTTACTGCCAACGACGAGTTGGCTGAAAAAGGCGCACGCATCATCACCCGCGCCAGTGGCATCACTCTGACCGACAGCGAAGGGAACGAGATTCTGGACGCTATGGCGGGGCTGTGGTGCGTCAACATCGGCTACGGCCGCGATGAACTGGCCGATGTGGCGGCCCGCCAAATGCGCGAGCTGCCCTATTACAACACCTTCTTCATGACCACGCATGTACCGGTGATCGCGCTGGCCAAAAAGATCGCCGAACTGGCGCCGGGCGATCTGAACCATGTGTTCTTTGCGGGCTCGGGCTCCGAGGCAAACGACACCAATATCCGTATGGTGCGTCATTATTGGGCACAAAAGGGCAAACCAACCAAGTCGATAATCATCAGTCGCAACAACGCTTATCACGGCTCTTCTGTTGGTAGTGGTTCGCTAGGCGGAATGAGCGCCATGCATGCTCAGGGTGGTTTGCCGATCCCTGACATCCATCATATCGAGCAGCCTCATTGGTGGGCCGAAGGTGGCGACATGGAGCCCGAGGCCTTTGGCCTGCTGCGTGCGCAAGAACTGGAAAAGGCGATTTTGGAGCTGGGCGAAGATCGCGTCGCAGCGTTTATTGCCGAGCCGATCCAGGGTGCCGGAGGTGTAATTGTTCCACCAGCCAGCTACTGGCCAGAAATTCAGCGCATCTGTGACAAGTATGAAATCTTGCTGATCGCGGATGAGGTCATCTGTGGCTTTGGGCGGACCGGCAATTGGTTCGGTAGTCAGACCATGGGCATTCGCCCGGATATCATGACCATCGCCAAGGGCCTCAGCTCGGGCTACGCGCCAATCGGTGGTTCGATTGTAAATGATGAGGTTGCAGCGGTCATCGGCAGCGGTGAGTTTAATCACGGCTATACCTATTCGGGTCACCCCGTCGCGGCAGCCGTCGCGCTGGAAAACCTGCGCATCCTAGAGGAAGAGGGCATCATCGACCATGTGCGCGATGTTGCTGGGCCTTATCTGAAGGAAAAGTGGGAAGCGCTAGCCGACCATCCGCTGGTAGGCGAGGCTAAGATCGTTGGCATGATGGGCTCGATTGCGTTGGTGCCCAACAAGGACAGCCGCGCGCCCTTTGCCGAGGCTGGCAATGCGGGCTTTATCTGTCGCGAACGTTGTTTTGCCAATAATCTGGTGATGCGGCACGTGGGAGACCGGATGATTATCTCGCCACCACTGGTAATTACGACAGACGAAATCGACGTGTTGATTTCCAGAGCCCGAAGTGCCCTGGACGAAGCTTATGCAGAGCTGCAAAAACGCGATTTGTTGAAGTAAACTTGTCGGACATCAACCCAAAGGGGCGCGGTATAGCTGTGCCCCTTTGGTCATTCTGAACCTCTATTTTTCCCTATCTGGCCCGGGGTGCGCCGCAAAAGGTCGCAAACGTGCCGAAAAATGTCTTGCGTGGACTTAACCCATCGTTAACGTGGACCTATCCCATCGGGCCGAATGTCGTGCAGTATGCGAACTTCGACCTTCCTGATTGAGATACACGTGTATTTCGAATGGGTAGGGGGAAAAGAAATATTAGTTCGTATCTAGCGCACGCTATGCTTGGTATGTTTACATCTAGCGATAAGCGCAGAGCCAATCTGCCAGATTTTACAAATGGGGAGACACTTTTGGCTGACGGTGCGAACAGCGCTGCGTTTGTCGAGTTCGAACGCGTGCAAAAAAGTTATGATGGCGAGAATCTCGTTGTCAAAGATCTGAACCTATCCATGCCCAAGGGCGAGTTCCTGACGATGCTCGGGCCCTCGGGATCCGGAAAAACCACCTGTTTGATGATGCTCGCCGGTTTTGAAACCGCAACGCATGGCGACATTCGATTGGGCGGTACTTCAATCAACAACATTCCTCCGCATAAACGCGGCATTGGCATGGTGTTCCAGAACTACGCCCTTTTCCCGCATATGACGATTGCCGAGAACCTCAGCTTTCCACTGGAAGTGCGCAAAATTGGCAAGTCCGATCGCGAGAAGAAGGTGATGCGGGCGCTGGACATGGTGGAAATGGGTGCCTTTGGTGGCCGTCGTCCATCGCAACTGTCTGGTGGTCAACAACAGCGGATTGCCTTGGCGCGGGCGCTGGTGTTTGAACCCGAATTGGTGCTTATGGACGAGCCGCTGGGCGCGCTGGACAAGCAGCTGCGCGAAAAAATGCAGTTCGAAATCACACATCTGTCACACCGTCTCGGCATTACCGTGGTCTATGTGACCCACGACCAGACCGAAGCCTTGACCATGTCTGACCGGGTTGCCGTGTTCGAAGACGGTCGCATTCAGCAGCTGGCTCCACCAGATAAGTTGTATGAAGAGCCGCAGAACAGCTTTGTTGCGCAGTTCATCGGCGAGAACAACACGCTTGAAGGTACGGTCAAAGAGATCAAAGGCGAGACTTGTCTTGTTCAGTTGGACAATGGCGATTTGATTGATGCCAAGCCGATCAATGTGTCCCAGGCCGGCGAACGGACCCGTGTTTCAATCCGCCCCGAGCGGGTAGAGTACAACAAGGACCGGATGCCCGAGGGTGCCCATACGCTGAAAGCGGAAGTGATGGAGTTCATCTATATGGGCGACATCTTCCGCACGCGTTTGAAGGTTGCAGGCAAAGACGATTTCTTTGTCAAAACCCGTAACGCACCCGATCAGGTGCGTTTGAAACCTGGCCAGCAGATCGAAATCGGTTGGTTGGCTGAAGATTGCCGCGCACTGGACGCTTGATCTAGGCGTGGCCTAACCCCGGGCGACCAATGACCGGGGGGCAAAGACTATAAAAACAAGATTTAACAAGGAGAGAGTCCAAATGAAACTCACCAAACTATCTGCACTGGTGGCCTCGACTGCGCTGTGCGCACCGATGGCGATGGCCGAAGATATGGCCAATGAATTGACTATCGTTTCGTGGGGCGGCGCTTATTCGTCGTCACAAAAGAACGCCTACCATGACCCCTATACCGCCAAAACCGGCGTTAAGATCATCAACGACGAAAGCTCGGCTGAAGCTGTCGCCAAACTGCGTGCGATGAACGAAGCAGGTAACGTGACCTGGGATGTCGTCGACGTTGTTGCTGCAGACGCAATGCGCCTGTGTGACGAAGGCCTGGCTATGGAAATCGATCCTGATACCCAGCTGGCCGCTGCTCCTGATGGAACATCGGCTTCGGAAGATTTTGGTGACCTGCTGGTTTCCGAATGCTTCATCCCACAGATCGTGTACTCGACCACTTTCGGCTATCGTACCGATCTGGTTGGCGACACAGCGCCGACGTCTGTCTGCGCAATCTTCGACACCGAAGCCTATCCAGGCAAACGTGCGCTCGAAAAGCGTCCGATCAACAACATGGAATGGGCGCTGATGTGTGATGGCGTTGCCAAAGCAGACATCTATGACGTTCTGGAAACCGAAGAAGGTCAAGAGCAGGCTCTGGCCAAACTGGCAACAATCAAAGACGACGTAATTTGGTGGTCTGCTGGTGCTGACACGCCTCAGCTGTTGGCTGACGGCGAAGTTGTCATGGGCTCCACCTACAACGGCCGTCTGTTCTCGGTTATCGAAGAGCAGAAACAGCCGGTTGCCATGCTGTGGGACGCACAAGTGTTTGACCTTGACGGTTGGATCATTCCAGCTGGTCTGAGCCCCGAGCGTCAGGCTCGTGCGCTGGACTATATCATGTTCGCAACCGACACCCAGCGTTTGGCTGACCAGGCCAAGTACATCTCGTACGGTCCGGCCCGTGCCTCTTCGGCACCTCTGGTAGGTCAGCACGCGGAATTGGGTATCGACATGGCACCACACATGCCAACCGATCCTAACAACGCTAAGAACACGTTCCTGTACAACTACGAGTTCTGGGCTGACTACCGCGACGACATCGACGCCAAATTCCAGGCGTGGTTGGCTAAGTAATAGCTGACATGAATTACCAAGGGGCGGGTCTCCTCTGCCCCTTGGTGTTTGGCGCTATTTTGCGCTGCGGTCCGAATTGGACGACTGGCGAACGCTTGACTAACGAGCGACGACAACGGGGACACACATGAGCGATATTACCGACACTGGCCCAGTGATTGCGGCCGACGGCACGCCGCTGAAACGCAGTTTGGCCCGCGCTCTTCGCAGGCAAAAGATCCGGGCGTTGATGCTGATTGCGCCACTGCTTTTGTTCGTGCTTTTGACATTTATAATGCCGATTGGTGACATGCTGTTCCGCTCAGTCGAGAACAATATTGTCATGGATACGCTTCCCAAAACGGTCGTCGCCCTGCAAGACTGGGATCCTGATAGCGGAGAGCCCCCCTCAGAGGCGGTCTATGCCGCATTGGCAGCTGATCTCAAAGTTGCAGTGGAAGCCAAACGGCATACTCGTTTGGGTACTCGCTTGAATTATGAACTCACCGGGATTTCGTCCCTGTTCCGCAAATCTGGCCGCCAGATCAAAAAGTGGGATTTGGCGCAAGATGCACCATTTAAGGCCAAGTTCATCGACATGAATGATGGCTGGGCCAAAATCGCGGTCTGGCGCACCATCAAGACCTACAGCCCCAAATATACCAATGGCTATTTCCTGAACTCTATCGACATGCAAAAGGGCACTGACGGTGCCGAGGCGCGTCCTGAAAACCAGCAGATCTATATCACTCTATTCAAACGCACGATGTTCATGTCGATGGTCATCACCATCAGCTGCATCATACTGGCTTATCCGGTGGCCTGGATTCTGGCCAACCTGCCAGCGCGCACCTCCAACATGTTGATGATCCTGGTGCTATTGCCGTTTTGGACCTCGCTGCTGGTGCGTACCTCAGCCTGGAAGGTGATGTTGCAACAGCAAGGGGTGATCAACGAGACCCTGGTCTGGCTGGGATTGGTCGCAGATGACGCCCGACTTGTCATGATCAACAACCAGTTTGGCACGATTGTGGCCATGACCCACATCCTGCTGCCGTTCATGATCCTGCCGATGTATTCTGTGATGCAGACCATCCAACCGACCTATTTGCGGGCCGCTAAATCACTGGGCGCAACCAACTGGACCGCATTCTGGAGGGTTTATTTCCCGCAATCGATACCGGGAATTGGCGCGGGCTCGATCCTCGTGTTCATCCTGTCGATTGGTTACTACATCACTCCGGAACTGGTTGGCGGCACCAAGGGTGTGTTCATTTCCAACCGAATCGCCTTCCACATCTCATCCTCGTTGAACTGGGGGCTGGCCGCTGCGCTGGGTGCCATTCTGCTGGCGGTGGTTCTGGTCCTGTACTGGGCCTATGACAAAATTGTCGGTATCGACAATGTGAAGCTGGGATAAGACAGATGGCATTAACACCTGTAGAAAATCAAACTCCCGGCTTTGTCGCTGCAACCGCTGCAGCCTCCGGTGCCTTCTTTGGCCTCTTTGTTGGCACCTCGCAGGGGTCCGGCCTGATGGGCGTACTGGTCGGCGCGGCCATAATGGCGGCGCTGGGCTTTGCTCTTACTTCGATGCTGGACAAGGAAAAGCCATTCCGTTGGGTCCTGATCGCAGCCTTTGCTGTAGCTGGATTTTTCCTCGGAGGCCTGCCCGCGGCGGTACTTGGCGGTTTGTTCGGCTGGTTTGCTGGCTGGTTCATCTTCTGGCTGGGCACCTCGCGCTATCGTGCGCATCTGGCGCCTTACCTGACCTCGGGCCAAGTGCTGTGGCACTATACGTTTCGGGTCATTTGTGGGGCGGTCTTTACCTTTCTGATCACCCCAATTCTGGTCGTGATGCCGCTCAGCTTCAATGCTCAGGATTTCTTCACTTTCACCCCCGAAATGCTGCGGTTTGATCCGGCCGGTTATTCGCTGAAACACTACCAGGATTTCTTCAGTAACCAAGACTGGCAGAACGCCCTGTGGAATTCGATTCGGATCGCGCCTATGGCAACCGTGATATCGGTCACCTTTGGCACTTTGGCGGCCATTGGCCTCAGCCAGCCACATGTGCCGTTCCGTCGCGCCATCATGGCAATCCTGATTTCACCCATGATCGTACCGCTGATCATCTCAGCTGCTGGTATGTACTTCTTCTACAGCCGTATTGGCTTGCAGGGCACCTACATGGGTGTGGTACTGGCGCATGCCGTTCTAGGCATTCCCTTTGTGATCATCACGGTGACCGCAACCTTGGTGGGCTTTGACCGCTCGCTGACCCGCGCCGCCGCCAATATGGGCGCTGGCCCTGTCACCACTTTCTTCCGGGTGCAGATGCCGCTAATTCTGCCGGGCGTGGTCTCTGGCGGGTTGTTCGCCTTTATCACGTCATTCGATGAAGTGGTTGTGGTGCTGTTTGTCGGCTCCGCAGGACAGAAAACCCTACCTTGGCAGATGTTCATCGGGTTGCGCGAGCAAATTTCACCAACGATTCTGGCAGTGGCTACGATCCTGGTGGGAATTTCAGTTCTGTTGCTTGCGACGCTCGAATTGCTGCGCCGTCGCTCAGAACGCCTGCGTGGCATGTCGCCGGGATAACTCTCAGTGCCCAGAAAAACAAAGGCCCCGGCAAACACCGGGGCCTTTTCCATTTTAGATCCTTTACCCGTTCAAAAAGGGCTGGCCCCTCCATGTTCTCGCTTACTGCAATCGTTTCAGTAGGTTGAGCGAGGCATGCCCATCCGGGACCAATCCATTGGCGACCTGAAAAGCACGTACTGCGGCGGTTGTATTGGGGCCGATTTTGCCATCCACACCCTGAGTGCTAAACCCCTGACGTGTCAGCTGTTTTTGCATTTCTTGACGCTCCATAAAGGTCAGGGCCCGATCCCCGCGCGGCCACTGGGTTTGGATCGGGTGGCCGCCTTTGATGCGGTCGCTCAGGTGCCCAACACCAATCACATAAGCGTCCGCTGCATTGTAGCGTTCAATCACCTGGAAATTCTTGAAAATCATAAAGGCCGCACCATTGCCTCCGGCGGGCAACAAAATGGATCCCGTCCCGTAATCTGGGACCGGTCGCCCATTGATCCCCTTCACGCCCAAAGTGGTCCACTGTGCCGGGTTTTTCTTGATGCTACGGCTGGCCAAACCATAGTTGAACTCGCGTGGTAGGATCACTTCAACACCCCATGGCTGGCCTTTGATCCAGCCAAACCGTGCTAGATAGGCTGCAGTCGAGGCCAGCGCGTCGCTGGGATTGTCCGACCAGATGTCGCGTTTGCCGTCGCCAGTGAAATCCACAGCATAGGCCAGGTAAGACGTTGGGATAAACTGAGTATGCCCCATGGCACCAGCCCAACTGCCAGTCATCTTGCGTGGCGGCACATCGCCTGATTGCAGGATCTTCAATGCAGCGATCAACTGGCTTTCAAAAAACTGGCCACGGCGACCGTCAAAACCCAGGGTCGACAGCGAGCGCACAACATCCATGTCTCCGCGAAAAGTTCCATAAGAACTCTCCATCCCCCAGACGGCCAGAATCACCTCCTTGTCGACGCCATATGTGGCCTCGATTCGCTGCAGCCGCTGCTGTTGCTCAAGCAGGGCCTCTTTACCGTTTTTGATGCGCTTGTCCGATACAGCGGTGTCGAGATATTCCCAGATCGACTTGGTGAATTCCGCCTGATTGCGGTCTCGGCGGATAACTTCGGGGTCATAAGTTACCCCCTTGAACGCCCGGTCCAACGTGGCGGTCGAAATGCCTTGTGTCCTAGCGCGCTTTCGAAAGCCATTGACCCACAGCTGAAAATTGCGATTTGCGGCCACTTGTTGCGGGGCAGGTTGGGTATCGACAACAGGCCGCCCCTCTGGCCGCAAAGATGTTGACGGAGCAGCAACGGAAGTCGTTGCCACCAATAGAGCCACACCACTGGCCCAAACCAAAACGCGCATTTTGCACCTCGTATTTTTCTGCTCGCAACAAATATACCCGGTCAGGGAGTATGGCAAAAGTGCTCAGTCCAATGACTTGCGAGGTTCCGCCGTTTTTGAAGCAGCACTGTCCTGCAGCGCCTGCTTTTCCGCACGGATCTTGGTCAAAGCATCGCGTAGCATCGCCACCCGATGAGGACGGAAACTCTGCTCGGTGATTTGCAATTGCGACATACGATCTAATCGAAAGACCCGAACATCCTGCCTCAGAAGACACCAGGAAATCAGCATTGTTGAGTGATCGAAATAGACCAATCCCAACGGTTTGACCTGTCGGGTGGTTGTGGCAGCTTTTGCATCAACATAGTCGAAAGCCACCTCTAGCTCGTCCCAAGTCGCCTCTCGCAGGTCAGCGACCGAGATCGAGGGTGGTTCAGGGCGCTTAAAGCGGTAGGCGGACAACACTGAGTGGCGCAACCGGTGCGACTGACGCGGTGGCAAACGTCCCTGCAACTTGCGCAGTGCCTCGCCTGCAGCCTCTACTAAATCCGGATCTCCGATCTGCTGCACCTCGCGCAGGCCCAATACCAGCGCTTCTAGCTCGGTATCACGAAAGCCCATCGGCGGCAGCGCATTGTCTTCGATCAGGGTGAAACCATAGCCGGCCTCGCCGTCGATAATCGCCCCCATCTCACGCAAGGTGGCGATATCACGGTGAATGCTACGCGCTGATACTCCCATTTCATCTCCCAGACCAGCGGCGGTATGGGGGCCAGAGCCCTGGCGCAGGGCTTGCATCAATTGGAACAGGCGGAGGGTTCTAGACATAACTCACTTTACCTACCGCTAATGACAGAAACTGTCATTACGGTTTTGTAGGAAGAGAACAGAACGCAAACATTGGACACATACTATGCTGACTCTGCTTACCTATCCCCGCCATAACGACGTCTTTAGCTTTAGCCCCTTTTGCGTCAAGGCGGCGCTGCTGCTGACCTATGCCGGACAAAGCTGGCAACGCGAGGATTTGAAGGATCCACGCAAGATGCCTCACCGTAAACTGCCGGTGCTGCGTACTCCTGACGGGCTAGTGCCAGACAGCAGTGAAATCCGCAGATACCTCGAATCCAGGGGGGCTGAATTTGACGTAGGTCTGGCGCCCCGCGACAGGGCTCATGCTCAGGCTTTGATCCGGTTGGCCGAGGACACGTTGTATTTTCACGTGGTCTATGATCGGTGGGCAAACGAGGCGGTCTGGCCCAGCATCCGCGACGCCTATTTCAGTGAAATTCCATCGCTGATACGTCGGCCGGTGACTCATTCAATCCGTCAGTCCGTTTGTACCGGCTTGGCTTTTCAAGGCACCGGTCGTTTTAACGAAGAAGAACGCAAAGCGCGGTTGGAGCAAGATCTGCAGGTGGTAACGGTATTGTTGAAAGACAGCTCTTTCCTGATGTGCGGCCAGATCACCAGCGCAGATTTCAGCGTTGCAGCAATGTTGCAAGCGATGCGGTCGACCATGGTGGAAACCAATTTGGTGCGGCGCATCAGTGACGACCCGGTGTTAAGTGGCTATGTTGATCGGGTATTCCACGAGGCCGTGCCCCTGTCATGAAATATCCCTTTGCCAGCGCCAAAGTTGAGAAGGCCTTTGATCTGGAGGATGCCGAGGCCCGTCGCGGGCTTTTGGCGCTGCGCGCGTTAATTTTTGACATCGCCGCAGAATTGCCCGCTGTTGGCCGGATTGAAGAGGCCCTGCGCTGGGGTCAGCCTGCCTATCTTACCCCCGACAGCAAAAGCGGCTCCACGCTAAGGTTGGGGGTGCCTAAAGGGGCCCGGTTTGGGGTGTTTGTTCATTGCCAAAGCGAGTTGATACCTGAGTATCTTAAGACGTTCCCAGCCTGGGATCGGGTTGAGGGCACCCGAGCTGTGTTGTTTGATCACCCCAGTGAAGTTGAACCCCTACGCCACGGTTGGCTGATCAAGCGGGCATTGACCTATCATATCCGCGAGCCGCTTGACGGCTGATGCGGAAAACAGGGGTGCGTGCAAGCACGCACCCTACGCTGTCATTTTCGTTTACGGACGACCTTGCGCTTAATCTTATCGTTCTTGCGCTTGACCTTGGACTTCTTGCGTTTGCCACTGGAGCGACCTGCCGGGCTGCGGCTGCCACCACGGGGCAGGACTTTGTCGTCAATGGTCAGCAGTTCCAGCTGCAACCCACCAGTGACGGGTGTTGCTTCGGTCAATCGAACCGTCACCCGCTGACCAATTGTGATGACAAACCCAGTGTCCGCCCCCATCAGGGTGCTGGCATCTGCGTCGAAGTGAAAGAACTCACGTCCCAGAGTGCGCACTGGCACCAGCCCGTCGGCCCCAGTTTCGTCCAACCGTACAAAGGCGCCAAAACGGGCGATGCCGTTGATCCGACCAGTGAATTCATTGCCCACCCGTTCAGACAGGAACGCGGCCAGATAGCGATCGGTGGTGTCGCGCTCTGCCATCATCGAGCGTCGTTCGGTGTCGGATATATGGGTTGCGGTTTGCTCTAGATTTTCAACCTCAGCCGGGTCGAGCCCGTCTTTGCCCCAACCGTGTGAAGTGACCAGCGCCCGGTGCACGATCAGATCGGCATAGCGGCGGATTGGCGAGGTGAAATGTGCGTAGTTGCGAAGAGCCAGACCAAAGTGGCCGAAATTCTCGATGCCGTAATAAGCCTGCGTCATTGACCGCAGGGTCGAGATATTGATCAGTTCGGCGTCATCGGTGCCAGCGGCGGCGTTCAGTAGCGCGTTCAGGTGCCGGGTTTGCAGAACCTGTCCCTTGGCCAGCGTCAGCCCGGCAGCCGATGCGGTTTCACGCAGGGAATCCAGTTTTTCGGGCGAGGGTTCTTCGTGCACGCGAAACAGCTGTGGGGCGCGTTTGGCAATCAGTGTTTCAGCGGCGGCGACGTTGGCCAACACCATGAATTCTTCGATCAGCCGGTGCGCATCCAGCCGGTCGCGGAAGTTGATCGACTGCACGGTGCCTTTGTCATCTAGAATGATCTTTCGCTCGGGCAGATCCAGTTCCAAGGGCTGACGGGCCTCGCGGGCTGTCTTTAACGCACCATAAGCAGCATAGAGCGGTTTGATCACATCCTCGAGCAATGGACCGGTGCGGTCATTCGGAGCACCGTCCATCGCGTCCTGGACTTCGCCGTAATGCAGCGATGCGGCCGAGCGCATCAATGCGCGTTCAAAGTGATGCGATAGCTTGTTGCCCTCGGCATCTAGCTGCATCCGTACTGCGATACAGGGGCGTGGCACGCCTTCGTGCAGCGAACACAGATCACCAGACAGGCGGTCGGGTAGCATTGGCACAACGCGGTCGGGGAAATAACTGGAGTTTCCGCGCTTGCGGGCCTCGCGGTCCAGCGCAGTGCCGGGGCGCACATAGGCGGCGACATCAGCAATGGCGACCCAGACGATGTGGCCGCCGGGATTTTTGGGGTCGTCATCGGCGTGGGCATAGCAGGCGTCATCGTGGTCGCGCGCATCCGACGGATCGATGGTGACCAGTGGCATGTCGAGCAAATCTGTGCGGCCCTTCAGGTCCATCGGTTTGGCCTTGTCGGCCTCTGCCACGACGGCATCCGGGAAATTGTCGGGAATACCGTGTTGGTGAATGGCGATCAGTGACACTGCCTTGGGGGCGGATGGATCACCCAGACGGTCAACAATCCGCGCCCGCGGTAGACCCATGCGGCCCTTGGGGCCAGCTTGTTCCGCCTCAACCAGCTCGCCGTCCCGGGCGCCATTGGTGGCATCATCAGCGACGATCCATTCGTTCGACCCCGATTTGTCGATCGGCACAATACGCCCCCCTTCCGAGCGCTTGCGGAAGATGCCCAGCACGCGTTTCGGATTGGACCCAATGCGGCGGACCAGCCGGGCCTCGTAGGTGTAGTCTTGATCGGGCACCAAGGTCAGGCGGGCCAGAATC
>MAAY01000087.1:0-31054 GCA_002162795.1 Rhodobacterales bacterium 56_14_T64
CGTTTGGCGCGGAACACATAGACCGCACCGTCGAACGGTTTCTTTTGCAGATGGCCCTGGACCAAAGCGGCCAAACCATCGTGCCCCTTGCGGAAGTCCACAGGCTTGGTCGCCACAAAAACCTGCACCCCATGTGACGGATGGATCACAGCGCTGCCACGATCTCGGCAATCCGCGTTGCTGGTGTGTCAGCTGCCAAGCGGATCGTCACTCCGCCTTTGAGCAGCTCAACGCTGGCCAAATTGATAGCTGGCGCTGGAACCGACTCAAGCGGCATAGGTTCTGCAATCTGCACTGGCACAAAATCCATGCCATCCAAGTTGGGCAAAACAAGCTTGCCCATCCGCGCCATGCGTCGCCAATCTGAAACGCTGCTCGGTATCAAATCATATCGCTTGGCCACCCCATTCACAGTCGCGCCCTCGATCAGCGTTTCTGCTACAATCCGTGCCTTCAGCTCCAGAGGCCAGCGCCGTTTGCCATCTGAACTGCGTGGTATTCCTGCGAGAAAATCGTTCGTAGCTCCCATAGAGAAACTCCCTTTAAATCTATGAAGGGACGGAATCGCACATCAACAAACGAAACGGTATGTGGGGTCTAAGCCGCGCTTACCGAACACCGCCACCGCTCAATTGACCAAGCAATCGATCGCCTCAAATCAATAGCCTGTTCAATTTCCTAGTTTCTTCGGCCTCGCACCAATTTTGCTTTCGCAACGATCGCAGCGAAACCAACGGCTTGCTCAAGACTTCTAGTCTCTTGAATGCATTGATTAAAGAGACGTCCAATTGTTGCGTCGTCAAATCCTGAAGAAATTGCCTCTTGAGACGCCAGATCTAACCCTGGAAAGGTAGACACTTGCTCTTCAGGTTTGTGTTTCGTGTTTCTTACAGGGCGATCCGGTGGCAGCTTTCGGTCTTCGAAATTAAGCCTGTCCTGCTGCACCGCTCTGTCGATTTCGCGCGGCGCTTTAGGACTTTGACTACGGCCAACATTAGGGAACTGACTCTTGGCTGCTTTACCAACTAACCTAGTTCTCCGTTTCGCGAGAATGGTCTGACCATGTGTAGTCTCGAACCATTGCCAAGTAGACCCACGTGACGAATACTCCTTACCTTTCGCTTTCATGGGGCCAAATCCGACCAATGCCAACGAACTCCCCAATTGCACTACAGAGTCAGACTGACTGCCAGGTGGGGACCATTCTGAGATGTCCGGATACGCAAAGCTTTCTTGTTGCTCCCTGAATGCCACACGTGCCAGTCTGACAGCTTCCTTTTCAATATATCGAGTGTCTTGTACTGTCCAAGATGGAGGCCGCGGGCTAAGCGCACCAAGCAAAGCGCCGATCATCGTGGCAATTGTATCTGTATCGCTTTCGAGTTCGTTTGCGGCTTCGATTAGGGCCTTTTCGACATCGCCGCCTGAATGGAGAGACGCTTGGGCCAACGCCGCCAGAGAGGTCTTGAAGCCAGATCCACGAAACCTATCAGTCAGGCAGCCCAATTCCCTCAACACATGATGGTATTGGTCCCTTCCACCGTGAGCCAATACGTTTTCCACAAGCTTCAAGTCATGTTCGGCCTCAATACAAAACCGCTGCAAAGAACTCTCTAAATCAACGCCAGCCTCCCTCTCCCATGTTGGAAGCCAAAACGAGGAAAGTTCACTGTCTTCAGCTATTAGCTTGGGTATGCTTTGCATGTTCGAAATAAAGTGACGCGCTTCGGCAAGAGATGGGATTTTGCGGTCTTGAATTGTCGCCCAGAGGCATAAAGCATGAAAAACCGCACCACAAAAACCATGTGGGTGGCCATGGGTTACTAGTGCATCTCGAAGCACTCTCTTGACCATCTCATCAATGCTACTTTGCGAGCTCCAAACGTGTGGCTGAATGCGCATTGCAGCCCCGTTGCCTCCCGCATTTGTATAAGTCTGCCTATCTGTCTTAAAGAAATTGGAGAACCAATTTACTCCCCGCTTGGATAGATTAGTTGCGGCCGCTTTCGACCCGATGCCAGCGCCGAGGCCATAGCCCTGCCAAACGGTGACTTCTACCTTGGCGAACGCTTCGACGTCGAAATCACCATTCCCACGTATGGCGCGAGATACCGCGAGGCGGAGTTGTGTATCATCAGAATACGTTCCTGTAGGCAAATCAATAGAAACGCCGGAGCGGCCACCTATAAGGCGTTTCCACGCCAATGGTTCCTTCACAAAATTCACACCTGTGCGATGCTTTACACCACTTGTTCCACGCGATAGCTCCGTCATCCAGCCGAGTGCGTCACCTGCCGCCGACCAAAGTGCAGAGTTGACTACAACACGTTCAAACTCCCTTACATCGTAAGTGGAGACTAGGTTGCTTGTCCGAACACTAATCAATTTGGCTGCCCTCCAAATTTTTCCGGTCGAACGACGACCTCAACACCCTCATATTCAAAATCCGTCAATAGTCCCGCGACCATATCGTGATCCTCTTCTTCCATAACATATATTCGGCGTAGATATTCAAGGCTCACCTGCTCAGGGTAGAGGACTTCAGCTTGCTCACAAGTTGGGAGACTATCGACTCTGGCAAGGCGATTTACATTCCAAGGGTACCCGGTAATACCCATGCTCTTTCTGGCTACACGTTGCGCAAACAATGCATCCAGGCCATCGCTTCCTTCGCCCCGAATACATCTGTCGTAGCCATTATTTGTTGTCGCGAACCAAACGTTTTCATGTGTCATAATGATTGGATCGAACGAGAGTATGCACCACCATAAGTCCGTCGCGTTGTGCCTTTGTTGCGAAAGCCGAAATAGCCTCTTATTAATTTCAGAAAGTGACAGATTCACAAACCGCAACCAATCATTGGACTTATCAAAGAATTCAGATTCCTCTGGGCGATCTAACCAATTGAGTTGCAGCACGTGTCGAAGGTATTGGTCTTCATCAAGAAGCGGACGTGACAACAAACTCCTATTGTGGAGTGAGCCTGTAACACCTCGATTTGTGGTAAAGTGTAGAACTTCTGAAATGTCCCGGCGCGCAATTTCAGCTGCAATACTCATAGAGAAATTTCTTCATACGTATGATCGGAAAAAAACTGGGTAAGCCTAGACTCTTCGCCAGGCTTGTACCCCACAATGACTTGCTTCCTTGCCCTTGCAACAGCAACTGCTAATAGACTGCGCAGCACACGCACCTGATCACTCACTTCCTCCTCTCCAAATTCTGTAGTTTCCTGGTTGAACCCCAGAATTATTACGTGGTCGTATTCGAGACCTTTGGCCGAATGAAAAGTTGAAATCGCCACGTTTTCATGTCCGTCTGGCCACTCTGACCGTCGAGTCATATCTACAAAGCCAATGTCCTCATTCTTGAGACGAGTTCGAACAAAATCGAACCATTTACCTGCTTTCGGTTTAAGAAAAGCCACCGTTTCATTCTCTAGATCAACATGTTGGCGGATGTAGTTTATCGCCCAGTCAAGCTGAAGCGGATAGCGCCCGCTCAGAACTTGAGGTAGCGGTCCGTCGGTTTTTGCCGCATTCAAATCAGGAAGAACTCCATCGACATCCACAAGCATTCCATCCAAGAGACCTGCTGCAAACGAAGCTATCTGGCGCGTATTCCTGTGATTCTCACCCAGGCGATGAGACCGATTACCTGCAATTTCATATCCGGCTTCGATCCATGTAAATCCACGAGCATAGATACGCTGGGCTGTATCGATCACGAATATGATTGCGTGATTTTCGGCTAGATGGTGTCGGATGGCACGCAATTGATTGGCAGAGAAATCCTGACTTTCGTCAACAACGACAATGTCATAATCAAGGCTGGAGAGTTTTTGCCTCACGTCAAGAGCCAGTCCATTCCAGTCCAACAACCCCTCTGAGTTAAGGTGGTGGACGTATGGATACACAACTTCGTCTAGTATCCGCCTACGTAGGGCCGGGCCGACACGCGGTAAGGTGCCTCTTCCAGTCCTTTCAGTACCAATGTAATTTTCAAGTTTATCGGGTTCGAAACGCCCCAGCAAATATTCAACTTCCTGAATCAAATAGTCGGTTTCGAGAGTGTCAAATTTTTCGGAAAGGGATCTGAGATAAGTGCGCGCGGCACTATCATCAATATTTGGTTCACCCAGATTGTCTCGCGCCCATTTTGCAAATGTCGCGATTTCCAACTCATGAGTTGGATCGAGCATCTGTTCTTCCGCAAGAGCGCGCACATAACCCGCAAGCGTACGATTGAAAGTTAGGAGTAATACCCTTACCGGGTCCTCATTCCCTTCTCTACCTTTTCTCGCCTTCATGAAGTTTGTGAGAGATTTAAGTCTAAGAAGTGCGGTGGTCGTTTTTCCACTGCCTGCGGATCCTCGGATCAGTTCTGTTCCCAAGCGATTAGTGCTCATAATTGCCAGTTGTTCTGGCGATGGTACAACGCGACCCAAATGTTTCATAAACCACATTCCTGCCTAAAGGTGTTTTTGACTATTTGCGTTCCTCTTAAACGGTTAGAGCGGGGAGTTTCAATCATTGAGGTCCATTTCTTGTAGAAACGAGGCCTCTACCAAGAAAAAACCTTGCCAATACTCGCCTGGTGGTTTTTCGCACAGAAATACAGAACTTCATATGATCGAATTCATCTCGACCACAAACGCCGCATCATCAAGTGTTTCTAAATACTCGCGAACAGCGCGCGGTGCATCATCTTGATTGATTGCCTCAGGGTTCCAATCAGCCTTCGGCGTGGATTGTTGGCGATTGGCATCGGCGGCAATGATGCTTGCGCCTGCAGCGTATCGCTGCCCGCTTGCGAGACCTGCATCGATGCATTGCCGCCCAGTGCGCTTCCCTCTCCTAAGCAGCTAATCGATCTTGCCCTTAGACTTGATGCGATAGCTTGCCCAGCGCTGCCGCTGCGCCTCAGCAATGCGGGCCTTGCCCTCTTCTGTCTTCGGCCCAGTCGACATTCCACCGTGAAACTTGCATCGCCGCTTGCCAGGCTCTGACAACAAGCGGCAGGGATGCCCCTTTCGTGTCTTCGCTCGGCAGGTCCAGCGGTTCGTTGAAATCTTTGCTGCACCGCGGGCTTTGTTTCGAGATTTTATGCGATCTAGGCACTTACTATTCTTATCTGGCTTGAGTAATACCCCATATGCCTGCGCTTCGAGCACGGGTTTTTTGATTTCGGAATGCGGCAAAACACGAACTCGTAAAACCTCGAAAATTCTTGCCAAGCAACCCCAGCAGTATTCTCTCGGAAGGAATGCCCGCCGCTTGGTTTCATAACGGCTAACAATGTAACGGGTGCAGCCGACTATCTTTGCCATATCAGTCTGCGTCAGACCTGCCTTGCGGCGGATGGCTTTGAGTTCAGGTCCGGTCAAAGAGCGATAAGTTTTCATGTCGTTTCTCTTGTTTCGTTACCCGATAGAAGGCGTGCGCCACTACGTATCCCCCTTGCCCAGTCCGCTCGCGTCGGAGGGAGGGGAATAGAAGCTTCCCTAACGCAACGCCAAACCCTTGGGCTCCCAAAATGGGTTGAGGAGTGACTGAGTTTCAGGCGGGAGGATCCCCCGCAAGGCTTTTCTTTTACTTTCATGCACTTACCCACCAAATGTTCCACATATGGAGAAAGGAGTGTTTGAATAGAGGTGACTGGGGTGGTGACCTGGGGAGAAAGGAGTGTTTGAATAGTGGTGACTGGGGTGGTGACCTGGGGGGCTCTACCCTCTTCTCTCTTCTGTCTTCTGTCTTTTCTTTTTTTCATGTCATTGCTTCAAGTTAGCTAACATTGAGTTTTAAGCCAGCAATGCGCTCGGCGTTTTCGATCATGGCCCGCTCCAACTCAGCGCGTTTTGATGCAGGCGCGATAAAACTGTCGTGTACAGGTAAGGCAACGTCTCCTTGCCTGAGCAAGTCCAGCAACACGGCTTCGGCAATGTCGCTGTCCAACCGCATAAGCTGAGCACCTTCGTCTGATCCGAAGGCTGAGGTAATCGGATGGTGCAGGGCGCAAATGTCTATGATCAAGCGTTCGGCTGCGGCTAAGGCTTCGCTTGTGGCTGGAAGCGCGACCCCGACCATGGCCTCATGGTACGCAATGGCAAGTTGGGCCTTACGACGCGTTGAAGCATTGATTAAAATTAGCAGGGCACGCTTTACCAACGAACGCGGCCATGGCGGAAGATAATAGGCGTCGGCAGGCATACGTCCTCCTATCTTGCCATAGAGCAAGGAAGGGTGCAGGCAGCTGAAATCCAACTCCACAACTGGCTCGCCAACGATTTGAATGCTCCTACGCGCCTCCTTTGAAAGGACCTGCCATCCGCCGCCCCTAGCGTACAAGCGTCCGCCACGCTGAAAATTTCGATTGAAAATGCGGACTAGAGGAGCGCAGATAGTTGGAGGTAGACCCAAACCGCAGATTCCTTCGTTGATCTTGCACAGTTTCTTGCGCATTCGGAGAGTTGCCCTTGTGTCACTGTAGTCAGCTGGCGCCTTGTTTGCATCGCGTAAGACAATGGTTTCGGATGGCCAGGTCAGCATTGGAGGTGTGCACCTCGTTAAGTCAGCGATGATTTCGCAAAGCTCTGGCTTCGCCTTTGCAGCGCTCTGCCAGCCGCGCTGTCCCGGTGGGCGACGATCATGGTAAATGAGACCCTTCTCGTCCAGCCGATCCATGGCCCCGGTAATGAAGCGCCAGGTGTAGTAGCGGTTCCTGTATCGGTGCGGCACGTCATAGTGCCTGGAGGTTCGACTGTAGCTGAGCCATTGCTCCCCTAAGCCGAGTGCTAACGCAACGGCTGCAAGCGTTTCTGTGCCGCCCAACACGGTACGGATCGCGGGCCAATAAGGGCGGTGGTCGAAACGCAAATACAAGGGCGCCTGCCGTTGAAGAGCGTAAGGGGTACCCAGAAACGCTCCCTCTGGCTCGGAGAACATCAACATTGGCAGGTGCGCCCTAGCAGACGCTCCAGAAGCACCTCACCATCATTGCCATTGGGCGTGGCACAGTCCCTGATCAAAGCGTTTCGAGTACGGTACATCTCACAGGGCCCAACTGCCCTCTGAGCGCGTGTGCTGCGCTGTATGAGCCACTGAAGTACATCAGTGAAGGCAACGACGCGCAAAGGGCCATAACGAAAATCCTCGCCTTGATAACAATCAGAACCCTCTTGGCACGGTAGTAGGGATTTCGAAGGGCTGTTCATTAGCAGGCGCCTCCGGGTGCATGCGCTGCCGCATGTGCTGCAAATCCCTTTCAGGAGAACCGTTCGATTTTTTATTGGCGAAACTGTTGCAGCCATCCCGACAGGCTGGCGGGCACCTCCACACCCTATGCAAAAGAAATCATTCAGCCCAAGTGGACGCTTAGCGGCCTCGTATTTTGCGCGAAGATATAAACGGATTGCCTCACCAGAAATGAGGTAAGGCTTGCGGGAACTCATGACCGGGAGGCCGTCCTTGATCCAGCTGCGAACAGTCGCGGGCGTTTTGCCCACAGCTGCCGCAGCCTCATTGATGTCGTATGTGAGCGCAGCCTTGACCGCCATCGGGTTGGCGCGCTTACCCATCCTCCCGATCCTCAAAGAGCGCCCGAATGTGCTCGGCTTTCCAAACTGTCGTTCGCGGCCCAAGCTTTTGCGATTGCGGAAAACGCCCGTCCTTGACGCCTTGCCACCACGTCGATTTGGAAACAGGGATCGGACCAGTGGGCGCCAAAATTTGAGAAAGTCTCACGAACCCCGTAAGAGGGAAGTTACCAGTATCAGACATTGTTCCATCTCGTTTGTTGAAGATGAATCAGGTCTAACGTGGTCGGGAATGTAACTGGTCGAACTAGGTTTGGATGAAACCGAATTAGGCTACTTTTCGACGTCTTGGTCCAACAATTCCGCAGCTTCCTTGAGCTTTTGACGAATTGTATCGTCACTGACTGGAAGGCCAAGACGATCCAAAATTCCTTCAAGTTCCTTAGGAAACGGGCTCCTCGAAGCCTTTGGCTCATAGCCATAGAAGTCCACAGCCATTGCAATTATCAATTTGTACAGGGTTTGGCGTTCACGACTGGCAACCTCCTTTGGACAGCTGTCTAGAAGTGTACCTTCAAAACGCTCCAACTCTTGTTTAGTGAACCCCAACTCTGACAAATCTGGCCAATATCCGGACGGATAGTATCTGCGCACGTCATACACGTTTAACCGCTCGTCTGGAGACATGCTCTTTATGTATTCACTATCGAAAGACTTCATTACCTGGAAAAGGTGTCCATCATCATTTTCAACAAAAAAACCATCGAAGCAAGACAGGTTCCCCCCAGTGTTCGTTAAATGCGCTCTCAAATAATCTTCTAGTGCGATACATAGTTCTAGACGCAAACGATGTGGGCCGTCCAAAATCGAAATGCTCTTTCGACCGTCCAAAGGAAAGAAATCCTTGACCAGAACATTTACTGTCGCCCCCTCCCCCTCCATTCCCATAGGCAAAGTAAGTTTGTTCTCCTTGTCGAGCAACATCAGCTCCGAGCGAGTTTCATAGACACCTTCTTGCGCAGAGACATGTCGCATAAACCAATGAAGGCTAATATGGCCGTCAAGCGCCAGTTCGAGAACCGCTAGAGAACTCACTTCTTCTCCAAGCGTCAGAGAAAGCCTGTCCGCGGCATCGTCAATGGAATACCACTGTTTAAGTTTGTAGATCTTTTTCATATCAATGCTCAGGTTGGTCTGATGCTATCCAACAGTGTCGCCCACCAATCTGCAAGCTTTACACGTTCATCCCAATATTTCCCCCGATTGTATGCCTTGCGCACTTCATTGCGTTCGACATGTGCAAGAGCCACTTCAATTGCGTCCGGGTTCCACTGCCCGCTTTCATTCGCCAGCGTAGAAAAACTCGCGCGAAACCCATGCGCAGTCATTTCATCTCCGGAATACCCCATGCGACGCAAGGCTGCGTTCAAGGTGTTGTCTGACATAGGGCGATGCCAAGAGCGTAGCGAAGGAAAGAGATATTCGGCCTCGCCTGAAATCTCACGCAATTCCGACAAGAGATCAATGGCTTGATTTGGCAAGGGCACATTGTGATCGCGGCGCATCTTCATTTTGGCCGCAGGAATCGACCAAATCTTTGTCTCAAAATCGATTTCCTGCCATTTCGCCTGTCGGATCTCTCCCGGTCTTTGGGCCAGCATTGCGAGCAATTGCAGCGCAATTCGAGTGCTGGCTTGCCCGTCAAACCCATCAATAGCAACCATGAGCGCCCCAAGTTTCACCGGATCAGTGATTGCCGCGCGGTGTTTGCGGTTTGGACGTATCAACGCATCTTTAAGCGCATAGGTGGGATCGGTTTCGGCTACTCCACTCGCCACAGCAAACCTAAATACGGACCCAATCCGTGCACGCAACCGATGTGCTGTCTCATAGTTGCCCCTAGATTCGACTTTGCGCAGACATGCTAGGATCATTGGCGCAGTGATTTCCGTGATGGGTTTACGTCCAAAGCCCGCATTCGCGAGCTTCAAATGATAACTCGTCTTGTCGAGGGTGGCTTTGGTTTTGCCCTCTTTGCGCTGTTTCTCCAAAAAAGCATCGCCAATCTTCTCAAAAGTGTGGCTCTGCGCTTCTCGGATTTCGAGCTTGGCCGCCTGTTTTGCCTCAGATGGATCATTGCCCAGAGCAATCTTGGCTCGGGCTTCTTCTTTGAGCATTCGCGCCTGTGCCAATGAGATCGCGGGATACGCACCCAGCGACAGTTTTTTCTCTTTGCCGTACAGTCGGTACTTTACGTTCCAAAGTTTGGAACCAGCTGGCGTCACAAGAAGGTAAAGCCCTTCAAAGTCTGAAACCTTATATGGCTTAGCTCTCGGTTTGAGATTTCGAATCTGAACGTCACTGAGCGGCATCTGGGGGCCTCGCCTTTTCACCAAAGTCGCGAAGCCCCCAAAAAGCCCCCCAATCTGGGGGCATCTCACCAAACGCCATAAGACAGCACTGGACAAAGAACATCGCCAAAACCCATATATCACAGGGATATTCGGATGTCTTTGGACATTAATGAATTGGAAAGTGGTGCCCCCACACGGACTCGAACCGCGGACCTACTGATTACAAATCAGTTGCTCTACCAGCTGAGCTATAGGGGCACTTGAGGCAGGGATTAGCGATTCAATGCATGGTGCGCAAGCAGCAAAATGAGTGTTATGGCCTGTATATACGATTTTTTCAAAAACCACCCTACCCGACCTTGCGATTTGACCTAACCGGCCACTCGCATTACTCAAGACAAGCCGTTATTTCACTGGGAGACGTGACTTTACAATGCAGGTTATTGTTCACACTGGCGCACACGCGACCGAAGAAGACCGCCTGCTGAAAAGCTTGCTGCGCAATAAGGAGGATTTCTCCAAGCGCGGCGTGGCAGTGCCGGGACCGGGCAAGTATCGCAGTTTGCTGAAAGAATGTTTCTCCGCGCTAGAGGGTGGATCACCTGCCGCAGATTCGCGCGACGTGCTCTGGGATGCCATTCTGGACGAAGAAGAGGCCGATCGGGTGGTGCTGTCCAACCCGCATTTCTTTGGCTCTCAGCGCAGTGCCCTGAAAGACGACTTGCTTTATCCGGAATCGGTACAGCGCATGCACTATCTACAGCAACTGTTCCCCTATGATCAGATCGAGATCTTCATGGGGCTGCGCAATCCAGTTGGATTTCTGCCCGCGCTGCTCGAAAAGGCATCGCCCCGGAGATTGAAGGAGGTCATGAAGCAAACCGATCCGCAACAATTGCGCTGGTCGGAAATGATGACCCGGTTGCGACAGGCCCTGCCTGATATTGCAATCACCGTTTGGTGTTACGAAGATATGCCGCTGATCTGGGGGCAGATTCTGCGCGATATGGCTGGGATTGAACCCCAAGAAGCCCTGCTCGGAGATCTGGACCTCTTGGCGACCATCATGTCGAGCGAAGGCATGACGCGGCTGCGCGACTATCTGGAGGCACACGGCGAGATGAGCGAGATGCAGAAGCGCCGGGTTTATGCGGCCTTTCTCGACAAATTTGCGCTGGAAGAGGCGCTGGAGGAAGAGCTCGACCTTCCCGGCTGGACTGAAGAACTGGTGGACAGCCTGACCGAAATCTACGACGAGGATATGTATCATCTCCAGCGCATTCCCGGCGTCACCTTGATCGCGCCCTGACCGTTGTGATGTGGATACAGCGCCATTTCTGCTCTTTGATATCTATCCTGGGTGTCTGTGTGGCGGTTTTGTCAGGACCACTGGCCGCGGCAGAGGTTACCTTATTTGCTGCCGCTAGCCTGAAAAACGCTTTGGACGCGTTGGCGCAAGAATACCCGGATAACGCGCTACAGATTGCCTATGGCGGTAGCTCAGCCCTTAGCCGCCAGATCCAGCAAGGTGCGCCGACACAGTTATTTCTATCCGCTAATACAGCCTGGATGGATGTGCTGGATCAGGATGGGTTACTGGCTCAAGGCAGCCGTATTGATTTGCTGAGCAACCGTTTGGCGTTGATTGCAGCGCCGGGAAACTCTGTGCAGCTCCGCCCTGCCCCCGAATTTGAATTGGCAACTGCGCTGGGAGACGGGGTGTTAGCGATGGCTTTGGTCAAAGCGGTGCCTGCTGGCATCTACGGTCGCGAAGCACTGGAGGCGCTTGGTGTCTGGTACAGTGTAAAAGATAAGGTCGCCCAAACGGATAACGTTCGCGCCGCGCTGCGACTGGTAGCCACTGGAGAGGCTCCTTTGGGCATTGTTTATGCCACGGACCTGGGCGCCGCACCGCAAGTCCGGCTGCTGGGTCTGTTCCCAGCCGACAGCCATAGCCCAATTCTCTATCCGTTGGCACTGATTGAGCCGGTATCGCCTGAGGCTCAAGCTGCCTATGATTTTCTGCGCAGCGATGCTGCACAGGCTGTGTTTGCCCGTCATGGATTCAGTCCATTAAGGGTCACAGAATGATGGATTGGCTGGGGCCGGAAGAATGGCAGGCGGTAGCGCTTTCGCTAAAGGTTGCCTTTTGGGCGACCCTGCTAAGCCTGCCTTTTGCACTGTTGGTGTCACATGCTCTGGCGCGCTGGAGCTTTCCTGGCAAGCAATTGCTGAATGCTCTGGTGCATCTCCCCCTGTTCCTGCCACCGGTTGTGACCGGGTATTTGCTACTGATCACTTTTGGTCGCCGCGCGCCTGTTGGGGCTTGGCTGGAGCAAACCTTTGGTCTGGTTCTGGCGTTTCGCTGGACCGGCGCAGTGCTGGCCGCTGCCATTATGGGGTTTCCACTGATGGTACGTGCCATCCGTCTGGCGATCGAGGCGGTGGATCCCAAGCTGGAACAGGCCGCTTCGACACTGGGGGCCTCGCGTCTGTGGGTCTTTGCCACTGTCACCCTGCCCTTGGTATTGCCTGGGTTGATCGCCGGTGCTGTATTGGGTTTTGCCAAGGCAATGGGTGAGTTTGGTGCCACCATTACGTTCGTCGCCAACATTCCGGGACAAACCCAGACCCTTCCCTCGGCAGTCTACAGTTTTCTGCAGGTGCCCGGCGGTGAGAGCGCAGCCTTGCGTTTGGTGGCCGTTTCGGTTGCCGTCGCCATGGCTGCGCTGATTGCCTCCGAAGTTCTGGCGCGACGCGCTGCCAAACGGGTCAGCGGTCAATGAGTCTGTCCGTCGATATCCGCCACAGTTTGGGCGACATGACTGTGGATGTGTCCTTTCAAACACCCGGTGGCATAACCGCCCTGTTTGGGCAGTCTGGCTCGGGTAAAACCACGGTGATCAACGCTGTAGCTGGCTTGCTGAAACCGCAGTCGGGTCGAATTACCCTGCAATCCGATGTGCTGTTCGACAGCTCCAAGCGGACAAACACGCCGCCGCATCGCCGCCGGTTGGGCTATGTGTTTCAGGACGCTAGGCTGTTCCCACATCTGTCTGTGCTGGGGAACCTGAACTATGGCAGGCGGTTTGCGCCGCGTGGCCATTCTGGGCGGGGGCTGACGGAGGTTGCCGAGATGCTCGGCATTACCTCCCTGCTGCAACGTCGCCCGGGTGAGCTGTCAGGTGGCGAGAAACAACGTGTTGCAATTGGTCGCGCTTTGCTGTCGCGCCCACGTATGTTGCTGATGGACGAGCCTTTGGCGGCACTGGATGCGGCCCGCAAAGACGAAATCCTGCCTTATCTTGAACAGTTACGCGACCAAACCGGCCTGCCCATCCTCTATGTCAGCCACTCGGTGGCCGAGGTGGCCAGACTTGCTGAAACCGTGGTGGTGCTGGATCAGGGCAAAGTCGTGCAAGTTGGTACTGCCGAACAGGTCTTCTCGGATCCTTCAATGGTGCGCCAATTGGGACTGCGCGAGGCCGGATCAGTGCTGCCTGCTCAAGTTATGACGCATCACCCTGATGGGCTGACTGAACTGGCAGTGTCAGGCGGTCACCTGTTCTTGCCGCAAATCAATCTACCGCCCGAGGCCAAAACCCGCATCCGCATTCTGGCGCAGGATGTGATCCTGTCTCGCGAAATGCCCAAAGGACTGTCTGCCTTGAACATTCTGCCCGGCACGGTCACTGAAATCCGCGCGGGTGGTGGTCCCGGCGTTGTGGTGCAGTTGCGCTGTGGTACTGATTTATTACTGGCGCGCATCACTCAACGCTCGGCAAAGGCACTGGATCTTGCCCCTGGCGTGCCCTGCCATGCCGTTGTCAAATCGGTATCAGTCGCCCGGCACGACGTTGGTCATAACTGATACTCTGGTGGTCTGATTATCGCCTGACCTTTTGCCACACAGATCATTGGTATTTTCCGTTCATCGGCAGCTATCAACGAAAATGTCTTGACCGTAGTGAATACTTTAAGCTTAAAATACCAACGTAAGATGTTTGGAACCTACAAAGCGGCAGAGATCGCTGTAGTTTCAGGGCTGCCTGCCGGATGTAATAACCCTTCCCAGCTCTGGTGAGTTGCCTAAACTCACCAAAAACAACAATGATTCTACTAGGGAGACTATTTGATGACACTGAATATCAAGACCTTTACCAAAGCCGCCACCCTTGCAGCCGCCGCTGTTCTGGCCACAGGCACGGCCCAAGCCAAAGACTTCCGCCTTGGCCTGATCACTCCTCCACCCCACGTCTGGACCAAAGCCGCCGAGGCCTTTGGGGCCGAGTTGGCCGATCAATCCGAAGGCGCCCACAGCATCACCGTGTTCCCTGCCCGCCAACTGGGCAATGAGGCGCAGATGCTGCAGCAACTGCAGACCGGCGCGCTGGACATGGCGTTTATGACCGTCGCCGAAGTGTCGAACCGAGTGCCCAACTTAGGCGCCTTCTACGCGCCTTATCTGGCCAACGACATCACCCACGCCGCCGCCATCCTGCGGTCGGACACAGCCAAGGATATGCTGGCTGTCCTGCCGCAAGAAGCTGGCGTTGTTGGTGTTGGATACGGCTCGGCCGGTATGCGTCAGATCCTGACCCGCGGCGAAGTGAAAACGGTAGATGATCTGAAAGGTCAGAAACTGCGGATCACTCCGTTTGATCCTATCTTGGATTTCTACAATCTGGTGGGTGCCGCCCCGACCCCGATGCCCCTGCCCGCCGTCTATGACGCGCTGGCCAACGGCCAGGTCGACGCCATCGACATGGATGTCGAATTGATCAACGTGCTGAAGTATTATGAGCATGCCGATACTCTGCTGATTTCAAACCACATGATGTTCCCGATGGTCGGTCTGGTTTCAGCGCGGATCTTTGCCGGATTGTCTGATGACGACAAGGCAATGATTTCCAAACTGATGGCCAAACATGTGGACAGCACGCTGGACGCCTATGTCGCCAAATCCCCAGCCTGGACCGAAAGCCTGAACGGCGTTGGCATCAATGTCATGACAGTCGACGCCGAATTCTTTGGCCCGGTGATGGAAGATTGGGAGGCCATCTGGGCCGCCAAAGCGCCATCGCTGCCGGACCTGCGCGCTGCTGCTGACGCGACCAAATAGGACTGTTCCGTCACCTGAGACCCGTCTGCCCGGCATCGCCGGGCAGCGGCTAACCTTCCCCGCGGGAAGGCGTTTTGCACCTCCCCAAGGGTAAGCGCCACCCTGTGTCGGAGGCATAATAACGGGCGAGAAAATCCCCCACTAAATCAAGAGGCAGCCACATGCTGTATCAGGCATCCAAGGCCTGGGCGCGGGTCGAGATATTCTGCGCCGCCACCCTTGCCGCAACCGTATCCGGCTTAATCCTATTAAACGTGGTCACCCGCTCTATGGGCCAATCCATCTATTGGGTCGACGAGGCGGCAATCTATGCAATGGTCTGGATGACGTTTCTGGCCGCTTCGGCCGCAGTGCATCACCGCAGCGCAGTGGCTGTCACCCTGCTGCCTGAACTGGCATCACCACGGGTCGGATACTTGCTGGCCCGTTTTGCCGACATCATCGTTTTTGTCTTTGCCGCCTTGTTGATCTGGATCTGCTGGCGCTGGTTCATGCCGCTGGAGCTGGCCCGACAAGGGTTCGACATCAAAGCATTCCAAGGCGCCACGTTCAACTTTGTCTACGCCGAACCCACCAATACGCTGGGCATCAAAAAGGTCTGGATCTGGTTGGTGGTACCGCTGTTTGCCTTCGGCTCGCTGCTCCATGCCAGTGCCAACCTAACGCACCCAGCCCCGGCAGAAGAGGACGCTCCATGACCCCCATTCTGTTTTTGGTGCTGCTGTTTGCCTCGGTTCCCATTGCGTTGGTGCTGTCGCTAACCGCGATGTGGTACATCTACGACAGTGGCAATACCGTGCTGTACGACAGTTTTTCACAGCAAATGTTTGCTGGGGTCGAAAACTACGGGCTGATGGCTATCCCGCTGTTCATCCTGACAGGCGAGTTGATGAACGAAGGCGGCATGACCAAGCGACTGGTTCAAGCGGCGCGGGTGTTTGTCGGCGGATTTCGCGGCGGGTTGGCCTATATCAACTTACTGGCCAATATGTTCATGGCCGCCATTATCGGATCAGCCGCCAGTCAGATCGCAGTGATGAGCCGTGCCATGGTGCCTGCCATGACCAAGGAAGGCTATGATCCCGGCTTTGCCGCCGCGACCACCGCCGCCGGCGGGTTGCTCGCGCCCGTGATCCCTCCGTCAATGTTGTTTGTGATCTACGGCGTGCTGGCGCAACTCCCGATTGGAGACCTGTTCATCGCGGGCATCATCCCGGGTCTGATCATGGCCGGATCATTCTTTCTAGTGATCGCGCTGATCGGCTTGAAACAACAATTTCCGCGCGGCACTTGGATGACTCGTCCACAGGCTCTGCAGGCGCTACGCAGCGCCGCACCTGCGTTTCTGATCCCGATGGCCATCGTCGGAGGCATCATGTTCGGCATCGCCACGCCAACCGAAAGCGCCGCCGTGGCCTCGCTTATCGCCTTTGGTGTTGGTTGGTTGGTTTACCGCGAGATCTCACCACGGGACATGGGTAAACTCTTTGTCCGCACTGCCACCAATTCCTCTCTGGTGATTTTCATGATTGCCGCCGCCAATGTGTTTGGCTGGGTGGTGATCTATGAAGAACTGCCACAAAAGCTGGCGCAGTTCATCTCGTCTGTGACCTCGGATCCGTTCACTTTCTTGCTGATCGTCAACGCCTGCCTGCTGTTTGTCGGCATGTTAATTGATGGCATCGCCGCGCTGATCCTGGTGACACCAATTCTGTTGCCCATCGCGATGAACAACTATGATATCGACCCGTTTCAGTTTGGCGTGGTGATCTGCCTGAACCTGGTGCTGGGTTTGCTGACACCCCCAGTAGGTGTCGGGCTGTATATCGCCTCGGCAATGTCAGGCGTGCGCCCCTTTACCATTTTTGTGGCACTGTGGCCGTTCCTGCTGGCGGTGACGCTGATCCTGATCCTGCTCAGCTATTTCCCACTGCTCAGCACGGCACTGATCTGAGTTTGACTGCCCGGCGACACCGCCGGGCAGCCCCCCTTTAAGTCATCGCGTCCTTAATTCAGCGGCTGGCCCATTCGGTTGAACGTGACAGTTTCCTCTGACAAGTCGTCATAGGTAAGCTGAACTTCTATCTGGTTGATCGACCCCAATTCAAAACTGCGATACGGCAACCCGTCGCCGTCGGTGACCGCATTGGGCGCCCCCTGATCCATGTGACACTCTGGCAGCGGCCAAATTTCAGGGGCAGTCCCGTTCAGGCCAATTTTGATCTGCACCAATCCGCAACGCCAAGCCCACAGATGGGTGACATAAAGCAAATCTTGCCCGTCAAACTCACGCACCGAAATCCAGTTTCCGCGGGTCATCCCCAAAATGGGTTTCACTTCGACAGCAGTGGTGAATTGACCGGTGGGAACCTGTGGCTCAGCTGCCAGCGAAGCCTCGGCCACCAACGGGACACTCACCGCCCCTGTGGACACTCCATCACCAGTGGACTGAACCGCCGCTGCCAATACAGCCAAAAACAGATCAAACATTACACAAACTCCAAAAAATCACCCTTGGGGCACATAAAAACACACTCTGGATCAAATTGTAGACTTTTGGACTGGCATCGCCACACCTATAGTCACAACAACAGGCAACGACAGCTTCTGGCAGAAGCGGCAAACGAGGGCGGCATGGGCAATAAATCCTTTAACATATTGATTGTAGGCCAATCCGGTCGTTTGCAATATGAGGCGCTGCTGTTTGCCGCCTCGCTGCGACACTGCTCGCCAAATTTTGATGGCCGTCTATTTGTGGCGGTGCCGCAGCCCGGGCCTATGTGGCGTAATGATCCCAGCATTCGCAACAACGATGTACTGGCGGCACTAGAGCAACTGGGCGCCGAGATCTTGCCGTTTGAGAACACGGTCTTCGGCCAGGATTATCCCTATGGCAACAAGATCGAGGCGCTCAAGGAAATGCCCAAGGGCGAGCCCTTTGTGTTCTTTGACACCGACACATTGATCACCGGCGATCTGATGTCGGTCCCTTTTGATTTCTCCCGGCCCTCAGCCTCGATGCGGCGCGAAGGGACCTGGCCAAAGCCAACGCTCTATGGCCCCGGCTATACCGAGATCTGGCGGTCTCTATACTCAAGGTTTGGGCTCGACTTTGACAGCAGCATGGATCTGAGCCAACCGGATGAATACTGGCGCCGATATCTCTATTTCAATGCCGGATTTTTCTACGGCGCCTGCCCGCGCGCCTTTGGAAAACGCTTTCTGGTCTATGCCCAATCGGTCCAAAACGACCCGCCGCCTGAACTCATTGGCCAGGCAATGGACCCCTGGCTGGATCAGGTCGTCCTGCCGCTGGTCATTCATTCCTTTGGTGGCGGGCGCGAGACTTTGCCCTCTGGGTATCTGGATGGCGATGTCAGTTGTCATTACCGACTGTTGCCGATGCTTTATGCCCGCGAGAGTGATCATGTGGTCGAGATTCTGCATCAGATCACCGCGCCCAACAAGATAAAGAAGGTCCTAAAGGGGTCGGATCCGATCAAACGCATGGTCTATCAGGGACGCGGTGAAAAGGTGCGGGCGATGTTTGACCGCGAGCACCTGCCTCGGCGTGAACAGGCGATCCGCAATCAGATCAAGAAGGCCGGGTTCTGGATGCGCTGACCGCGTCGATTGGGGCTTTACCCCAATCACCAGGATTTTTTGGGCCAGATGAAGACCGGGATCAGCGTCCTCTCAAGTTGATATCCCTAAGTTATCGCGCTTGCGTTGTGCGGGGTAATCGGGTGTTTTAGTGCCAAACAAAAATTTGATTTCTCAGGGAGACAGCACATGACCGAAGCACCCACCTATGGATTTGACACATTGCAGATTCATGCCGGAGCCAAGCCAGACCCAGCCACTGGCGCGAGGCAAACGCCGATTTACCAGACCACGGCTTATGTGTTTCGCGATGCCGACCACGCGGCGGCACTGTTCAACCTGCAAGAAGTGGGGTTCATCTACTCGCGCCTGACCAATCCCACAGTGGCAGTTTTGCAGGAACGCATTGCCACGTTGGAAGGTGGCGTGGGCGCGGTTTGCTGTTCGTCCGGACACGCAGCTCAGATCATGGCGCTGTTTCCACTGATGCAGCCCGGCTGCAATGTTGTGGCATCGACCCGGCTTTATGGCGGCACAGTCACTCAATTGAGCAATACCATCAAACGCTTTGGCTGGTCGGCCACGTTTGTCGATACCGATGATCTGGATGCAGTGGCCGCAGCGATCGACGAAAACACCCGCGCCATTTTCTGCGAATCCATCGCCAACCCCGGCGGCTATGTCACCGACATTCGTGCACTTGCCGATGTAGCAGACGCCGCAGGTATTCCGCTGATCGTCGACAACACCTCGGCCACGCCTTATCTGTGTCGCCCAATCGAGCAAGGCGCGACATTGGTAGTCCATTCGACCACCAAATATCTGACAGGCAATGGCACTGTAACCGGTGGCTGCGTCGTGGACTCAGGCAATTTTGACTGGTCCGCCAGTGATAAATTCCCGTCGCTTAGCGAGCCGGAATCAGCCTATCACGGGTTGAAGTTCCACGAGACCTTTGGCGGCCTGGCTTTCACTTTTCACGGCATTGCCATTGGTCTACGCGATCTGGGCATGACCATGAATCCTCAGGGCGCGCATTATACCCTGATGGGCATCGAGACCCTGAGTCTGCGTATGCAGCGCCATGTGGAGAACGCCGAGACCGTGGCGGCCTGGTTGGAGAATGACCCAAGGGTCGACTATGTGACCTATGCCGGGCTGCCTTCGTCGCCCTATTACGACCGGGCCAAAAGCTGTTATCCCAAAGGCGCTGGCGGCTTGTTCACCTTTGCCGTCAAAGGTGGCTATGACGCCTGTGTCAAGCTGGTGAATTCGCTGGAGATTTTCAGCCATGTTGCCAACCTCGGCGATACGCGGTCGTTGATCATTCACTCAGCCTCGACCACCCACCGGCAATTGTCGCCCGAGCAGCAAGAGGCCGCAGGGGCCGGCGCCAATGTGGTGCGTCTATCCATCGGCATCGAAGACCCCAAGGATCTGATTGCTGATCTGGACCAGGCTCTGGCCAAAGCCAGCAGCTAAACCAGTCACAAACAAGTATGACAAGGCCGGGTTCTAAGCCCGGCCTTTTTATTAGTCTGCCTCAGTCGTCCCAATGCCAAATACAACCGAGACATTGTGAGAAAAACTCAACTCGCCAGCCTGGATAGGTACCGCTGAACTGCGCGCCATTTCCATCGCCATCGGTCGACCACCACCGCCACCCTGATCTGTGATAGAAATCACCGGGCCCAGTGTCAGCCCTGCAGCCTCAGCCAGCTGTTCGGCCTTGCGAATGGCATCTTTAACGGCAGAACCCCGGATCTGGTCTTGAACCTCGCTCGGCTCGGCGACGCCAAATTGAAGCCCGCGAAATTCATTTGCGCCAGCCCTCAGTACCTGATCCAAAACCTCACCCAATTTATCCAAGTCACGCACCCGGACTTGCAGGGTATTACTCGCGACGAAACTGGTGATCTTGCGTTCATTTCCAGACGAAGGAGATCCAGCTTTTGACCAATTCGGATTGACCGATATCTGCTGGGATTGCATGTCTTCGGGGGCAATCCCGGCACTATGTAACTGGTCAATCACTGCCACCATAGATTTTGACACAGCTCTCATCGCAACGACAGCTTCGTCAGCTTGGTCGGTCACACCCAGCGTGATCACTGCCAGCGACGGCGGCACCTGTAATCGCGCCTCGCCAGTGACAGAAATTTGCCGCTGCAGTGTCGGCTCAGTAGCACCAGCTATTCCGGCAGACAGCGCCATGACCAATGCTGAAATCACAAAACTATTACTTTTCATACTGTAACTCCCTTTCAATCTTCTAAGATGAGGTCACCAATCTCTTCTCACAAGGCCAATTATGTGTGTTTTCCTTTTCCTTGGCGCTCAGCTGCATTACAGTTGGGAGGCAAGCCGACATGGTTGCAACACTGTCGTGGGCACTAACGATTTGGATGGTCTGACCACATCATGAAACCAGGCTTTGCGTTATCGCTGTCTCCGGATGGCATCTCTCTCTTGCACCGGGCCGCCGGAGGATGGCGGCTGGTCGGTGAAGTGGCACTGAATTCTTCCGATCTGGGAGCAGCGCTGGCCAACCTGCGCGCCCAGGCCGAACGGCTGGAACCCGGTCCGATATATTGCAAGCTGATCGTCCCAAATAGCCAGGTTCGCTATCTGACCCTGGACACTGGGCTGGTCGATGACAGCATCCGGCTGGACATGGCCCGCGCTGCACTGGATGGCTCCACCCCCTATGCCGTGACTGACCTGGCCTTTGATCTGTCGCAAGACGGGCCACTGACCCATGTGGCGGCCGTCGCCATCGAAACCCTGGAAGAGGCGGAAACCTTTGCCAGCAACCATGGTTTTGGCCCCACCAGTTTTGTTGCCGCGCCGGGGGAGATGGCCTTCCTGGGCGAGCCTTTCTTTGGCACCGCCCGTGCAGTTCGAGGAACCGATGTAGAGCCGGACGGTATAGCCGTTGTGAACATCGGCCAGGCAAAAATCCCCGAACCCGTAGCCAATGAGACAATTCAACCGCAGATCGAAGCGGCCGACCCTGAGCCTCCATCGTCCACGGCGCAGACCAGCCCCAATTCACCAGCTGCGTCTGCAAACTCTGGGAAACAAGTCAGCATATCTTCCGATGAGATCGAAACTGCCCCCATTATCGGGTTCAGCAGCCGCCGTCACAAACCAGAATCGACAGCGCCGCCTTTGAAAGGTGCTAGTCGCACGTCCGTTCCATCTGACGTGCCCAGCCTCGCGCCGGAAATGTCGCTCCCCCCATTTGACAACCCCGAGCTGCCTTTTGTTGGAGACGCATCCAAACCAGTGTTGGCGTCCAAATCGGATGCTCCCGCTATGCAGGAGCTGCCGACCTTAGATGCCTCGACGCATCCGACCCAGATTTCAGCTCCTGTAGTAACGGGCCCGGACGAAGAACCAGCCACAACGACGCCTGTTATCCCTCCTAGCAGCGCCGATTTTTCGAGCCGCCGACACAGCAAACCTCCTGCAGACAAAGCAGCGCAAGCTAGGTCAGTGGCTGGCCATCCATTGCCGGAATCGCCCAATACATCAGCGCAGGCCAGCCTGCAAAACGATCCCTTTGCCATGCGCGAGGCATTGGACGTCGGTGGTAAGCCGCGGTTCTTGGGACCCGTATTAATCGCCGCACTGCTACTATTCATGGCCGGAATCGCCGCCTGGGCAGCTTTTACAAAAACTTCCCTGTTCTCCTTTGGCTCTGAGAATTCAGTACCCGACACCTCCTCTGTTACCCCGCAGACCGTTCAGCCTGATCCGGCTGAACATCCCGAACTGGCCCCCACGCCGCCAGTTCCCGCTGTAGCAACAACACCTGATCAACTGCCAGACGTCCTGCACCCCCAGGTCAGCGCCCTGCCGGAAAACCTGACAGCCCGCGCCACGCCGCCTGCTGCAGAGGTCCCGGAAATTCCTGTGCTAACCAGCTCTGATTTGGCTGTGTTGGACGCCCTACAGGAACCTTCGCATACCGATCTGGACCCCGAAGCAATTGCCGATGGTATTTCGCAGCCACCAGGCGTCGAGCAGACCGAACTGTCCCAGGCCGCACAATATGCCGCTGTCGGCATCTGGCAAAACGTTCCACAAGTGCCCGAACTGCCGGCAGTCATCAGCTTGGACAACCTCTATGTTGCCTCAATCGACAACACCGACCTGTCACAAGATGCAGTAGCCCTACCACCGACCACCAGTTTCGCCACCGACGCAGAACTGGACTCTATCACCTCGCCCACAGCAGCCGGCAGCGCCTTTGATCTGGATGAGCGAGGCCTGGTACGCGCAACCCCAGAGGGGAGTTTGAACCCTGATGGTGTCATTGTCTATCTGGGCCGCCCCAGCCGGGTGCCGCCGCCAACACCCAATCGGCCCGACCCCGAGGCCGAGGCTCAAATCAGTGAACAACAAGCGGTTCTGGCGCGACTGAGGCCCCGGTCCCGGCCAGAGGATCTGGTCGAACAGACCGAGCGTGCGCAACTTGGCGGTCTCAGCCTTGCCGAACTAGGCCAAAAGCGTCCGCGCCCCCGTCCTGCCAGTTCCAGACCCACCAACGAGGACAGCTTGCCGGTTTCAGAACTAGCTATTGCCACTTCCACAACGCCAAGAGCCCGACCCGCAAACTTTGCCAACCTGGTGGACCGAGCCCAACGCAATACCAACAATAATCTCCCTGCTTCCGCTGCCGCCTCAACTGCCGCAGTTCTGACCCAACCAAGCAGCGTCGCTCCGACCACTGTTGAACCTGCCACGGTCACCCCGTCGATCCCGACCTCGGCATCGGTTGCACGACAAGCGACGATGGAAAACTCGATCAACCTACGCAAGGTAAACCTGATCGGTGTCTACGGCACCCCATCAAACCGCCGCGCTTTGGTCCGACTGTCCTCGGGGCGCTACAAAAAGGTCAAAGTAGGCGACCGGATCGACGGAGGTCAGGTCGTCGCAATCGGCGACGCCGAACTGCGCTACCAAAAGGGCGGTCGCAATGTGACCCTGAAGATCCCAAACGGGTAAAATTCAAACGTTACAACGAGAAAACCAAGGGCACTGATACCCTTGGCTTCATTGCTCAATGTACTTTGTTACTTTGCGAATTACGCAGCTTCGATCTCACCATTGGCGATCTGCTCCCGCTCGATGCTT
This sequence comes from Rhodobacterales bacterium 56_14_T64, assembly GCA_002162795.1. GTDB lineage: Bacteria > Pseudomonadota > Alphaproteobacteria > Rhodobacterales > Rhodobacteraceae > Parasedimentitalea. Next base: position 23,759 of record MAAY01000087.1, read on the forward strand.
TCGAACAATGCCTTAAAGTTCCCCTCACCAAAGCCATCGTCGCCCTTGCGCTGAATGAACTCGAAAAAGATCGGCCCTATCACGGTTTTTGAGAAGATCTGCAGCAAGATTTTGGTCTCTCCGCCTTCATCGACACCTTCACCGTCGATTAAGATACCGTTCTTCTTCATCAGCTCTTTTGGCTCGTCATGCCCAACCACGCGATCGTAAGACAGGTCATAATATGTGTCATTCGGACCGGGCATGAATTTCAGCCCCTTGGCGGCAATCGCATCGGTGCTGGCGTAGATGTCGTCACTACCCACCGCGATATGCTGAATGCCCTCGCCTTTGTACTTCTTCAGATAGGCAACAATCTGACCAGTCTCGCCGCTGTCTTCGTTGATCGGGATGCGAATGCGGCCACAAGGCGACGTCAGCGCCCGACTACGCAACCCAGTGTATTTCCCCTGAATATCAAAGAATCGTATCTCTTTGAAGTTGAACAAATCTTTGTAAAAATGGAACCATTTATCCATGTTGCCTTTGAACACATTGTGAGTCAGGTGGTCCAGATAAAAGAACCCATCTCCACTTGGTTTCGACTGACAGAGCCACTCAAATTCATCGTTGTAGGGCGATGTATCCGCGTACTGGTCGATGAAATAGATCAGCGACCCGCCGATGCCTTTGATGGCCGGCACATTCAGTGTCTTGTCAGCCGCGTCATAGGGTTCAGCCCCCTGGGCCACCGCATGGTCATAGGCCTGCTGCGCATCCACCACGCGCCAGCCCATTGCCGGGGCGCAGGGTCCGTGCTCGTCAACAAACCGGGCGGCAAAGCTGTTCGGCTCATTGTTCAAAATATATGTCACATCGCCTTGCTGCCACAGCTCAACGTCCTTGCTTTTGTGCCGACCAGTCAGCGCATACCCCATACGGGCAAACAACTCCCGCAGCAGTTGCGGATCTGGGGCGGAAAATTCAACAAATTCAAATCCATCGGTCCCAGCAGGGTTGTCTGTCGAAATGCTGGATTTTGGAGCGGTGTGAGGGAACGGACCCATGATGTGGTCTCCTGGTTGCGCGTTGTCTTGATTGCTCCGATTGTACCCCAAAGCGGATGCTTGTTTTGCGCATAGTTGATCGCGTATAGCTGATTACATACGCAATATTTACAAATATCCCCAATATAGTGACGAAAGTACGCACATGCTGGATGCCACAGACACTAAACTCCTCGCAGCTTTGCAGAAAGATGCGCATTTAACTGCGCAACAGTTGGGTGAGTTGCTGAACCTTTCCCCAAGCCAAGCCGGCCGCCGTCGCCTGCGGCTGGAAAACGAAGGCTATATTCAGGGCTACTCTGCCCGTCTCGATGCCAGCAAACTGGGGCTCCATGTTCAGGGGTTTGTGCAGGTGCATCTTGGCAGTCATGGCCCAGAACAATCCTCCAGTTTCGCCAGCTTGGTCAGCACCCGCCCCGAGATCACCTCGGCCTGGACCATGACCGGCGAGGCTGACTACCTACTGCGAGTCTATTGCGCTGACTTGCCCGGGTTGAACACCCTGCTACATGACGTGCTGCTGCCACATCCGGCGGTGGCCCGGGTGCAAAGTCAGATTGTTATGGATCAATTGAAGCGCGATGCCCCTCTCCCGACTTGAATATCCATTAACATCTTTGGAAGAAGTCTCCTTTAGGGATAATGAAGAGCCAAAAAACACGTATTGGAATAAGTTATTGTCTTTTCATGATCGCCGCCAAGAAACGCGCCCCACAACGGGTGAGTCCCCCTTTGGTTTGGGGGAAGTTTTCTTCTCTCGCACCGATGACCGTGGCATTATTCAGGCCTATAACTATGTGTTCCACCGGGTTGCTAATTTCGAAGCCGAGGAACTGCTAGGTAAGCCGCATAATATCATCCGCCACACAGACATGCCGCGCGGTGTTTTTCACCTGTTCTGGGACACAATAAAGTCCGGGCGTTTCATGGGCGCTTATGTCAAGAACAAGGCTAAGGACGGCTTGTATTACTGGGTATATGCAGTGGTTGTCCCCTGCGAGGGTGGTTATCTTTCCGCACGCATCAAACCCACCAGCCCGCTGTTTGCGACCATCATGGGCGAATATGAAACGCTTCTCGAAGCAGAGAAACAAGACGGATTAAGCCCCGAAGCCAGTGCGGCACGGTTGTTGCAACGATTGCAGGATCTGGGTTTTACAGACTACGAAAGCTTTGCCGCCCATGCGCTTTCTGAAGAATTGATTTCACGGGACGCCGGGCTGGGCCTTGCTGCGGATCCTAAAATCACAGACTTCCGTAACATGCTCAAGAATGCCGAGGAATTGGCCAAAGAAACCGAAGGTCTGGTAGACGAGTTTGAGGCCATGCGCACGATCCCTCACAATTTGCGCGTCATCGCGTCGCGGATTGAACCGGCTGGCGGGCCGGTGACGGTTCTGTCGCAAAACTATGGCACCATGTCGCGCGATATGTCTGATTGGTTCGAGGCCCATATTCTGGGCGAAGAAAGCAATTTTGCTGCCATCCAGGGCGCCGTAATCAACGGCATGTTCATTGAATGTATGACCCGGATCCTGATCGAATGTGATGTTCAATTGCAAAAAGAACAGCGCGGGCTTCAGGGGATTGATATGGAGAAAGAGCGAAAAATTCTAGGGAAACTGGTATTGGACCAAAAAAGCCTGGCGCGCAGCGGTCTCATGGACGTCAATTTCGAAGCGGGCCGCATTTTGACCGCCTGCAAGGTGATGCACCGCCAATTCCTAGGGCTCAGTTCGACACGGGTTTTATGTAAAATTGAAAGCGCCCGACTGCCAACAGAAGGTGAAGCGCTCACTGCCATCATCGATCAGCTTGGCGTCTTCCAAAGACGAATTTCGGCGCAATTGGAACGTATCGCGGCTCTGGGTACAAAAATTCAGGCGACAAACCCTTAAACCGCCTCTGCTGCGGTGGGGATCAACGTGTGACAAATTGCGCGCTGTATTAAGTCTCCAACAAGATTCGGCTGCTAAGACTGTGATCATATCAGTTTCACAATTCCGGAATAGCACCGTGTCATTTGTAGACCGCAACGTCAAAATCCGCCCCTCCAGAGGCGAGGCTCCTTTCTCACTTGAGGAAGTCTTTTTTTCTCGCACCGATGACCGTGGGGTCATTGAGGCTGGCAATGCCGTGTTCAGCCGTGTGGCGAATTACGACTGGGAAGAAATGCAAGGCGCGCCGCACAAGATGATCCGCCACCCGGACATGCCAAAAGGTGTGTTCTGGCTGATGTGGGACACTTTGAAACGCGGCAAAAGCATTGGCGCTTATGTCAAAAATCAGGCCAAGGACGGGTTGCACTATTGGGTCTATGCCGTCGTGACCCCGTGCGAAGGTGGCTATCTCTCTGCTCGCATCAAGCCTACCAGCCCGATGCTTGCGACGATCGAAACAGAATATGCCGACCTGCTGGCAGCGGAGTCCAGCGAGAACCTGTCCCCCGAAGACAGTGCCGCGCGGTTCTTGGCACGGCTTGCCGACCTAGGGTTCGATGAATACGAGAAGTTTTCGACCCATGCGTTAAGCGAAGAGTTGATGGCACGGGATATCGGCTTGGGCCGTGCGCCGGATGCCAAAATCAAAAAATTTCGCTCTATGCTCACCAATGCCGAGGATTTGACACAAGAGACCGAATCTTTGGTGCAAGAGTTTGAGGCGATGCGCACGATCCCACACAATCTGCGGGTCATCGCCTCGCGGATTGAGCCTGCAGGCGGACCAGTGACAGTGTTGTCCCAGAACTATGGCACGATGTCGCGTGACATGTCTGAGTGGTTTGAAAAGCATGTGTTGGGTGAAAACAGCAACTTCTCGGCCATCATGAGCACCGTCAATCTCAGCATGTTTGTCGAATGCACGGCGCGCATTTTCCACGAATGCGACCAACAGCTTACGAAAGAACAGCACGAGATCGACCCGGAAAAAGAACACCGGTTGCTGCGTGACCTCGTTTCCAGACAATCCCAGCAAGCCGCAAAAGGGCTTCACGATGTAGGTGTCGAAGCCGACCGCATCTTGAATGCTTGCACCGTGATGCACCGACATTTCCTCGGACTCAGCTCGACACGGGTTTTGTGTAAAATCGAAAGTGCCCGACTGTCGCGAGATGGCGAAACTTTGACCACTATCATTGATCAACTTGGAGTGTTTCAGGCCCGCATTTCCTCGCAGCTGGATCGCATTGGCAAGTTGAGCACAGCAATTCGAGCCTCCGAAAACGAATGATTTCGACTGTAGCTTTGCTGCTTGAACATTGTGGGCAACATAAGCAAACGGCTCTCCGTCACTGGCAGAAACCAGCCGCATCGACTCTGATGCGGCTGGTCTTCTTTTGTTTGCCTAAAAAAACACACCAGCGCTCAAGACGCAGGCAAACATAGCGCGCGTGTTTTGAAGAATGCGACAGCGTTAAACATCCTAGCTGGATCACGAGACAGCCTCAGACTGACCCGCTACTCTCTTCTCTAATGGGCTCAACCCCACATCTGACCATCAATCGCCTAACCTCTCGACCGCTCCAAGCACAGCCGTCTCAAAGGGTAAACCCATTGCCAACGCCACAGCACCTTGCGATACCAAAGGTATGGAAGCTTTTTTATACCAAGCCTCAGTTTACCTTGCAGCTGCTGTCATTGCGGTTCCCATCGCTGCCCGTCTCGGGCTTGGCTCAGTCTTGGGCTATCTGGCCGCCGGAATAATCATCGGCCCAGTGCTTGGACTAGTCGGTTCCGAGACCCAGGAACTGCAGCATTTTGCCGAATTTGGCATCGTGATGATGCTGTTCCTGATTGGATTAGAGCTAGAACCGCAGGCGCTTTGGGCGATGCGACACAAGCTTATTGGCCTCGGCGGATTGCAAATCCTGCTCAGCACCCTGGCGCTGATGGGGGCAGCGATGGTCGCGGGCGAGCCCTGGCAGGTATCATTGGCGATCGGATTAGCGCTATCCCTGTCGTCAACCGCCATCGTTCTACAGACCCTGTCGGAAAAAGGCTTGATGCAAACCGGCGGCGGCCGCGCCAGTTTTTCGGTATTGCTGACCCAAGACATCGCAGTGATCCCGATCCTTGCCTTCATGCCTCTTCTTGCTGTTCAATCCGCGATCAACATCACGGACGATGGCTCCATCCAGCGCGCAGTCAGCACGATGGTTGAACATGATGGCAGTCTGTCTTTGGTCAAAGGCCTGCCCGGCTGGGCTGTCACCCTTGTCACCATCGGTGCTGTCGGCATGATTATTCTGGCCGGCATTTACCTGACGCGCCCGGTGTTCCGATATATTCATGCTGCAAACTTGCGCGAGATGTATACCGCACTCGCCCTGCTGATTGTCGTTGGCATCTCCTTTCTGATGACGCTGGTGGGCCTGTCGCCCGCACTGGGTGCCTTTTTGGCTGGGGTGGTCTTGGCCAACTCGGAATTCCGTCACGAGTTAGAAAGCGATCTCACCCCATTCAAGGGATTGCTGCTGGGTTTGTTTTTCATCACCGTTGGCGCTGGCATCAACTACCGATTATTCTTGGCTGACCCGGGCGATCTGATCGGCCTCGCGCTGTTAGTGATCCTGGCCAAGGGTAGCATCTTGTATTTTGTCGGTCGCGCTTTTGGATTGAAACGGCGCAATCGTTGGCTATTCACCCTTGGCCTGGCCCAGGCCGGTGAATTTGGTTTCGTGCTGCTGTCCTTTTCACGGCAATTGGACGTGATCCCGCCAGCCCTCACCGAGAAGTTACTGTTGGTCATCGCCCTTTCGATGCTCATCACACCACTGTTGTTCATCACATACGACATCCTGTCCAAGCACTTAGGGGATGCAAAACCCGAACACGAACCCGATGAGATTGACGAAGAAGGCCCAGTGATCATCGCCGGCATCGGTCGCTTTGGTCAGATCGTCAACCGGTTGGTGCGCGCCAGCGGTGTCAAAACTGTGGTACTGGACTACGATATGAAGGCGATCCAACTGATGCGCCGCTTTGGCGTTAAGGGTTTTCTGGGCGATCCAACCCGCCCCGAACTGCTCAAAGCGGCGGGCATAGCCAAAGCACGGGTGCTGGTGGTGGCACTGGATGACCCCAAGAAAACCCTTATGATGGTGTCACAGGTGCGCCGAATGAGGCCCGATCTACATATCATTGCCCGTGCCCACGATCGCACCCATGTGTTCGAGCTGTACAAGGCTGGGGCCAACGACATCGTGCGCGAGCTGTTCGACAGCTCGCTGCGTGCCGGGCGGTATGTGTTGGAAAACATCGGTCTCAGCGAGTATGAGGCGGCTCAGGCTGAACAAACCTTTTATGCGCATGACCGGATGACCGTTCGCGATCTGGCCGACTATTGGAAACCCGGAGTCCCATCGAGCCTGAACAAGGCCTATATCGCCCGCGCTCGCGAGCTGGAGAAAGATCTGGAAACCGCGCTATTGGAATTGGCCGAACAGAAAGATCAGAAACAGGCGTAAACTCCGCCTGTTTCCTAATCAAACTCAGTGCTTAGCTGTCGCTGACACCAGCTTCGGCAAAGGTCGCCATGCCGCTATGACAGACAACCGCGCCTTTCAGGATCTGAATGGCCAGAGCAGCACCGGATCCCTCTCCCAACCGCAGCCCCAGAGACAGAAGCGGCTCTTTGCCCAGCTTCGCCAGCAGCGCCGGATGCGCGTTTTCGGCGCTTTGGTGGCCTGCAACGCAATGATCCAAGGCCCCCTCGGCGGTTTTCGCAAGACATGCCGCGGCTGCACAGCAGATAAAGCCATCCAGAATAACCGGAATACGCAACATACGCGCCGCCGCGATGGCCCCAACCATGGCCGTAATCTCGCGCCCGCCCAGACATCCCAAGGCATCAAGACCGTCCTTGATGGCAGGTTTATGCAAGGCCAGCCCCTCGCTCACGACACGGGTCTTATTCGCCAGCCCAACATCATCAACACCGGTGCCACGACCAGTCCAATCAGCAGGTTCGCCGCCAAACATTGCACAGGCCAGCGCTGCGGCCGACGTGGTATTGCCAATCCCCATTTCGCCAACCACCAACAGATCAGAGACCGGATCAACTGAATTCCACCCAGTTTGCAGGGCGCTTAGCAAATCCGCATCGTCCATCGCCGGGCCTTGAGTGAAGTCGCCAGTTGGACGGTCCAGCTCTAACGCCTCAACATCCATCCGCGCACCAGCCAGCTTGGCCAGCTGATTGATCGCAGCGCCACCGTGTTCAAAATTTATCACCATCTGCGCGGTCACTT